>NZ_WFLM01000001.1:351324-977453 GCF_009208775.1 Silvanigrella paludirubra | reverse complement strand
CTTGATAATTCAGCTTATTGTTGGGGTAATAATACAGGAAATGAAAATTCATTAATCTCAAATATACCTGTAAAGATTGATAATATAAAATTTAGTTCAATATCTGTCACTGATTCCAATTACATATATAATCAAAATTAAATGCATAAAATCTAATTAAAAATCAATAAGTCAAATATATGACGTTTTTCTTTCATTGATTGGAAACAAATATAAATCTAGTGTCCCCAAGCTCACGTTCATTAAATTTTAAAGAGGAGATCTCACATGTTTAACAAAAGTAGATTATTAAGAAAAATTGCACTTTCTTGCGCATTACTTCCTATATCTCTAGTAGCAAATGCTTTTTCGATTCATGGGCTAGATGGAAAATGTCTGGATGTAAGATTTTCTAATACAGCTAACGGAACACCTGTTCAACTTTGGGATTGTAACGGTTCTGATGCGCAAAATTGGTACTTTGATAGAGGCCGTGTGATTGGTATTGGTGGAAAATGTCTCGATGTTCAATATGCAATTACATCTAATGGAACACCGGTACAAATATGGGATTGTAATGGAACTCCAGCACAAAATTGGGGTTTTATTGACAACTCTTTTCTTGGCCTTGCGGGAAGATGTCTTGATGTTCGTTCAGCGAATTCAAATAACGGTACGCCTGTTCAAATTTGGGATTGCGTCAATCAACCACAACAAAAATGGTGGCTTGCTAATTAATTTAAAGTATTGTTATTACAAATTTTTAAACGATTGAATTTGAAGTTATTAGCTTATAAATTTCCATAGAGTTTGTTCTATATTTAATGGATATCCTCTTTGGAATAATTATTGATTTGATTTCGGCCTAAATCTCATCCAATATGAAAAATAACATCTAAAATCAAAAATATGATATAAAAAAAATTAGTTTATGAATAAAATAGTTTTAATATTTTCTATGAATATTATTTGATTTATCATTAATATATTTGAGCTTATAAATGAAAAAAAAATTTAAAACGATAAATTATATCATTTTAAATTTTTTAATCTAAGTGAGTTCTATTTATGTTACTTTTTAAATAACAAATTAATTTGTTGCGTTTGGCAATAGAACATGTGAGCAATTAGGGCAAAATTCAACTGATTTACCGCGCACAATATTATTTAAAATTTGTGGGGATAAACCAATGCGGCAATTACCGCATGCTCTTTCAACAACGCGACAAATTGGACCATTAGGGCTTCGCGTGATTTTAGCAACACGGATATAATGTTGCGCAATACGGTCATCAAGACGAGATAAATAGGAGTCACGGACTTTATTAATTTCGTTTAAACGCCCAGCTGAATTATTTTCAGCTTCTTGAGCTTTTTTTCTTTCGCCTTCAGAAGCACTTGTCGATGCGGATAGTTCTGCTTCTGCTTTTTGAAATAAAGATTTGGAATGCTCAATACGGCTTTCTGTATCGTCTGCTTTCCTTTGCGTATCACGAATTTCGCGCTCAACATGATCTAACTCACGTTTTAAACTTCTGTGGTCATCATCGTTTTTGGCCGCAAAAAGGCGAGCAGAACGCTCTGCTTTACGTTCTTCAAGATCGTCTAATTTTTTATATAAACGACGGAGTTCCGCTTCATTGAAAGACATGTCAGTTCGTGTTTTTGCAATGATTTCTTCGCTAATGCGGGATTTTTTAGCAAGTTCAGAGAGTTCTTTTTGAGCTGCTCTTTGATCTTGCGTAACAAGTCCTGAGTCAATATCGAGTCTGTATAATTGTTCAATGATTTCATAACTTGGATTCAAAGGGAATCTCCTTTTGGGACAAAATATGGCAACTTCTTTTCTTATCATAGCGTTATTTAATTTTCAACGCCTTAGATAAGCAATTAAAGGCCACTTACTAATCTTGCTGATATTAAATTTGGAAGTTTACGGAGACCAGAGATGACTTCGCTTTCAAGTTCTCCGTCAATGCGGATTAAACTCATAGCCATACCGCCTCTACGGTTTCTAGATAACTCAAATTGAGCAATATTGACATTATGTTTTGCAAGATAAGAACCTACATCTCCAATAACACCAGGTCTATCATGATTTTGCATAATGATTAAATCACCATTTGGTTCGATTTCAAATAGAAAGTCATTAATAGAACATAGTCTTTCTAGCTGACCATCGTATAAGACAGCGCCAACAGATATTTTTTCATTTGCATTGCTACCAAATACTTCCAAAAGAATTTCATTTTTAGATGAAGTGGAGTTATTTAAGTTAACTTCAATTTGAATTCCGCGACGGCTTAATAAACGTTCGGCATTAACATAAGAAACAAATTCATCTGATGCATGGGACAGAAAGCCTTTTATACATGACAGTTTAAGAATTTGGAGATCTTCTTTACTAAGACCCGCTTTCACATTTAATTTAATTAAAGAAGGGTGAAAATCAAAAATTTGCGCAGCAACATGAGCCGTTTTTTCAGTTAATACAGAAATTTTGCGAAGATCACCTGAGCCAAGTAAAGAAACATGTGGTAAGTTAACAGGATAATCGACTATTTCACCACGTAAAGCCTTTAATACTTGAATTGCAATGGTTTCACCAATGCGGTATTGGGCTTCAAGAGTACTTGCCCCTATATGAGGAGTCACGATTACATTTGGATGAGAAATAAGTTCTTTTAACGGTTTGGGTTCATTATCAAAAGTATCAATACCAGCACCAGCGATATAACCCTCATTTAGTGTTTTTAGTAGACCTTTTTCAGTAATAATACCACCGCGCGCTGCATTCAATACGTAAGAGCCTTTACGCATTTTTTTTAATTCAACTTCTGTAATCATTCCTTTTGTTTCTTTATTTAAAGGAACATGAATGGATAAAACATCTGATTCTGCAAGTAATTCTTCTAAAGTATTTTTACGCTCCGTAGAATTTCTGCGAAAAACTTCATCTGAAATATAAGGGTCATAAGCAATGACATTCATATCAAAACCTTTGGCAAACTTTGCAACTCGATGCCCTACATTACCCAAGCCAACAATGCCAATTGTTTTTCCACCAAGCTCTGTACCAGTAAAATGGTGACGATTCCATCCACCTTCACTTGTACTGGAATGAGCTGCAGGTATTTTTCTGAGTAAAGATAATAATAGACCTATTGTTAGTTCTGCTGCTGAGTTTGTATTTTTCCCTGGGGTATTTACAACTAGAATTCCTAATTCTGTAGCAAGATCGCAGTCTATATTTCCATATCCAACCGCTGCCCGTGCAACAATTCGTAAATTTTTTCCTGCTCTTAATAATGTGGCATCAACATCTGTTTCAGAGCGGCTGATTAACACATTTGTGTCTTCAATTTCTTTTAAAATAACATCTCTTGGCGCATCTGGGAGATAAACAATATTAAGGGATTCAGTAACAGACAACTCCAGTGGCTGGTTATTGAGTAAATTAAGAGCGACTTCATGGAGCTTTCCTGTTATCAGGATCTTTACGGACTTATCCATTTTTGCTTATTCCTATGATATTTTTAAGTTAAATGTGAATGAAGACCCTCACCTAATTTTGAGAGCACATTGTCTGGGACACCATAATCTAGGAGTTTGCCATTGCCAAGTAAGGCAACGTAGTCAGCGGATTTTAAGGTGTCCAATCTATGAGCTATAACAATGGTTGTTTTGTTTGTGAAGACTTTTTTGATAGCCTCTTGAATTAAATTTTCTGTTTCTAAGTCAACACTGGCTGTTGCTTCGTCCATAAGAATTATTTTAGCATTACTTAATATAGCTCTAGCCATGCATAAAAGTTGTCTTTGTCCTACAGAAAAATTTCCTCCCTTTTCTGCTATTTCATAATTTAATTTTCCAGGTAAAGATTCAATGTATTGGGATAACTGAACTTCTTTTAATGCCTTCCAAATTTGATCGTCTGTGAATTTATGAGTCCTATCTAAATTATATTTTAAGGTACCAGAAAAAAGATGTGGCTCTTGTGGAACAATGGCAAAAATTGAGCGTGCGTCTTCTAATGGAATTTTGGTAATATCAATACCGTCTACAATAATTTCACCCGAGTGAAAATAGATCATTCGATAAAATGCTTGAAATAAAGTACTTTTACCAGCACCCGTTCTTCCAATAATTCCTATTTTTTTTCCTGCTTGAAAAGTAATATTTAAATTATTTATAATTATAGGTAAATCTTCACGGTAAGATGAAACTAAATTTTTAATTATGACTTCACCTTGGTTAGGCCAGTTTTTAGTTGTATTTTTTAAAGATATTTCATTTATTTTATGCTCTGAAGGTAAATTTTTATATTCAATAATTCTTTCAATACTAACCATTTTTGATTCTATCATAGATAAACTTCTTGTTAGCCATTGCATTATTGAATCTAGCCCAATTGTTAAACTCATTAAAAATCCGGCTTGACCTACCCCAATTTTTCCGATCGTAACAAAATAAATTGCTATAATTGTAATTGTTAAAGTAAAAAATTCGGAAGTAACTTTTAATCTTAAGTTAAGCCAACGTAAAATTCTGCTTTGTAAAAGTGTTGCTTTGGCAAAATCTTGAGAAATTAAAACTAATTGTTGAATAAACTCGTTTGTTTTTCCATATGCTCTAATGGTCTGATAACCTACTACAGATTCAGAAAATAAACTCCAAATAGGTGTTTCTAATATTTTTGTATATCTTTGAATTTCTCTAGATGATGCTTTAAATATTTTTTGAATTTTATAGTAAAAAAATCCACAAGGAATAATTGAAAAAATAGCAAAAGGAGCTTGAATTAAAACTATGATTGTAATGATTATAAGTTCTATAAATGTACTAAACATATCAGCAAAAATATTTGGAATTTCATCTTTGGCTTGAATATAATCTCCGCTAAATCTTCTAATTAATCTACCAGATGGATTTTCATCCATAAAAGTAACACGAACATTTGAAAAACTTTCTACCATTTGGTCATGCAAAACTCTTGCGCCATTGGATAAAAAACCTATAAGTATCAACCAATCTAAAGCTCTAATAATAATAGTAACTAAACAGAATCCAAAAAAGAAAATTGTTATTTCATTAGGATTAGCATTTTGTAACCAAGTTTTTGTTTGATTAATAATGCTATATGAGCTTTGGCAAGAAATGGTCGTACAATTATCAACCCATAAAGAAACTATATAACGAAAAGCGCTTTCTGCAAAGCTTGCAATAAAAACTAATGTAAAAATAATAGGAGCAAAAATTTTGATACCTTGCATGGAATTTAAATACCTTGCAAATAGTTCAAATCCTATTGATCCTTCTTGTCTTTTTTCTTTAGAAATAAAAGTATTAGTGTTTTCCATAATTATTTAAACCTAATAAAAATTGATTTAATCTTGAATTTTGATTTTTAATAAGATCGCTATATTTTCCTTGTTCTAGTAATTTTCCGGAATCAATGAAAATAATAGAATGAGAATGATTTAAAAATTCTAATCTATGAGTAGCCCAAATTATCGTTTTTTGATAACCCCACTCACCTAAAAATATATTTTGGACGAGTTCTTTTTCTGTTTTAACATCTACTGCACTTAAAGGATCATCTAAAATAATAAAAGATGAATTCGCAAATGCACTTCTTGATAAACTCACTCTTTGTTTTTGACCGCCAGATAAGTTAACGCCCCGTTCTCCTATTTCGGTATCTAGACCATTATCTAGTTGCTTTAGATCTGTTTTAAAACTTGCCACATATAATGAATTAATAATTTCGCTATCATTTACATAAGAATGATTATCTTGTTTGTATTTTAGAGGAATATTTTCACGAATTGTGCTACTCATGATAAAAGCTTCTTGAGGTACATAACTTTGTATAGCTCGTAATAATTGAATTCCAGTCTCAGTATGAACATTTCCTGTTATTGATTTAATTTCATTATTTATATTTATTTTTAAATTAAAATATACATTACCAGATGTGGGAATAATATCTCCCATAATGATTTGAATTAATAATGATTTTCCTGAAGCTACTGGTCCAACAATGGCAATTATTTTATTTTCTGGGATTTCAAATGAAATATTTTGAAGGACATAAGGCTCATTTTCAGAAAAACGAAGTGAAATATTTTCAATTTGAAAAGAAATTGAAATTTTATATTTTTCCTTTTTATTTATTATTTTATCTATTAAAATATTTGTTTCTTCATCATAATTTATTATATTTTTTGGTAAAAATTCCTCGGTTTGAGTTCTAGATAAATAAAATTTTTGAAGCCTTTTTGAAGCGACTACTGCTTGTGACCAGGCATTTACAAACCAAGGTAACGGAGTAATTTGTTGCCCTAAAATACCTGCAAGCCAAATGGCTGCAAAAATAGTGGATGCTTGTTTGTTTCCATTAAAATAAACAATTCCTGCAAAAATTGCGCTACTGACAACCATCCACCAATTGTGTGTAATCGCAAAGGCTGAGCAATATTTTGCCGTAATTTTTAAATCTTGTTTATATTCGGATAAGGTTGCCTGATTGATTTCATTTCTAAAATGATTGCCCCAACCAAAATAGCGTACAAGACGCATTCCTTGTACCCATTCTGTTACAAGCTGTAACCTTCTATCGCCTCTTCGCATCATTTCATGATGTAGTTTATTTCCAATCCAAGTAAAAAATAAGTTTATGGGAATTTGCATTAACACAATTGCAAAACCAAGCCACGCAATATTTCCAATGGTTGCGATCATGACAATCATCACAAAAACGCATGAAGCCATTAAAACAGGAATATCTACCATTCCATGTGCTAGGTAATTTCCTAAAAAACGTGCGTCGTTTTGTGCCATATTGGTGATATCGCCTGTTTGAAAAGTGGCTCTATCCTTTTTACTTATAAATAGTAAATGTGTATAAATATATTGCATTAGTTTGAAAGGAATTCTCCAAGAAAGAAGCATCTCTTTTTCAATTTTTTGCGCATGAAGGCTTGCTGCTAAAACATTAAGCAAAAAAATAATTAAGGCAAGTATGATTGCAAAATGGAAAGTTTCATTTAGCGAAGGGTTCTGATAGAATAAACTTATTAATCGGAAATTTTCAGATGAACTTTCAAAACTTCTTAAAAGTTGAATTGCCGTTAAAGCAGAAATTAAGGATGCTATCACATCGCTTACGTGAATAAAAAACATAAAAATAAATTGTTTTTTTTCAAATGTTAAAAGAGAGCGAAAAGGAGATTGTCTTAATAATGGAATTGCTACTTTAAACTCAGGATAGTTATCTTTATTATCTAGAGTTTTGTTTACATAATCAATTGAATTTAGATCGCTTTTTTGAGTAGCTCTTTTCCCCAGTTTTTTCATTAAAGGGGTTACATCTGAAAAAGATAATTTTTGCCAAAGTGATGTTTTGTTTTGGTTCAAAGTTCGGCCTCAAAATGTTATTAGGAGAATTTTTGTGAATTTGTTTTTTAATTTAAATGAGATTTCAAAACTTACCTCAAAAGCTGAGCTTGGTTGTATTGACCATTATGAACATTGTTTTTTACAAAAAATGATTGCTTCTCAGACAGTAATAAACCAATATATGAAAATAATCAATCCCAATGAAAATAATTTTCAATTGATTACGGAGCGGTATTATAGTTGGATTTGTAAAAATTGGCAAAAAAATCATATCTCACAAAGGGATAAAACAGATTTATTTCTATTAAAAAATTCTTTAGAAAAAGTTAATTTTAATAAAAATAAAAATTATAAATCTATATATATGAAACCATTATGGCATTTTGATACATTAAAAGTATTAGCTGATATTTGGGGATTTTCATTAAAAAATGATCAAAATTCAATAATTCAATTTTTAAAATATTTTTTGGAAAATATTTATGGAGTTTCAAAAAATTTAATTGATGAAATATTTAATTTAATATTAACGAATTGGAAACCAATTTTATCACCATTAGGTAGTCTTTCTAATAAAAAGTTTTCTTTACAAGAAATAGAAGATTATTTTTTTGGGAAAAACCTAAAACCCGATTATGAAATTCATATTATTGATAAAATTGATAGATTTTTTTCTGTAGTTGGAATTGGCCATAAAAATCATATTTTTTTATCTAAGAAAAATGATTTTGATTTATTTGAAGCTGCTTTAGTTATTCATGAACTACAACATATTGTAGATGCTATATATGAGACAAATGAAGTAGAAAAGGAGAATAAAGGTGAGCAAGTTTTTTCTCAAAAAATAACGGATAGTTTATTTTTATCTGAAAAAAGTGCTTTAAATGCGGAAAGGGTTTTTTTGTTAGCAAATGGAACAGCCAAAAGAGGGAGATACTACTGGTTGGAATCAAATCTATTTTACCCTATTCTATTACTAAAGTGTGAGCTTCATAATTTGATTTATCGTGATGATAAACCTGTTGACTTTAAAGATATGTGTCTTGCGCATGGTATGGAGCCATTGCCATTATCTTCTTTGTTTGAATGGGGAGCTCCTTTTCAGATGAGTGCTTATTGTGCATCTGCAATGGATTTAGAGCAAAATTGGGTTAAGTTTCTTCAATAATGGAGATCTTCTTAAATATGAGTAATGAAACAAATTCGCAAAAAGATATTAAACTTCCGTCTATCCCCGATGCCGTTAGAGAATGTCTTTCTCAAATGTACAGCAGCGAAGCTGATATCTCTAAATTGGCTTCTTTGGCTCAAAAAGATGCAGGAATCACTTCAAGCATTTTAAAATTAGCCAATTCCACTTTATATTCAATGGGACAACCCACAAGTGATTTAAAAGTTGGTGTAACAAGAATTGGGCTAAGCTCGCTTATGCAAATTTTAATTAAATATTCTATTGAAAAATTATTTGAATTTGATGCTATAGACTTTTTTAATGTAAAATCATTTACAAAACACTGCTCTTGGGTTTCACAAATTGCTTTTGAGCTTGGAAAGTTAGTAAATGCTGCACAATTATCAGATCTCCTTGTTGCGGGTTTATTGCACGATGTAGGATTATTGGTAAGAGCAATTTCAGATAAAGCCTTAATGAAACAAATAACGGAGAGGTGTTTAAGAGATAAAATTGATTTTAATACAGCGGAAAAAAATTTAAAATTAGAATCCCATGAAATATTAGGTGAAGTTTTACTTGAAAAATGGCAATTACCAGCTTCAGTCATTTTAATCATTAAATATCATCATACAGAGGAAAATTTTAGACCCAAAAAATTAACAAGTGAACAAAATAAAGCGATAAACTTAATCAGCTTGTCGGATACAATCGCGCATCGTTTTGGAAATGCTTTTACAAATTATACAAGAGATACAAGGGTAAATACAGTAGAATTAGATAAATTAGGAATAAATAGTCAAGATGTTGCAAAAGTTGTAAAACAAGCTACACAACAACTTCAGTTTTTTTAATTTTAGAAAAATCTTGTGTATATGAAAAAATTAATTTTATTTTTATTCATTTTAATATTGCCAAGTTTAATTGCAGCAGGGGCTCTGTATTACTTTTTTCCAAAAGATTTTAAAAACTTAATAGATTTAGGAAAAGAAAAAATAGTAGTATATTACCCATTTTTAAAAAAATATATTCATGTAGCTGAAGTTGTTAAAAAACCAGTAAAAAAAGAAGAAGAACCACCTTTAAAAGAAAAAATAATCATTCCTAATTTGCATCATTTTACGAATGCAGAAATTTACGCTCCCATTTGTGGAAAAGAAGTTACTGAAAAATTTGCTGATTTATTTACAGGCTGTGAATTTTGTCCAAAATATTTAATTAACGAAATGAAAGAGAATCAATTTAAATATATTTCCGAAACCAGAGGATTTATTTTAAAAAAAGAGGAAGAAGAGGCGATCATATTTATGAATGGTTGCTATCGTTCAGATCAAAGTGGTTCCGCAATTTTAATTCGTAAGGGATTTGGGGGCTGGCAAAGAGTTTCGGTTTATAATAACATTCAATTTGATAAAGAACCTTTAGAATTTTTTGAAGAAAATGGGCGTTTTATTTTTGTAGCAAGAAGAACTATTTTAAAGAATGACGAAATAAAACAAGAGCTATTTTCTTTTCAATTTCAAAAAAATAATATGACGCAGCAAAATCTTTTTTCAATACATATGCCTAGGGGTTTAAAATGTGAAACAGCATTACAAGGAGCTATTGAAATACCCATAAAAATGAAAGACACTATCTTTCAATCCAATCTTGAGATTGTTGGTTGTAATGAAAATAAGTTAAATGGTATGTATCTTTTGATATTTCAATTAAAAGATGGAGTATTTAAACCAAATAAAGAAACATCTATTTTAATGACAAAAATTGAAAAATATGGAGAATAAAATGAAACGGAGATGTTTAGTAGCCATTTTATTATTATTTATTTCATATTCATTTAATTTATACGCAGTAGAAGAGGAAGCTTCTCCTCCTCCAAATATAGGATTTTCATTAAATTTATTGGGTCCTATCTTTGGAATTTACTCTTTAGGAGTTTCATCATTTTTAACTTCAAGGGTTCAGATTGGAATTAATGGAACTTATTTTGATACACGCAGTGTTGATCCAAAGGTAACTGGATGGCAAACTCAAGTAAGAATGAATTATTTTTTCTCTCCACTTTATAAAAGCGGCTTTTATCTAGGAGTTTTTGGGGGCTTTGAGTCTGTTCAAGTTAACAATAACTCAGGTAGCTCTAATAATTATACGGATCCTATCGGAGGCGTCATTCCTGGATACCGTTGGTCAATGACTAAAAAGTTAGACATGCTACTTGGTGTAATGGTTGGATATATGTATGGAGATGTACAAATAAGTCCTGAGCTTTCTTTTGTTTATTTATTCTAAAAATCATTCAATTTTTTTTATATAATAATTCAAATTCATTTGAATGAAACCTTTTTCAAAACTTATATAGGATAATCCAAGAAATTAAATGGTTGCATTTTTATAAATTAATAAAGCAGAATAATTAGAAATATAATTTTAAAATATGTCTGATTTGCATTAAAAAATAATTAAAATATTAAAATTGATTAACGTAGATATATTTATTATTAATAATTGTATATTTTTTTTTTAATTTGAATAAAATTAATTGTGTAATTGCTATTTATGGTGTCGAATTTTGACCTTAATATATTCTTGTTATTTGTTTAATTAATCTGCAAAACAATAATATAATTGTAGAAAATTATAGCTATTAAATTTATTTTTATTTAATTTGTATTATTTAAAATTAAATATATAATTTATTTTGGCTGAATTAATGAAGCTACCTCTTGGTGTTTATTATATCATTTAAATAAAAATAATTATAAGGATCTAATATCAAATGAAAAAAAGCGTTTTTTTATTTTCTGTAATGTCTATATTTGTTGCAAGTTGTGGTAAAAATAGCAATAATAAACAAGAGTCCACATCTGATTTTTTAGTGGATCGTAAATATGAAATAATAGATGCCCCATCAAAGGGATTAAATGATAGAATAAGTTCTTTAGTTTTTCATTATACAGCATTAAGTCAAGAAAAATCATTAGAAGTTCTTAAAAAAGGTGGGGTTAGTGCCCACTGGTTAATTCCAGAATCGGGGAATTCGATTTATAAATTAGTTGCTGAAGATAAGCGCTCCTATCATGCAGGAATTAGTTCATGGAAAAGAAGAACTGATTTGAATGATACTTCCGTAGGCGTTGAAATCGTTGGTCTTGGATACAAATGTAAAAATAATCCTCAAAGTGATCAATGTCCAAAAGTCGAAAAAATATGGTTTCAATTTACGGATGATCAAATAAAAATGATTGTAAATTTAGGTAAGGATATTCAGCAAAGGTATAAAATAGATCCATTGTGCATTGTGGGTCATTCCGATATTGCTATTGGAAGAAAATTAGATCCAGGCCCTTATTTTCCGTGGAAAAAATTAGCTGAAAAGGGGGTTGGTGCTTGGGTTACAGAGCAAGAAATAGAAAAACAACTTAATTTAATTCAAGCAAATATATCAGGTAATATTTCAGATTTAACAATACAATCGAGATTATATGAACTTGGTTATGATAATAGAAATCCTAATTTTACGAATAAATATATAGAAAATAAGTTAACAATTCATATTTATCCTGAATTTAATTTGCCAAATAGCAAAATTAAAAGTTGGAAAAATATTCCATTTACAAGATTAGATTTATTGGATATTTTAAATAACTACGGAAATAATTATACAACAGCTTGGTTTGATACAACATTATCTAATAATGCAATTGATGCGTTTTTGATGCATTTTTTACCAGAGGATTATTTATCAAATAAAAAGATTGATAACAAAAGAATATTAGCAACCATTCAAGCTCTGTTAATAAAATATCCTAACAGAGCAAAATCTTCTTGTGGCTATTAATTTGTTCCTTTTTTAGCAAGTAAAGAAGCTGTATTTTTATCAGACTCTTCTTTTGGTAAACACATTTTCAAAGCTAAATAAAATATAAATAAACTAAATAGTGCAATAATTAAAAAGTCCCAACCAATTGGTATTACTTTTTGTCCACCTGTAAAAGAACTGTAGTAGGATAGGATACAAAAAATAGCCATATAGGGTAGAAGCCAAATAGAACATTTGTAATCTAGTTTTGTAGCAACATGTTCAGGATCAATTGTGTTTCTGCTTAAGTAATTAGAGATAACAAAAACAACAAAACCTGTAATAACAGTAACACCAAGTTTCCAAACAACATCCCAACCAGACCAGTAGATCATTAGGTTACAAACAAAGAAAGCGATAAAAGAAACTACTTTATAAAATGGTAAACTAAATGGTCTTTTTCTTTCTGGTTGTTGTTTTCTAAGTGCTATCAAACAAATTGGGCCAACTGCAAAAGAGAAAACGAGCGCTGAGGATAAAAAGGAAACAATAGCTTTCCAGCCACTAAACGGTAAAAATGCCAACATGGAAACAGCTAGGTTTAAAAAGATAGCTCTCATTGGTATTCCCGATTTTGCTATTTTTGCAAAAAACTTTGGGGAATTTCCAGATTGACTCATTGTCTGAACAATACGAGCACTCGAAGCAACATATAAAACACCTGTTCCAAGTGGTGAAATAATAGCATCAACATATAAAACAGTAACTAGCCAGACAATTCCAAGTGTTGCCGCTAAACCAGCAAGAGGGCCTGCATCTCCAGCAAAAGATAAATTATGATATCCATTTGCTAAAGCAGTTTCAGGTAAAGCTGTAATAAATGCGTATTGAAGACCGCAATAAAGAGCAATACAAATTAAGATTGATAAAATAAGAGCAAGAGGAATGTCTCTTTGTGGGCGTTTAGATTCGCCTGCTAATAAAGCTGCGTGTTGAAATCCACAAAATGAGTAAACGACACCAGCGAGTGCTACGGCAGAAAAGATTCCATTTACACCATAAGGAGCGAACTCATGCGCGGAATCTGTTGTTAATCCCATATTTCCAAAATTGTGTCGTGTGATTAAGAATAAAAATACAACAGCAAAAGGGACTAAAAGTTTCCACATACTTATAAAATTATTAGCATTAGCTAAAAATTTAGCTCCAAAACTATTTAATAGAATTAAAATGAGCATTGTGACAAAACAGATGAGATAACCATAAGTTGTAAAAACATTTACCCCATCTACTTTTTGAATCAGTGAGGGGAATTTATTCCCCATATATAAGATGGTAGATTGAACCTCTTGCGAGATAGAAACAACATAGGTAATCCAAGTAATCCAAGTAAGAATAAACCCAACTAATTTACCATGTGTAAAGATAGGAAAGGCTGCTACCCCCCCTGAGATTGGGAACATGGCACTTAATTCAGCAAATGTTAAAGCAAGAAACATAATACTTACGCCGCCAATGAGCCATGAGATCATGGATGCAGGTCCAGCCATTTGAGCAGCATATAAAGAACCAAATAGCCAGCCTGAGCCAACCATCCCACCAAGACTGGCACAAATAATGCCAAATAAACCAATACTTCGTTTAAGTTTCATGGTGTTTATTACCTTTCGAAGTTAAAAAATTTTATGAATTGGAATCTTAAAAGCAGCAATAGAAGCTACCCATTGAGAAATCCGAATATTTATTTACCATCTCCATTTATTTCTTTATTGCTGGTTAGTCAAATTAATTAAACTTATCCTTTTATGCCTTAAAATATTATGTGCTTTTTTTTGGGGCTAATCAATTCAAAGAATTTTCATTTTGCTCAAAAAAATTACACTATTAGATTATGGGTTGTTATAAACACAATAAAATTATCTATAAAAAATGTTTTTTTATTATATTATAAAAAAATTTTATCTTTTTAAAAAAAATATGAATTTCATAATTTTTTGATTGTACTTATAAATTAATTTATCTAAATTATAAAACTTTAAACTAAATTAAAATTAGACTTATTCTTTTAAAGCTTTTTTGTCCAAATACAAGTCATTAAATGTTATTGAATCCCGCAATTTTATTCCAGAGTCATTTAGAGCTTTTTTATTTACTGTAAAAGATTATGGCCAATTATAACAAAATAGTCATTTGTCTTAACTATAAGATATAATTTAACAACTTTTTTGAATTTTGCAATATAATAATCAATCGAAATCTTTTGGGTCATAATAATAGAAATGCTTAATTTTTTAATGTTCCATGCTAGAATCAACAGAAAGAGCAGTTAGTGACCAATCGTATCGCATAAATAAAATGGTGAGAGTGTGAAATGCTAAGAATGCAATGTAAAGCTTATTCATCTGGTAATTTTTTGCTTATAAATTTAGCTTTGAAGTTCTATATAATGTCAATCCATATTAGAAATTAATTTAATTATTTCAAATTAAAAACCGAGATAATTTTCAAAGATGAGTTTTTTAAATTAAGGAATTAAACTGGTTTCTATGAAAGAAATTAAATTATTAAATTTGTTATCTAAGTCTGACATTGAAATAGCTACAAATACACTTACCTCTGCTTTTGAACACGATCCTTGTTTGCGATATATTTTAAATTCAAATGAATATCACCCTGAAATTGCCTTTCAAATTCATAAGCAAGTTGTGAAGTCTGGACTGTATTTTGGACATGCTTTATCAACAAGTAAAAGTATGGAAGGTGTTAGTGTATGGATGCCGCCAACTAAAAAAAATATTTCTATTTGGGATTTTATTTTGTCAGGTGGGCTTTCTATTCCTATTAAAACAATTTTTAGAATGAATACATATGAAAATCATGCATTAAAAGTGAGAAATGAAATTGCAATTCATGACCATTGGTATTTATTTTCTATTGGAGTACATAAAGAATATCAAGGAAAAAGTTATGGTACAAAAATGTTGAAACCAATTCTTGATTTTATAGATCAAAGAAATGAATATTGTTATCTTGAAACTCATAATCCCAATAATATTGCTTTTTATGAGAAGCATGGATTCGAATTAAAAAACGTTACTTTATTGCCTAAATCTAATACAGAACATTATGCTATGTATCGCAGTCCAAAAAAATAAGTTTTTATATATTTAATTTATTACAAATAAAATTTTAAGTTCTATATTGCACAGAATGAATGATTATTTATAATATATATTGAATTTGTTTTATTTGTGTAAAATAATAAGGGAGGCTTATAATGATTAGAATTATTTTACTTATATTATTTTTTTTTCATATAAAGTCTTATAGTTTACAAACCATTCAATTAGGTGTTGAAGATATTAACTATTATCCTATATATGGCACATTTGATTTTGAAGACAATCAACTAAAAGACTACGAAGGATTATCTGCTGATATATTTCGATTGTTTAATAAATCTCAAAATGAATATGAAATTATTTTTAATCCTAGACCTGTTAAAAGGTTATATATTGAATTTTTATTAAAAAATTCTAATCTTGACGCTAAGTTTCCTGATAACCCATTGTGGAACAAAGAACAAAAAGTTGAAGCTCAAAAAAAAATTTTTTACAGTGACCCAATTTTAGAATATACAGATGGTGCATTTGTATTAAATGAAAATAAAAATCTAAATATTAATAATTTAAAATCAATTGGAATTTTAGCTGGTTTTTCTCCAATAGGATATGAAGAAAAAATAAATAGTGGAAACATTATTGTTGAGGAGTCATTTAATGTAAACTCGCTTTTAGAAAAGCTTTTAAGAAAAAGATTAGATGCTGTATATTTAAGTAAATTTGTTATGATATGTAAAACTCAAAAATTAAAAAAGAGCAATCTAGTTTTATTTAGTAATAAATTACCTAATAACAGTGGCTATTATTATATTTCAACATCAAAGTACCCAAAATTTATTAAATTATTTAATGAGTTTTTAAAAAACAAAAAGAATACAATAAATAAAATGCAAGATTATTATTTAAAATTTAAATGCAATTAGTTAAAAGATTATAAGAAATGCTTTTTCTAATTTCATTTAAATATTTTGTATTATTTAATTAAACAAATTTTTAGATCATAGTATGAATAATATTTTCAGCTTTAGACAAAGCGCCTGCTAATTTGTCTATACTTGTGCCACCACCTCTTGCAAAATCGGGGCGTCCGCCACCTTTTCCATCAACTAATTCAGACAATTGCTTTACAATACTACCAGCAGATAATTTTTTAAATTGTTTTAAGATATTTGGATTAATCGCAACCATAATATGAGCTCTTCCTTCTGAGTTCGAAGCAATTATCGCAATCGTATTATTTTTTTCTTTAAGCCTATCACAAAGAAGTTCCATTTCTTTAACGTCAGTTGCATCAAGAATTACTAAAATTAATTTAAGATCATTTCCAATATCTTTTGCGTTCGACATAAGACCTGATATTTGTGTATTCACTAAACGACTTTGTAGTGTTGAAATATGCTTATCTTGTTCTTTTGCGTGATCTTTTAATAATTGAATTTTATGGGCAATTTCATTATCGGAGCATTTTAGCATTTCCGAAGCTGTAGCCAATTGATCTTTTAATTTTTTTAAATATTCAAAAGCATTATTTCCTGTAACGGCTTCAATTCTTCGAACACCACTTGTTACACTTCCTTCAGAAATGATTTTAAATAAACCAATATTGCCTGTTGCTGAAACATGAGTTCCTCCGCACAACTCTAAGGAAAAACCTGGTACGTTAAGCATGCGAACATGATCATCATATTTTTCATCAAACATAGCTATTGCACCCATTTCTTTTGCTTTTGTTAAAGGAACGGATTCATGGGTTTCAACAAGGACATTTTTTAATATTTGATAATTTACTATTTTTTCTACTTCATCAATTTCATCTTGAGTCATAGCTTTATTATGTGAAAAATCAAAACGTAAAACATGAGGATTTACTAAAGATCCTGCTTGGCGAACATTCTCTCCTAAAACTACTTGTAAAGCTTTATGTGCTAAGTGAGTTGCCGTATGGTTTCGCATTGTTGCTTGGCGTAAAGTAAAATCAACAATTGCTGTTACTTTAGAATTGTGTCCAAATAAATTTGAAAGCTCTTTTTGATCTAATGGTTTTGCTTCTTCTGCACTAAATTCAACATGCTTTAATAAATGGACAATATTATTTAAAGATTTACGGACATCAACAACTTCAAATTCATTTTTTCCACTATTATTTAATGTAATAAACCAACCTGTGTCTGAAACCTGTCCACCACCTTCTGGATAAAAAGGAGTTTCCGCAATAACAATTTCAAACATTTTATTTTTTAATTGGCGTACTTTTTTAATATTTTGAAAAGGAATAGGGGATTCAATAATTTCATGATTGTCTTTAAATGTATTGTTAAAGACAAGGTTGTAGCCAGCAAATTTTTTATCGGATAAAGGATTTGCAGGATGAAACTCAATCCAAGTGGAATCATCTTGATCAAATTTATAAAATTTTGCTTCTGCACGGCTTCTTTCTTTTTGCTCTTGCATGTGTTTTTTAAAGCCTTCTAAATCAGCTTTAAATCCTAATTCTTCACATAAAATTTGAGTTAAATCGGAAGGAAATCCGAAACTATCATGCAAAATAAATACATTTTCTCCAGAAAGAATTTTTTTATTTTTTAATTTTGCTTCTTCAATAAAATGCTGAAATTTAGTAAGACCACTTTCAAGAGTACTATTAAAGCGAAGCTCTTCATTGCGAATAGCGTCTTCAATGCGAGCCTTATTTTGAATAATTTCTGGATAAAATTCACCCATTTCATCAATAACAGTAGCAACAATATTCTCTAAAAAAGATTTATCTTTTGGCCAGTTTGGAGCAAGTTTGCCTACATGACGAACGGCACGACGTAACACTCTCCGTAATACATAACCACGCCCTTCATTAGAAAAATTAGCACCATCTCCTAATGTAAAAGTAAGTAAACGAATGTGATCTGCTATAACGTTACAACTTACTTTTAATTGAGAAGAAATGTCATTCACTGGCGATTTTATACCGGCAGTATGAATTATTTTTTCTTTTATTTTTGTAAATAAATCTATATCAAAGTTAGAGGTTTTCCCTTGTATCAAGGCGGTTAATCTTTCAAGACCGCAGCCTGTATCTACACTTTTCATTGGTAGATCAAGTAAAGTACCATCTTCTTGGCGATTATATTGCATAAAAACAAGGTTCCAAAATTCAAGATAACGGTCACAATCGCAACCAGGACCAGAACATTTTAGACCTTTTTCATAACATTGTCCTACATGCTCTCCTTGATCTAAATAAAGTTCAGAACAAGGTCCGCAAGGACCAGTTGGACCCATAGCCCAAAAATTATCTTTATCACCAAGTCGAACTATTCTATTTTCAGGAACGCCCATGGTGCGCCAAATCGCAAAGGCCTCATCATCGGAATGATGGACGGTCGCCCAAAAACGGGACATATCTAATTTAAGTTCGTCTTTTGAAAATTCATACGCCCATTGAATGGCTTCTTTTTTATAATAATCTCCAAAACTCCATGATCCTAACATTTCAAACATGGTACAGTGGCGACCATCTTTGCCAACATCATCAAGGTCACCAACACGAATGCATTTTTGCGCATTCGTTGCTCTTTTATAGGGACGAACTTCTTCACCTGTTAAGCAGGATTTAAATTGAGTCATTCCAGCAATTGTAAAAAGAATGGTTTGATCACCAATGGGAATTGTGGAGGCACTGGGAACATAGGTATGTTGTTTCGATTCAAAGAATTGAATAAATTTTCGGCGGATGTCGTTTGTCTTCATAAAATCTCCAGATGCCTACCACGTTTGCAAAAAATTAGTTACGGATAATGTAATATCATAGCGTACGGAGTTACCGAGCTTAGATAACATATAGAATGCCCTTTGTTTGATAGCAATAAGCAAGTTTAAGGAAATACGAATATATGGGTGATAAAAATAGACAAGACACATCTTTGATAAGTGATTCAGAAAAATTAGGGAAAGCAAGCTTTGGAGCTATGTTAGGTGTTCTATTTTCTAGGGCTTCTGGTGTTGTTAGAACAGCGGTTGTGAATGCCACTTTTGGTATTGGTGTATCACTAGATGCTTTTAATACAGCATTTCGTTTTCCAAATGGATTAAGAGATCTCCTTGCTGATGGCGCTCTTTCTGCAGCATTTGTAAAAGTATTAATAGATGAAAAAGCAAAAGGAAAAGAAGCAGAATTAAAATTAATTAAAATTGTTCTTGGATTTTTTTGTTTTGTTACTTTTTCATTAGCTATTTTAGGTGCTATTTTTTCTAAACCATTTATGAATTTATTTATGAGTGATGAATTTAAAAATTCGGGTGGTTTAGAACTCGCTTCTTTTTTATTTAAAATACTTGCATTTTATTTACCATTTACCATGTTAAATGCTGTGGCTATGGCAATTTTATCTATTTTAGGGCAGACTTTTCGGGCTATGAATGGCTCTGCATTTTTAAATGTTGGAATTATTGGGTGCGCGTTATGCTCTCCCATTTTTATTATGTATGGAATCAATCCTATTTATGGTGTTGCAATAGGAGCTATGCTGGGTGTTTTATTTCAAATGATTTATCAATTTATTCCATTATATAAATTAGGCTACATTGGTTTTCCTAATTTTAATTTAAAAGATTGGTTTAAATATAAGCCTTTGCATGAAGTTTTAATATTAATGATTCCAAGGACAATTGCTCAGGGTGCTTTAATTATAGCATTAATGATAAATACATTTTACGCCATACAAATCGGAGCTGGCGTGTTAAGTTATATAGTAACAGCAATGATGATCATTCAAGTTCCTATTGGTTTATTTGGCGTTGCAACGGGATTTGCTGCTCATCCTGTTTTAACAAAAGCAATTCATGATGGTCAAAATAAAAAGTTTTCAAGTTTGCTAACAGAGAGTATGGATACTTCACTCTGGTTAGCTGCATTAACGACAGCTTGTTTTGCTTTATTTATTGTTCCTTTTTATGCTGTTTTATTTCAGCATGGTAAAGTAGCAATGCATGATACAATACAAAACTCAATTGCTGTATGTGCTTATTCCATAGGAATTATTTTTAGTGCTGGTTCAAAAGTTGTGTTAAATGCTTTTTATGCAATTAATTCAACAAAACAAATTGTATATAATGCTTTTGTTTATTTAATTATAAATGCTTCATTAAGTTCTATTTTAGCACCTAAGTTTGGGATTATTGGATTGGGTCTTTCATTTAGTACTGCAACCGCAATTGATTTTTTTATGAACTACTTCTTTTTAAAAAAGATTTATCAAAAGAAATATTTTGGTGATAATCCCTATTTAGAAGGTGGTAAAAAATTCCAACTAAAAATATTTTTATTTGCCTTTTTTGCTTATTTATTTGGAATTTTTGGAATATTTTTATCAAAAAATTTATGGGAAAAATTTAGTAATATATTTTCTGTAAAATTAAATTTTGTAACGAATCTTTTGATTTTAAGTGTTGGTGGTTTTATATTTATTTTAATAAGCTATATATTAGTTTATTACTTTGGGCCTGTAAATTTAAAAAGATTATTAGTTAAAATAAGAAAAAAGATTTTAAAATAAATTTTATTCCATTTGAACATAAACCGTTTTCAATTGAGTGTAATTTTCAATTGCAGCTAAACCATTTTCTTTTCCAAAACCAGAAGCTTTAAAGCCACCAAATGGAATTTCTACAGGGCTAATATTATAATTATTAATCCAACACATTCCCGCTTGAAGATTTTCAATAATTCGGTGTGCTCTTGTTAAATCGTTTGTAATTACTCCTGCTCCTAATCCATATTTAGTGTGATTTGCTCTTTCAATTACTTCTCTCTCATCTTTAAAATCTAAAATAGACATAACAGGACCAAAAATTTCTTCTTTAACAATTGTCATTTCATCATGACAATCTGTAAAAATAGTTGGTTGAATAAAGTTTCCATTAGAGAAATGACTTTCGCTTGGGCTCCATTCAGGTTGTTTTCCACCATAAATAAGTTTAGCGCCTTCTTGAATTCCTTTTTCAATGTAAGACATTACTTTATGAAGATGATCTCTGCTTATGAGAGAGCCCATTTGTGTGCTATGATCAAAGGGGTCTCCTATTTTTATTTTAGAGACTTTATTAAGTAAACATTCTATAAATTTATTTTTAATTTTATGATGAACAAAAACCCTTGTTCCGTTGCTACAAACTTCACCTTGTGTATAAAAATTAGCAAGGATAGCGATATCTGCAGCTTTTTCAATATCATAGTCATCAAAAATAATAAGAGGAGATTTACCTCCAAGCTCTAAACTCACTTGTTTTAAATTGTGAGCAGCATTTTCCATAATCTTTTTTCCAGTTGCATAAGACCCTGTCAAAGAAATTTTATTTATTTCTGGATGCAAAGATAAATACTCACCAACTTCTTTTCCACCTTGAATAACTTGAAAAACTCCTTCAGGAATTCCTGCTTCAAGATAGATTTCAGCTAGACGACTTGCAGACATTGGGGTGAGTTCAGAGGGTTTAAAAAGCATCACATTTCCACTTGCTAATGCGGGAGCTGATTTCCAGCAGGCAATTTGAAATGGATAATTCCAAGCCCCAATACCTGCACAAATTCCAATGGGTTCTCTGCGTGTATAGGCAAAAGATTTTTCTAATTGGATATAATCGCCTCGAATGGTAGGTGCTACTCCTGCATAATATTCAAGAACATCGGCAGAACTTGGAATATCAGTTTCAAGAGCTTCTTTTATTGGTTTTCCTGTATCAATCACTTCAAGTTGAGCAAGTTCATGGTAACGGCTTCGAATAATTTGTGCTGCTTTTGAAAGTATTTTAGCGCGTTCAAAACCGCTTCTATTTTTCCATATTTTAAAACCTATTTTAGCTTTTTGAATTGCACTTTCAATCTCGTAATTTTGAGTTATTTCAACATCACAGATTTTTTTACCAGTTGAGGGAGAGTAATTAGAAAATGTTTTTTGCATGGTACTTCCTTTCGTGTAAAAATTCTAAAATTAAATAACACAAAAGAAATTGAAAGGATATAAAAAGAAATATAAAAAAACGAAAGAGATTGAAATTATTTTTTTAAAATTCCACTTCATTTTCTTTTTTTTATATATTTTAAAAATTTAAAAATATTATAATTTAAACTTTAAAATATTCTTTTAAAATTGTTTATTAATAATTAATTTTAGCTATTTTAATCATTCCCATAATCAATAGGTTGCGCAGAGTATTTATTTAAAATTTCATTATATAATTGACTTGTTCTAAATTTATTTATTTTTAATGATACTGCTGATATAAATTCTTTATCTGATTTTTTTGAAGTTGCTATCCAAGTTTTATTATTCAAAATAGGTCCAATTTTGTCAAAGCTTAAAACATTTAAATTTTCTTTTTTTATTATATACTCAGCAATAATGCTTCCTTCAATCCAACCGTCAATTCGTTCATTTAGTAATTTTTTTAAATTTTGTTCGTTACTTGTAACAGTAGAAATTTCACCCATATATTTTTTTTCATTTAATGTTAGAATTAATGAAGAACCATTAATAACACCAATAGAGCTTAATCTATTTATGTTTACTCCATTTTTTTTGATCCATCCTTTTCTTGTATAAATAAAAACAGGAGTGATATAAATAGGAGATATCCATTGATATTCATTTTCTCTAGAAGTATTACGTGAAATAAAAATAAGTGAGTTTTTTTTATTTTTAGTTTCTTCCAAAGCTCTAGCTAACGGAAAAGCAGAAAAAGAATAATTTTTAAAAATATTTACAGATAAATCGATGATTAGTCCTTCAAGCTTATTTAAAATGTTATACCCCGATTGAGGAGGAACATTATCTGAAATATTTATATCAATATTTGATTCAGCAAGAATATATCTATGAAATTGAATAGGAATTATGAGATAGAATAATATCAATTTTATTTTAATATTTTTCATAAATTACTTTTCCTTTTTATTTAAAATTTCTAAAAATTCATAATTTTTTTGTTCAGGAATTCCTGAGCAATTTTTGCTAAATTTTCCTTTTTTACATGGCTTATCTCTTTCTAATGACCAATAATGAATTCCGCCTATTTTTTTATTAATTGCAAAATTGTTTAATTTTTTTGCATCATCCAAAGTAAAAATTTCTGTTTTAATGTCATTAACACCAATCATAGGGGTGATCTCGATTAAACTCCATATTTCTGATTCTTGCTTTTTGGAATAAATACTTTTTAGAAATTTAAAAGCATTTAAAGTTGCTTTAACTGTATATTTAAACATATTTTTGTTTAATTTATCAGAATAGTTCATAGCTAAAATATTTATATTAAAATTTATATTTTTTAATTTAGCTTTTTGAATAAAATATTTTTCATTTTTTGAAAAACCTTCTGGCATAATAGGAAGAGTAAATGTAATTTTTAAAATTTTATTTTTATTTTGTAATAATTCTAAAGTATTTAATATTTTATCTAATGATTTTTTATTATTAAGAAATTTTCCTTCTATGTCAAAGTCAAGTCCAATTGGATGATAAAAATTTAATATTTTTTCATAAGAATGTAAAAGATCATCTGTTGTTTTGCATCCAATAGAAAGATCTTTTCCATCTGCACCGCCAAGTGAAATTTTAAATTGAATATTGCTATCTTTAATATTTTTAAAATAATTTAAAATATAATCGGACTGAATTAAACTATTTTTATCACCATCCCATGATGGATTACAATTACCAGCATCTTGAATAAAAGCAAAAATAAAAAAATTCATTTTACTTATTTTTGAAATTTCAATTATGGAATTACTTTTTTCACCTAAATCATATTCAGTTATTTGAGAATAAGGGCTAAAGTTAAAATTTATATCAGAATAATTATATGAATTATTTTCTAACGAAAATGAATTAAAACAAGTAATAATAAATGTAATATTGTAAAATAGAATCCTAAATATTTTTAAAATGGGACTCATTTTTAGTAATTTCCTATTAATATTTTTGCCATTGTGTTAATATTTGCAGACATTTTTTGATTTTGATTTGTCTTAGTATAGTAATAAATGTTTTTAAACTGAGCAGAAAATGAATTTGCAACTAATATTAACATAGACGTTGATTGTGTAATATCATTCATATTAAATAAAACATCGGGTCCATCAAAAAAAACGGTAAAGCTAGATAATTCAAAACTTAGCATTCGTTTGATATCAAAAATGACCGAAGAGAGTTCTTCTAAATAAGGAAGACGTGAAATTAAGGAAGGTTTAATTTGCAAATAAACAACACGTCCCAGTTCAAAGGAATCATTTGGAATATTTAAATTTTTAAAAAAGGAAGCGCCATCCTGAATTGAAAGTATTAATATATTCTCACCTTTATTATATTCATCTAAAATATCTTTATGCAAAGTTAAATCTTTTTCTACAGAATTAAATCCAATAAAAATTTGTATACGCTTATCATTACTAGAAATTCTATTATTTAATGTATTTAATAGATTTTTGACATCATTAGAAATTTGCAAAATATCAATAGGCTTTGGCATGTATTTTGAAGCACCTAATTCATTCGCTCTTCTTCGAGTTGCTTCTTCTTTATCACCACTTACGCAAATAATAGGAATTGATGATAGAATTGGGTGATTTCTTAAAAAAGTTAAAATTTCAAACCCATCTACATTGGGCATATTTAAATCTAGTAAAATTAAATTTGGATTTTCCTTGTCGGCTAAAACCATGGCATTAGTTCCAGACAATTCGCTAACAACATCAAAATGTTTTGACAGGGCTTTCGAAATGATTTTTTGTGAAACTTCATCGTCGTCAATATAGAGAATTTTCTTTTTAATAGGTTTTGTTTGTTCTTCTTGTTTTATTTCTTTATTTTCAATATTTTCTGTGTTGTTCAGCTCACTCATTTGCGTTTCCTTAATTGTAAATATATTTTATCAAAATATTCAAAGCGTTATAAGGTCAAGAAGCTGATCATAGGAAAATTTTTACCATAATTTAAATTTCTAATTATTTCGATATGTTCATCAGATTTATTTTGTTAGAAATGGGATTTATGAAAAAAGTGAAAAGAAAAATAAAAGATAATGAAATGTTTTTTATTATTGTGATTATTTTACTTATTTGTTCGCTTTTAATTTTTGTATTATTTAAAAGTTTTGATTTTAAACAATTAACTGGAGCCGAATTATTTGCTTTTAATGCAATGAAAATATATATGCTTTTTCTTTTTATAAGACTTGTTTTTCATTTGTTGCTGAGTTTTGCGAATAAATTTTTTGCAAAAGAAGTTGGAAAAATTGATTACTATCCTCTTGTTACTGTAATAATGCCCTGCTATAACGAAGATAAAGTGGTAAATAACGCAGCAAAATCTATACTTGGAATGGACTATCCTAACATTGAAATTTTAATTGTGGATGATGGTTCTACAGATGAAACT
The DNA here is from genome assembly GCF_009208775.1 of Silvanigrella paludirubra. Taxonomy (NCBI): domain Bacteria; kingdom Pseudomonadati; phylum Bdellovibrionota; class Oligoflexia; order Silvanigrellales; family Silvanigrellaceae; genus Silvanigrella; species Silvanigrella paludirubra. The sequence goes on along the minus strand of NZ_WFLM01000001.1, from coordinate 951,554 downwards.
ATTGAAGCCATTGCCCTTTTAGAAAAAAAAGGAAAAATAAGAGCTATTCATCAAGAAAATGCTGGGAAAGCAGAAGCATTAAATAGAGCTATTAGTGAAGCACACGGTGATTTTGTTTTATGCATGGATGCAGATAGTGTTTTAAATACAGAAGCGTTAAAAATTGGAATGAAATATTTTGAAAGTGATGAACGCATAGCTGCTGTTGCAGGAAGTGTTGAAATTGGCAATGTAAAAAATATGATAACTTCATTTCAAAAACTTGAATATGTTTCTGGATTAAACTTATTTAAAACGGCTCAATCTTTTTTAAATAGCGTCATTGTGATTCCAGGGCCTATTGGTATCTTTCGAAAATCAATTTTGCAGGAAGTTGGTGGATATCGCTCAAATACTTTTGCAGAAGACTGTGAACTTACTATCCGATTATTAATGGCGGGTTATAAGACTGTCTATGATGGCGGATTAATTGCTGTTACCGAAGCTCCTGAAGATTTTAATTCCTTAATTTCTCAAAGATACCGCTGGACAAGAGGAATTGTCCAGGCAATTCGTGAAAATTTGATTTGGTTAATAAAACCACATAAAAGTATTAAAAATTTTCTTATTATTTTGTACATGATAATTGAGTCGGTATTTATACCAATTGCAAATTTTTCATTTGGTATTTTTTCTATTGCGCATACTTTAATAAATAATTCTCATAATTTTGTTGGTTACTTTTTTTATCAATTGGTTGTTTTAGATATGACTGTGACTTTATTTTGTGTTGTGTCTGAGCAGCGTTCCTTTAATTTAATTTTTTATTCTGCAATTAATAGAGTTACCTATGGTTTTTCTATGGAAGTGATTAAATTTTTTTCAATATTAGATGAGTTTTTACAGTTACCTATGACTTGGTCTAAATTAGAAAGGAAAGGGATGGATCTTTGATACTCCAAAATATACTTAGTATATTTGTATTATCATTGTGTTTAGCTACTTTATTTATCACTCTAGTTACATATTTTTTGTATAGAGTGAAGCAGTTATTTAAATTAAATCAAAAAAACAATAATCAAATATTGGAAGGTGTTTTCTTTAAAAAATATGCTCCACATATCATTATCAAAGAAAAGCAAAAAGCAAATGAATTTGATACTAAATTAAACGATAGAAAAACATTAACAAGATTTTTTGCTATTATAAGTGGAATTATATTTATTTCCTTAATTGCAGGATATTTATTTAGTTATTTTCGCCTTGGTGAAAAAACAATTGACGCTAAAAATTATGAAAAACTAATTAAAAATGGATTATTAAAAGAATATCAATTAAATACAAATTTAGAAAATCCAGAAATATTCGAATTTATTTCAGATGAAAAAAAATTAGAATTAAGTAAAATATTCAAAAGTTTTAAAAATAAAAAAATTGGATTATTCAAGAATGAAAAAATACAAGATTTTGATAAAAATCAAAATATAAACTATGAAAATTGGGCAAATTATTTTAAAAGAAATAATATTGATTATAAAACAGTCCATGATTTCACAAGATCAAAAGATTTTAATATTTTTATAATTCCGCAAGCAATTTCTCTAAGTAAAAAATGGAAAGACGAAATAGAAGAATCTGTATTAAATGGCGTTGGTATTTTAGCGACAGGGCCCATTGCGAGTTTAGATGGATTAGGTTCGGAAAATAAAGATCAATTTTCACAAAGAATATTTGGAGTAGAATTTAAAAAAAATACGGACAAAAAAAATGCATTTCCGACTTGTTTAGAAGGAAATGCAATTCCATTCTTAGATGTAGCACCAGGGCTTATTTTAAATACATATCCTACAGATAATTCAGTAATTGCTTTAGCAAAAAGAGGTGTTTCTTCTGTATTTGAATCAAATACACAAGCACAACCAAAAATAGATATGACAACAAAAGAAAAAATTGTACGTTCTGTATATTCAAATGTATTGAAGTCAAGAGTTGCTTGGCTGGCTTTAGATCCTCCAAACCCAGCTAAAATAAATGCAAATGAACTTTATTATAATGATTTATTAATGGCTAAAAGCATACAATGGGTGATGAAAATGCCAATCGTTTCCATTTCTGCTTGGAAAAATGGAGCTCAGTCTGTATTTGTTCCTTCAGTCGAAATAGAAGACGATTCAGATTATGGTTATAATTACGTTGAACTTTTTGAAGATAATAAATTTCCTTTGACTATTTTTATAGCATCGGATCAAGTCCCAAAAAATCAAAAAATAATTGAAGAAGAAACTAGTGGCTCAGGTTTTTTTAGTTTTTTAAAAGGAGCAGATTCATTTCTTGAAGATCACAGTATTGAGTTTGCTACATTGGGTGAAAATGACTCCATCATACAAGGGAATAATTTACAATATCAGTTTCAAAATATTCAAAGCTCAAGAATTCTTTTAGAAGAAAACACTCAAGAGTTTGTTCTTGGATATAAACCACCACAATTAAAATTTGATAATACAACTTTAAACGCTGTTATTCAAAATAAAATGTCTTACTTTGTAGGAAATCAATCTTTATTTCGTTTGGGACCTACATTTATTGATGACAAAAATTTAGTTTATTTTCCCAAATCTAATTTAAAAGAAAATACCATGTTTAAAACAGCTAAATTTCATAATACAAATTTATTATTTAATTCATTAAAGGATCGCTTTTCAGAAATTGAAAAAATAAAAGGAGCTGCTTTTTATAATTTTCCAACTAAAAGTATTACAGCAAAAAATTTAGAAAGTGCCGTTTCTAATTTTTTAAAATATTTAAAAGAAAGAGATGTATGGAAAACAAATTATATAGGCCTTACAAAATGGTGGCAAGAAAAGGAAAATATAATTATTAATTTAGATTATGAACCTGCTTTAACAATAGAAATAAAAAATTTAAATACTTATGATGTAAATAATATTTATATTAATTTTGACTCCTTCTCAAGTGATTTTGATTTTTTGAATAATGAAAAGGGAGTAAGTATAAAAAAAGAAAAAAATTCAAATATAGGTCATATTATAATAAAGACTATTCCCAAAAATTCAACTTTAAAATTTGAAAAAAAATAGGAGAATTATGAAAAGATATTTTATTATTTTAATTTTTATTTTATTTGAAACTTCTGTCTTTTGTGAAGAACCTTCAATTTTAACTGGACAATATAATTATCTTCAGTCATCTGATAATATGTATATGCATTCTGAGAATCTTCAATTTAGAACAAATAGAAGAGATTTTTTAAATCCTTTTGATGATGAAGCAACTGCGGCATGGGACTTTTCGGGTTCATTTTTAGCTACTCAAGGATTTAATGCGAATGAGAATTATAATGGTCAAAGAGTTTATTTATTAGCTGGACGAAAATTCTCACCTAATTTACAGATTGATATTTCAAGTGGAGCTCATCGTTTATATGATACCTATAATCAAAATACTTCAGCAATATATGCAGGTGAAATAAAAACTTATTTTATGGCTTCTGAATATTTTAATGGATATATGAGTTTTAATCGTGATTATGCTTATTTTTATAATATACAACCTGGAGGTATTGATTATAGATTAACAGCAACAACTTTAAATACTTCTTTTAGTATTAATTTTACAGATTATTTAACCACAAGATTTATTGAAAATTATTATTTTATTTCCGATCAAAATCAAAAGTCGATATCAAATGTGTCCTTATTATATGGGATTTTTAATGAAGTGCCTTGGGTTTGGGTAGGGATTGGTTATGAAAATACTTCTTACAAATATATCTCTACAAATTACTGGTCTCCTGCGGCATTTATGTCTTTTGGAACAAGGGCAGAAGCCGATATTCCTTTAATTTTTATTAAAGATTTATCTTTAGGTTTAGAATTTAATTATAATCGGCTTTGGGATAAGGACACAGGAACAAGAGGAATTGGACTTAGTTTTTCAAATAAATTAACCTATGGTGATCGAAATTATAACAATATTTCAATATATTATAACCGAATAAATTCTATGCAAAATGGAAATTTATGGTTTTCTAATGAGGCTGGTATTATGGCTAATATTATGCTGTAACTTTATTTTTGGCATTGATCTTTTAACCAACTCGAATAGTCTTTAGGAAAAGGATAGTCTGTAAATTTAAGTTTATGTGATCTTCTTACTTGTTCAAAATAGGGAATTCCATTATTCATTGCTAAAGCAGAATCTTCTTGAAAAATATTGTCATTAAAAGCTTTTGCTGCTGGAATAAAAACAACATTCATTTTTTTAAATTTATCAATAAGCTGATTCATTGCAAAAGCATTAATTGAATTATAGTGTACTAATAAAACTTGAGGTATTTTTCGATTCGCTCCATATATAAATTTTGATAAACTATTATTATATATTAATACTTCAGCAGTATTTTTGATATAATTTTCGATTATTTCTTGAGTTTTGTCTTCCATATTGAGTTGTTTACATCTTATAAAAGCTTCATTAAAATCCCAATCACCGGAATCGACAGATACTTGGGCTATTTTATAGTTTCTTTTTTTAAAGTAACTGCGAACGGCATATCTTTTATCTAGAGAATCTCCTTCCATTAAATAAGGGTACCGAAAAACTTTAAGTTCATTAATGGTAGAAGCATAATCAATCAAAATGGTATCATTCTTTTCAATATCTTTAATATATTCTTCTGCCGTTACTCTAGATAAATTTAAATGCGAAAAGGTATGGTTTGCTAAAAGATATCCAGCATTTTTCCAATCACTAAAAATTTTTTTTTGCACTTCTGTGTCATAAAGCAATATCCCGTTAATAAATCCATAAACATATGGAATTTTATTATCTTTTAAGGATTTTATAATTTTATCTGATATTTCTTGACGGTTAATGAAAGTTGCATCTGGCCCTGCAGCAGGTAAATCATCGAAGGTAATTCCAAGTTGTACGGGTTCTGCAAATCGAAAATTATCTTTTTTTATTTTTTCATCTGCAAAAATATTTAAATGAAGAAAGAGCAAATTTGTAAAACAAAAATAAAAGATAAACTTTAAATTCATTTCATAGTCCCTTTGATTTGAGTCAATTCATTAGCAACATTTGTATATTCTAATTTAATCTCTTCAAAAATTTTTTTAGCTTCTTCAAAATTTGTAGTTGTTTTTAAATCTTCTAAGGACTGACATTTATTTCCTAATATTTCAGCTCCTAGTGCTCGGACGCTAGATTTAATAGAGTGCGATTCTTTCGATGCTGCCATTAAATCATTACCTGCTAAAAATTTATCAATATTTACTAATTTTTGTGGAGTGGTGTTTAATAAAGTATCAATTAGGTCTAATAAAAAATCTGGTTCACCATCTTCTTGAAGCATTTTTAATCCTTCAATGGTTTGATAATTAATGTGTTTGTTTTGTTCACTCATGTTATAAAGCCTTTTGCAGAAGGATGAATTTGATTTCATTCTACTATCTCATAGCATTACTTTATTTTCAAAAAAATTTTATAAAAAAAATTTATCAAATTTATTCAAAAAAATAAACTTGATAAAATAGGGTTCTAAAAATTCTTTTTTTAAGACTTATTTTGTTCTGATGCAATTAATATTTTTTTTGCACGGTATAATTGAAAAAATTGGATAAAATATAAAATGGCTGCAATAATTGAACAAATTTTAATTGCAGTTTCATTGCTATTTAGGAAAAAGGAAACAATATTTACGGCAAAAAATACGATAAAAGTATAAAATCCACAATTTGTTGTTTGAGTAGAATTGTTATTTTTTAGTAAAAGAGCCGCCCCAGATTTGGCTTTATATATGAGATAAGCCCATAAAATATTACCAACAAAAGGGATTATTGTTAACCAAGTTATCCAAGGATAGCGAAAAGAGGTTATTTTTAAAATTTTTTGGAGCCAATATAAATAAAGGCAATGAATTCCTATAAAAAGAGCTACAATTAAAAGTAAAACCGCTATAACTTCAGACGTCATCAAAATGATTCCTTTTATTTCTTAATATCATGCTTATAGAGTTGGAGAGTTTGGCCATTTAACTTTTTCACTTATTAGTAATGCAATTTTTTCTAGACCTTTTTCATCTGTTTCAGAAAATCTGGCAAATACAGGGCTATCTATATCTAAAACACCAATAAGAGTTTCTAAAGTTGCTTTTTTATTTGGATAAAAAAGGGGAAAAACAATTTCAGAAAAAGAAGCGCTATCACAAGAAATATGATTTTCAAATTTATGAACATTATCAACACGAATTGTTTTTAATTGTGTTGCAGCGGCTCCGCAAACTCCCTTGTCTAATGCAATTCTTGTACAAGCCATTTTTCCTTGAAAAGGGCCGACAATAAGTTGGTTATCTTTTAATAAATAAAATCCCACCCAGTTAATTTGTGGAAGAGTCTCATTTAGTAAAGCTGTTACGTTAGAGAGTTGAGCGAGCCAATCATTTTCAGAGTCTAAGTATGAATTGACCATTTTATATAGATTATCGTAATATTCATCATTTTTTGTAATGTCTATGGCTGGATGAAAATTCATAAGTTATATTTATTTCCTTAGTTAAGAGAAAAATAAAATTACAATTGATTTTTTAAATCAAATAAAAACTGAATTCAAGAGTTTTATATTTTAAAGAAATATTAACAAAAATATTTCTTTAATCAAATATTTAATCCTTAAAAAATAAATTTCAAAGTATTGATTTTTATTTTTTTTGGAGCTAGAACGAACTCGATAATGAGAACCATTCTCAGTTATGACTTTTTTTGGTAACATTAAATCATGCAAAATGCAATTTCGGATAAAAACTATAAGTTATTCATAGGAGGAAGTTTTTTTTCTCTTTTAGGCGACTATATTGGTCTGGCTGCATTAAATTGGTTTGTTTGGAAATCATCAAATTCTGTTCTAAGTTTAAGCATTTTAAATTTTGCAAGGTTAATACCAGCTTTATTTATTGGATACTTAGGTGGTTATTTATGCGATAAATATAATCCCAAAAAAATATTAATTTCGTTATATATTACAACATTAACTTTAAATATTATTTTATTTATTTTAATATCTCTTAACGAATTCCAAATATTATTTATATCAGCACTTGTTTTTATTAAAGGTATTTTTTCTGAAATGGAACCAGCTGTAAGGAATTCGTATCTACCCTTTTTGGTTCCCCCACAATTTATCTATTCAGCTGTTTCTCTCTATTCTACAGTCTTAAATATTTCAGGTGTTTTGGGCCCTGCAATAGCAGGATATGCTTTAATAAAATTATCACCAAATTATTTATATTTAACTCAAGTCATTGGACAAGGTATTATCTTAATTTCAATTCTATATTTGCCTATTAAATATTTAAAAATAGATAAAAATAGAGTTGAATTAATAAAATATGATTATAAATATATTTTCAATTTTTTAAAAAATAAGAAAGATTTATTATTTATTTTTATATCTGGATGTCTTTCCATGTTTTTTATATATCCTTATATCCCAATGATGTCTGCTTTTGCTAGCTTAAATAATAATAATGGACCTGAAATATATGGTAATTTTTTAATGATATCAGCACTGGGATGTATTATAGGATCAAGTTTTGTTAGTTTTTTAAACAAAAAAATTCAGATTCATTTTATTTTTATATCGATTGTTTTATCGAGCATTATGCTGATGATAATAGGTTATTCTAAAGAATTAATAGTAATTGCTTTAGGACTGTTTTTTATTGGATTTTTTAGCCAATTTGCAAGAACAATGAACCGAATATATTTTCAAATTCATGCTCCAGAAAAAATAAGAGGTAGGTTAATTAGTATCTCTTTATGCGATAGAGGATTTATTCCATTAGGTGTTTTATTCTCAGGATTTTTATCAGAATTATATTCTATCTCAAATGTTTTTATATTTCTTGGTTTAAGTTGTTTTATTTTTCTCATTACTTTGATGTTTGTTTTTTATTTTTTCGAAAAAAGGTATTTAATCAATGACAATAAATAAATATAAAATAATTTTTTACATTTTAACTTTTTTAATGATGTCATGTTCTTTTGCGAATGTTCATGAAAAAAGAGATATTGCAATTCAAATAGATGAATTAAAAATTGACTATAGTGAAAAGCGAATCATAGCTTTAAGTTTATCAGCAATTGAAATGTTAGATATAATGGGAATAAAACCAGTGGGTATTTCTTTAACAGGTTCCCAATCTTTACCTTATTATCTTGCTTCTAAAATGAAAAATGTTGAAATTGTAGGAAGTGTAGCTAATCCAAGTCTAGAACGTATTCAATCATTAAAGCCAGATTTAATAATAATTGATCGCATATATGAAGAGCAAAAAGAAATTGTAAATAAGTTAAATAAAATAGCTCCTGTTTTAAATATACGATCTGAAGATTATAAAAGTACTTTAAATGTTTTAAAGAAAATTGGGCAGGTCTTTAAAAAAGATAAGGAAACAACACATTTTATAAATAAATTTAATAAATCAATTTATGAGGTAAAGCAAAACTCAACAAATAAAAAAAGAACTATTTTAGCAATTTATATAACAAATAATAAAATTTGGGCTTGGACAGATAAATCGTTTTTGGCATCACTCTTACAAGAAATAAATGTGGATTATGCTTTTAAAGAAAAAAGTAATTCTCCATATAAGGATTTAACGGAATTAAATTTTGAAAAAATTTTAGAAATAGATCCTGATAAAATTCTTGTCTTTGAAGATCCAGCTAAAGATATCATTCCCTTTTTAGAAAAAAATTCGATTTGGAAAAATTTAAAATCTGTAAAAAATAAAAATATATCTGTTGTAAATAGGGATATTTGGTCAAGAAGTCGTGGTCCACTTGCGGCAGAGGTTATCGTAAAAACTATGGAAAATGATACAAAATGAATTTTATGACATTAAAAATTCAAATATTAATTCCATTTCTACTTTTTTCTTTAATGTTATCGATATTTTTTAGTTTGCAAATGGGAACAGTTCAGATTGATTTCAGTACCATAATAAAATTATGGCAAAATTCAAATTTAAGCAAAGAATATATTATTATATACGATATAAGGCTCCCAAGAACACTTCTTGCTGCATTAATTGGAGCGAATCTATCTGTTGCAGGTGTTCTTATTCAAACTTTAAGTAGAAACCCATTAGCTGATCCTAAAATAATGGGAGTTTCTGCAGGTGCCGTCTTCGTTATTGTCGCTTTGTCTTTTTTTCAAATAAATATTTCACCAAATTATTTTGTTCCAATTACTTTTTTGGGAGCATTTTTAGGTGGGTTATTCGTATTTAGTTTTTCTACGATAAGAAGTATTTCAATTGGAAAATTTGTTTTAGCGGGAGTTTCGGTTAGCAGTTTTTTATTTGCTTTATCTACGGGTATGATGATTCTTTTAGGTGATAGTGCAGGAATGATATACTCGTGGCTTGCTGGAGGTTTTTCAGGTGTTGGCTGGCATGAATTTAAATTAATATTACCGTGGTCTATTTTATCTTTAGTTACATCTTTTTTTATTTCAAAATATTTGAATGTTTATATTTTAGGAGATGAAATTGCTAAAGGTCTTGGATTAAATTTAAATAAGCTAAAAATTTTACTTTGTATATTAATTATTTTTTTGACAGGTTGTTCCGTTAGTGTTTCTGGAGCCATTGGATTCATTGGTCTTATAATCCCGCATATTACAAAAAAAGTAGTTCCACAAAACTATTTTTTGATCATTCCTATTAGCGCCATTTTAGGAGCAATTGTTTTAGTTTTGTCAGATATGTTTTCTCGTTATCTATTTATGCCAAATGAAATTCCTGTTGGTGTTCTTACTGCATTTATTGGGTGTCCTTTTTTTCTTTATTTAATTCGAAAATATAGTTAAAAGGAGTTTTTATGAATTCAATTTTTAAACAATATAAATCCAATAAAAAAGTATATATAAATATATTATTTTTGTTTTTACTTTTAATACTGATTTTCATTTTAGGAAATATTTTAGGTGATGTTAAAGTTCATCTAGATTTTACTTTTCCTCATATTTTTTATAATTTAAAAAATAATATTATTATATATGAATACAGGCTTCCAAGAACCTTAGTAGCAATTTGTGTAGGTGTTAACTTCGCATTAGCCGGTTGTATTTTACAATCAATTACTAGAAATTCTTTAGCAGCACCAAATATCATTGGGATTAATTCAGGGGCAAGCTTTTTTTCTGTTCTCTCTTTATTTGTATTTACACAATCCCCATTTTTTATTTTACCTGTAGCCGCATTTTTCGGTGCTATTTTTTCTTGCTTTCTTGTTTATATTATTTCTTTTAAAAATGGAATAAACCCAATTCGATTAATTCTAACAGGAATTGCAATTGATATTTTATTTCAAGCAGGAACTTCTTTTATATTAATTCAAAATTCTCTCGAAGTAGGATCTGCTTTTATGTGGTTATCGGGAAGTCTTTGGGGAAAAACATGGGGAGATTTTTATTTTATTTTTCCATGTACCATAGTAGGCTTTTTAGTTACATTTCTTTTTTCTTATAAATTAAAAGCATTTCATTTGAATGAAGATATAATCATAGGAATAGGAATAAATATAAACAGAAATAGATTTATTTTATTATTTATCTCTGCATTTTTATCTGCAAGTGCTGTCTCTATTGTAGGTCCCATAGGATTTATTGGTTTGATTGTTCCTCATTTAGTAAAAATATTAGTTGGATATAATTATAAAATAATTATTATATATTCAAGTTTAATTGGTGCTATTTTAGTTGTTTTTTCTGATATGATAGGAAGAACTATTTTTGCCCCTTTTGAAATACCAGCTGGTATTATTGCTAGTTTGATTGGATCCCCATATTTTATATATCTGCTTCTAAAATCGAGGTTTTAATTAATTTATGAATGAAGAAATAAACAGCGAAAAATTAAATCTATCTTATAAAAAAATAAATGTAATATATGATTTAAATATTGTGATTAAAAAAAATAAAATTACAGCGTTGATTGGAAGTAATGGCTCAGGAAAATCTACTATTTTAAAAGCACTTGCACGTATTATAAAACCCTCAAAAGGAGATGTTTATTTAAATGGGAAATCAATATATCAATATACAAGTAAAGAAGTAGCAAAATTATTATCTATATTACCACAGTCTCCCGAAGCTCCTTTAGATTTTAGTGTTTTACAATTGGTTCATTTAGGAAGATTTCCAAATCAAAATTTTATGGGCTCATTAAATAAACATGACTATGAAAAAATAGAATGGGCACTTCATTCTACAGATATGTTTAATTTAAAAGATAGAAAACTATCGGAATTGAGCGGAGGTCAAAAACAACGAGCATGGATTTCAATGGCTTTAGCTCAAGGTGGCGATTATTTATTTTTAGATGAGCCAACAACATTTTTAGATATGAAGCATCAAATTGAAGTATTAAATGTTTTAAAAAAACTAAATGAAAACGAGAAAAAGACTATTGTTATGGTTCTTCATGATATCAATCAAGCAGCAAAATATGCTCATCATATAATAGCAATAAAAAAAGGTAAAATTTACTTTGAAGGCAGTATTCCAGAAATAATGAATGCACAAAGAATTGAATCTATTTTTGGTGTAAAAGGCATAATAATAAACGAAGATAAAATGAATACACCATTATTTTTTCCAGAAGAGGTTTCAAATGTTTGAACAGATAGCAAAATTAGCAATTTTAAGTCGCTTATTTCAATCTTTAATTAGAGAAAAAATTATTAAAAAAGAAAGTATTTCTTTTTTAAGTAAAGATAAAATTGAGATTCAAATTTCTCCGAGATTAAAATTAACAGCTTTTATCAGGTCTTTTTTGTCTTTTGAACGTTTTGATTTGATAAAAAATCTATATTTAGAGAATTCAGGTATTGTTTCAGAAATTTCACACCCTAATGATCTATTGGATTTAATTAAAGAGCAATGGATTCAAGAAAATGAAAATTCAGGAAATAGTTTTGATCAATTTCAAATTGAAATACAAAATAGTGTATCAAATATGATATTAGCTCAAATGTCATTTGAAATGAATAAGTCATTATTTGAAAACGATAAAAAAGAATATGGAATTAAAAATTCAATAGATTGGGTATTAAAACAAAAAGAAAAAAATGATAAATTTAGTTCTCTTTCCTTTTATGAACAAAGTGTTTTAAATGGACATCCTGTTCATCCTGGAGCAAAAACAAGAATGGGAATGAATCTTGAGGATCTCATTCAATATTCACCTGAATGGCGAAAATTAGTTTCATTAAAATTAGTAGCTATAGATAAAAAGAATTCCAAAATAACAATGGAAAAAAATGGAAATATATGCGATATTTTATTTATAGATTATCCTGGATTAGAAGAAAAATTTAAATTAGAAATGAAGAATATTGGTCTTAATTATGAATTATACGATTTAATCCCAGTGCATCCTTGGCAATTAAAAAAAATAATTCCTCATATATTTCAAGATCAATTAAGGGACAAAAAAATTATACCTATAAATTCATTTCAAATAAATGCCCGCTCATTGATTTCGTTTAGATCATTTGCAACTGAACCGTATGAAAATAATAATTCTTGTCATATCAAAACTTCTATTAATTTATTGACAACAAGTGATGTTAGAACCATTTCTCCAAGAGCGACTCAAAGTGGCCCATTGATTTCTAATATTTTAAATTCAATTCAAAATAATTTAAAAGAATTTAAAGATGGAAAATTTAAAATACAATCTGAAATTGCAGGAATTTATTATAATGAAAATTCAGATAGATATTCAAAATTAGAAAAAGCTAAATTAGGTCAAAATTTAAGTTGTATTTTAAGAGATAATCCTGAAAAATTTATAAAAAATATGGATATTTGTATGCCTGCAGCGGCGCTATTAGAAAAGTCGCCATTAAGTAATAAAATAATATTAAATGAAATAATTGATATTTATAAAAGAGAAAAATATTTTCATTCAGAAATCGATTGTGTGATATCATTCTTTAAAAAATATATTGAATTATCTATCCCACCATTATTAACACTTATGTGTAAATACGGAATAAGTTTAGAAGCACATATGCAAAACAGTATGGTTTCATTTCGAAATGGTGAACCAATTTTGTTAATTGTAAGAGATTTTTCTGATATTCGTATTTTTGAAGAAAGATTGTTAAAACATAATTACTTTTTAAATTTAGATATTCAAAACTCTATGATATTTTGCAAAAATATTTCTGTATTGCATAAAAATATATTTTATTCTTTTTTTCAATCCCACATTGGTGAAATTATAGTCACTTTAAATCGTGAGTTTGGCATTGAAGAAATGCTATTATGGAAAATTGTAAGAAATAAATGTTCTGATACTTTTAATGAATTAAAAAAAGAACCAGATTTTAAAGAGCAAATAGAAGCTGATGAATACGAACTATTTAAAGAGAATATTCAATTAAAAGCATTGACAAAAATGAGGTTAATAGGAGAATTATGTGAATATTATTTTGTTGATATTAAAAACCCATTAAATATTTCTGAATAAATTAATGGTTATATTTTGTCTTTCAAAAATATAACCAACCCATTTAGGACTTTAGCTTCAAATAACTTCATGATTTAATATTATGAAAATCTTTCTATTAATATCAGAATTCATTGTTTGAATTAATTCCAAGTTACCAATTCAAAAACTTTGTCATCTTGGTCTCTTATATAAACGCCAGTGGCATTTGAATAAATATAAACTACTGGATTTATTCCATGTAATTGAATTTGAGGAGGTGTAGGAATTTGAATAAATGAATTTGAAACATTCTTCTGGTCGCCAAAATATGAGTTTAAAGCCCAATTTCCAGTATCTGTTAAGAAGAATTTAAATCTTTTTTTTCCAGATGGATCATAAAAAGAAAATGTATCTGAGTTTGAACCAGACATATAGGTGTAATTACAAACTGGAGAATGAACTCCATTAGAGTTTGGACAAGAATAAGGGTAGTTATAATAAGGTATCATTATTTGTGTGTTATCTTGTGTATTAACAGATACCGAGTAGTCAGCAAATGAAATATTTGAATATATAACGGGAATAACGGTTAAAAATATTTTTAAATATAATTTTATTTTCATAATAAGACTTTCTATTAATATGATGGTACACTAACGGGCCATGTAATTAAATTACTTGGAGCATTGCTATTAGAGTTAATAAAGGCAGTTGATCCAGATGAAATACCTGTATTTGATTTTAAATCTTTATATTCTTGAGCCTTACTAAAAACAAATTCACTATTATTTTGTAATCGACTATTTAAATCATTTACTAAATTATCGAGTACAGGAAATTGATCATTCACACCAACATATAAAACATATTCACCAATACTTGCTTGTTTACTTGGTTTATCAAAAGTAACTGTATCTGATACGGTTCTTGAGTTTTGAAAGGAAACGCTTTTATTGATAGCTTGACCAATATCTCCGCTTAATTCAATACCTTTTACGGGTATTTTTAATCCAAGTGACCAAGATAATGTCGTAGAAGAAGTATTTGTTAGTCCTGTTGTGTATGAAAATTGATAGGTTTGAGAGGTATCAGGACTTAAATAACTTTTTTGTTCTAATTTCCAAAAGCTTAAATATTCAACTTTATTTCCTGAAAACATATTATCAAATAGTTGTTTTTTTTCGGAACAATTATTGCCATATGCATCGCATATTTGGTAGTATGAACTTGGAGCCAAAGGCAAATCAATAAGTGAAATTGGAGTACTATAATTATATGAAAAGTATGGGCTTACATCGACATAATTTTCTGGATAAATCACCTCATTTGTTCCAGGTTGTTCTATGGTATAAGCTTGGTTATAAGTGGTAACATAACCACCACCATCCTGCGTTAATTTTATACTTAAATCAGCTCTTTTTTTTGTATTTTTATCATATGCAGCTATACGAAAGACACCATTTCCCAAATCACCAATTTCAAGTCGAGCATTGCAAACGGGTTCTTGCATGCAATTTAGCTGAATAGGAAAATTCTTAAATCCCCCAGAAATATAGGCATCATTAAGGCTCACACTGTTTAAAGCCAATTTACCATAAACATTTGGAAGATTTCCTTGATTGTCTTTAGTGTATTGTTTTAGGCCTTCTAAATCTGTCAATGGAGCAGGAATAAGATCATTTTTTTCTTTCAGGGATTGCCCTTTTGATGCATTCATATTTAAAATATGGATGTTTTGATTCGTTTTATTTAAAACATTTGTTGAGTCGGCGTAACTTTGATAATGAAAAAAGGCAAAAGGAACGGACAAGAATGGAAGACATTTAAATTTGGCGTTCATTAACATACTAACCCTTTCTTTGAGTTAAATAGACTACCAAAATAATAAAATATTTTTTGGGTATCTTTAATAGTAATAATGAATTTGTAATTTTTTAGGACAGCATTAAATACTTAGGATTATTTATAACTAATTGAAATTATTTTAATTAATATTTTATTCTTATTTTATGTAATATTACTTTACATGGCTTTTTAAGCAAGAAATGATATTCAATTAAGGAAAATTATATCTAATTCTCATATTAAATAATAGGTTTAAGATTAATTTAATTTTTTTAAGACTTTTTGTGAATTAAAAAACCGTTAAATATTTTTAAATAATTTTATGGTTTCTTCTTGCATTTCAAAAGGGAACATATGGCTTCCTTTTGAAATTAAATGCCATTTTAGATTAGGGAAAAATAATTTAATCCATTTTTTTGATTTTGGGTTACATGTATCGCTATTCTCGCCAACAAAAAATATAGGTTCTATATTATTTCGGATTTGTTTTTTTATTTTGAGAAAACCATACCATGCTGCAAATGGATATTCTTCAAAAATATAACCCTCCCATTTAGGAGTATGCCTTAAAATAACTTCATTATTTAATTTAAGCTCTTTAAAGCTTCCTTCTATATAATCTTTGATAATTTCATCTGGCCAATTTTTCATTAATTTGCTTTTTTTAAGTTCTTGAAAAGCAGTTTCAATAGAAGCAAATTGGACTTTACGACGATTTACTTTTTTACTCATTGGGCTTAAATGTCTTTTATTCATAATATTTAAAATAGACCAAAGAATGATTATATTTGGTTTTAATATGGGTGGATCTAATAAAACTAATTTATGGAAAGTTAGAGTATTTGAAGAAAGTAGAGAAATCCAAGCTCCTAGACTGTGCCCACTTAAAATCCATTTTGTTTCTTTTGGTTTTTTTTGTTGAATTTTATGAAATAAATTACAATGATCTTCAGTTAATATTTCCCATGCCCAAGTTGTCTTTTTTTGTATTACAGGATCTAAAGTTATATTAGTTTTGCCAAATCCTCTTATATCATAGGTATAAATAGAGCAATTTAATTCATTTGACATTTTTTCAAATAGACTTTTATATGTTTGTGCGGGAATCCCATTCGCATGAGCAAAAAATAAGGCTTGTTCGTTTGAATTTTTATTTTGGGAGTGGAATTCATAAACTTCAAAACCGTCAATCGTACTTTGTATCATGAGTGACCTTTCAGCGGAGATTGCTAAGAATTTTTTTTTAGCACAGTCGTTTTTATTTTTCTAGATCTCTTGAAACATCATGACTTTTGTTTGTATATACTGATTATTAAATTGAGGGTATGATGAATTTTAAAACATCAATTATGTGGTTTCGTCGTGATTTAAGATTTTTCGATAATGTTGCTTTATCTAAAGCATCTTTTTTCTCTGAAAAAATTATACCTGTTTTTATTTTTGACGAAATTATTTTAAAAAAATTAAAAAATAAAAGAGATAGACGTGTTCAATTTATTTTTGATTCTATTAAAGAAATGAAGCAAGAATTAAATAATAATGGAAAAGGAATGATTGTTATTTATGGTGATCCTGTTGTTGAAATTCCAAAAATGGCATTAAAATATAATGCACAATGTATTTTTACGAATGAAGATTATGAAGAATACGCAATTCAGAGAGATAAATTAGTAGAAAATAATTTAAAACAGCACCAAATTGAATTTAAATCTTTTAAAGATCAAGTCATTTTTGATAAAAATGATATTTTAAAATCTAACAAACAGCCTTATGTTGTTTTTACTCCTTATAAAAATGAATGGTTAAAAAATGTCAATGAGTCTTACTTTAAATTGAATTCGTTTGATATGAATAAAATGATGCCAATAGAATCTATCAAAGATGATCTATTCAATTTTGAAATGCAAAAAATAGGTTTTCAAAATACAGATCTTTTGGTCAAACCTGGACGAAAAGCTGCTTTAAATTGTTTAAATCAATTTTCCTCTAAAATAAATTTGTACGCTCAAGAAAGAGATTTTTTTGCGAAAAATGGAACTTCCTTTTTATCCATGCATCTTCGATTTGGAACTATTTCCATTCGCGAAGCTTTTCAATTTGCAAATCACTATCACTCTGAAGGGGCAAAAATATGGAAAAATGAACTTATCTGGCGTGAATTTTATAAAATGATTTTATTCCATTTTCCTCACGTAGAAAAAGGCGCATTTAAAAAAGAATGTGACAATATTAAATGGGAAAATAAGGAAGAGTATTTTGAAAAATGGAAAAAAGGATTAACCGGATTTCCAATAATTGATGCTGCTATGCGCTATTTTAATGAAACAGGTTGGATGCACAATCGTTTAAGAATGATCGTCGCTTCTTTTTTAACAAAAGATCTTTTAATTGATTATAAAAAAGGGGAAGAATATTTTGCTGAAAATCTTCTTGATTTTGATTTATCGTCGAATAATGGCGGCTGGCAATGGAGTGCATCAACGGGTTGTGATGCGCAGCCTTACTTTCGCGTTTTTAACCCAGAAGCACAGTCAATAAAATTTGATCCTTCGGGCGCATTTATAAAACAGCATTGTCCTGAATTAATTGCATGTGATTCAAAACAAATACATTCTCCCTATCAATATCAAAATAATTTATTTGTTAATTTAAAAAATTATCCAAAACCAATTGTTGAACATGATAAGCAAAGATTAAAAGCAATTGCTTTGTTTAAAAAATGATTCATCAAAATATATGGCCTAAAGTAACCGAGCTAGTACTTCCTCCAGTCCCTGTTAATGAAGCTAGTCCACATGTAGATAAATTGAAATTAAGAGTTTCTGTACCTGTTTGAGTTCCACTATATGTTGTTGTTATTGTACCGCTACTAGGATGCGTACAACCTGCAGAATAATTTATATTTATTGAAGATGTTGCTGTATATTTTGCTAGATTGTGTTGTAAAACGACCGTTCCTGTTACGTTACTTCCACTAGTAACAGTTAAAGCTCCGCTATTAATGGTATGATCCCATAAAGTAATTGTCTTTCCTTTTTGGGATGTTCCTGTCGCTGTTAAGTGTATTCCATTTATTGTGATCGTTCTTGCAGGAAAAGATCCTGAAACACTTATAGTTGTCCCACCAGAAACTTGAGAACTATAGCCACTTGCATTCGTCGTATCTAAAGTAACAGTAATCCCTGCTGCATTTGTGCGTGTTGTACCCGCTGAAAAAGTTCGTGTAAACGTTGCTGTACCAGGGGGCCAAGAAGTGGAGCAGGTTCCTGAACTGAAAGTTAACAATTGGCTACCATTCCAAGTTGCGCCAGAATTGTTAAAATTGCACGATGAATAAGTTAATGTCATCACATTGCTGGAGCACAGTGATGTCGAGGGAGTAGGACAAGAGGTCCCCGCATAAGATAATTTTTCTACAAAGGTTTCTTTTAAAAAATCGAATAAATTTTTTTTTCTATCAAAATAAGATAGACTTCCACCAGTAGTTGAAGAACTATAAGCACCTGAAACGGCGCTACTTATGGATTCAGAAGCGCTACTGGAGTCACTAGGATTTGAATCATTACTTTCTTTTTTACATCCATTTAACATGGAAATAGATAATATAAAAAATGCTTTAATTAATAAATATCTTTTACTATTCATAAAACCTCTTAAATTGAATGAATTGAAAAAAATTTATACTTAATTATATTATTGCGAACTTTCAGCAGAAATAATAGCGTTGTCCATTTTTTTGTTATTTGAACCAAAGGAAAAAGTAGATTTATTATTAAACTGAAAAATATATTCATCTTGTTCAATATATCCAAAATTTTCTTTTAAATAACGTGCTTGTTTTTCTGGGGAGGTTTTTAATTTAACAATTTTTTCTTCTAAAGTTTGGTTTTGAATTTGAAGTTCCATGATTGTTTGATTTAATACATCTTTTTCATTCAGCAATTCCATAAAGTTTGAAATTCCTGCTTTTCCAATAGCAATTGAGCCAATGATAAGCCATAGAACAATCACAACGACCCATCTAGCCAAAGTTTGAAATCTTTTGGAAAAAACTGTGGGTTGCATATTTTGAGTGTTCATATAAAATCCATCTAACAAATAGAAAACTGTATCTTCAAAACCATTGCTTTATTTTAGCACGAAAATAAAAATTTGTAGAATAAAATTGAAATATGAAAAATATTTTTAGATTTAAAAATGTCAATCTTATTTGATTTACTCCCATGCCACACTTTCTTTTGGAAATTGGCTAAGAAAAGGAATAGGATAAAGATTTGATATTTGCTCTAAACCTAATAATAAAGAAATGACTCTATCAATACCAAGGGCATTTCCAGAACATGGGGGGAGGCCAAACTTCATTGCATTTTCAAATTGAAGATCAGACTTTAATTCACTTCGTATCGCTTTTGTTTTTTGAAACCTTTCCTTTAATACATGAGCATCATTTAATTCAAAATACCCATTACAAATTTCAATTCCGTTAATATAAGCTTCCATGCGTTCTACATAAGGCTTAAGTATTATTTCATTATTGGAATTTAATGAGGTTTCTTGAGCAGCTAATGCCCCCATTTGGATAGGAAAATGGGTAACGAAACAAGCTTTTTGTTGAGTTAAAAATGGCTCTATTTTTTCCATAAATAACTTATAAAACAAACTATCCCAGTCGTCACTTTCTACAATGGAGTGGCTATGAGATTTTGCCTTTTCATAAAATAAATCTCTGTTTTGAACTTGCTCAAGATCAATGGATAAAATATCTTTGAATAATTTATCCACTCGAAAAACAGGCCACTGCTTTGGAATGTCTAAATGAGTTCCTAAAAATTCGGATAAAACTAAAACTAAATTTTGAGTATCTTCAATGAGAGTTCTTAAATTTGCATTGGCCCGATACCATTCCAACATAATAAATTCGGGTTCATGTTGTTTAGAAACTTCACCAATATTTCGGTAAGCGCGAGAAAGCTGGAATATTTTGTCTGTTCCTTCTGTCATGATTTTTTTTAGAGCAAACTCAGGACTTGTAGGAAGTTGTAACTCCCATTTTTGACCACGGTGATCGGTATAATTCGTAGAAAAAGGATTTAAATAAACTTCCATCCCACCACTAGGAACCAGTGTTGGGGTTTCAATACACAAAAAACCTCTATTTTTAAAAAAAGAATGCACTCTTTCTAATGAGCGATTTCTTTGTTTAATCAGTTTTAATCTTGTTGAAGTAGGAGAATGATAAAAATAAGAAATTTGAGTTTTATCATTCTCTCTTTGTTGTTTTAAAATAAAATCTTTAGAAGGAATAGGGCTTGGAATGACTGCATTATTCCATTCCTCTAAAGAATTTGTTTTTTGTAATATTTCAGTCACTTTAATAAAGTAACAATCGTCGTATTTGGATTCAGAATTTTCATTTAGTTTTAATATTTTACATCTAAATGTAATTAAATCTCCTTGATTAAGGGAGGATTGGTTTAAATATTCGCTCATTCCAATAGGCCAAATGGCACCTGTAGCATCACAAAGACCCATTTGATTTTCAATAAAAAAAACACGTCCAGACGAAAGTCTTTCTGTAACCGAATGGACTTTTCGAAGTTCGAATAAATTTTGTAAAACCAATTGATTCTTGCTTTTATAATTCATTTTGCAGTTTTCTTACGCACAGGTTTTTTACTTGCTACTTTAGTTTTTTTAACGGGCTTCTTTTTTGTTACACTTTTCTCTTTGGCTTTTTTTTCTTCGCTTTTTTGATGAAGCATTTTATATATTTTATCAAATGCACTGCCTTCTTCAAAGCGTGATTTCTTTTCATCCCAATGGCCTGCATGGAATCCTGTTAAAAGTTCGAATGCTTCTTCTACTTTTGAAACGGGCCAAATATGAAATTGTTCTTTTTCAATGGCTTCACGAACTTCTCTATTTAACATTAAATGTTTAATATTTTGTACAGGAATAATACAGCCATGTCTGCCGGTTAATCCATGTAACTTACATGTTTTAAAGAAGCCTTCTACTTTTTCATTTACACCACCAATGGGTTGCACTTCTCCAAACTGATTTACAGATCCAGTTACACCTATTCCTTGATCGATTGGAATATTTGCGATGGTAGATAAAATAAGACAGAGTTCTGCAAGTGTAGCTGAATCGCCATCAACGCCATTGTAATTTTGTTCAAAACAAATTGTAGCAGCAATATTTGCGGGAGATTTTTTAGCGAAATTTGCATTAATCCAACTTGTTAATATACTAACACCTTTATTATGCAACTTTCCTGATAAAGAGGCATCTCTTTCAATATTTAAAATTCCAGGTTTGCCTTTATATGTACGGCAAGTAATTCTTGTTGGAACACCAAAAGATAAGTCTCCTAAAGAGTAAACAGCAAGGCCATTTATTTCACCAACTCTTCTTGATGTAGTTGAAATAATAATATCTTTACGTTCTAACATTTCGATGATGTGATCTTCAATTGCAGAGGATCTTGAGTAACGTTCTTCTACTGCTTTCTCAACATCGGATCTTGTTACCTTTTTACTTTTAGATTCTTTTGCCATGAAATCGGCTTCAATTGTAATGTCTTTTATTAAACTAAAGCGTGTTGTTAATTTATCTTGATCATCAACGATACGGCTTCCAAACTCAACAATGGCAGCGATTCCACTTTCATCAAAAGGTAACAAATTTTCTACTTTTGTTCTTGTTGAAATAAATTCAACATAATCTTGAATGGTCTTTTGTGAGCGGTCCATTTGGGCATCAAAATCGGCTTTAATTTTGAAAATTTTATTAAAATCTTCATCATGTTGATAAAGCATTCGGTAAATCCAGTCTGATCCAATTAAAATAATTTTAACATTTAATGGAATAGGCTCAGGTCTTAAACCGCTTGTAGCTAAAATACTGTATTGTTCACCTAAGTCTTCGATAAAAAGTTTTTGGTTTTTGAGAACACGTTTTAAAGTATCCCATACTTGAGGCGCACGTAATACATCTAAAGCATTTAGAACAAGGTAACCACCATTAGCACGTGCTAATGATCCTGCTTTAATCATTTTAAAATCAGTTGTGTAAACACCATATTCAATATTTTTTTCAATCTTACCAAACAAATTATAAAAGGTTGGATTATTTTCTATGATGATTGGAGCACCTTTTATTTCTGTATTATCAACAAAAACATTGATGCGATAAGGAAGATGAGGATCTCCCTTTTTTAAATGATAAGAAGTGGGAGCGACGGATTCTTCACCTTCTGTTTCAGAATCATCTTCATCTGGTAAAAAATCATTTAAATTTTCTAATAAATGTTTTTTAACTTCGTCTAAATATTCAAGAACATTTTTTTGAGATTCATATTCTTTAAGAAAAGGAATTAATGCTTGACTGACAACATAATCACCTAATTCGGATTGCAGTTCTTCTAATTTATTTTTGGTATCATTTTCAATAGATCTTACTTTACGCGCAAAATCTAGAACTTCAGGTTCTAGCAGATTTCTCTCTGCTTCTATTTTTTCTTTTTGTTCATCATTTAATTCGGAATAATCTTTTTCACTTAAAGGTTTTCCTTCAATGATAGGTACCGTAACAATACCCATTCGTGTCGATTTTACTCCAAAGTTTTTTGCTTTTGCTGCTTTTTCAAGTTCACTAAATAATTTTGCTTTTTTTTCATTGCTTGCATTTACAGTTGAATTTACATTTGTTTCATATTCTTCGGATTGAAAAGCATCAACAAGTTCAACGGTGAGTTGTTCCATTAACTCATCCATTTGTTTTTTAAATCGTTTTGCAATTCCTGTTTTTAATTCCATTGTATGCGGAGATTCCGGATTTTTAAAATTATAAACATAAATCCAATCGCCTGGAGTTGGGCAACGTTCCGCAGTTTTTTTAAGAAAGGAACGGATAACACTTGTTTTGCCTGTTCCTTGAACACCCGCAACATAAATATTGTAGCCAGGTTTTTGGATTCCCAAGCCAAGAGTAATTGCTCTTACGGCTCTTACTTGAGAAATAATGTCATAGTTGGGTTCTGATTTTTTATGTTTATCAATTTCAACAAGTTTTTGATCGCAAGTACGGTAAACTTCTTCAGTGGAGAGACGGCGAAAACGTTGTGTGCTTTTTTGGATTTTTAAATTAACAGGAAAATTTTTCTCTCTTTGCTCAAGAATTTTTTGAGTGAGTGAGGTTGCTGTATCGGTAGTTTTAGTTTTTTTCATTCCGTCCTCTTTCTGATACAAAGATCGCACTGCATACAACGCCAAAGGTTTTTTGTAGCCCCCTGAATAGCGCGAGAAGCAAAAAATTCGAAACTTGCAGATAATCTGCATGTTGTTGATGTAGATAACTTATCAAGTTCGCGCAAGCTCGCGTGAAAATGACTTCGAGCTGAAATATATCTGGGTATTTCCTTTTGTAAATGAATATAGCCATTTTTCAATATTACTCCATTTTTGGCATCATCCTGATTTATTTTAGCAAATGATAACATTTTTTGATCTTGATAGTACAAAAAAACTTGCTCGCAGGTTTCTTGTGTGAGCTCACATGCATCTTGCAGCATTTTTAAGGGGATGATTGTTTGAGCTCCTTTTAATACAAGCCAACATTTTTCAACAAGAGTAACTAAACCCTCTAAAACTTTTCTGCGTTTTGTCATGCCTTCTGGAAGAACTGCTAATATATCCGCAAAACTTTTATTTTGCGTTAACTTAACATGAAAATACGATTCACCAGAACGAGTGTCATCTAGAATATTGCAAATTCTTAAACCTGCAAAAATATTATCTAGTTTTTTTTCTTTATTATCTGTCTTTTTTGATTTTGTTAGTTCTAATAAATTTTGTTTAGGAACAAAACAGCTTTCACCAAAGGAATTTGGCATATAACGCATAAATTGTGCGCATTGTTCTAAAAATAAAGAAGGTTCAGGAAAAGAAGATTTAAATTGATATTCTCTTCGAATGGGATCGGCACCAGTCCAAAGTAACACACCTTTTGAGGGCTCACCGCTTCGACCTGCTCTGCCTAACATTTGAAAAAATTCTTCAATGTTGCTTGGAAATCCAAAAACAACAACCAATTGAATTCCTGCAACATCTACACCCATTCCAAATGCTGTTGTAGCACAAACGACAATTTTTTGAGTTGCCTCCTGAACATATTGCTCTACATTTTTACGATCATTTTTGGGAAGTCCTGCATGGTAAACAACCGAGTGTATTTTTAATTTTTTTAATTTTCGTGTGGATTCTTCACATAATAAGCGGCTTTGAAAATAAACCAATGTTTTATTTGATTCTGTATTTTGTAAAATATGAACTAATTTTTCCCATTGTTCTGTATTTGAAAAAACACGATTGCTTTCAACAACAATATTTTCTCCAAGTGGATTTGAAGTGTATTCAAACACATTTGTATTTTCAGGAAAAACTTTTTTTATGATATCAAGTCTACTATTGCGTCCTGCAGTTGCTGTAAGTGCTAATATTCTTGGCAATTGTAACTTGGATAAATATTTTCCAATTTCAGAATATTCAGGTCTAAAATTATGTCCCCAAGAAACCACACAATGTGCTTCGTCAACAACGGCCATGCTTAAATTCATTTTAGAAATGGCATTTAAAAAAGAAGGTAACACAAAACGCTCTGGAGAAGCGAAAATAATTTTAGCTTCTCCTGTTTTTATTTTTTTCCAAGCTTGTTTTCTTTCCTCCTCAGATTGTTCCGAGGTAAAAACAGCACAGCATATGTTTGCATTTTCCATACGCCGCTCTTGATCTCTCATTAATGAAATAAGGGGGCTTATGACGAGAACGGGTTTATCTTCAAAAAATAAGGCAGGTAAGCTATATAGAAGTGTTTTTCCTGCTCCCGTTGGAAGTGTTGCTAACACATATTTCTTATCATGAATTTGTGCCAAGACTTCTCTTTGGGCAGGGCGCAGACTTGTTAAGGAGAAGTTTTTTTTAGCAAATTCTTCACATTTTTCTACAAATTCAGATTCCATAAGCTCCACTCATCACGTTCGAACCTATTTACGATGGTTTTGCAAAGGAGTACAGTACTTAAGGAAGATGTTTTTAATTTTCTATTGAATGAGTATAAAATGAAGTTTATTTATAAAGTTTTAGGATTATCTTTGTCGGGAGTTATTCTTGGTGGAATAGCCGTCTTTTTTTTGTTAAAAGGAACAAATCAAAAGACAATGGCAAATACACATAGCTCATCTAAAGTAACAGAAGCAGATTGGAAACAACTTCAATCACTCAATACAATTTCTGGAAATATCCCTGATGAACTAAGACCCTTAAATGGAACTACAATTAAAATTCCAGGGTTTATCATACCGCTAGAAGATAATCAGGATTTTGTGGATGAATTTTTATTTGTACCTTCACCTATGGCCTGTATTCATGTTCCTCCCCCACCGCCAAATCAAATTATCCATGTCAAAATGGCCTCTGGTAAAAAAGCAAAAATGACTTACGGTCCTGTTTGGTTAACTGGAAAATTTGTGATTTCAGAAAATAGTGGAAAAAAAATCAAAGCTTCATTTGAAATGATTGGTTCTTTTACTCAGCCCTATATGTAAATTATTTGAATAATTATTAATTAAATAGAATTGAGTTTTATTTTTTATTTTAAATTCCGATATTCACATAAATCTCAAGGATGGGTTTTTATGATCACAAAAAAAGGAATTAAATTT
The DNA here is from genome assembly GCF_009208775.1 of Silvanigrella paludirubra. Classification (NCBI taxonomy): domain Bacteria; kingdom Pseudomonadati; phylum Bdellovibrionota; class Oligoflexia; order Silvanigrellales; family Silvanigrellaceae; genus Silvanigrella; species Silvanigrella paludirubra. Next base: position 925,482 of record NZ_WFLM01000001.1, on the reverse strand, counting down.
AAAATTTTATTATATTCTGCCTTTTCAGTTCTTATTTTTGCTATTTTTTTACTTTGGTTGAGTAATTTATACTGGAACGTTTTATTAAATGATAAAAAAGAAAAACTCCAAAATATTGTTGAAATTGGATCCACTCTTGTAAAAGGTTATATAGATCTAGAAAAAAAAGGAACATTGTCAAAAGAAGAAGCACAAACAAGAGCTAAAGCAGACTTAAATGTCATACGCTATTCAGGAAAAGAATATATTTTTATTACAAATACAGAAGCCTATCAAGTTTTAAATCCTGTGAAACCAGAATTAAGTGGAAAAGATATGTCTGGATTTACAGATCCTACAGGATTAAAGCTTTATGTTGAAATTGCGAATTTAGCAAAAAAAAGTGGTTCTGGTTTTATTTACTATATGTTTCCAAAAGCAGGTTCTACTGTACCATCAAAAAAATTATCCTATATAAACTACTTCCCTGAATGGAATTGGATTGTTGGTACAGGATTATATATGGACGATGCTTATACTGCTATGACAGAGTTTTTACAGATTCTTTTAATTGCCTGTATTTTTTGTATTGTTACTTTAGTGATTCTGGGAATTTATTTTGCAAACTCAGTTGAAAAGCCTCTTAGCGAAGTTTGTAAAACGTTATTAAATGCTTCTGCTGGTTTATTAGGAAAATGTGAACAATTAAAATCATCAAGTTCAAGTGTTAAAAAATATTCTAAAGAGCAAGAATCTTCTATTCAATCCACTGCAGCCGCTATTTCTGAAATAACCAGTATGATCGGTAAAACCACAGAGCTCACAGGCAATTCAGCTAAATTAGCAAATGAAATTTCTATGAAAGCAGAAGACGGTGAAGTATCTATGAAAAATATGATTTCATCTATGCAAGGAATTCATGAAGCTAGCTCAAGATTAAAAGAAATCGAAAGTATAATTAATGAAATAGAAACAAAAACTAAAGTAATCACAAAAATTGTAGCTAAAACCGAATTGCTTTCTTTAAATGCATCAATTGAAGCCGCTCGTGCAGGGGAACACGGTAAGGGTTTCTCTGTGGTTGCTGAAGAAGTTGGTAACTTAGCGCATACAAGTGGAAAGTCATCGAATGAGATAAGGACATTACTTCAAAAAAGTAGAGAAGAAGTACAACGTATACTTGTACAGACACTTGAAAAAGTAGAAGATGGTCAAAAAAGAACTACAAAAGTTTCGGAATCTTTTACAGATATTGTTCAAGGAATTAAAGAAATAAATCATCAAATGGGACAAGTTTCTGATGCAACAAAGGAACAAGAAATAGGTGTGAAACAAATTTCTAATGCAATGGGACTCTTGGATCAATTGGCCTTTAAAAATACAGGTGAATCCGAAAAATCATTAGAAGCTACAGATTCCATCTCTATAGAAAGTAACAATCTAAAAGATGTAGTGCATAAGACGGAAAGAGTTGTGTTTGGGATTGGCAAAAATATCAGTTATAAGTAACTAATAGTATTGTATATAATTTTATTAATTTAATATAATCTAAATTTTCCCGATGAAATAATGTAGTTGTTTTTATGAGGACTGCATTATGTCAAATAAACGTGGGATAAAATTTAAAATTCTATTAAATAGCCTTTTGTCTGTAGTCATATTTGCAATCTTCTTAGTATATATTTCCAATATATATTGGAATGAACTATTAGATGCAAAAAAAGAAAAATTGCAAAATATTGTTGAAGTTGGATCCACTGTTGTTTCTCATTTTATAGATTTAGAGAAAAAGTCAATTTTACCTAGAGAAGAAGCTCAAAATAGGGCAAAAGATACTTTAAATGCAATTCGTTATTCAGGTAAAGAATATATTTTTATTACAAATACTAAAGCTTATCAAGTATTAAATCCAGTAAAACCAGAATTATCAGGAAAAGATATGTCTGGTTTTACGGATCCAACTGGACTAAAATTATATGTAGAAATTGCAAATGTGGCAAAAAAATCGGGTAAAGGATATGTCGAGTATATGTTTCCTAAAGCAGGTTCTACTACTCCAAGTAAAAAATTATCTTATGTTAATTATTTCCCAGAATGGGACTGGATTGTTGGTACTGGGCTATATATGGATGATGCCTATGAAGCAATGACAAAATTCCTTCAAATATTATTATTTGCTTGTTTGTTTTGTATAGGTACTTTGATCTTTATAGGTGTTTATTTTGCAAATTCCGTTGTTAAACCATTAACAGAGGTCTGTCTTTCTTTGTTAAGTTCTTCTGAATCTTTGTTTAAAAAAAGTAACGAATTAAAAAATTCTAGTAGCAGTGTGATTAAATATTCGAAAGAGCAAGAGTCGTCTATTCAAACGACAGCGGCTGCTATTTCAGAAATTACAAGCATGATTGGAAAAACAACAGAATTGACTTCAAATTCAGCAACACTTGCAAACAATATCTCTGGAAAAGCAGAAGATGGTGAAGTTTCTATGAAAAATATGATTACTTCAATGCAGGGGATTCATGAAGCAAGTTCAAAATTAAAAGAAATAGAAAATATTATCAATCAGATAGAAAGTAAAACACAAGTTATTAATAAAATTGTTTCTAAAACAGAACTTTTATCTTTAAATGCCTCTATCGAAGCGGCTCGAGCGGGTGAACATGGTAAGGGGTTCTCTGTTGTGGCGGAAGAAGTGGGTAATCTTGCTCATATGAGCGGGAAATCTTCCAGTGAAATACAGGCTCTATTACAAAAAAGTAGAGAAGAAGTGCAACGTATATTAGTTCAAACAATTGATAGAGTTGAAGATGGCCAAAAAAGAACTTTAAAAGTATCCGCTGCCTTTTCTGATATTGTAAATGGGATAAAAGAGATTAATTTCCAAATGGGCCAGGTTTCTGATGCGACAAAGGAACAAGAAATTGGAGTAAAACAAATTTCTGTAGCAATGGGGCAACTTGACCAGCTTGCCTTAAAAAACACAGTGGAGTCTGAAAGCTCATTAAAATCAACTGAAGATATTTCAACAGAAAGCAATAATTTAAATGAAATTGTTGAAAAAACAGAGATTGTTATCTTTGGTAATGTTAAAAAATTGAAATAATTATTATAAAATATTCTTAATAAATAGCTAAAAAAAAAAATTTTTTTTTCGATAAGAAGTTTATTATTATTATGATAAAGGCGGATGTTTTTATGTTTAATAAATTTGGGATTAAAGTTAAAGTATTATTAAATAGTTTTGTTTCCGTCTTTATATTTGCAATATTTTTAGTCTGGTTAGTGAATATATACTGGGGTGTTTTATTAAATAATAAAAGAGAAAAGCTGCAAAGTATTGTTGAGCTAGGAAGTACTCTTGTTGATTCTTATATACAATTGGAAAAAAAGAAAGAATTAACAAAAGAAGAAGCTCAAAAAAGGGCTTTAGCAAACATACTTGCTTTAAGATATTCGAATAATGATTATATATTTATTTCAAATACAAAATCTGAAGTTGTTTTAGTACCCCCTAAACCAGAAATGACTGGAAAGGATATGTCTAATTTTGCAGATCCAACAGGTTTTAAAATATATGCCAATTTTTCTGAAGTAGCTAAAAAATCGGGAAGTGGTTTTGTTGAATATATGTTTCCAAAAGCGGGTTCTACCGAACCTGTAAAAAAACTCTCTTATATAAAATACATGCCTGATTGGGACTGGATTGTTGGCACTGGGCTGTACATGGATGATGCCTACAATGCTTTGTTTGATTTTATGAAAATTTTACTTTTTGCCTGTGTATTTTGTATGATTGTTTTAATTTTTATAGGAATTTATTTTTCAAATTCAGTAATAAAACCTTTAGTCGATGTGTGTCAGTATTTACTTAGTTCATCTAAAACCTTATCTAATAAAAGTGATGAATTAAAAAAATCGAGTGGAAGTGTTAAATCATATTCAAAAGAACAAGAATCGTCTATTCAAACAACGGCAGCAGCGATATCAGAAATTACAAGTATGATAGGAAAAACAACGGAGCTAACAACAAATTCTGCTAATTTAGCAAACTCAATATCTACAAAAGCAGTTAGTGGTGAAGTTTCAATGAAAAATATGATTACTTCTATGCATAGTATTCATGAAGCGAGTTCAAAATTAAAAGATATTGAAAACATTATAAATGAAATTGAAATTAAAACCCAAGTAATCACAGAAATCGTTTCTAAAACTGAATTGCTTTCATTAAATGCTTCTATTGAAGCAGCCCGAGCTGGAGAGCATGGGAAAGGATTTTCTGTTGTGGCTGAAGAAGTAGGAAATTTAGCACATTTGAGTGGAAAATCTTCTGCTGAAATTCATGACTTGCTTCAAAAAAGTAGAGATGAAGTTCAGCATATCTTAGCACAAACGATTGAACGTGTAGAAGATGGTGAAAAAAGAACACTAAAAGTATCTGAATCCTTTACAGAAATTGTTGAAGGTATTAAAGAAATCAATCATCAAATTGATCAGGTTTCTTCTGCAACAAAAGAGCAAGAAATTGGTGTTAAACAAATTTCTACAGCTATGGGTAAATTGGATCAACTTGCATTTAAAAATGCAGAGGAATCTGAAAATTCACTTAAAGTAACAGACGAGATTTCTAATGAAAGCAATAATTTAAATAATATTGTTAGTAAAACAGAAAATGTTATATATGGATTTCATAAAAAAGCGAATTAAAAATAATTTTATTTAGTAATTAACATAGCATAAAAAAAAGTTGCTAAAATTAAATCTAGATGTGTAATAATACCAATAAATAAACTTCTTTCTGATAATTCAAACATTGTTCTGAACATAACTAAACGAACAAGTGGATTCACAGCTTCACTTCTTAAAGCTCCTATATCACGCCATATCCGTGCATTTTCAAATTTAAATAAGTGATCGCGATGATAGCTAGCAGGATAATATTCTTTTTGTAAATTTAATTTAGCAATTAAGGCTTCATTCCATATTCGCAAAGATTTATTCAAAAACATAATGAAAAATATAAAACCGGCTACATGATATCTTGAAAATTCATAAATTATTAAAAAATGACTCGAAAAAAACAACAAAATCATTAAAATGACAACTATAATTCGGGGCCAAAAATAGATAAAAAACCCAAAGATATTTTCTTGGAAGTTTTCAATTTTTGACATAGATCTATGATTAAATTGAAAATTCCACATAAGAGCATCTATTGTGCACCATGTGATTAAGGAAAAGGCAATAATGTCTAAGCGGATTAAATAATTTCCATTTTGGTAAATAGGAACGCTCATGAATAATAGTGCTAATGCGATATAACATCTAAAATCGGTTTTAGAAATTTCAAATTTATTGTTTTGATTGGGGTGGGCTAGGTTGTTCAATAGTTTTTTATTGGCATCCTGTGCTTTAAATTGGATTGAAATAGGTTCACCCTGTAAAAGCCCCAGCTCAAATCTCCACTTCTTAATTCGAGGGATACTTGTTCTCCAATCATAAGTAGAAGCCAATCGAAGAATTCCTGCAAATACAGTAATGAGTGAAGCATACAAAAGGGAGATATTTAATTTTTCTGTAAAAACGATTGCTAAGGTAACAAAAGGGGTTTTGTCAGCTCCTAATCTTAGAATATAGAAAAATTTATTTATTACATTTATTTTATAGGGAAAGATGAGAGTGCGCCAATGAAAATAATTAAATAAATATGCGCCATAAAAGGACATTTTTCCAGCAAAATATATGGAAAATAATGAGATTATTGAAATTCCAATAAAGGATTCCAATAATATATTATTGATTAAACTTACAATCATAAATTATTGGTTCAGAGCCGTCAGGGCTTTTTATTAAATTTTCATCGCGAGCAATCATGACTGGAGGGTGATTTGTTTCATCAAAAAGAATAACGCCACAATGAGGACATTTTACTTCGACATGAGCATCATTTTTAGCTCCAGACTCAAAAACTAAATGAAAACGTCTTTTACAAGTAGCATTATCAATTAATCGTTTTTCATATTTCATGTTGTTAGATCTATTCTCCATAAAATCCTCCTATCAAAAAGGCTATCAGCGGCTTGTTTGTAACGCAAGATACAAGTAGGCTCAAGGTTCGGCGAATTTGTTTTTCGCATTTGACATTGGAGGAAGAAATGAACCACGCAAAAATTCTTGCTGGCAAACGTGGTATTGTATTTGGCGTTGCAAACAATAAATCTATTGCATGGGCTTGCGCACAAATTTGTGCCGAACAGGGAGCACAACTCGCTTTTAATTTTTTAGGAGATGCACAAGAAAAACGTGTACGTGAACTTGTAAAAGAGCTTCCTGAATCTATCGTATTACCTTGCGATGTATCAAAAGATGATCAAATAGAGTCTTTTTACAGCAATATTCAAAAACATTGGGACTCCATTGATTTTATCATCCACTCCGTTGCTTTTACTGAAAAAGAAAATCTAAAAGAAAAATTTATGGTTGTGACAAGAGAATCTTTTGCTTCCACTTTAGATATTTCTGCATATTCCCTTGTAGCTGTAACACGCGCAGCATTGCCTCTAATGAAAAAAGGGGGAAGCGTAATTACAATGTCCTATTATGGGGCTGAAAAAGTAGTTCCTCGTTACAATGTGATGGGAGTTGCAAAGGCGGCATTAGAATCTTGTGCTAAATATTTAGCCTATGATCTTGGTGAAGTAGGTATTCGTGTTAACGCAATTAGTGCGGGTCCAATTCGTACTTTATCTTCAAGCGCTATTCCAGGTATTAAAGAAATGCTTGATAACGCTCATAAGCATGCACCTTTAAAAAGAAATGTAACGACAGATGATGTTGCTCGTTCTGCTCTCTATTTGTTATCCGATTTTTCTTCTGGGGTAACTGGTGAAGTTTTACATGTAGATTGTGGTTATAATACCCTTGGCATGTTTTCAGCAGTTGAGTAGTTGATGGCCATTCTGCATAAATTAGATCGATTAATTGCCAATGAAATAATAACGTTGACGTTTGTGATTACCGCAAGCCTCAGCTCTATTATGATCATGGCTAAAATTCCTCGTTATGCTCAATTGCTTTTTTCAGCTCCAGATACAGGAACAACATTTTTAATGTTGTTATTAATGATACTTCCTTCAATTATTAAATTTACTGTTCCTATTTCTTTATTAATTTCGGCATCACTTGTTACCATACGGATGGCTGCAGATAGAGAGCTTGAAGCTTGGATGGCAAGTGGTGTGAGTATTTTAAGACTTTCAGCAATGCCCTCATTTATTGGCCTAATTGTGATGCTGATTTCATTATTTAGTGCACTTATCTTTGAGCCTTATTCAAATAAACAATTTGAAAAATTTAGATGGGTTCAATCACGAAAAGCTGTTGAAGAGCTGATAAAAGATTCCTTGCGTGAAAAATCATTTAATAAAAGTAATGTTTTAGATTCTGATAGAGTAAATATTTTATTATATATGCAAGATATTTCAAAAGATCGTTCTGAATTTAAAAATGTATTTCTTGCTGCAAAAACAAGTAATGAAAAATACTATTCTGCAATTGTTTCAAGTGCTGGTAGTTTAAAAAAGAAATTAAATGCTGGTTTTCCAGATTATATATTTTCCCTTAATAAAGGAACAGCATATTCTATTAAGCAATCTGATAAATCAATCTCTTATTATTTAAAAGAAAATCTAGAAACATTTCAATTACAAAAAAAAGATATGAAACGGAATGAATTTCTTTCATATCCAAATCTTTCCGATTTTACAATTACATATTTTTCTGAAATGAATATTTCATTAGTTAATACTTTAAAAAATAAATTTAAAGGGGATATGAACTTTACTGAAAATACAAATCAGCTCTATCCCATTGCCTATTTTGAAATGTTAGATAAAGAAAAAGAGAAAAATCCAGAATGGTCTAAAGATACAAAAATAATAGAAAAATTAATATTTATTTTTAAACAAATATCTGTACCTATTTCAACTATATTTTTGCCTATTATTGGTATCTGTCTTGGAATTCAGGATCCAAGAAGAAAACAATTTGGTGTTTATTTGGGCATAGGCATTGTTGTCTTTGTTCTTTATGCATCTATTTCTATTTGTCAGCAATTGGCTTTAAGCTTTGTATTGCCGCCTTTTTTAATGCTTTTTATTACACCAATTGCATTGATTATTATAATAGCTTTACTTTTAAGATGGCGTTTAAGACATCCACCCTCTACAGGCTTTATCGCATTTGTTAGAGATGATTTATTAAAAATAAAAATCTTCTCAAAAAAAGGATAAAAGATGCGAATTTGGTGGTATATTGCTTCGCAATATTTAAAAACAGTATTAAATATCTTGTTATTTTCTTTGTGTATTTATTTTATTATAACCTACATGGAAGAAAGTCAGCATTATTTTGATGGTTATGAAGTTTCCAATAAAATTAAATTTTTATATTATTTTTGGCAAGTACCAGGAATAACAATTCAATTAATGCCTTTTGCTGTATTAATTGGTGGTATCATCACCAATTGGATGCTTGCAAAGCACGGGGAAATCTCAGCATTGCGTGCCGCTGGGCTTTCTATGATGAAAATTTCTATTCCTTTAATATGCGTTGGTTTCTTTTTTACTTTAACTCAATTTATGATAAGCGAGCTGATTCTTCCCATGAGTTCAACTCATTTTCAAAGAATAAAGAAGGTTGATGTTGAAAGAAAAAAAAATGAGGTCGTTTTTACAGAAAGTACTTGGCTAAAAGCAAAAGGTACGGTATTACATTTTAAGAAATACGATGAACAAAAACAAGAACTATTTAATGTCGAATATTTTAAATGGGAAAACCAAAGTAGCTTAAAACAAATTGTCCATGCAAAGTCTGGTTATTTTGATGAAAATATTGGAAATTGGGTACTGCGGAATGCAATTGTTACAAACTTTGATATTTCTTCTTATATTTCTAAAACAGAAATAAAGCCATTATATGTGACAAATGTAGATTTTGCACCGCCTAAGGTTTTAAACCAATCTAGTGAATCGAATCAGTTAAGTTATTGGCAATTAAATAAAATTATTGAAGATGCTCAGGCTGCGGGAACAAATGTTTCGGATCGAATTGTAGATCTTTATTTTAAACTAAGTTCCCCATTTGCAAATTTGCTTTTTGTGTTTTTAACAATTCCTTTTGCTTTGCGAAAAGAAAGGCAAGAAGAAAAATATATTGGAATTGTAATTTGTTTAGTAACAGCCCTTGTATATTGGTTTGGTAATTTAGCGCTAAGAAGTTTTGCTATTAAGGGAAGTTTAAATCCATTATTAGCTGCATGGATAATGAATATTTTAGTTATATTTTTGAGTTATATGCTAATTCGGAAATTGGATAAAGGACAGTAAATATGTTTGAATTGAATTCCATTCTTGAAGCGGTCTCGAAAGGAAAAATGAATGTTGAAAAGGCAAAATCATTAATTGAAAAAAATTATGTCTTAAGGAAACAACGTAGAGAGAATTCTTTTGATAATGCTTCTAATCCAAATCACGTAAATAAAGAAGAATCACAAGAGGGATTAAAAACAGCATTTGAAAAACTTAAAAAAAGTGTAAATATTGAAGAATTATTAAAGATTTCTAGTAATCTTGTTCATCAAATATCTGAAAATATGCCACAAATTGATAAAATTCAGGAAAATATATCAAATAATTTACAACCATTTGGGTTTTCGCCAAATATATCTGGTCTCGATTCTAAGCTTTCTGTGTTTCGTGCCTTTCACGTTAGTGATGATAGTAGTGTAAAAGAAAATCAAGTAGTTGGTTCTCAGTGGTTTGGAGTTGATTTTTCGGAAAGTTCTGAAATTAAAAATAATAAATTTACAGCAGTTCAGTTTTCTGAATTGGCTATAATTCGTTCTGACTTTTGTAATTCTAATTTTAGTTTAGCAAGATTAAGTAATGTAACACTGCAAGAAGCGCGCTTAGAAAATAATAAGTTTTCTCGTTCTGCACTTTCAGATGTAACAATATCAGAATCTGATTTTACTGAAAACCATGTCGCAAAGTCTGATTTTTCAGAAACAAGAATTCATGGAAGTCGTTTAAATAGAATGATTTTTACAAATGTAAATTTTCATGATTGCGAATTTGAAGATTGTGATATTCAAGGAATTGAATTTGAAGATTGTAAATTTAAAGAATGTCTATTTTCGAAATTGCATTTATCTTTAAAAGAACCAATTAAAATATCAGGATGTAGCAGTATCGGGAAAAACTTCACAGGTTGCCATACAGCAGAGGAGTTTCTCGAAATATTAAACTCACCAAATCCAGAAACTCGTCATTAATCCTTGTGGTAAACTAAGTTTTTTCAGATAAATAAAATTATCTTTGAAGCCATCTCTATTTTTGGGTATGAGTAATAGAGAAGGCTGCTTGTTAGTCTTTGTTTATAATTTGGAGGTTCCTAAAATGACAATTAAGATTGGTATTAATGGTTTTGGTCGTATTGGTCGCTGTATATTAAGATCATTAAAAAATGAGCGTGATATTGAAGTTTGTCTCATAAATGATCTTACAGATGCAAAAACGTTAGCACATCTTTATAAATATGATTCTGTTCATGGAAAAGCGCAGCAACAAGTAGATCATAAAGACAATGCCTTAGTAGTAGATGGAAAAATAATTCCAATTACAGCCGTGCGCAATCCAGCGGAAATTCCTTGGGCTGCAAACGGAATTGATATTGTTTTAGAATGTACTGGTTTATTTACTGATGGTGACAAAGCGGCAGCTCATATAAAGGCAGGCGCTAAAAAAGTAATTTTAAGTGCTCCTGGTAAATCCATAGATAAAACAATTGTAATTGGAGTAAATGATTCCGAATATGATATCAATAAGCATAATATTGTAAGTAATGGTTCATGTACAACAAACTGTTTAGCGCCACTAACAAAAGTAATACACGATAAATACGGTGTTAAAAAAGGATTAATGACAACAATTCACTCCTATACAAATGATCAAAATATTTTAGACCTTCCACATAAAGATTTACGTCGTGCTAGAGCTGCTGGTTTAAGTATGATTCCGACATCTACAGGAGCTGCTAAAGCGATTTCTGAAGTAATTCCATCATTAGCTGGAAAATTACACGGATTTGCCGTTCGAGTTCCAACACCAAATGTATCTTTAGTAGATGTTACTTTTGAATTAGAAAAAACAGTTACGGCAGCAGACATCAACTCTGCACTTAAGTCAGCTTCTGAGACCTATTTGAAAGGTATTTTAGGATATTCTGAAGAGCCATTAGTAAGTTGTGATTTTAATGGATGCGCAAATAGTTCCACTATTGATGCAGAATACACAACAGTAATTGGCGAAAACATGGTTAAAGTGCTTTCTTGGTATGATAATGAATGGGGATTTAGTAACCGTATGGTTCAATTAACAAGATTAGTTGCAACTGGAAAGTTATAATTCTTTAATTCGATCTATTTTTTAAATCTCCTAAAAGTATTTTAACTTTTAGGAGATTTTTTTTGTAATCTTGCTTTCCCGTACCAAAGATTTCTATTTTTAGATCGGGTTAATGCAGAATTTGCTAAAATAGAAAATAAATCTTCGTAACTATAACCCATTTTTTTTGCCATAAGAGGCAATACACTATAGTAGTAGGAAATCCCAGGTAACGTATTTGATTCTAAAAAATAGATTTTTCCTTTATTGTCACAACGCCAATCCATTCGAACAAAGTCTCTTATATTTAAATAATTAAATAATTTTTCAGTACCATTTCGAATAATAGTTTCATTGATTTTTGAAAGTTTTGGAAAAGTTACTTTTTCTCCCATAAATTCTTTTGATTTATTTGATAGTCCATAAATGCCATCATCAACTTCAATTTCAGCTATTGGTAGAAATATTGGAGGTGTACCAATGATGCCAGAAGTAAATTCCTTACCATCAATATATTTTTCTATTAATACACCGTCTGGGTATTTTTCGAGAATTGTTTTAGTAATTTTTTCTGTATTCGATTTTGAATTTGATATAGAGTATGACGCATCAATACCCATACCAGATCCCTCTCCATCTGGTTTAATAAAATGTGTTTCTTTAAAAAAATCTCTTGGAATATTACTAAGGTCTTTGAGATTTTTAATCGTATAAAAAGGTAGAGTTGGAATTTTTAAAAATTTGCACAATAATTTGATTTGTGTTTTGCTCATACAAATTGATTGCGCAAATGGTTCAGAACCAATAAATGGAATTCCAGATAATTCACATAATGATGGAATCCAACTTTCTCTTGCAAGAGATCCCCAGCCTTCAACTAATGAATGAATTAAAGTGCACTGTGAACTAAATTTATTCCAATTCATTAAAAATGTTGAATCTAACGGAAAAAGAATTATAGAAAAGCCCAAATGTTTCCATGTTTCTATAATTGTATCGATCGTTTTTTGTGATTCCCACTCTGCATTTGCATCATCTGGAAAATTCATTTGATCTGAACTTTCAAGTTTCATTGGTAAATCATATACAATCCCAATAATTTGATTTTTATTTTTACTTTCAAAATTCGATCTCATTTTTTTCTTCCTTCTTTAAATTACTCTTAAAGGAATGTTGTGTCTTTGACGACAACATTTGTTGAGAAAAGATATCCTTGTCTAACAAGGCTAAATAATTTCTTAATAAAAATAAATAAAAAATGGTATTGCCTCTACCATTTTTTTTTGGCATGAGTTAAATTAAGACTGAACCGTGGAAGTGAAAACGGTTTGCTAATTAAAATTGAAAGGAGAATGTTTTATGGCTGAAACAAAACGTAAGAAAGCTGGAGCAAAAAAAGCTGGAACAAAAAAAGCAACAAAAAAGGTTGTGAAAAAAACTGCAACTAAGAAAAAGAAAGTTGCTGCAAAAAAACCAGTTAAAAAAACTTCAGTTAAGAAAAAAGCAGGCAGAAAGCCAGCAAAGAAAGCCGTAAGAAAAAAAACAACTAAAAAAGTTGTTGCAAAGAAAAAAACTGCAAAACGCGGTCGTCCAGCAAAATCATCCACAAAGAAACGTGGTCGTCCTTCAAAAACATCTACAAAGAAACGCGGTCGTCCTAAGAAGGCTGTTGTTAAAACTCCAAAAAAACGCGGTCGTCCAAGCAAGCTAGATAAATTAAAACAATCCATGAGACGTGGTCGTCCAAGAAAATCATCATCAGATAAGTCATCTTCATCAAGCGAAGTTATGCATGAAGAGGGAGCTGTATAACAAACCACAAATAAGCGAATGCTGTTTTGTGTTTGTTTTTCAATATGAAACAATTCTCTAAAGATATATTAGCTTGGTACAATATTAACAAAAGACATTTTCCTTGGCGTGATAAAATTAACATTTATCACACATGGGTTTGTGAGGTAATGAGTCAGCAAACTATTATTTCTGTTGTGTTACCTCGTTTTAATGAATTTATTAATGAGTTACCAGATTTAAAATCTTTAGCAGAATGTTCAGATGAAAAGCTTAGAAAATTATGGTTAGGTCTTGGATATTATGCAAGAGCTCGTAATTTAAGAAATGGTGCTAAATATATATTAGAAGAATGTAATTCTATTTTTCCACAAAATAAAAATGAATGGTTAAAAGTGCCAGGATGCGGTCCTTATACGGCATCAATTATTGCAAGTATTTGTTTTAAAGAACCTGTGGCGTGTGTAGATGGTAACGTAATTCGAGTCGTTAGCCGACTATTAAACATGCAATCTGGTGTTTGGGATAAGCAAGGTCAAGATAAAATCAGTTGTTACGTTAATAATATAATATCAAAAGAAAATCCCGGTGATTTTAATCAGGCGATGATGGATCTTGGATCTACTGTTTGTAAAAAACAAAATCCAATTTGTTCTATTTGTCCCGTTCAAAAATATTGTCTTTCTTTTCAAAATAATACAATTTCATTATGTCCTCCTTTAAAACCAAGAAAAGAATCTCAATCTGAAGAGATATTTGCCCTTTTAATTTCAAAAAATAAGAATAACGATTTTTCTTTAATTGAACGTAATAAAGGTTTTTTAAATAAAACGACTGGATTTCCTATTATTAGATCACAAGATGGAAATTCTTTAGAATCTTTATTAATTGAAATTAAAAAGTTTGGTTTGAAAGCAAAAATTCTGAATGGTAATTTTAAGCATAGTATTACTCATCACAAAATAACGGGTCATGCTATTTTAATTGATTCTTCTCAAGATGATGAAAAAATAAATAAATTATTTCAAAAATTTTCATTTCCTGAAAAAAAACAATGGATTTCTATTTCACACTTAAAACAGAATTTGTCATCTTCCCTTGACCTAAAGGTATTAAAAATCCTATCCTCACTATAAGTGTTACTTACGCGAATTGAGGAGATTTTTCATGACTGTAAATTTAAATCTCATACCTCCTTATATTAATGGAAATTTTCATCCATCAAATAAGACAGAACGTTTATTTTCTGTATATAATCCTGCAAATCCTTCCGATATTTTAGCAACGGCAAGTTGGAGTAAAGAACTTGTTGATCCTGTTTTGCAAGGAATGAAAACCGCTCAAAAAAAATTTCGTTCTACTTCATTAGAAGAACGTTTAGGATACATAAAAAAATTAATAGGATTTTTAAAAGAAAATGCGGAAGAAATAAAAAGTAACATGATGCTTGAGCTTGCTCGTTCTCGAGTAGCGGTTGAGGAAGAATGGGCATTGTGTGAAAAATTATTTTTCGCAATTCCTGAATTTTGCAAACAAGCTCTTTCCGTTAAAAGAGATGAAGAAGGTTGGGAATGGCAATACGCGCCCTTAGGGTTAGTTCTTGTTTCTTCTAATATTGCTCTTCCTGTTTATACTTTGCTATGTAGCGTGTTACCTTCTCTTGCGGCAGGCAATGCGGTGTGTATGCGCCCCTCTTCACACTGTCTTTTATCTGGTTCATTATTAGCAAGTGGATTTCACCAAGCATCCTTCCCTCCTGGTGTTGTTCAAATTGTATATGGAGACTTTGAAGTATTTCGAAGGCTAGTTTTGAGCCATCAATTCGATACTATTTTGTATACTGGTGGTGAGGAAAGTTTAGAACAAATTCGTCGTGATACCTCAACACAACAAAATGCGCGTTTGGTACTTTGTGGTGGTGGAAAAAATGCAGCATATGTTACAGAATCTGCAAATATAAATAGCGCCATTTCAAAAATTATTTATGGATCTTGTCTTGATGCTGGGCAACGGCTGGAATCAACAAATCTTGCTTTTGTAGACAAAAAAATATTTGCTGAATTTCAGGACAAATTTGTTTCAGCTATAAAAGTAATGCCAATTGGAGCAAGAGAAGATTTATCTCGTTCCGATAAACACGTAATGGAACCACTTTGTAGTTCGAATTCTTGGGAGCGTTTTTTAAGATTTCAAGGAATTGCTGCACGAGAGTCGGATGAAACTTTAAGGTGGGGAAAGCCTATTGATAATAATGGAAACGGTTATTTTGTTTCTCCAGGTGTTCATTATATGAAGCCAGAAAAAGTATTAAAAAGCATATACGCTTCAAATGCGTTTTTTGGACCCGATGTCTGTTTAATTCCAATAGATGAACGAGATGAAATGATTTCTATCTTAGAAGATTTAGGAGCAACAAGGTGTCTTGGGATTCATTCTCAATTTGTAGAAGAAGTTCATGAAATTAGGAAACGTTCTGGTGTTCCTTCTATTTTGTGGAATACCTCAACAATTGAATTAAATCCTTTGTTACCTAGTATTGGAAGAGGAAAAGCAGGAAATAGTTATATTACAGGTGTACGTTTTCTTCTTTCAACCGTTTATCCTCAAGTTTTAAATTTATCGGCACCATTTGCCGCGTCGGAAAGCGATATAAAAAATACAAAATAATTTAATATTCATCAATTATTCTTAATTATTAAATAAAAATAATTTTATCATTTTGTCGTTCTTTTTTAAAATTAAATTGCAATCTTAAAAAAGGCGATAAGCAAACGTAGATTTTAATTATTTATAAATATTAAATTATATGATGAGGGCATAAATTGGCTTTTCTTATTTTACCTCCCACTTTTATGATTACAGAAAATCCCGAAATTCCAATTGAGGTAAAGACAAGAGCTCTTGCTTATCAAGAAAATTTACTAAACCAGCTTGGTGTTTCAAAAACTCAACAGCAGAGTTTAATTACAAAAGGAGGTTACCGCGGTACAAGAATTTTTAATTGGAATAAATCTTATGATGCCTATTTGCCAACTTATTTTTTGTTCCCCGTTGGAAAACCGCAGAAAAAAGAATTTATTCAAACCGCATCTCTTGTAAGATATAAAGATTGTTTACAATTAGGAGCTGTATGGAATATAACGGATAAAGAAACAGTTTATCCTTTGCCCAATTCAAATGCGCAAATATTTCAAATTGCAGAAAGAAATTTTCCGGAATCTTCTCCCATTAAAATAAATATTATTGACGATTTTAGATCAGAAGAGAGAATGAGTAACATTTTAAATATTTTTTTAGGTGAAAAATTATCAGAAAAGGGTATTTTAAATATCACGAATCTTTCCAGAATTGTATGCAAAGGTAATTTTTTAGGGGATTTAAAAAGTCCAGTTGAAGTAGAATATCCAGGAAAAGCACATAGAATCATAATTATAAAAATGAAATCGGAATTATCCCAAAAAAAAATAAATTGGCCAAAAATCACTTATGAAGCTCAAATAAACTCAGGTATATTTGCTGAAAAAAATAAAGATCTTTTGAATGAAAAAACGCCACAACTCTTTCGTCCTGATTTGATATCTGAAAATATTGTAAGCAAAGTGCTAAATGAAATTCATGATCTAAAACTAGAAGAGTTTAAAGTGATACGAAGATATCGTGGATGGGTTTATTTAAATAAAGGAAGAGCATTTCATTTAGCAATTGGAACCAGATTGATAGGACCTGAAAATTCACGACTTCACATTATTCGTTTTTCACCCGAAGTAAATAGTGAAATTGACTCTTCTATTGCTTTTATTCGTTATGAAGATGAAAAACGTCCTATTGTTGTTGGAGATATTTTAAAAATAGATCCAACACTATTTCCAAAAACCAAAAACTCGGCTAATAATCCTAATAAGTGAAACTCCACTTTGAAGGAATATAGCAATGGAAAATATCAAGCAATGGATATTTAAGAGTCCAAATTCGACTAAAGTTTTTTTTGGTATTTTAATTTCAAGCTTATTTACTGTTACTTTAGTGTGGTTTATAAATCATGGGAAAGAAAACACCGATGATTCACAAATTGTAGGTCACATTGTCACGGTATCGCCAAGAATATCTGGTCAAATCGCTAAAATTTTTGTTGAAAATAACCAATCTGTTAAGTTAGGCGATATTTTAGTTGAACTGGATAGTGCCAAAGAACTAGCTGATCTTGAATCCGCTGAAGCTGAATATGAAGCAGCCAAAGCATCTTATGAACAAGCACAAGCTCAGCATGAACAAATGGATAAAAATTTTAGTGCAACTGTAACACAAGCAGAAGGTGGATTAACGCAGGCATCTTCAAGTGTTATGGCAAGTTATGAAGCAATTAAACAGGCTCGTGCCAATTTAAATTCGGCAATGAGCGCTGAAGAATTAGCAAAGAAAAATTTGGAACGTTATTTAAATTTAAAAAAACAAGGTGCTGTTACTCAATTTGATTTAGACAATCAGCAAAACCAATATGCACAAGCAAAAGCGGCGCGCGAGTCGGCCCAAGCACAATTGGGAAGCATGGAAGCATCGCGAAAACAATCCTCGGGAAGTTTGCAACAAGCAAAAGGTCAATTGCTTTCAGCTCAATCTTTATCAAAACAGGTGAAGGCTTATGAATCTGCTGTGGCATTAGCATTGGCTAAAATGAAAAAGGCTGAAGCAGAATTAGATAAAGCTAAACTTCAATTGAGTTATACCCAAGTCAAAGCGCCTTTTGCGGGAGTGACATCAAATAAAATGGCGGAATTAGGGCAGTTAGTTGAGTCTTCTACTCCCTTATTTTCCATTGTTTCTTTAGATGACACATGGCTTGTTGCAAATTTTAAAGAAGATCAATTACAAAAAATGAAACCTGGTCAAAATGTTAAAATAAAAGTGGATTCCTATCCAGGAAAATCATTTCAGGGAATTGTAAGGAGTTTGTCTGGAGCATCGGGCTCAACGTTTGCTTTACTTCCTCCCGATAATGCGTCTGGTAACTTTATTAAAGTTACACAACGATTTCCTGTTGAAATTGATTTTCAAAATCGTCCTAAAGATTTAGTTCTTAGACCTGGCATGAGTACAGAAGTTACTGTCATTACAAAATAAAATAGGACGCGCTGGCATGACACAAAGCATAACTGAAGCTAAAGTTACAGGATCAAAGTTATGGATAACAATTGCTGCCATGATGGCTTCCTTAATGGCTGTTCTTGACATTAGCATTGTAAATGTAGCTTTAAATGATATTCGCTCTAGTTTTTCTGTGCAATTAGATCAAATAGCTTGGGTTTCCACAGGATATATGATGGCAAATATTGTGGTTATCCCAATGACAGGTTGGTTTCAAAGAAAATTTGGTGTTAAAAATTATTTTATTTATTCATTAATTATATTTACTTTAGCAAGTCTTTTATGCGCATTTTCTTGGAATTTAACTTCCCTCGTAGTTTTTCGAATATTACAAGGAATGGGAGGGGGAGCTATTATTCCAACAGCAAGTACTATTTTAATATCTCGATATCCAAAAGAAGAGCAGGGTATGGCTCAAGCATTTATTGGATTAGGAGCTATTACGGGGCCATTACTTGGTCCTTCTTTAGGCGGATATTTAATTGATATATCTAGCTGGCATATGATTTTTTTAATAAATATTCCAGTTGGTATTGTTGCTTTAATTATTTTATTAAAAAATTTAAAAGAGGAAAACTTTTTTCCTTCTAAACAAAAATTAGATAAATATGGATTTCTTTTATTGGCAGTAGGATTAGCATCTCTTCAATATGTTTTAGAAGAAGGCAATCGCAATGATTGGTTTGAGAGTCCCATTATTGTTTTATTTAGTATTTTAAGTTTAGCATGTCTTGTGACAATTGTTTTTCAGCAATTAGAATCCAAGGAACCCATGATCGATTTTCGTGTTTTTAAAAATCGAAATTATATTTTATGCACATCTATTAATTTTATATTAGGTACCACTTTATTTGGGGGTTCCTTTTTATTTTCTTTATATTGTGGCACTGTAATGAATTATACTCCATTAGATATTGGAATCTTATTTTTAAAAGGTTGTTTTATTCAACTACTGATTATGCCATTGATAGGAAAAATTGTTAATATTATAGATAAAAGATTACTCATTGGAGTTGGTATCATTTTAGTATTTATTAGTTTATGGTATAATTCGCACTTAAATCATTTTTCGTCTCAATTTGATCTTGTTTTTGTTTTATTTGCTCGGTCTATTGGATTATCTTTTTTATTTGTTCCTTTATCGGTAACCGCAATTTCATTTGTTGAACCAAAAGGAATAGGAAATGCAATTGGATTATTTAATTTAACTCGTGAACTTGGTGGATCTATTGGACTCGCTTGGATGAGTACAAAACTGGTAAATCATATTAAAGAGTATAATAATATTTTAAATACTCATGTTATAGAAGGTTCCTTTCAATTAAATTACCAATTGAAAATGATGGAACATATGATTTATGGAAAAGTGGATAATACTTATAAAGCAGCAGAACAAATGCTTCAAAATAGAGTTTCACTTCAAGCAACAATAGAGTCCTTTAATAAAGGGTTTTTAACTCTTGCTCTTGTATTTCTTTTATCAATTATTATATTGATATTAATTCAAAATCCTAAGAAAAGAGTAATTTCTTCTGAAGGATTTCACTAGATAAATGTCTCTTAAATAAACAAAGGGTTTAAATTTAGTAATTTGTTTGCAGTTCAACTATTTTGATGATTAAATAGGAATGTGTTTGATATCTTTTTAAGGAGAAAAAAATGGCAAAAGAAATTCGTAGTTTTAAGCACCTTCTAGGAAAATTAGATGGTATTAGTGATCCTCAATTAGAAGCACATTTTGGTTTATATGAAGGTTATGTCAAAAAATTAAATGAAATTGAAGAAAAGTTAGAAAAAACAGATAAATCCTTAACAAATTATAGTTTTGGTGAATATTCCGAATTAAAACGTCGTCACTGCGTTCCTTATAACGGAACCTATTTACATGAAATGTATTTTGATAATTTAATTGCTACTGAAGCTCCTTCTTCGCAATTTGAAGCTTTAGCAAAAGCTGCTTTTGGAAGTGTCGATAATTGGAAAGCGGATGTAAAGGCAACAGGTTTAGCAGTTCCTGGTTGGGTAGTTACTTGTATTGAAACAACTTCAGGAAAATTGAAAAATGTTCAAGTTATGGAACATCACATTGGTTTTCCATTAAATCATGTTCCTGTTTTAGTTATGGATACATGGGAACACGCTTTTTTCTTAGATTATAAAGCAAACCGTGGTGCTTATATTGATGTATTCTTTAAAAATATCAATTGGTCTGTTGTGAATTCAAGAGTTGCTCAATTAGTAAAGTAACTTTACGTCTTTTTTAGTGACCTACTATATACCTTTTTAAATAATAAAATAAATAAAATGGAATATCCTCCTAACCAAATAAGAGGAGTAGTAGGGCTTATTTCACTATTAATATGTGAAAAAGAAATTTGTGACCATTGGTATGTTGGGACAAATTCTCTTAATATTCCAAAAAATCCTACGCTTGGAAGTGCAAATGAACCAAATAATAATAATAAATTTAATAAAGTAAATATACTTCTAGAGGATTCCGGATTTGCAGCATAGCCAATTGTCATGCCTAATAAAGCCATAGGAATGCTTCCTGCTAAAGCAATAAATCCAAAGTAAAAAAGATTTCCAATTGGAATAGCTAATTTTAAAATAAATAAAGCAACAATACTTAAGGTAACTAAATTTATAAAGGAAAGAACAATAGTATGAAAAATTCTTCCCATAATCATAGGTTTTACGCCTACTGGTAGAGTTCTTAAATACTTTGCCCAATCCGAGTTTTTTTCTTGAGTAACTCCCATTCCTAATAACATAAGGGCCACTGTTTGAACCGAATAATTAAAAAATATAATGACGGCACCTAATGCATTTTTTCCTTCCCATTGGTGAGCAAATAATAATAGCATCAGCGGAGGGAAAATTAGAGTAAAAAAAAGTGCGGGAATATTTCTTATTGTGCTTAAAAATAACAATTTAAAATAAAAAAAGCCTAGTTTCACAATTTAATTTCCTTTAGACAAATGAATAAAAGCAGACTCTAGATTTTCCCTTGTTATTTGTAAATTTCTAAATGGTACTTTATTCTCTACAAGTTCATATATGAGAGCATCGGGGTTGGTTGTTTTTATGATAAAATAGTTATTTTCATGTTCAATGGATTCAATAAATTTAAAATGATCTAGAGAAATAGGGAATTGAGAGTAAAAAGTTACATTTGTTTCAGATGAATTTGCTAAATTTTTAATTTCATTTACAGACCCATCTGCTTTAATTTGTCCGTTTTGAAGAAAAATAATACGTGTAGCAATTTGCTCAATTTCTTCTAAGTAATGTGTTGTTAAAAAAATAGTTTTTCCCTGTTTAGAATAATCTCTAATTATATTTAAAAGAGTTTTACGAGATTCAACATCAAGGCCTGTTGTCGGTTCATCTAAAAATACAATAGAAGGATTACCAATAAATGCCAAAGCAAGGGCTAGTCTTCGTTTTTGTCCACCAGATAACTTCGATGCTTTTGTCTTTAAAAAAGAGGTCAGTTCAAATTTTTGGATCATTTCCAAAACAGAAAATGGATTTGGATAATGAGCATGAATAAATTGTAAAATCTCAAGTGCTAAAATTCCTTCAGGAAACTCTATATTTTGTGGTGTCATGCCTACGGAGATGCGTGCTTCTGGATCTTGGGGATTTTTATCAAATAATTCAATTGTTCCAGAAGTTGGGATTTCCTGACCAAGCATCATTTTTATTGTCGTTGTTTTTCCAGCTCCATTAACTCCTAAAAGAGCGATGATTTCTCCTCTTGAAATACTGAAATTTAGATCACGAATGACACTGGTATTGCCATAGTTTTTAAATACTTTATTAAACTTTAAAATTTGTGCCATAAACTACTCCCCATTCCCTTTGGAGATGTATTGCTTTTTCATGATTGGTGCAAGCGGTAGTGGGGGCTAGATTAAAGCTAACTTATTAAATTGTCATATAAATTTGAAGAATATGAAAACTTCTCCATTTTTTTGTCACTTGGATAGGTCGGCATATTTTGTTGTTAATATGTTTTGATCTTAATCTATTATTAGGAATTTTGAATTTAGCTTCTTCCGTTTTTAGAGGAAAAAATGAGAAAAATATTTGTTATTACTTCTTCTATTTTAATTCTGCTAAATATTATCTCAATTTTTGTGTTTCCCTATTTTTTATTTTCTTTAATTCTTATTATTCCTTTAATTATCATTGGAATTAGAGATATGTTGCAGACAACACAAACATTAAAAAGAAATTTTCCAGTAATAGCACACTTTAGATATATGTTTGAAGTGATACGTCCTGAAATTCAGCAATATTTTATAGAATCTGATACAGACGGTGTTCCTTTTAATAGAGAGCAAAGAACAGTTGTATACCAAAGAGCAAAGGGAGTTCGCGATTCCGTCCCATTTGGTACTAGAAAAAATGTTTACCAAGTAGGATATGAGTGGGTTAATCACTCTTTAAGACCCACCCAAATGAGTCCAAATAATTTAAGAGTATTGATTGGGAATTCAGATTGTTTGCAGCCATATAGTGCCAATTTGTTAAATATATCCGCTATGAGTTATGGTTCTCTAAGTAAAAATGCCATTATGGCATTAAATGGTGGGGCTAAAGATGGTGGATTTGCTCATAATACAGGTGAAGGCGGGTTAACTCCACATCATTTAGCAAATGGGGGCGATATTATTTGGCAAATAGGGACTGGTTATTTTGGTTGTAGAAATAAAGATGGTTCTTTTAATGAGCTTGAATTTGTAAAAAAAGCAGCTCATACCCCTCAAGTAAAAATGATTGAAATCAAATTATCTCAAGGCGCAAAGCCAGGACACGGCGGTATTCTTCCAGCAAGAAAAGTAACACCAGAAATTGCTGAAATTAGAGGTGTTCCTTTAGGTAAAGACGTTTTATCCCCACCTGCACATACCGCTTTTTCAACACCAACAGAAATGATGTATTTCATAGCTAAATTAAGAAAATTATCTGGTGGAAAGCCCGTTGGGTTAAAACTTTGTTTAGGAAATAAATGGGAGTTTGTCGCTTTATGCAAGGCCATGAAATTAACAAATATGATGCCTGACTATATATCAATTGATGGAGCAGAAGGGGGAACCGGTGCTGCTCCCTTAGAATTTACAAATTCAGTGGGGACTCCTGGAATTGATGCTTTAATTTTTGTTCATAATTGTCTTGTAGGATTTGGTTTAAGAAAAAAGATTCGAATTATGTCTTCTGGTAAAGTAACAACCGGATTTGAAATGATAAAATTAATTGCATTAGGTGCCGATCTTGTTTACTCAGCTCGTGGTATGATGCTGGCTCTCGGATGCATCCAAGCCCTAAAATGTAATGCAAACGATTGCCCAACGGGAATTGCAACTCAAGATCCTGAACTCATGAATGGATTAGTAATTAAAGAAAAAAGGAAAAGAGTTACTCATTTTCATCATGAAACAATCAAAAGTATGGTTGAAATTATTGATGCTATGGGTCTAGAAGGGACTCATGAATTACGTCCTTGGCATGTCATGAGAAGGGTGAGTGAAACAGAATCAAAAAGCTATGCAGAAATATTTGAATATATTCCAGAAGGTTCACTATTATCAAATGATATTCCAGCCTCCTTTGAGACGGCGGTAAAACTTGCAAGTGCAGAGACTTTTAGACCATTATTTATATAATGTTTAATTTATTTAACAATTTTATAAAAAAGAATATTTCAATATTTAATGAATAAATATATTTAATTTATTGACAACTGTTAATATAATTTATAAAAGAATTAATATTTTTTTAATTAAAAATATATTTTTAGCTTAAATAAGTTCTAACAATAAATTTAGATAATTGAGTATGGTATTATGTATATTAAAGATTATATAAAATCTTATTTTTGTAATAGAAAATTTAGTTTTAGCCAAAATATGTCTAAATTAGTAAGTTTCGAAAAATCAAATTTTAATTCTAAAATTGTAGTGAATGGTGGCTGTTACGGTTATGTATTATTTTTCATAAAACAATATGAAAGCAATAATATAAGCTTATCTCAATTTTATAAATATTTTGAAGATGAATTAAAATCAAAAGAGACCATTCATGAAGTTTATTTTTGGATGCACATTCAAAATTATATATGCGATATACGTGCAAATAGAGTTTTTGATTCTAAAAAATTTATTGATAATAGAAACTTATTTTCTTTAAATCAAGAAGAAAAAAATAAAGAAAACGAAATATGTTCTTACAATGTTTTAAGAAATTATTTAGAATATAATGAATTAAATTGGAAATATAATGGAACCGTTTTTCACATGAATAATGCGCAAAAATCATTTGATTTAATGATTGAAATATTTGATAAAGTTAATAATAAAACTAAAAATGTTTCATTGTGCTTTATGGTGTCTATTTTGTTTAATGATTTTTCATTTATTTCAAAAAAAAATAATGAGTCAGGTCATAAATTATCTATTATTTTCGAAATAAAAAATTCAACAACTACAATTATTTTTTTTGATCCAAATGAAGGATTGTACGAGTTTAGTGCAATGAATAAAAATGAATTAATTCGAAAATTTAATTGTTTTTATTTGAGTATAATGAAATTTATTTACTCAATTAATAGTGTTTCATTTGAAGTATTGACTTTAGGATTTCGATCAAGAGAATTAGGGAAAAGAAAAGTGAAAAGACCAAATATGTATAAGTCAATAGACGAAAGATTAAATGAATTAAATCGAAAATCTATGGAGCTATTTGGTAAAATAAAATAAACTATATTTTTTTAAAGGTTTGATTGATAATTTGTAAGCTTTGTTTAAAACTGGGAGGATTTTTAAATATTTTATTTGTATTTAATATATGATTAATTGAAGTAACAGCATATTTTTTTTCATTATAATGATTAATTATTTTAATGATATCTTGATTTTTTGTGATTTCAATAGCTTTTTTTCCATTTTGATTTGTTTTATTTGTATCGATGTCGGTCCTCATTTTTAATAATATTTCAATGATTTCTTTATCACCTATTTCAACTGCAATATGTAAAGCAGTATTGTTTTTATTATCAGATATATTTGGATTTATGGTGCAATACTTTAGTAATCTTTTTATTGTTAAAAAGCCATGATTTATATTTTCTGAATTTTTATTAGGATTAAGTTTTTTTAAGAATTCATTAGAAAAAAATTGATTACTTTTTTCTGTGTATAATTTGTTTCTTTTTGGAGCATTTTTTGATCTATAAAGTATGGTATATAAAGCGGAATGTAATGCTGTGCATCCATTTTTATCCTGAATATTGGGTTCAAAATTTGCACATCTATAATTATTAGAAACTAAAACAAGAAAGGTTTTTATAAATTCCGATCGTAAATTTTTTGAAGCTAAAATTAATGCTGTGCAACCATTTTTATCAGTTTCATTAACATCACATAAATTATTTAAAAGTTTCTCAAGAGAAATTACAATATTATTATTGTTAAATTCTAATGTTGTTGTTCCTTTAAAAGCCATTTCCATTAATTTTTTATCATATAATTTTGTGACATCTGTTTTTATAATTGGTTTTTTTATTTTTTCGGGTATAAATTCAGGCTTTTTTTCTTCCATTAAAGTTATTGAATATTTTGATAGTACATGACAAAATGTTTTTATTATATTATCAAAAGGAATATTTTTTAAATCGACTTTTACATTTAATAAACTATGATTCGTTTGTATTTCTTTAAGACAAATATCTCCATCTGTTATTGAGGGAATTGTTTTACTAAAAAATTTTGAATTTATATTATGTTTTATATTACATACTTTAGTACCATCTTGATAATTTATTAGAAGTTTATTAGTTTTGTTGTTATTATCATATCTTTTTTTAATTAAAATTTTATCATAAGTTAATGAATTTAAATTGTTTATTAATATAGATTCTGAATTAGAAGAATTTTTAAATAAGGAATAACATTTTAAGTTAGATAAATGCTCAAATAATTCAACATTTATTATTTTATATAGAAAATCTTGATGATAAAAAATAAAAAAAGATAAGTTTCTATTTTCTTTAAATTGATAGCCTTGTTTTGCTTTTTGATTCAATTCAATAAAATTTCCAAATTTTTTAATTGCTTTTTCTATGCCTTTTAAGTTGGTATATTCTATGAATGATTTTTCAATAGCATTCATTATTTTAGTTATTTTTTCAATTCTATTAATTTCTCTAGTATAGAGCTCAAATGTTTTATTATATAAATTTATAATTAATTCATGAAAATCTGAAGAGATTATTTCTTTTTTTTCATTTGTAAAAATTAAGTTTTTATTATTTATTGATCTTATTATATATTCGGAGTTTATTATAATAAAAATAAATATTGACATTTCTAAATTTTGGGAATATTTGGACTTTTCTTTTTCATTCTTTATGAAATTTCTAATGTTTTCGGCGTCATTATTTATTTCACTTAGCAATTCTTGACTACCTTTTTCGGTTTCAAATAAATCTTTTAAATCATTATAAGCATCTTGTTTTCTTATATTTTGAACAGTTTTTAAATTTAAATTATCTTCTAATTTTCTATTTAAGCTATCAAAATATTCACCAAAACAAAGGAGTAAATCATCCTTGCTTGTTTTTGTTTTTCCAATGAATTTACAAAATTTATTGATATCTTCATTTAATTCTATTTCTGAGTGTTCGATAAAAATTTTATCTTTAAATATATCGGAATTTATATTTAAATTTTTTTTAGATAGATAGTAAAATATGGCTGATAAGTCTTCTTTTATTATTTTGCTTGGAAATTTAGAAATAGACATAAAATTTTCCTAAAAAAGATAATTTTTAATAATGAAATAAATTAAACATTTCATTATTAGAAATTATTCTAAATAAAAAATTATAATTGTCAAAATATAAAAAAATAAATAATATTATAAATTGTAATAATTATTCAAATTATTAATTTATAAAAAAATTAAAGAAATATTTTAATTAATTGTATATTTTTTTTATGAAACTAAAAAAAAATTAATGGAATCATTTCAAATATAAAATAAAATTTTTTAATTAGACTTAGTACTAAATTAGATTAAAGATTTTTATGATTTTTTTTTATGGAAGTCAAGAATGGGGATGATTTCTCTTTGAAGATTCATTCTTATTTGTTATTTTTATATCGTTTTTACTATAATTGTTTCATTAACATTTCTAACTAGCTGGTATTTTTTTGATTTTTATTATTGTCTATAAAAGTTAAAACTTTAATTTTCAAATTTCAATACTTGCTGTATAATTGTTTTTCAACTATTTTTTGGGAGAGGAAATTTAATGGAATTAAAACGTGGCATATCGACTTCGGGCATCCTCTTTGCCTCTGTAAGCGCGACAATTGGTTCTGGTTGGCTTTTTGGATCTTTGTATGCTTCTAAAATGGCGGGCCCCGCTGCGATTTTAGCATGGTTGATTGGTGCAGCCGCCATTATTATTATTGCTCTTTGTTTTTCAGAGTTATCAACAATGTTTCCTGTGTCTGGAGGGATGAGTATTTTTCCTTTATTTACACACGGAACATCTGTTTCCTTTATGTTAGGTTGGATCTCTTGGTTAGCTTTTATTGTTATCGTACCCATTGAAGTTCTTGCCGTAATTCAATATGCCGCTACTTTTATGCCTCAACTTATGGATAAAGAGAAATTAACAACTTCAGGACATGTTATGGCTGTTTTTCTAACCGCCATTCTTTTGTTAATAAATATAACAAGCGCAAAATTTATGTCTAAAACAAGTTTCTACATTACCATTTGGAAACTTCTTATTCCATGCCTACTTATTGTTTTATTTTTTTATAAATCTACACATATCGGTAATCTAACCACCCATGGTTTTGCCCCAAATGGAATGCATGGCATTTTTGCATCTTTATCTGTAGGTGGAATTATTTTAGCCTATAATGGTTTTCAACCTGGAGTTGCCTTAGCTGGTGAAACAAAAAATCCTCAAAAAAGCATACCAATCGCAATCATTGGTTCCATGTTAATTTGTATGGTGATATACTGTTTACTTCAAGTTGCCTTCATTTTAGCTCTTCCACCTGAGGTGTTAGCACAGGGGTGGGATAAACTTACCTTTCCAGGTGAAGCGGGCCCCTTTGCTGGTCTAGCGACTGTGATTGGACTTGCTTGGTTTGGTATCATATTATATTCCGATGCTTTAATTTCTCCTTTTGGAAGCGGAATTGTATTTATGGCTTCATCTGCAAGAGCTTCTTACAGCATGAGCAAAAGCGGACATATGCCTAAATTTTTCCAAAAACTTTCAAAAAATCATGTTCCTGTTTTAGGGTTAATGGTAAGTTTTGTTGTTTCTTTATTGATATTTTTATTTTTAGATAACTGGCAAGAAATGGCTGCATTTTACGCTGCCGCTATCTGTTTGTGTAATGCCGTTATTCCTGTAACTTTATACGTTATGCGCTCCGATTTTCCCGATTTACCAAGACCATTTAAGGTATTTAATTATAAATTAGTTTCAATGTCTGCATTTTATATTAGCAGTATGCTTCTTTTTTGGAGTGGCTGGAATATAATGTGGAAATTAAGCATAATTATAGGAATAGGATTTGTTGCTTTACTTGTATTAAAAAAGTTTAATAATACAGGCATTTCTCTTGATGCAAAAGGCTTTACTTGGCTAATGTTTTATATGATCGCTCTAGGAATTGTCTCTTATAATGGCTCTTATGATGGAGGCAATGGTCATATTCAAAATGGTTATGATTTTTTAATTATTGCTATTATTTGCTCTATTTCTGTGGTTTTAGCATCGAAATTCAAACTCAATCGTGAAACATCTAAAGCTCTTATTTCAAAGACATTAGATGATTTAAAAAATGAGCGAAAAAAACACCAAGACCAGCAGGTTGCTTAATTTTATAGGTGGAATATTTTTCACCTTAAGCCAAAAAATGTTATTATAAAAATTAGAATCTTAAATAAAATAATAAGATAGAGTGTAAACCTTTTCTTAAGAGTTTAAGATGCCTAATTTTTTGTTTTTAATTTTTATATTTATAACAGGATGTAGCTATTTTCAAAAAGGAACTTTGACTGTTTTTGTTGAAAATAATGGAAATCCTGTTGAAAAAAGTTTGATATCTATTTATTCCATAAACAATTTAGACAAACTGGATAAACTACTTTCGCAACAATATTCAAATAAAAATGGAAACCAAAAATGGAATATGGATTATTCAAAATTAAAAAAAATTAAAATAGTAGTTCAAAATAATAATATAGATAAACTTTATTTACCAGAAATCGTATTTATAGAGACTCCTAAATTATGGCAAGATCAAGATCTTTCTATTCATGTAAAAATAAAAGAGTTGAATTTGGGACTCATAAAAAAAACCGAACTGCAAAAAAACTTATTGGAATCTAAAAAAGAACCAGAAATCTTTATGGATTATCCAGAAGACCCTATTAGCCAAAATTTATCCATTTCTCAAATTGAAATGCCTTTGTTACCTGAAAAAAATAATGAACCGAGTTTAAATCAGTTTTCTTTAACTAATAAAATTCATGTTGAAAAAACGAATATTATAGAAAATTTAATTAGTAAAAATAATTCTACCTCTCAATTGAGTACCATAACCGAAAAAAAAGCAATTCTTTTTGATGACTCTGTTACATTAGAAGTTTATTTTGGAGGAAAACCTCAAGACAATGTTCATGTCTTTTTAGGTAGAAATGCTTCGCAAGATCTTTCTTATATAGGAACAACAGACGATAAAGGCTTAATTACCTTTTCCATATCAAATCAAAGAAGACCAGATATTTTTATCTTAAAAAAAGCAAATTTTCTTACGGTATTAAAACCATTTACATCGGGTAGTGGAAAATTGAATTTAAGAATAGATTTACAAGAAGGAAAAAGTACCGATTTTATTCTACAACATTATGCATATGGAATAGGAAGAGGAATAGATAAAACAGAATTAAAGGCGAATTCTTTAAGGGTAGACGTGTCTGGTATGACAGGATTTGTTACTACAAATAAAGCAATTGATGAGAAGGTTATTTTGTCATTAAATCAAAAAAATGCAATTCCTGAATTGATTGATTCTAAAATGTTAAAAAAGTGTCTAGAGCTTCATAGTTTTTTAAATCAAATTCCAACGCTTTATGTTTCTTCTCTTTTGCCTTATAAACCATCTGTTGGATTGATTGAACCGCCTATCATAGGTGACATTCAAACAAATCAATTGTGGAGAAGAGTACGTCGTGAATTTTTTTCAAGGTTTATGAATGAGTCTTATATGCGCGGTTTAATTTCGGAAGATATTGTAAAAATGTCTAACTCAATAGGGCTTTCTTCAATTGAAATGGCTCGTAATGGTTGGAAAAATTCATCTTTTGCAGCAGACTTAGATTTATTAATTCAAATTTATTTTGACGAAAATGAAGGTGGTAAAGATTTTACTTTATTTGGAAAAGTCTATGATAAATTTGGTAAATTAATAATGGACCGTTCTATTTTATTTAATTCAGATGATGCTGAAAAGGTTGCTGCTAAAATGTATGCTAGTCTCATTTCTAGTCTTCCTATTGAAGGTGGTGTCATTAAAAAAAATAAAAATGATATTACTATTAATTTAGGAAAAAACTATGGGGTAAATGAAGGTGATTTATTTGTTGCCTTTATCCAAAAATATCCTTTTTCTCCTCCTGATAAACCAATAGGAATATTAAAAGTTAAATCTATTTCAGATAAAGAAAGCTTGTTAGATATTCAAATTGGTCAGGATAAAATAGAGAAGTCTGATGTCATTAGAGTGGTTAGATATCCTGAAAAATTAATTCAACAAGAATTACAAAATCAAATTGCAAGTTATTTATAAAATTTAAATTTTATAAAAATATAAAGAGGTTAAAATTGAAGATATTTGTTTTTTTTAGTGCGCTTCTTTTTTCAGGTTGTTATTCTTTTGAGCAAGGTTATGGTCAAGTCAGTTTATTTTTAAAACAAAAGCCTATTGAGACTGTTATACAAGAAAATAAAGAAACAAAAGATAGAATTGACAAATTAAAATTAGTTAAACCCGTTCTCGAATACGCTAAATCCGAAATTGGTTTGACTCCTGGCAAAAGCTATCAAAAATATATTTCCTTAGACTCTCCCTATGTTTCTTGGATTGTTCAAGCATCAGATAAGCGCTCTTTAAAATTAAAAACATGGTGGTTTCCTATTGTAGGAAAACAGCCTTATTTAGGATTTTTTGATAAAGATAAGGCTTTAAAACAAAGAGAATTACTTATAAGTGAAGGTTATGATACCGTAACTGGGGGTGTTTCTGCTTTTTCTTTATTGGGATATTTTCCTGATCCATTATATTCTTCTATGTTGGATCAATATTCTATTACAGAGTTTATTGAGACATTAATTCATGAGTCTGTTCATAGGACAATTTATGTTCCTAATTATTATTCTTTTAATGAAAATTTAGCAGATTTTATAGCTAAAAGAGCAACAACACAATTTTTAAAGTTACACCCTGAATTAAATCAAGATTCAAATAAATATATTGAAGAATATAAAAAACATAGAGAAGCTCAAAAAAAGTTTCAAGAATATTTATTAAAAGTAAGAGAAGAATTAAACAATTTTTATAATATTGCTCAAAATAATGATGAGTTTAAGAATGAATCTATTTTTCTATCTGAAAGAGAGATAAAGTTTAATCAAATATCAAAAGATTATAAAACCTTTATGAATGGTGTTGATATTGGAACATCCTATGAATACTCTTTTCAAAAAGGAAAAATTAATAACGCGGTTATTTTAGGATATTCTATCTATGAAGCCAAACAAGAACCTCTTGAAAAGGCGCTTCAAAATGCAGGAGGAAACCTCAAACAAATGTTGAAAAATCTTGAGGTTTGTCTTTCGAAGTCGCCACAAGATGAGGCTGATTTGTGGCAAAAGGTGGAAGGCTGTTTGATTTCCAAAGAACAAATAAAGTAAACAAAGGTGCCGCTGTTATTAAAATAAATCCAATTAATAAGTATGTAGTTTGATCAGAAAAAATGTCATTCATAAAAAAGCCAAAGCTTGGTCCTAAAATCATTCCCAACGAATAGATAAAATTCAAAAAGCCATAAGCAATATGGTATAAACCTTTCATTTCTGTTTTGTCTATTTCATCTGCAAATGCAGAAAGAACTGGGCTTATTGAAAAGGCACATGCGACACCTAAAATGCCCATTAAAATAAAATATGTGCTTAAGTTTTGAGTATAAGACATGGATATAAATATAATACCACTAAAGAAAATTCCAAAAGGAATAATTTGAATTTTACCAAATTTATCTGCTAGTTTAGCAGCAATAGGTGAAAATATTGCCAAAGCAAGAACCTGGGTACCAAATAAAAGCCCAATTGTTTCACTATTTGCATTAAAATTACGAGATGCAATTAGAGATAAACTTGGTTCTAAATAAGAAAGCATAAACGATTCTAATAACACAATAACAGATAATCCAATTAATGTTTTATTTTTCATTGATAATTTAACAAAATCAAAGTTTTTATACTTTCCTTTTTCTAAGAAAAGCTCGTTATTCTTTTCCATACTTAAAATTAAAGAAGAACTAATTAAACTAAAGAGAGCAACACCCCAAAATGGGAAATTTAAACCTCCCAGTTCATATAAAAATCCTGCGACAGGAGCGCCGATTAAGTGGCCTACAGATACCCCAACCATAGCTGTAGCTAATGCGGTAGAGCGGTGTTGAGGGTGAACACTTTGAGCGACTAAACTCAGACCACATGTCCAAGTTATTGCTGCAGAAGCCCCTTGTAAAAAACGAGCAAATAACAAAACTTCAAAGCTATTTGCAATTGGAAATATGAGAGATGATAGTATTAATAAGAAACCACCTAATACTAGCGCATGCTTATTTCCAATTTTTTTCGAAATTAAGTTAACAAAAGGGACAAATACTAAAAGACCAATTGCGTATGTTGCCACAAAAAAACTGATCAAACTGTTACTTAAATTTAAAATTTTATCTGAATAGATAGGGAGTAAAGGAACAATAACTCCATAGCTCATAGCATCTACAAACATAGAAAAAGCTACAGCAAAAACAGTAACAAATTTCAGATTTTTGAGTTTTTCCATTGCCGATAACATGACACTGCACCTATTATGACTTATTCATTCAATATTTATATGAAATACATATATACAATTGAATTAAATAAAAATTTAAATTTTAAATTTAAAATATGATTAAGCTTGCCCCAAGAATATCAGGACAAGTCATTTAGGGCTAGGACGGTCCAGGGCTTGTAGGGAGTAAGCTTGTGCCATTAAAGATAAATTTCATTTGTACCTCGCACAAATTTAAGGCTTTTTCCATTATATCATAAAAAGCAAATAAATACAACACCCCCCATGTTATGGGTATTTTTATATAAAATATCAAGCAGTTATAGCTAAAACAAAATAAAACATAAAAAATTTCACCCTTTAGGGTCTTCAATGGCTTTTGATTATGTTTAATAGGCGATTTTAGGTCGCCTACTTGTAATATTCTACACTTTTGGTAAGTATTTAAATGTAAATAAGCACCTAATGATTGTTGAATAAAAATGTTCTTTTTTGAGGCATTATAAATTTATGTGCCTATTTCATGATTGTTTTATCCATATTTAGAGGAGTTTAAAATGAAAGTATTTTCACAAATTGAATCCATGGGTCATGAACAAATTGTTTTTTGCAATGATCCTGCTTCAGGACTTAAAGCCATTATTGCTATTCATGACACAACATTGGGGCCAGCTTTGGGCGGAACACGACTTTTACCTTATGAAAATGAAGAAGATGCATTACTAGATGTTTTGAGACTTAGTAGAGGAATGACTTATAAAGCCGCTTGTGCTGGATTATCTTTGGGTGGGGGAAAAGCGGTTATTATTGCTGATCCAAAACAAAAAACAGAACAAATGTTTCGCTCTTTTGGTCGTTTTGTTCAATCCTTAAGTGGAAGATATATTACAGCTGAAGATATGAATACAAACGTAACAAACATGGATCATATCCGTTTAGAAACCAAATTTGTAACAGGTGTATCTGCTGGATTAGGTGGTAGTGGTGATCCAAGTTTTATGACAGCAAAAGGTACATTTTATGGAATGCAAGCTGCAGTTCGTCATAGATTAGGACGATCCGATTTTCATGGATTGAAAGTTTCTATACAGGGAGTAGGTGCCGTTGGAAAACATCTTTGCCAAATGCTTCATGATAAAGGCGCAAAATTATATATTTCAGACATTGATGACAAAAAATTAAAAGAAATGCATTCCCTTTATAATGCAACCATTGTTTCTGAAAAAGAATTATATTCTCTTGATTTAGATGTCTATGCGCCCTGTGCACGTGGTGCTACTTTAAACACAAGCAACATACAAATGTTTAAAACTAAAGTCATTGCAGGATGTGCAAATAATCAATTAGAAGATGAAGAAAAACATGCAAAAATGTTAAAAGATTTAAAAATTCTTTACGCACCCGATTTTGTAATCAATGCTGGTGGGCTTATTAATGTAGCAAATGAAATTACGGGCTATCAATTAGAAAAAGTAGAATCGGAAGTGGCACGTATTGCATCTACCTTGGAAACGATCTTTATTGAAGCTGATAAATTAGGAATTACGACGCAAGATGCCTCAAAGCGTTTTGCAGAAAAAAGAATTAAAAGTGTTTCTAATTTAAAATCGATGTCTCAATTAGAAACCTCAGCCATAGGAAAGTTGAAAAAGTAACATCATGCAAAAGCCTCTCATTGATTATTTGCCTTCCAGGATTTGGCTAATGAAATCCGAGCCCGATGTTTTTTCTTTTTTTGATTTGGAAAAAAAAATGGGGCAAAAAGAACAGTGGGATGGCGTTCGAAACTACCAGGCTCGAAACTTTATGCAAAAAGAAATGAAGGTAGGAGATAAAGTTTTATTTTATCATTCCAATGCAAATCCTTCAGGAATTGTTGGACTTGCAGAAGTTGTTGAAGAGGCAAAGCCAGATTTCACCGCGCTTGATCCCAATTCGGAATATTTTGATCCCAAAGCAACAAAAGAAAATCCAAGATGGTACGCTGTTACTGTAGGCAAACCACAAAAATTTCCAAAATTTATTTCACTTTCTGAAATGCGTGAACATGAACCTCTTCAAAATATGCTTCTATTAAGGAAAGGTCAAAGATTATCGATCTTGCCTGTTTCTTTAAATGAATATAGTTTTATTTTGCAATTGGCTCGATTTCACAAATAAAGGATTATCATATGAATAGTGTTTATATTGTTGCTGCAAAAAGAACTCCTGTGGGGCGATTTCAAGGGGTATTTAAAAGTCTATCTGCTTCAAAGTTAGGAGCAACTGCCGTAAAAGCAGTTGTGGAAGCAAGTGGAGTAAGTAGCACTCATATTGATGAAATTATTATGGGTGAAGTTTTAACTGCGGGAGTAGGACAAGCTCCTGCTAGACAAGCAGCAATTTATGCTGGATTGCCTGAGAGTGTTCAAGCATTAACCATTGGAAAAGTCTGTGGTAGCGGTTTAAAGTCTGTCATTTTAGGTGCTCAATCTATTATGGTTCAAGATTCTCATTTAGTAATTGCTGGTGGTCAAGAAAGTATGACAAACGCTCCTTATCTTATGCCGCAAGCAAGAGAAGGAATGCGGATGGGAAATAAAGAGATCATAGATTCTATGATAATAGATGGTTTATGGGATCCTTATAATAATTTGCATATGGGAAGCTGCGCAGAGTTATGTGCAAAAGAATATCACTTTTCTAGAGAAGAACAGGATGCATTTGCAAAAGAAAGTTATTTAAGAGCAAGAAAAGCTATAGATATGGGTCTTTTTAAAAATGAAATTGCTCCAGTTACAGTAACAAACTCTAAGGTTACAACGCAGATAGAACTAGATGAAGAACCTATGGCTGCTGATCTTGAAAAAATGGGAAATTTAAAACCTGCATTTGATAAAGATGGAACTGTCACAGCTGCAAATGCATCAAAAATTAATGATGGCGCAGCCGCTTTATTATTAGCTTCTGAAGAAGCTATAAAAAAATATAATTTAAAACCGTTAGCTAAAATTGTAAGTTGGGCTGGACATGCTCAAGATCCAAAATGGTTTACAACGGCTCCTGTTACGGCTATGCAACGTGCTTTACAAAAAGCAAATTTAACTTCACAACAAATAGACTTATTTGAAATTAATGAAGCTTTTGCATTAGTTACAATGGCTGCCATGAAAAAACTAGAAATTCCGCATTCAAAAGTAAATGTGAATGGTGGAGCGTGCGCAATTGGGCACCCGATAGGAGCAAGCGGAGCACGAATTTTAACAACACTTGTTCATTCTTTAATTCACAATAAGAAAAAATATGGACTTGCTACTTTATGCATTGGTGGTGGCGAGGGAATAGCTGTTATTGTTGAAAGGGTTTGATTTAAAAAATAGGATTAAAATTTTTAATTTTTTTTCTATATAAATTTCCTAATAATTATTTCAAACAACTCATTAATTGTCTTAAATACATTTTATGAGTTGTTTTATTTTGTTTTAACATCATGTAATTATTAAATACAAAATAAAAATATTATATCAATCATTTATAATATTATTTATATTTATTTATTTTTTTCTTGGGGTTATCTAGTAATAAATCAACTAGAGTAAAGATTGCCATAACTAAATTTGTATTTAAATAAGCATTCCTATAATTCATGAATACTTCTTTATTCATTAGAGAGGTTTTTTATAAATTATCTTAGGAGATATAAATGTTAATTAGAAAATCAGTATATTTAATAAGTTCTCTTGTTGCTTCCCAAATGGCTTTTGCTCAAGAAAGCAATAAAGAGACTGCTTCTTCTAAACTAAATTTAGACATTCTTGGTGGCGTTGGTTTTTCAAATTATTCAGGAATGAATCGCGATAATAATAAAGCTAATATTAAAGACTCCAGTATGTCTGGTTTTAATGTGAATGCATCCGCTTTATACTCACTTTTTGAAACCAGCATTGGATCTCCTGTTGTAGGAGGTGGGATTAATTATTCTCGTTTAACAGGGGAAAATGATAAAGTTAATATTATAAAAATAGAAGGTACTTTTTCAACTTTAGCATTAATGGCTAATGCGGGTTTTAAATTTAAACCATCGGAAAAATTCGCTATTTTTACTTTAGGAAATTTTGGATATGGTGTTTATAGTGATCTAGATTTTAAAGTGAGTCAAAATACTAATATTAACTACGCAATTGATTCAACTATAAAAAATCATTTTATTTATGGTGCTAGTGTAATTGGTACTTAT
The DNA here is from genome assembly GCF_009208775.1 of Silvanigrella paludirubra. Lineage (NCBI taxonomy): Bacteria > Pseudomonadati > Bdellovibrionota > Oligoflexia > Silvanigrellales > Silvanigrellaceae > Silvanigrella > Silvanigrella paludirubra. The sequence continues at coordinate 887,743 of NZ_WFLM01000001.1, read as the reverse complement.
GAAGTAGCGCAAAACTTTAGCATTGGTGCTGGCCTAACATATAATAGACATTCTTATAAGAATGATAGAAAAGAAAAAGCAAACGGTATAGTTACTAGCAGTGATTCTTCTAATTGGTCACTTAATGAAGTTTCTGCTAATTTGACAGCTTCATACAGTCTCTAAAAAAATTATAAAAAGGATTTATTTGAATTTCATTTAAATCCTTTTTTACAATTTAATATCGACATAAAATCAATTTTTTTCTGATCGCAAATTATCATTCCTATTTCAATAGATAAAAAATAATTGTTATCCTAATTTTTTTAATAATTCTTATGATATTATAAGACTAGATATCTTATATCATTCACGGTATATTCACCCACTGACGAATTTAGGGCAAGAATCGGTATTCTGGTATACAGGTATTGTGTTTTGGAGGAAATTTTGCAAAAAAAAAATCATTCTTTTAAGGAGCGTATGGAAAATATAAATAATGTTAAAGAAGGTAAAAAACCAATTCGCGGCTCTAAAGAAAAATCCTTTCAAGGAAATCAAAAGAAAAATAGAGATAATAATTCCTCTTCATCAAATCGATTTCACCCTCAAAATAAATTTCGTAAAAACAATGGTGAGAATAAATCTCCAAAAGAAAATCATATTGCATTTGACAACTTTTTAGAACAAAAAATTGGTGCAGAAACGCTTCAAAAACTAGCAAATGAAGCTAGAAAAAAAATAAATTCACTTGTAAATGGAACTGTAAGTGCAATTGATTTAGGTGTGGCAACAACTCATCATGGTGAAAATAATTCAAAACTTAAAAACAGCAGTGCGAGTTCTTTTAGTTCACCTAAATTTCAGCCGACAAAATCTTATTTACGTGGCAAAAAAGAAGCAATTGAACTTCCAAAAGAAGAAGTTTCTAATCCTAAAATATTTGAAAAACCAAAAGAAATTCCTTCAAGGGGTTTTGCATTAGCAAAATACAAAGAAAGCTTAACGAAGCAAAATAAAACGATTATTGCCAATCAAGAAGCAAAAATAGATCAAGAAATAAGTCATTTAAAAACTCCGGGTGGATTGTTGTTAGATGAATGGCAATACAACGCATTACAAGCTTTGCTTGCTGGGAAACATGTTATTGTAGATGCGCCTACTTCAGCAGGAAAAACACGTGTTATAGAAGCCTTGCTTGAATATAGAATGAAAGAAGGCGGGAAGCTTATTTATACAAGCCCTGTAAAAAGCTTAAGTAACGATAAATATCGTGAATTTAGCGAAAAATACGGAAGAGAGGCTGTTGGTATTAATACGGGAGATTTTAAAGAAAATTTAAATGCTCCTATTATGCTTGCTACTTTAGAAACCTATCGTAACAGCCTTTTAGGTATTGAACCCAATATGAGCCGCCGTGTTGTTGTTTATGATGAATATCATTTTTTGCAAGACGAGAGTCGTGGTAGTGCCTGGGAAGAATCTTTGATATTAACTCCTAAAGATAGTCAACTTGTTTTGTTATCTGCAAGTGTTCCCAATAGTGAAGAGTTTGCTTCTTGGATTAAAAGTTTAACAGGCAAAGAAACAGTTGTTGTTAAAGTAACAAAAAGACCTGTTCCTTTAGTTCATATGGTTTATACAAAATTTGGCTGGATTTTTGCCGAAGATTTAAAATTAAAGCCAGATGAAGAAGTTCAATTAGCTAAAATTGGTCGTATTCAAAGAAAAGAAAATAGACGTTTTCGTGGAAAAGATGTCTATAATTCTTTTATTCAGCCTATTTCAACTGCACTTGAATTAAATATGGGCCCTATTGTAATTTATGCAGGAAGAAGAGGTGATGTAGAAGGCATTGCTTTAAGTTTTGCTAAAAACTTTAAAAAAGATTTTGAAGGTCCTGATGCTGAAAAATTAAGAGAAAGATTAAAAACTCTTTCTGGGTATGAATATGTTCCACCTGAATTACAAAAATTGGTATCCCGTTATGGCATTGCTTATCACCATAGTGGGATGATTCCACCAGGTAGAGTTGCGATAGAAACGCTGCTAAAAGAGGGGTTATTAAGAGTTTGTTGTGGAACTATGGGAATCAGTTTAGGCGTAAATTTTGCTGTAAGAAGTGCATTTGTTTCCGATGAATCCAGACCCAGTGAAGGTGGAGAAACCATTTATTCAAATACAGAAATTATGCAAATGCTTGGCAGAGCTGGAAGACGTGGTCATGATAAACAAGGTTTTTCTTTGTGGCTAAATGCAGGACGTTATGCTTCTCAAAAACCAAAAGACAGAGAGCCATGTAAAAGTTCTTTAAAGTTTGATCCTACAACCGTAATTGGAATTTTAGGGCAACACCAAAGTATTGCTTATTTATCTATGTTTTATCAAAAATCATTTTTTATGAGATCTCGTGATTCTTCTCAAGTTTTTGTTGCTGATCATGATCTTTTATCTGCTACCTTATATCAAAAGATGGGAATTGATAGCATTGCATGTCAAGATATACCTAATACATATAAACAATTTCAAAAGGGTAAAAAACGTTCTGGAATTGCATGTAATCATTGTCCAGCAAAATCGTCATGTCATTCTATGATGCAAACAGCAAGTCATAGTATGCTAAATCAAATTATAAATCATTTGCAAGAAGTAGGCGCCCTCGATGGCTCTGTGCCTTCACAAATGGGAAATTTAGCGAGACATTTTCCTCAGGCTGGAGGCCTTATTATTGCAAATTGGTTGGCTCAAGGGCATTTAAATAAAGATACCTTTATTGATTATTTGCAAGCAATGTCTGCTTTTGGAGCTGCTCATTTTAAAGAAATTCCAAGTACCTATGCGGACATGGAATTTTTAAACGATTTAAATATTCCTACTTTAATAGAAAAATACTACCCAAATAATTTATTTCCAGAGTTATATGATGAAATTAAGCCTAAAAAATGGGAAGATGTTCAAGAAAATATAATTGTATTTAGGGAATTCAATTTGGGTGCTGCTTCTATAATTAAACAATGGTTAAATCCAAAAACATCTTGGGATGATCTTGTTGAAGAACATTCTTCTAAATATTTTTCAGCAGGTGATTGCATGAATGTTTTATTTCGATTTTCTACCTTTTTACAAAGCTGTGGACGACTTGTCGATTTTGACCCAGCTATCGCTTCGGAAGCTAAACGTTTGCAAAGAATTCTTTTAAGAGAACCATTAGATGCAAGAAATAGAATGTTGGTTGAAGAAGCAGATGAATTTGAAAATACCCCTGGTAGCCTTGAAGAAATAGTAAATAATATTTAATCAACTTGTCTCCTTTTTTTCTTAATGATATTTTCACTCTGAAATGAATTAACTTTTATTTTGGAGTGAATTTACATTGAGCCTACCACTTAAAGCAGAAGAAAATATTCAAGCAGAAAATAAAAAATTAACTCGGCAAGAAATTAAAATATTTTCATTATCTGCAATTGGAGGATCGTTAGAATTTTACGACTTTGTCGTTTACATATATTTTGCTTCCATTATGTCAAATCTATTTTTCCAAACGAATTCTCCAGTAACGGGTTTAATTTTATCCTATTCTGTTTTTGCTAGTGGATATTTTGCTCGATTATTAGGGGGCATTGTTTTTAGTCATTTTGGTGATAAAAAAGGAAGGAAAAACTCCTTTGCATTAACGGTTTTTTTAATGGCATTACCTACCTTTATAATAGGTTGTCTTCCAACATATTCTCAAATTGGTATATTTGCTCCTATTTTACTTGTTTTATGTCGATTTATACAAGGACTTGCTATAGGTGGAGAAATACCTTGTTCTTTAACTTTTATTTATGAACATGCGCAAAAATCAAACAGAGGACTTTCTTGTGGGGCACTTTTCTGTGGAGTTACATTTGGAACGTTTTTAGGATCATTTGTTGGTTTTATTCTTACAAAATTTATGCATGAAGAATCATTAAATTCTTGGGGATGGAGAATTCCCTTTTTAATAGGTGGGGTTTTAGGACTTATTGCTGTTTACTTAAGAGGGTTTTTAAATGAAACCCCTGTTTTTAAAAAAATGAAAAATGAAGTTGTAAAAATACCATTAAAAGAAGTATTTCAGTCACATAAATTAACTATTATACAAACAACAACAGGTCTATGGGTTGTTGCTGTTGCTGTTTCTTTATTTTTATTGTATTTACCTAATTATTTAAAAACATATTATTTCTTTCAATCTGAAGATATTTTAAGAATAAATTCTATAGCGGTATTATTATATTCTATTTTAACTCTCTGTTTTGGAATTGTATGCGATAAAATTGGTCCCAAAAAAGTATTAAATTTTTCTTGTATCTTATTTATTTTGTTTTCTTATCCTGTCTTTTTAAATTTTTCTCAAAATAACTTTTTATCCATTTATTTATGTTATTTATTAGCAAGCATTGCTACTTCAGCTGCTACAGCTTCCTCTATGTATTTGCTTATCCAATCATTTCCAGCCAAAATTAGATATTCAGGGGCTTCGTTTAGTTATAATTTAGCTTTTGCAATTTTTGGTGGATTAACTCCACTTATAGTAACTTCTTTAATCGAAAAAACAGGTTCCACTATTTCTCCAGCTTATTTTATTATTTTTGTATCTATAATCGCCCTCTTATTTAGCTTATTTAAGCCTTATAAGCAATATGATTAATAAATTTTTTAAATTATAAATTTATTTTAATTAAATAAAAATATGTTTAAATTTGTTTCTTTAATCCTATTTTTATTCATTTTTTTTACTAATTTGAATAAATTTGACATTATAATAATTTAGTTCTATTTAGAAGTTGAGGATAAAAGTATTATTTTACCTATAATATGAATTTTTGTTTTATATGCTAAAAATTTTGGAAAATTTATGAAAATATTATTTATGAGGATTATTTTAACAATTATATTATTTTATGCAGGATTATGTCATGCTTCTATAAAACAAAATATTTCTTTTCAAAATGAAATTAGAGTAAAAGAAAATAAAGACTTCATTTTATCTACTTCTGTATACTGCAATAATTTTTTTGTAGAATCAAATCAAGAGTATAATAATTTTTTAATGAAATCTAAATATTTTGATAAAAAAAATTGTAAAATAATTATAAATGGTATTATTTACTACGATTATCATTCATGTTCACAATATATTTTAAGTCCCAAAAAAGAGGAGCTTGAAATTTCATTTAATGAAAGAAAAAATAATAAACTTAAAGAATATTCTTATTTTGATGATCAAAATAATCTAAAAAGTATCCTTGTGTTAGCTAATATAGATCAATTTCATAAAATTAAATTAAAATTATATTCATGTCTTAATTCGTTATAATAGAATTTTAACTTTTTGGTGGATATTTTTTTAATTTTCTTTGTAAACTTTGTCTATGAAGTCCAAGTCTTTTTGCTGCGGAAGTAATATTACCATTACATTCAGATAAAATATATTCAATATACTCTCTTTCATGCCTAGCAAGACTTGGTGCTACAGGTATAAATGTGGCATTAGTATTTTTTTTATTTTCTGTTTCAATAAACTCTTCTTCAAATAATGCTTTTTCTAATTGCTGCATATTAGCAGGCTTTGCAAGATAATTGATAGCGCCTTTTTTAATTGCTTTAACAGCAGTAGCTAAACTCGGATATCCAGTTAGCATAACAATCCTACAAAAAGGAGATATTTGTTGAATTAATTCAACGCATTTTATGCCATTATCATTTTTTAATCTTAAATCAACGATAGCATAGTCTATATTTGTTTTTGGTATTTGGTTCATTGATTCAATTGGAATAACTTCAAAACCTTTATCTTCAAATTCAAGCGCTAATGATGAACGAAAATCCTCGTTGTCTTCAATTATTAAAATTTTCTTTTTTGTCATATTATGCTCCCTCTTTATAGACAGGAATTTGAAATTGAGCACATGCTCCTTCTCCGTTAATATTGTCAGATAAAATTAATTTTCCTCCAACAGCAGAAGCAAAAGTAAATCCATTATATAAACCAAGGCCAACTCCATTTTCTTTGGTAGTTACAAATGGTTTTCCAGCATATTTTTTAACAATTTGAGGCCAACCTATCCCGTTATCTTTTACAATTAAATGTATAAAATCATCTTTTTTAAATAATTCAACGATTATAAAAATATTTTTATTTGATTCGGAGATTTTACTTGCTTGTTCTGCATTATCTAATAGATCTATAAATGCTTTTGTAAAAGCAAGTATAGGAATGTAACAGCTTATTTTTTTTACATTTGAATTTAAATTATAATGTATCAATTTTTCTTTAGAAGACCAGCTTAAAATAATTTTGTTTACAATTTCTGAAATATTTACGACTTCAAAGTTTGTTTCATCCTCAGATAAAGTTTTTGTATGCATTTGTTTAATTGCATTTTCACATTGGAGAATTGCTTTAAGTATTACTTTAATATCATCATTTTCTTCTAAATTGTTTTTTCTTATGAGTCGAGAGGATCTTAGTTTTATTGTATTTAATGGTGTTGCAAACTCATGAGAAAAACCAGCAGAAATAGCTCCCAATGCCCTTAATTTATCTATGCGATTATTATCTTCTAAAAGTTTTTCCGAATATTTTTTTTGCGAACTAAGAGAATATGAAAGCCAATGAGTTATTAAAAATAAAAGACTACTTACAATTAATTGAGCTGGTAACAGGAACCTTGTGTTCATTGGATATATAGAAAATGCAGGAGGTGTAAATGTAGGATAATGTAAAAATAACACACATAAAATAGCGTAAATAAAAAATAAAAGTGCTGAAAATCCTTTTAATAAAATAGAACCTAAAATAATATTAAGAAAAATAATTTGAACAAAAGGATTCCAAACTCCTCCTGTAATTACAAATAAAAATGTAATTGCACTTAAATCACAAATTAGCTGAAAAAATACAATATTTAATGAAATATTTATAATTTTTTTGGTTATATAATAAGTGCATAAATTTAGAATGATAAGATTTATAAGTGTAACAATATACAGAGCGATAAAAGAATCTGCTATCCATTCCAGCTTAATTTCTAAATAAAGAGTGATTAATAAGCCTAATATTGCTAGCCAGCGGAGGCGTATAAGCCAAAATAATTTTGTTCTATTTTCATCAGGAAAACGATTTCCTAAAAAGTATTTTTTTATTTTTTTATGTAAATCAATAAATAACATTATAAAGCCACTCTTTGTTTAAATAACAATAGGATATTTTTATCCTAGTTCTTTTTAGCTTACCTAAACAATTTTACCAAGTGGGAAAAGGCTCTTTTCAGTTGGGTGCAGTAATTTGTTGCGGTGAATTTTATTTTGTTGCTTTCCTTTTTTCAATTTGAAAGTTAGATAATTGGGGAATGTTGTTTTGTGAAAGATTTTTTGGAGGAAACAAATGACAAAAATTTCGAAAATTATATTAATTTTAGGGATTTTAATTGGAATTGTTGGAATTGTTTTAGTATATTTAAAAAACAAACAAAAGCCATTAGATTATGAATATACTATGAAGACCTCATCTATAGATAAAAACTCGGGTAAGGTACTGGATGTAGGACCCTCTATTACATCAAAATATTTAGGAACATTGCAATTTAAGACAAAACCAAACTCTAAAAATATGGCACAAGCTTTATTATGTGTTGAGCAATATAAAAATGTAGAAAAAGTAGACTTATATATGCCAGATATGGGTCATGGCAGTCAACCTCCTACGGTAAATCAAGCCTCTCTACCTTCAAATTTACAAAGCCAAGCTTCCGAAGGAATTGGATTTGGCTGTTTAAGTCTTGAAAATATGCAGCTTTTTATGACTGGTTTATGGCAAGTGCGCTTATTTTATAAAGATGGAACGGTCGGGTTATTTGATTTTCAAATATTAGAATGATTTATTTTAAGGCATTATCAATATCATAAATAAGATCTTCTGCGTTTTCTATACCTACCGATAAACGAATCAGTCCTTCTGAAATTCCAGCAATCTTTTTAGCTTCAGCCGACATTGAAGCATGAGTCATACTATAAGGGTGTGCAATTAAGCTTTCTACCCCTCCTAATGATTCAGCTAGAGAAAAGTGATTTAATTTAGAAATAAAAGTTTTCATATTTTCAAAATCTAAATTTAATTCAAAACTCAACATAGCTCCAAAGCCTTTTTGCTGTTTTTTTGCGACATGATGGTTTTCATGAGTAGTTAATCCAGGGTAATATATTTTTGTTACTTCCTTTTGGCTACTTAAATATTCAGCAATACGAATAGCATTATCTTGTTGTTTTGTTACTCTTACTTCAAGTGTTCTTAAGCCGCGTAATGTTAACCAGCTATCAAATACAGAACCTGTTACGCCTGTCGCATTCGCCCACCACATTAATTCATCTGATTTTTCTTTAGAATTGGCAACAACACAACCTCCAATAATATCACTATGACCATTAATGTATTTTGTAGTTGAATGTAATACATAATCAGAGCCTAAAGAGATTGGATTTTGTAATAAGGGAGATAAAAATGTATTGTCTGTTATTACTTGAGCGTCTACTTTATGAGCAAGAGAACAAATTTTTTCAATATCAACAATTCTTAAAAGAGGGTTACTTGGTGTTTCTATCCAAACTTGTTTTGGTTTTAACTTTAATGCAGCCTCTAATTCTTCGGTATTATTTAAATCTAAAAATAAAACTTTTAAATGTTCTTTTTGAGAAAGAGCATTTAATATGCGCCAAGTCCCTCCATAACAATCATGGGGTGCAATGACTAGATCTCCTGGTTTTAGCAATTGTAGAAGAAGATTAACTGCGGATAAACCAGATGAAGTAACAACAGATCCGCTTCCTCCTTCAATGTCACTTAAGGTATTTGCAAGCACGGATCTTGTCGGATTACCGCTTCTTGAATAATCATATTCTCTTCGTTCTCCTAGGTCTTCAAAAGTATAATTTGCAGATAAATATATGGGAGGAATAACAGAGCCAAATTGTTTATCGAATTCAATTCCCGATCTTACTTTTTTTGTTGTGTTGCTAATATGCATTTTGTTTCTCCTTAAATTTTTTTTGTTCTTCGAAAATGATTTGAAATAAATTTGATATTTTTAATGTTTCATTTAAATAAGAATCATGACCATAAATAGAATCTATTTCATAAACAATATTTTTAATATTTAACTCGTAAGAAAGTTTTTTGATTTGAGTTAATGGAATAATTTGATCAGATGTGCATCCGATAAATATAATATCATTATCTTTAATATAAAAAGGATTCACTTTATGGCTATTTATTGATTTTGATAGATTTAAAAACTTTTGTGATGAAAACTTTGATGAAAATTCTTTTCCTTTTTTATCTAGATAATTTACAATTGGATTTGTATCATCTAAAAATCGAGTATTTAATTCTTCTGTGCTTCTGTAAGTAATAATTCCAAGTTTTCTTGCTGTTTCTAAAGCTTCTTTTTCATTTTTTGTTCCTATGTTTAATTCTACAATTTTTTGTTGAATGCATCTTAATGCATAAGATTGTGGTAAACTTTCAGAAGCTGCTCCAAGAATAATGATTTTATTTGCTAATTTTTGCGAGATACAAGCAATTGCTAGAGCTACCATTCCTCCATAAGAGTAACCAATAAATGATTCTATTTTTTTTATTTTTAAATAATCTAATAAGAAAATGATTGCTTTTGCCTGATCAAAAGTAGTTACACCATCATAGTCTAAATAATCCATACTAATTATACAGTATTTATTTAAATCTATTGATTTATCTTTCCCAACTATGTTTTCCCACCATCCTTTCTCAAAATTAAAAGAAGAAGAAGCTACGTGTTTTGATGCAGATATGCCACCTAAAATAAATTTAATGGGACCATTTATGTTTCCATTTATTTCAAAAAGAATTTCATAATTTTTATTATCACTAAAATAGGGGGCAATAAGTTGTGTTTTACCAACCCCTTCTTTTAATAAAGAATATGGGTACATATTTATTATCTCTATATTGTAAATTGTTTAAATTTTAGTTAGATTTTGTTTAAAGTGTAAGCGCGTTTAAGTCTTCCATAATTGCTTGCGCTGTTCCTTTAGGTCCAATTCCATCCCCCTTAAAAATAAGTTCTGAATTATTTTTAAGGTGATATTGGTAAGTAACGCTATATGGTGTTGTGCATAAAGGTGATTTTAAATCTACTTCATCATAGGAAACTTTTAAAGTTCCATCAATATTTGCTTTTCCTAATAATCTTGTTGTTTTTCCTTTTTGCTTTCTATAGCGAATAAGTTCTGGGTCTATCGTATTTATATGTTGACGATTGATCTTTTCAATTTGATATTTATATCCAAAAACAGCTTTTCCTACAATTGATATTTTAGTTAAAGCATCTGTTCCATCTAAGTCAAAAGTAGGATCAGATTCTAAAAAACCATTTGCTCTTGCTCTTTGAATTCCTTCTTCTAATGTGTAGCCATTTTCAATATCTTCTATGAGTGAAGTTGTTGTTGCATTTCCTACAACAGAGATGGCAAAACATTCATTCCTTAGTGTATCTAAATTTTGAATTAAATTTTTTCCCGTTCCTGCAAGAGCAGCATTGATTCCTATTTTACCAGGGTATTCTGTTAAAAGTTGATCAATTCCATAAAATAAACTATCTTTTGCTGCTAATAAAATAAAATTTCCATTTTTTAAAATATTTTGAGATCGATTAAAACTAATTTCTGAATTTTGTATGCTTGTAGATGTAGTATCTATATATATTTCGTTAGAGTTTTTAACTGAGTTAAGTTCATAAATATCATTTATAAGTTTATAATTAGATAATGGGGCTTTATCAATTTCTTTAATCTTTAAAATTTCATTTATATTTAGTCCGCAGATATTATATAGGGTTTGTTTTGAATCTGTTACCGATATTACTTTATATTTTTTTTGATTTAAAATAGATAAAAAAGCGCATCCAACTTTGCCTGCTCCTAGTAAATGTATTGGTTTTAAATGTGTTGAAAATATACTTAATACCACGATCTAACCTCCTATTTTTCAAAATAATAAATTTATTTATTTCGGCGAAAATGCAGAAATAATAAAAACATAAAATTTTCGTGTGATTAGTCGATGAAATGAGATTAGGCGAAGATGCGTCGTTATTATATAACTAAAAATATATAAAGCCGCGCATTGATCTCATCTTTCGTTTAACCACATTTGGTTTCCGTAGGAATTGGCACCTTTCTTTATGAGATTTAGAAACATAAAGTGGTTGCCCCAGCATCTTTGGGCCTGTCCCTCAGCTGGTCTTGATGAGTCAAGATAAATAAAATCTACTGTAAAATTAAATTAGTGTCAATTACACAAAAAATGAAAATTGTTTTTATAACTTTGCAATAGCAACATACATTGCAATAGATGCGGTATTTGATAAATTTAAACTTCTGACACCTCGATTAAACATGGGAATTGTAACCTTATGTGCTCTCTTTTTTTCTATTTCTTTATTCATGATTTCATTTGGTATGCCAAATGTTTCTGCGCCAAAAACTAAAAGATCTCCGGGTAAAAATTGAAACTCCATTGGACTTTGCAAGCCACCTGTTTCAATAAATATGATTCTTCTTTTATTTCGAGTCAGAATAAAATCATCCCAACTTTTGTGTAAGTAAACATTCACATGTTCCCAATAGTCGAGACCCGCTCTTCTTAAAGCTTTTTCTGTAATATGGAATCCCATAGGCTCTATCAAATGTAAAGTACAAGAAAAAGCAGCACACATGCGCGCAATTGTGCCTGTGTTTGGAGGAATTTGGGGACAATATAAAACAACTTCAGGATGAAATTTTAGTAATTCATTTCTGCATAATGGCTCCAAATATCCTGCTTTATCAAAAGTAAGTTTTGGTTTTTTATTTAATATAATATCTTCTTGTAATAAAAGACTCTCACCTAATTTATATACAAGTTTACCAGTATATTCATTTTGAGGGCTCTCCTGTGTCATTCTCTAAATCCTCTAGTTCTTTATCAAGGGAATCAAGCATTCCAGACATCATTTTTAAAACTTCAGATAAGCCTATTTTTTTATCTGAACTTGTTGTCACGATTTGACTTGGGTGAAGCGCCAATTTTTTAGCATGCAGTTCCCTGATTTCGTGCCATTTGCTTTTGTGAATTTTATCGCACTTTGTTTGAATGGCGATTACTTTTAAGCCCAAGTTTTGGAGCCATCTTGATAAGTTTTCGTCTTCTGGCTGAACTTCTCTTCTTATATCAATTAAAATAAATATAGCAAAAAGACCTTCTCTTCCTTCAAAAAAAGCTTGCATGCCTTTTTCCCAATGGGCTTGAGTGGCGTGAGAAGATTCTGCGTAACCATAGCCTGGTAAATCAACAAGAAAAAATTCTCCTTTTTCTGCTGAAAATAAATTTATGGTTTGAGTTCTTCCAGGAGTATTACTTACTCGAGCAAGTTGTTTTTGACCTGCTAAGTAATTTAATAAAGAACTTTTTCCAACATTACTCCTTCCTACAAGTGCAAATTCTGGGGCTGAAGATGCAGGTAAGTCCTCGTTTTTTAGACCGGAACAAACAAATTCAACCCTTAGGGGGGTTTTCTTTTCTGACAGAGACAATATAAAATCTTGTTTTGGTAGTTTAATCTCGCGCATGGGGAGTTTTCCCTTTCCCAAGGTTGCGTTTTACGAAGGGCAAGACTACATACAAACAGCGGGTGATTCCAAGTGTCTTTTAGGATATTTTTAGGATTAATGTCACTGGAGGAAAAATTTTAATGTCTACAAATTATGATTTGATTGTTATTGGAAGTGGTCCAGCTGGTTATGAAGGTGCTATCTATGCAACTCAGTTGGGAATGAAAGTTGCTATTATTGAAAAAGATCAGACACTTGGTGGTACATGTTTAAATGTAGGATGTATTCCAGCGAAATCTATGCTCCAATCTGCTCTTATGTTGGATAAAGCCAAAAAATTTGCAAGTTATGGAGTTAAAATTGCGGGAGCAGAAAATCCTGAGCTTGATTTTCCTCAAGTGAACAAACGTCGTGATGAAATTGTAAAGACGATGACTGGTGGCGTTAGTTTTTTAATGAAAAAAAACAAAGTCGATGTCATTCGTGGTTTTGGAACAATTACTGGAAAAGGACAAATTGAAGTCACTTCCGATGGAAAAAAAACAAGTTACACTTGTAAAAACATTTTAATTGCAACGGGAAGCCGCGCACGTCATTTACCACATATTAAAGTTGATGGTAAAAATATTGTGACCTCCGAAGAAATTTGGGCGTGGGATAAAGTTCCTGAAACAATGGCTGTTTTAGGTGGCGGTGTGATTGGCTGTGAGTTTGCTTCTGCCTATGGTCGTTACGGATCTAAAGTAACAATTCTAGAAATGGCAGATCAAATTTGCCCAACCGAAGATCATGAAACAGCAGCAGAGCTAACAAAAGCGCTTAAAAAACAAAATTGCGAAGTATTGACGAGCACTAAAACAAAATCAATTACAGCTAAAGGTAATAAAGTAGAAGTTGTTATTGAAGGGGAAAGTTCTCCTCGCGTATTTGATAAAGTGTTATTAAGTGTAGGCCGCGCACCAAATGTGGAAAATATAGGACTTGAAAAAGTAGGTGTGAAGTTAGACGAACGTGGATTCATTGCGGTAGATCTAAAAACATATCAAACATCTATCGCTGGTATTTACGCTGTAGGTGATGTCATTCCAACACCACAATTAGCTCATACGGGATCTGCTGAAGCTCTTTATGCTGTAGACATTATTGCTGGCAAAAAACGTCATCCAATCAATTATCTTACAAATCCAGCAGCTATTTATACTTATCCAGAAATTTCTAGTATTGGTTATACAGAAAATGCTCTTAAAAAAGCAGGACGTGCTTATAAAACAGCAAAATTTCCTTTCACAGCAAATGCAAAAGCACGCATAGATGACATTGCGGATGGTTTTGTTAAAATCATTATCGATCCAAAATATGGAGAAGTCCTTGGTGTTCATATTGTAAATACAAAAGCGAGCGAAATGATTGCTGAGTTTGCATTAGGTAACAACTTGGAAATGACAATTGAAGAGCTTGCTCATTCTATTCATCCTCATCCAACTGTTTCTGAAGTAATAAAAGAAGCAGCTCATGCGGTTATGGGTCATCCAATTAATATGTGATATGTTAGTTTTTCTTTTAAAACTGATAAAAAAAAGGATATTTGAAATATGGCAACTCAGAATGTACTTATGCCACAAATGGGGGAATCTATCCAAGAGGGTACTTTAACTCGCTGGCATAAAAAACTTGGTGATAAAGTACAACGCGAAGAAATTTTATTTGAAATCTCTACAGATAAAGTAGATACGGAAATCCCTTCGCCTGTAAGTGGCGTACTTGTTCAAATTCTTGCAAAAGAAGGTGAAACAGTAAATGTAAATTCCATAGTTGCTATCATTGATGATGCTGCTGCTCCTGGATCGGTTGCACAAGCTCCTGCTCCTGAAAAAGCATCCGCACCAGCTGTGGCTGCACCTGTTCAAGTTGCGCAAGATTCTTCATCTGCAAGTAACGAATCTTCTTCTAAAGTATTTGCCAGTCCCTTAGCTCGTAAAATGGCGGAAGAGCATGCAGTTGATCTTTCTAAAGTTCAAGGCTCGGGTGAAGGAAATAAAATAGTTAAAAACGATATCTTAGCTGCATTAGAAGGTGGAAAACCTGTTTCACCATTAGTTGCTTCTGCCGCAGCAGCAGCTTCTGCACCTGCTGTTAAATCGACACCTGATCATATGAAATCCACTGGAGGCTCTGCTGAAGGTGTTATTGATGGTGTTCGTGTTAGTCGTGTTCCTTTAAGTGGTATGCGCAAAAAAATTGCAGAACATATGGTTATGAGTAAAAGAACCAGTCCACATGTTACTTCTGTAATTGAAATTGATTTACAAAAAATTGTGGACATTCGTGCAAAGTTTAAAGATAAATTTGAAGCCGCAAATGGGTTTAAATTAACTTTTATGCCTTTCTTTTTGCATGCTGTTATTGAAGGAATTAAAGCTGTTCCAATTGTAAATGCAAGTGTTGATGGGGACGCTATTCTTTACAAAAAAGATATCAATTTAGGATGTGCCGTTGCTCTTGATTGGGGTCTTATTGTTCCTGTAATAAAAAATTCCAGTGAACGTAGTTTTGTAGGTTTAGGACGTGAATTAAATAATTTAGCAGAAAAAGCACGTAATAAAAAACTTGCTCCAGAAGACGTTCGTGGTGGTACTTTCTCTATTAGTAATTACGGCGGATTTGGTACTGTAATTGGGCAACCAATTATTAACCAGCCACAAGTTGCTATTTTTGGTATTGGTGCTATGCAGAAAAAACCAGTTGTTATAAATGATGCCATTGCAATCCGCACAATGTGTTATTGTGTATTATCTTTTGACCATCGTGTTATTGATGGTTCAGATAGTGGTAAATTTTTAAGTACAGTAAAAAATGTAATTGAAAATTGGAATATCCCTGTTATGTAGAGCATGCATTCTAATTCATAACATGACCCAAAGGATTTCCTTTGGGTTTTCCTTTAGGAATATAAATGAAAATGCCTTTCATAAATTTGAAACAAAATCTCGTTTTATTTTCAGGATTATTACTTTCTTTACCTTCATATGCAAATCAAAAAATATGTATGGTATTAGATCGTGGTGGCAAAGATGACAAATCTTTTAACCAATCCGCAGTAGCTGGTTTTCAGCAAGCTTTAGATTCTTTATCTATATCTAAAGAAAGTAAGTTTTTAGAAACTCGTTCCGACGAGCAAATTCAAAACTTTTTAAGAAGTTTTTCTGTAGATCCAAATTGTAAATTAATTATTTCTGTAGGTTTTAATCCTTCTGGGTATGTTAAAAATTTAGCAGAAAAATATTCAGAAAAAAAATATTTAACAATAGATAGTGAAGTGGTTTCTTCGAAAAAAAATGTAAGATCTGCTTTGTTTAGAGAAGATCAAGGTTCCTTTATTATGGGCAGTATTGCTGCCATGAAATCCCATTCAAAAAAAATAGGCATTATTGGAGGAATGGAAATTCCTATGATGAAACGTTTTGCTTTAGCTTATACGGCGGGAGCTAAATATATTTCTCCAAAAATAGAAGTTTACAATAGTATTATTGGCACGACCCCAGATGCATGGAATAATCCTTCAAAAGCGAAAGAGATTGCACTTTCTCAATTTCACAATGGTGTCGATGTTATTTTTCAAGTTGCTGGACCATCTGGAGCAGGTATTTTTGATGCTACTAGACAGCTAAATAGTTTGAAGGATAATGAAAAAAAATACTTTGCTATTGGTGTCGATTCCAATCAAAATGATATGGTACCTGGAATGGTTTTAACAAGCATGGTAAAACATGTTGATATCGCTGTTTACATGGCTATTAAAGATTTAGTCGAAGGCAAATTTACAGCTGAGGCTAAATACTATGATCTAAGAAATGGTGGCATAGATTGGGCATATGATAAATTCAATAGATCATTGTTTAGTGGTTTTGAAATTCGAAAAATTAATAAAATTCGTTCAGAAATTATAGACGGAAAAATTAAAGTACCAGATTATTATGAAATAGCTAAGAAAGATAATAAAAAGATTTAAATTACGGAGTATTTTCATGACTAATTTTTTTTCTTACTTGTTACTTTCTTTGTTTGTTTTAGTCTCAAATATCTATGCTTCAAATAAAAATCAAAAAAAACAGGAACTAAAAATTTGTGTTTCTGGTGGTTATATCCCTTATAAAATTAAATTAACAAATGGTAATTGGGATGGTTTTGATGTTTCTATTATGAAAGATTTTGCCAATTATTTAAATAAAACTCCTGTTTTTGTAGATGTTGAATGGGCAAGCATTATTCCATCTTTAGTTTCTTTTAAATGTGATATGATATCAGTGGGTCTTGTTGTTACACCAGAAAGACTTAAAGTAGTAAGTTTTGGAAATATTGTCTATGAAAATGAACTTGTGTTAGCAATGCAAAATATAAATAATAATAATTTAAATTATAAATCACTTCAAGACTTAGTAAGAGATAATAAAGTAATTTCAGTGGCGGCAGGAACAAGTTCTGCTTTATATGCAGCTCGAGAAAAGTTAAATATTATGACGTATAATGGATTTGATGCACCCATTAATGCTTTATTAACAAATAAAGTGGATGCTGTCTTATTTGAAATTCATTATTTAAATGCAATGCCTGAAAATATTTCATCTAAAATTTTTATTTTACCTGAAAAAGTTCATATTGAAAAAGTATCTGCCGCATTTAGAAAAGATGAGAAAAAGCTTAAAAAAGAATTTAATCAATTTGTAAAAAAATGGTCTAAAACAAATAATTTAAAAATTTATGAAGAAAAATATTTTGTAAATGATAAAGAAAAACAAAAATTTTAAAAAACTATATTGAGCCAATCTTCTTTAGTCATTATATAAATATTTGTATCTTCATAGTGGTCATAAAGCCATTCATTTTTAATTTTCATTTCTTGTAATTTGAAATGGAGTTTTTTAGCAATAGCATTGCTTGACGTATTTTTTATTGCACAAGAAATTTTGATTTTTTCTAATTTTAAATTTTCAAAACCATATGAAATAAGTTGTTTGCAAGAGTTAGTTATTATTCCTTTACCTTGGTGATCTTTGTCTAACCAATATCCAATTATTGCTAGTTTTAAAGAATCATTGATTGAATTAAATGAAATCGTTCCCACAATATTTTTATTATAAATAATTGCTAACGATAATTCATCTTTCGTTTGATAGCCCAAAATACTTTTTTGAATATAAGAAGTACTATCCTCAAGCGTTTTATTATGATCTAGCCAAGGAAGCCATTGCCTTAGATAACTTCTATTTTTTTCAATTAAATTAAAAAGTACAGGCGCATCATTTAAACTTAAATATTTTAATTGAGTTTCTTCATTGATTTTTAAAAAGATACTTTCATTCATAGCGAAATCACCTCTATGAATCATTAATATAAGAAAATATAAATTAAAAGATTTATTTTAAATATTTTTTAAATATTTTATTGTAATTATCTGATTTTTTTAGTTTATCTAATTCAGAGTTATAATTATTTAAAACATCATAGATATTTTTGTATTGGCTAGTGCTAAATTTCGATTTTTTTGAAAAAACTTGAAAATAATCTTTTTTAAATAAAGTATAATTATAATATGTAATATTTTTATATTTAGACGTTTTTGAAGAATAAATGCCAATTAATTTGTCTTGAGGATAAAGACTAATCTTATTTTCTGATAGTTTTCTCATGTTTTCTTCATGATTGTGACTCACTTCAATTAATGAGTTATATTTTTTATTTTCTTTATCAATCCAAGGGAATGATTCCCAAAAATCTTTATTATAGGTATTGCCTCTTGAAATTCCAATTTTTAATTTGTACTTTTTAACGTCATCATAGCTCTCAATTTTATAAAGATTTTTTGTTTCTACGTTAGTAAAAAATACAAAATTGGATTCCCAAATTGGAAATTTAGGGTATAAAATAAAATTTTCTCTTTCCGAATTTTTTGAAACTTTTAGAGAAGCATCAAAAGTACCAGCGTTTAATCCAAATTCGCATTTAGCCCATGGTATGATTTCAATTTTGTATTTTATATTTAATTTTTTAAAGATAATTTCTATGATTTCTACTTCAATTCCTCCGCTGGCAACTCCTATTTCCATATTTCCTTCAATATAGGGAGGAGAAACTCCTGAGCAAATTCTTAAAATTTCGGAGGCGTATAGATTCTCTAAATGAAAAAAAAGAATAATGTATATAAATTTTGTATAAAATAGTTTAATCATAAAAAACTTTTCCAATTATTTATAAATTATTTTTAAATATATCAATATTTTTTTTAGTTTTATTAATTCAAGGTCGTATCTTTTAATAAAATTATAATGAGTAATATTTTTAACACCTAAATTTTTGGCTATATAAATGCCAGTTGTTTTATCCATTGGATAACTTTCTGGGTCTTTTGAAGTCTGAAGAGCCAAGTCATATAAACCTTCTTTTAGCTCAAATAGATATTTAGACCAAGGCATTAATTTAATTTCATAATTGATATTTAATTTTTTTAATATGTAGTCCATTATTTCAATATCAATGCCTCCATTTATACAGGCTGAAGTCACTGCAGAACTTATTTTAAAAGTAGATAAAGAAAAAATATTTAAATGAATCAGTAATAATGAAAAGTAAATAAAAAATTTCATGTTTATCTCTTAAGATTTATTTTGACTTGGCATTTAAATGTTTTTTAAAAATATTTTCGTAGCTTTTTGTTTTTTTAAATTTAATTAATTCTAAGTCATAAATTTTCATTAATTCAGTGATATTTTGATATTTATCAGAGGAAAATTTAGATTTTTTTGAAAAAACATTATAATAATATTTTTTAAATAACACAAAATCATAATAAGTTATATTAGATAAATATAGATTTTTTGCAGTATAAATTCCAATTGATTTATCTTGTGGATAAAGTTGAATTCGGTTAGCGGAAAGTTTTTTTAAATTACTTTCTACATTGACTGATGGTTCTATTAAAGGATGATATTGTTGAGCAGCTTTATCAACCCAAGGAAATGCTTTCCAAAAATCTGCGTTATAAGAGTTTTCATGAATAACTCCAATTGTCAATTTATATTTTTTAATATCATCATAACTATTAATTTTATATTTTCTTTTAACTTCCGAATTTGTAAATAAAACAAAAACCGTTTCCCAAACCCAATTTTCTGGGTAATAAAGAAATTTTTCTCTATCAGGATTTTTTGATACTTTAATTCCTACATCTACTACACCTGCATCCATTGATAATTCACAACGTGCCCAAGGCATTTCTTCAATCGTATATTCAATTCCAAGCTTATTAAAAATGGAAATAAATATATCTATATCAATACCATTGACTTCACCTGTTTCGCGATTGGATTCTACATAAGGGGGGCTTTGTTCTGTACAAACACGAAGTGTATTCGAAGAATAAGCATAATAAGAATTTAATAGAAAAAATAAGATAATTAATTTTTTAAAATATAATTTCATTTATTAAAACCTATAAAAATTTTACACTTCGCTAATTTTAATTTAGATTTTAATAAATGACAAGGTCAAAAAAATTTATAAAAAATAGATTACATTTTTAGAGGGGAAGGAATACCAAGTAGTTTTAATCCTTCAAAAATCATAGTTTTTGTTATTTTTACTAAAGACAAACGAGTGTTTTTTATATTACCTTCTGCACTTTTAATTGGGCAGTTTTCATAAAAACGGTTAAAACTTTTTGCAAGATCATAAAGGTAATTTGCAATTAAAGAGGGTCTATTTTGGTTTGCAGCTTGCAAGGCAAAATCATTAAATCTTGAAATTAAAAATACAAGCTCTTGTTCGTTTTTATCTGAAATCTCAAAAGTAAATGGATGAGATGGTGCCCCAATTTTTTCTAATATACTTGAACAACGAGCATGAACATATTGTAAATAAGGTCCCGTTTCTCCATCTAAACGAAGCCACTCTTCAAGAGAAAAATTAATTTGGGTGTTGTTATCTACCCGAAGCATTCCATATTTAAGAGCACCTATTGTGATATTTCTAGCAGTTACCTCAATATCTTGATCGCTCCATTGGCCTCTGTAACGCTCTAAATAGTCTTTAGTTACCTTTTCTTCCATTTTATTTTTAAGATCCAAAAGTTGGAGACCATTTAATTGACGGGAACTAAATGGTTTTCCTTCTTCTGTATTTACAGTTTCATAAGATAAATGGACAGATTTTGAGGCTTGTGGGTAACCCATAAGTTCTGCAATTTTAAAAAGCTGTTGAAAGTGTAATTTTTGTCTTGAATCAACAATATATATTGATTTTGTTACTTCTGGATCTGAAAATTTTCTCATGATTAAATCAATGTCTTTTGTAAGATACAAACCATTTCCATCAGATTTTAAAAGCATAGCAAAACCGAGTTTCCATTGGCTTAAATCTAGACCAATTGCTCCATTATCTTTAACAAAAAATCCTTCTTCGTATTTCTTTTTTACAATAGCTTTAGATGAAGCTTCGCATTCACTTTCAAAATACCAAACATCAAAATAAGAATTTAACCACTTGTAAACATTTCTGAGTTCTTCAAGGCTCCATTCCCTCGTTTCTTTCCAAAGTTCATAATATTTTCCAGAAGAATTGTTTAATTGTTTTAAAATTTCAGAAATATGATTTTTAACTTCAGCTTCTTGCTCTGTTCCTTTAGTTGCTTTAAAGGCGTCATCTGCTTCAGCATACATTTGACCAAGCCAACGAGTTTTGTCTTTTGTTGGTAATTCTTTTTCGGTTGGGTGGGTTAGATACCAAATAATTTTTGCAACATGGGTCCCTACATCACCAGGATAGGTGGCGCGAACTACTTTATTGCCAACATAATCTAATAAATTTGAAACCGCATCTCCTAAAACAAGACAACGTAAATGACCAACGTGCATTGCTTTGTGGGTATTAGATTGTGAATATTCTACAACTATTTTGTCTATTTCATAGCTATCTAATAATTTGCGTGAAAAGTATTCTCTAGAGGAAATGTCTTTATCTAAATCTTGAGCTAAATTTTTAAAGTTACAATGAAAGTTTAAATAGGCATTAATACAATCTATTTTTAATATAAATTTTTTATTTTTTTGATTTATTTTTTCAGATAATTCTTGGGCTATTTTATTTGGAGCTTGTTTAAAATTTTTTGCAAAAGGAAAACAGGGCAAAGCGGCTTGTCCAAACGAAAAATCTGGGGGAACGGTGAGCATGTTGTAAATATCTATCGCTTTTAAGCTGAAATCAAGATTTAATTCTTTGCTCATCCTCAAAAGTTCATTCTGGATGAGGTCAGAGATTTCTTTTTTAAAAGGATCATGTGCAGTAGTCATTGTTCACCAATATAAGAAGTTATTTAAAATAATGAGATTTCACCTAGATAAGCCTACTCAATGGCAGCAATCAAGGTTGTAATACCAGCCAAGCTATTTCAAATTGCTCTTTATGTCTATAATTTACAAAGTATTACGGAAGAAAATAGCCAAGTAAATTTCTTGTAGCATGGCTAAGTATAGTAGAAATAACAATTACTTTCGTTGGTGTTTCATTATTGTGGCTAATATTATTTTTAAAACTAAAAATAATCAATGTGATGTACTAGTTTGATATAAAAAGAAGTCTTTGGCTTTTGAGCAAAGACTTCCCATGTTTTAATAAAATTATTTTGCTATGGATTCTAATTCACATTCTTCATAAAAAAAGTTTTCAGGTAATTTTCTATTAAAATTAGAGTAACCCAAGTTTTTAAAGTAAATATCTTTAAGTCTTTCCATTTTATTAATTTGGTTAGAATTTAAATTAACTACATTACAAATTTCATCGGGATAAATTCCTGAGTCAATGTCATTAATTTTATTAATATTAAAATAAATTGCCATTTTTAAATTGTATTTTTTTAAGTTTTCTTGTTTTTCTATCCATTTAAAAGCATCTTTTATCCAATTATGTTTCCTTATATTGTCTTCACCTTTATCTGTCTTTGCTGTTGTTCCAAACTCACAAATGGATAAAGGTTTTTTAGAAATTTTTCTTATTCTTTTCATAGCAGGTTCAAAAATATCTGCAAATGATACCCAATCCCCTTTGCCTCCCCAATTATATCCGTCGACACCATTCCAATCTATAAAATCATCTCCAGGGAAATATTCTTCAAAAGGTCTAGTATTTAAATCAATACTGTTTGGAGAAAATATAAAAAGAACTCGATCTTTATTTAATCCTCTGTCTCTAAAAAATTTAAAAACATAACACCACATTTTTTTGAAATCACTTGGGTTTGAATAAAGTCTATAATGAATATTCATTTCATGCGCAAAACGAATAAGAATTTTTGGTTTTCCAAAATTAAGATTTGGTGTTGTATTTGATAAATAATTTAATATCGCTGTGCAACAACGCTCTAGGTAGTTATCAAACTTACCAGTATAAATTTTTTTGCAAATATCTTTTGGAGTTGGTTCTATATTACTAGTTGAAGGATACCAAGTGATGAGAGGAATTTTTCCTGAGTTCCAAATTGTTGTAGGTATTGTTGTAAAAAATGGAACAACCATGTCAGGATCTTTTCTATAATCAAACATAGAAAAGTACTGAATTACGTCGTGACGATAATTCATATATTTTTCAAAACATTCAATGTTGTCAATAAAATTTGCTTTTGTTTCGTTACAAATTCCAGTAATAATATTTTGCTTAGAAAAATCATTTGCGTTTGCTTCAAAAAAATCAAATTTCGTCAAACCATAAAGCAAAGGTCCATACATTGCAGATTTCAAAATTTTTCTTCTGTCCATAAACAAATTCCTTTTTAATAATTTATCAAGAGAATTATAAAATACGAAAATTTTTAAATTGAAAAAAATTTCGTTTTCTCTGGACATAAATATATTCAAATTTTTAATAAATATTTAGATTTGTTTTCAAAAAATTGACTTTATTTAATTTAATGTTTGAAATGATAATGAATTATAAGTTTTTTATTAAATTAAAATTTTCATATACAGTTGTTTTTTTATGAAAAAAATAACTAGAATTAATAATCAAATCGCACAACTTCATTAACGGTTTCAACTGGAATAATAAAAAAGGGTCGTTCTGATTTATCTAATAATTTTAAAATATGTTCTTTTTCCATTTGATAGTTTCTTAAGGGAACATATATTTTCTCGAACCCTAATTTTTGTGCTTCTTGAATGCGGGATAATGCATGATTTACCATGCGGACTTCTCCAGATAAACTTACTTCTCCAAAATATGCTGTTTTTGAAGGCAACGATTTGTTAAATAAACTCGATGCAACAGCGGCTGCTGTTGCAAGATCGATAGCGGTCTCATAAATTTTAAACCCGCCTGTTACATTAGCGTAGATATCTAAGTTGGATAAATATAAACCAGCTCGTTTTTCAAGCACAGCTAATAATATTGTAAAACGATTGGTGTCAAATCCGGTCGCAAGTCTTCTAGGAGAGGCAAAAGAGGTCTTACCAACTAAAACTTGAACTTCTATAAGGATGGGTCTAGTTCCTTCCATGCTTACTGATATAGCAGCACCTTCGCATTCTTTTTTATTTTCATCTAAAAAAACAGCACTTGGGTTTGGGATATCGATTAATCCATGCCCTTGCATTGCAAAAACACCAATTTCACCAGTGGATCCAAAACGATTTTTATGAGCTCTTAATATGCGGTAACCGCTATTGCTATCTCCTTCAAGGTGCATAACGGTATCAACTAAGTGCTCAAGAACTTTAGGTCCTGCTATGGCTCCATCTTTTGTAACGTGCCCAATGACAAATGTAGAAATATTTTGTCCTTTTGCCGTTTGCATAATTAAATTTGCACATTCCCTTATTTGACTTACGTTCCCAGGGCTTCCAGGCAATTCAGGATTGTAAACAGTTTGTATGGAATCTACGACGAGAACGTGTGGCTTTGTTTGCTTTGCAGCTTCAAGAATAGCGTGGATATTGGTTTCATTTGTAACTAAAATATTCATATGAAGAGAACCAAGTCGTTCTGCTCTTAATTTTATTTGAGTACAACTTTCTTCACCGCTTGCATAAAGAACTTTATAGCCCCTTTGAGCTAATCCATTTAATGCCTGCAATAGAAGAGTCGATTTTCCAATTCCGGGATCACCGCTTAATAATACAAGACTTCCAATAACGAGGCCGCCTCCTAAAACCCGATCGAGTTCGGGAACGCCACAAAAAACTCTTCTTTCTTCTTTTTCTTGTATTTTAGGTAAAGGAAAAACCTCGGCTTTGTTACCATGTTGGTAATGGGTATTTTGAGATTTAGTTACGGTTTCTTCGTGTATGGAATTCCAAGCTTCACAATCAGGGCATTTGCCTAACCATTTAGGATGAATGGAGCCACAAGAAGAACAAATAAAAATTTGTTTAAGTGAATTTTTCATTTTTTTATATTTCCGTAATTAAAAGCTTTTCTCAAAGCATCCTAAAACTTCATAGTGAATGGTATGACCAAAAGAATCGAATAAACTCAAATTCTTTATTTTAAAGCCACCCTCGAGTAATACTCTCGTATCACGTGCAAAACTAGCAGGATCACAAGCAAGGTAAAGAACAAGAGATTTTTTACTACAAACTTCAACAATTTTTTGCATGGTAGCAATTCCGCATCCTGATCTTGGTGGATCAAGAATAATGATAGAAGCACCTTGGAATACGTCTGGATTTTTAATTTTATTTTGAAACTGGTTTTCAATAAAAAGCTCTACATCTTGAACAACACCTTTAATAGGAAAGTTTTTATGGTTATAATTTAGGGAGTCAATTGCTTCTTTAATTCCTTCCACACCAATACATTCTATTTCAACTTGATGCCTTTTAGCAGAAAAATAAGGAATAGAAGTAAAGACTCCAGCTCCCGAATATAAATCCCAGGCCGTTATTTTATTTAATTTATTTGCATTTTTTTCAAGGAATTGATCAATATTATCTTTTATGTGCTCATAATAATATTTTATACAATCAATATGAGGTTGAACAAAACTTTGTTTTTTTAATTTAAATCTTGGTAATTCCGGGTGTTTTAAATGAATAGATTGTTCATTGTATATTTCAAGATTTTTTTCAAGTATTTTTAAACTATTATCTTTGTTTTTTTGGTTTTCTATAGTCAAATTGGCAACAAAAAGAATAATTTTATCATCATCGCTTTCTGTTACTTCAATCTCGCATTCAAAAAATTTTTCTTGCGATTCTTTAAAAGATTTTATTAAATTATTTTTTATAAAACTAATTTTTTGATTTATTTTTTCAGAAGTTATTAAACATTTTTCAATATTAATTACTTTATTAGAGCTGTTTTGTTTAAAACCTAGATTTTTCCCGTCAAAATGAAAACGAACTCTTCTGCGGTAATGTTCACGTTTTAAAAAAACAATAGAAATCATTTTTTCAGATTCTTTTATAAACGTTTCGTTCCATTTTCCAATTCGTTTTAAGGTTTCAAAAAACCACATTGTTTTATATTCTGTCTGCATATTTTGGGAAATATATTGTAACTGACAACCGCCACATTGAGAATCATAAATACACGGAGGTTCAACTCGATGAGGAGAAGAAGATTCTAGCTTATACAATAAAGCATTTTTATAATTAGATTTTTTTGAAATAATTTCAACTTTTGCTTTTTCATTTGGGAGCATATTCTTTACAAAAACAACAACATTATCTTCACTTCTACCGATTGCTCTGCCATCTGTTGCTAAGGCAAAAGTTTCAATTGTTTCTTTATCAAATTTTTTTGGGTTATTTTGTGTTTGGTTTGATTTATGAAATGATTTTTGTCTATTTCTATTTTTTTGCATTTATTTAACTGTACCTATGATGTAGGTGGGGGCCATGGTTGCGTAAACTTAATAATAATATTCGACTTGCGAATTTGAATTCTAGTTCCTTCCGAAAGCGCTTCTACTTTAGAATTTTTAGCACTTTCTTCTGAAAGATATTTAACATAAGTTGGTTTTTCTTTTTCACTGCCAATATTTTTAGCATGTATAGTTCCTTTATTCATAATAAGTTCGGAACCCGTAATTTTACCTGGGTCTCCTATACACTCTAAATTTCCGTTGGTGACAAGCCTGGAAGCTAGAATTGCCTTTTCTACTTTTATGTTACCCTCAACAATAAAACAACTTGATTGAATAAAAACTGCTTCTAAATTTCCTTGAATACGAATGGCTTTATTTTCATCGCTTGCATTGTTTAACTGGATACCACTTTTTGCAATCACATTTCCTTTTACATGAATCCCAGCTGCTGTCCAAAACTGTTCTACAGTTAAATCGCCTTCCACATTCCAATTTAGATTTCCTTGAAGTTCGCATTTAACAATAACATTGCATGGAAAATCAACTTTATGGTATTGATCGGGGCGTACGTCTTTTACTGTATAAAAATCGAGAAAATCAATTTTGCCGTCACTTTGAATGACTGCTTGACCACCTTTAGCCGATTTAATTTCGCCGTTTTTATCTACCGTAAAATCGTTGTGGGTTGTGATAATCTTTTTTTCCTCTACCTTTTCAGCTCCTACGGGATTTAAATTTGGTAATTCCTGTCCATAAATTGTTTTAGCAAGTGCGGTGTCTGTGGCTTGTTTAATAATACCAAATGGAATACCTGGCCTAACAAGATCTTTGGGAATTGTTGGAGGATTAAGCCATTTTATTGTTGCTGGTTTTGCTGGAGTATAAGGCGTCCCTTTTAAAATAATAAAATTTGTTTCAAAATGCCGTATATTGGAATTTGCACATTTTACTAATTCATCAAATACTTTTTGAGTTGGTTTTATTGCATAACCTAATTTCAAAAGATACGCGCAAAGCTGATCATAATTTAGTTTTGCAACATCTTGTTCAATTTGTGTTTTGCCAGGAATATAGGCTTCCATGCCATCTGGTGAAGCTACTATTTGAAATAATTTTTTAGAAGAAGGAGAAGGCGCTGTTGGACTTTTAGGTGCTGATGTAGAGTTCATTTTTATCTCCAAATGCGCTTAAAAAACAAAAGTGGTTTAAAAATGAGTTTATCAGAAATTGACTTTGTTACCAAGAAAGTTGCTCTTAATAAGCATTCGGGTGAATAAGCCCTTTAGCAGGTGTGAGCATTACTATTTTGAGATCAAGCCAAATATTCCAATTTTGAATATACCAAAGATCGCATTCAATTCTTTTTTCTAAAGACGTATTTCCTCTCCAGCCGTTAATTTGAGCCCAACCTGTAATTCCAGCCTTCACTTTATGTCGAAGCATATAGCCAGGAATTTGATCTTTAAAGTTATCTACAAATACAGGACGCTCTGGTCTTGGACCGACAACACTCATTTCGCCCTTTAATACATTAAAGAACTGAGGAATTTCATCGAGACTTGTTTTTCTTAACCATTTTCCAATTGGAGTTGTTCTATCATCATTAGATTTTGCCCATACCGGACCGCTTTTTTCTTCTGCATTTACATACATTCCTCGATATTTAATGCAATAAAATTTTTTACCATCGAGACCCATACGTTCCTGTTTAAAAAAAATAGGGCCTGGACTACTGAGACGAACTAATAATGCACATATTAAATAAACAGGAGAAAAGACCAGAATAAATGTAAAAGAAAAAACAATATCAAATAATCTTTTTAAGAACAAACCATAGCTTTCTAAACCAGATGAATTTAAAGCTAGTGCAGTTATTCCCTCAAATTGAATAGGGGTAGGTTCAAAGAATATTTTTTCTCCTAAATAAGGAATTAAAAATATATCGGAAAGATTTTTATCTAAATGTTTATATATTTCATTAACCTGAATTGTTTCGCTTGCACTTGGGACAATAAAAACAAGATCAACAGCACCTGTTTTTAAATATTTGTCGACAATGTTAATTTCAGAAAAGGAGTGACAAGAAATTAGTTGAAGATTCCAGTCTGATCTGGCATCAATCGTTTTTGCTAGTTTTTCAGAACTTGGACCTGTCCCTATAATAATTACTTTCTTTTTTGAATTTTTAAATTTTAAATAAAATCGATTCCATTTTCGGATTATACTCCTGCCAAGTGGAAGCATAATTGGGATTAAAAAGAAAAAAATAAATAAAGTTAATCTTGAATAACGATGTTCATATATAAAAAAAGAAAGAGTAACAAAAATAAAAAAAGAAATGGTGTGATTCTTGGCTAATTGAAAATTTTCATCCCAAATTCTTTTTTTAACAAGACTTTTTTTATACATTCCTGAGGTCAAAAATATAAAGAAATAGCATAATAATAATAAAGGCAATAGTCTTAAATAATTAAAGAGTGTATCTGGTCCTTTTGTTAAAGCTATTATTTCAAAATTAAAACGTATTATAAAAGCTAGAATCCATGAAATAGTAATTATTAATATATCAATAATTGCCCTGTAAATATTCAACTTTTCAGCGTGTCTACTAAGAATCATTATCTAAAATCCTTTTGCGTTTTGAATTGATTCTAAAACAGTTTTTGTGAATTTCTTTTGAAATATTTCTTCTGAAAATTTCTCAACTTGTGAGAACATATTATTTTTATCTGTTAAAGTGATTTCTTTTTTTAATGATAATTTTACAGCATTTATCATAGATTCTTTTGAAGATTCATCAAACGTAAATCCTGTTACGTTATTAATAACGGTTTCTTTTGTTCCTCCTTGATTTGGTGCAACAACCCACAAACCAGCTGCTGTAGCTTCTAAGGGAACAATACCAAAATCTTCGATTGCGGGAAATAAAAGGGTATGGGCTTGTGAATAAATATTTGGAATTTCATCGTCTTTAGGATTAATATAAAATGTTACTTTTTTCGAAAAATCTTTTTGAGCTTTTAATAATTCAGAGCCTTGACCTGCTGCAATAACAGGAATTCCATTTTCTAATAATATTTTTAGGCTTTCATACATTTTTTTATAAGGAGTCCATGCGCCAAATAAGAGTACTTTTCTTTTTTGAGATGAGTAAACTTCTTTTTGATTTGCAATGTTAAAAAATTTAATATTTATTGGAGGATAAACAACCTCAGGAGTTTTACCGTAGTATAAAGCACATCTTCTCGCAACAAAATTACTATTTGTAATCATTTTATCAATTCGAACAGCAGATGTTACATCCCAAATGCGCAGGCGATTTAACAAAAATCGTCTTAAGATTTCCAAAGGGCGCGAAAATTTAGGAGCTTTGCTAAAGTAACGGTGTTCTTGATCCCAAGCGTAACGCATTGGGCTATGAATATAGGAAATATGTATTGCTAGTGGTGGTGGAATAATTCCTTTTGCGACACAACTGCTACTAGAAATAATAAGATCATAATTTGATAAATCAAAACTTTCTGCAGCAATAGGTAACATGGGTAAAAGTAACTTGTAAAGCTTTTCAATAAATGGAATTTTAGAAAGAAAAGAAGGAATAAATTTATGTGCATGCTTTAATTTTAAAACTTCTTTTGGTTTTCCAAATAAATAATAAAAATCTGCTTGTGGAAAAAGATTTAAAATTTGTTCTAAGACTCGTTCTCCACCTCTACGAGAAAACATCCAATCATGAACGATAGCAACTTTAAAATTTTGGGTTTGTAATTGAAAATGCTCTTTATCATTATGATTCACTGTGTACCTGCTGTTAATTTTTGAAGTTCTGAATTGTCATATTTTATTAGCATTGTTTCGCATCTACGGACAAGAACTTTACCTGGGGCAAGATTTTTTCTTTTTTCAATATCGCCTCGAGTGGCAATTTGTATTTCAGCACTCTGTGCTCGACTATGTTTTGAATGGTGTACTGCTAAAATAGAGGCTTCTCTAATTGCTTGTTGCGAAGCTTTTTTTCCACCTTTTGGTTTTTCAAGCCAAACATGGCTCCCTTCTCCTGTAAGAACGTGAAGCCAGGTATGATTTGATGGCATCATTTTTATCATTTTATCACCATCTTCAGCAGATTTTGAAACACGAATAAATTCGCCCGTTGATGAAAAATAAACTCGAAAAGGAAGTCGCCCCTCTTTTTCATCTCGAATTTTCTTTTCTTGTTTTCCTTCAGTCAATGAAATATCTAGTGTTCCGCATAGTTTTGAAACAGAAGGAAGTTCTTCTTTTTCTAATATTAAATCTAAGACGTATTTTGAAAATTTACTAGAGTCTTTTTGCAAATGAAAATTTTCATTTGTGTA
Source organism: Silvanigrella paludirubra (assembly GCF_009208775.1). Lineage (NCBI taxonomy): Bacteria > Pseudomonadati > Bdellovibrionota > Oligoflexia > Silvanigrellales > Silvanigrellaceae > Silvanigrella > Silvanigrella paludirubra. The sequence continues at coordinate 856,903 of NZ_WFLM01000001.1, read as the reverse complement.
TTTATCAATAAAAAACTTTAATTCATCTGCGCTATCAGAAATTAATTTTTGAAAATCGTATTCTGCTTGAATACTTTCAGCAATTCTAACTGTTAATTCTTGTTTACGTCTTTTTAAAATGTCAATTTCATGATGAATTTTATTTAAAATATCTCCTGGTTTTTCATGTTTTTTTAATGAATAAAAAGCAGGCATTCCAAATTCTTCAATAAATTGTGGTGGAACATACCAAATTAAAGAATGGGCAGGCCATAAGTATAAATTGGTTTTTAATCCTTCACTTTGTTTTTGTAATCTAGATATTTCGTTGTTATCAGGTAAATCTATTTTTTGTTTTGTTATTCTTCTTGCTAAAAATTGTAACTTTGTTCGAGCAGATCTACGAATATGAGTTGGCAAAATTTCTAATGCAGATGTTAGAGTTGTTGGAGAACTTGTAGAGATATTTTTATTTGTTTTAATTATTGGTATTGGTGAGGTATCTGCTATTTTTTTCTCTATATTCTCTTCTGGCTGAGGCATAGGGCAGTAAGATATAATGGGATATAAAAAACAAGCTCTTTTTTTTGTTTTTGTATTATCTTCACTCCATTCACACCAACTTTCAAAAAAAGGTTCACCTTGAGAAAAATGATTTCCACAATCCGTAACGTAACGATTTGGAATTTTATCATATTTTTTTGCTAATATGATTCTTGGAGGTTTGGAGTCTAAGTCTAAAATAAGTACATTTGGACCCTCTAAAATTTCATCATAATTTTCGAGTTGTTTATTTGGTTCTCCAAATTCTAAAATTATACAAATAGGAGACATGGCTGCATAAGATGAAATTATTTTTCTTCCATGAATATACTTCCTTGCAATTTGAACGATTGAATTTGGCTGTTTTAATGGTAAAGGCTTTAAATGGGTTGTGGAAATTCCACTTTCCCCTTTTTTCATACTTAACAAAACCGTGCTTCTATCATCGCCCGGTTTATATAATGATAATATGAGTTGGCCGTGTTCGGATGCCGTGATTTTTTGTAAACTTGTATTTTGTGCGCGGTGTAAAGGCCCCGAAAATTTCCTTGTCCAAATCGCAAGTTGGGCAATATTTGATCGGATTTCGGGTGAGACATTTTTTTGAGGGATTAAATCTTTCACAGTTTTCTTCCTGTCATTTTCTTTCGTCTGTTCATGGTTGACGACATTTATCCTTACAGTATTGTTCCAAATGTGTCTATTCTCATACTAGGGAGTAAAGGGTGCAAGAGTTACAAGATATATATAGGCTGCAAGCTTTTGTTACAGTTGTTCAAGAAGGTTCCTTATCTTCAGCTGTGAATAAACTTCACATTACTCAGCCAGCTTTGTCAGCAAGACTAAAACTTTTAGAAGAAAGTCTTGGTTGTGCCTTATTAAAACGAACAGCGCGCGGTGTGCGTCTTACCTCTATGGGTAAATTGGTCTATGGAATTTCTGTAGATATTTTAAAAAGAATGAATCAATTACAAACAACAGTGAGAAATCATTTAGAGCTTCGTGAAGGTTTTGTACATTTGGGAGGAGGAGCAACAGCTGTTGCTGGCGTTTTTCCAGATGCCATTTCTGAATTTCGAAAAAAATATCCACAAATCCAATTTACTTTGCATGAAAAAGATTCCGCAACTGTGATAGAGTCCCTTCATGATGGATCAGTTGATGTTGGATTAATTACAAGAAATCCCTTTGTTGCACCTAATGAAGATCCCTTAATAGGATTAAAAGTTCATGCAGAAATTCTTGATACATTAGAGATCATAGCAGCGCCGGAAAATCCTTTGGTACAAATGTCACTTTCATTAGAAAAAATGGGTAAAACTTTATTACCAATTCATATCAATCGTCAGCCTATGATTTTATTTGAAAGTGGAAGCGCTATTCACGATATTATTGAAATGGAATTTCGAAAATTAGGAATACGTTATCGAACTGTAATGACATTAAGATCGACACAAAGTATGATTAAAATGGTTGAAAAAAATATTGGACTCAGCGTTGTCAGTTCACACTCCTTGCGCAATGAAAAAAATATTCAAGTTTTAAAGGTACAAGGTTTAAAAATGGAACGTTCTATTTTAATTTGCTCATCATTAGAAAGAGAACTTGCTCCAGCGGCATCCGAGTTTATTCATGTTCTTCAAAAAATTTATAACTAGTTAAAGTAACATTTATTCAGGAATTCTAATTAATATGGTATCACCTTTTCAAAATAGTATTTTTCATTTTATCCTGTCGCGAAAAGACAAATTTGTTTCTTCGCCGATTGCTATTATGGGTGGAGTTAGTGGATCTCGATTTCATGGCAATGAAAAAATCGAAGAACTTCCTATTGTTATTTTTGACTTTGAAACGACCGGATTAGACACAAGAAGTTCTCGAATTATTGAAATAGGTGCTATAAAATATCAAAATAAAAAAGAAATTGCTCGTTTTTCACATTTAATAAACCCAGGAATTCCGCTTTCCCCTGAAATTACAAGGATAACAGGAATTGAAGATCATATGTTAGAAGGGAAACCTGACTTTCAAACTATTTTACCTGAATTTCATGATTTTTTAAGAGGATGTGTTGGATTAGCTCATAATGCTGAATTTGATATTGGGATGCTATTTCATGAATCAAATAGATTGGGTATTTCTTGTGACTATACTATTTTTTGTACTTTAAAAATGGCAAGAGCTCTTGTAAAAATTGAAAGGCGAAATCTTGACGCTCTGGCACAACACTTTGGATTGACCTTTGAATCAAGACACCGTTCTATTGGCGACATTTTAGTTACAGCAGGCGTTTTTTGGCGTATGCTTGAAGAAAATCCTGCATTAAAGACCATTTCGGATCTTTCTCCTTACCGAGAAGAAATGCCAGGAAAATAACAATTAGGAAATATTGATAAGTGAGAAGAAAAATAAGTTTTTTTTTATTTTCAGTTCTTTTTCTAATGACAATTTATTTTTTTTCATACCGAATTTTAAATTCACAAATAGCCTGGCTTGCTTTTCCGATTGGTCTTCTATTTCTAAAATGGTTTGATCTTGCAATCATACAAGGGTTTCAAACTTTAAAAGATTTTTCAAAAGAACGAATCGAACTTAATTTAAAAGCAGCAGGTATCTCTTATAAAAAAGATTTTTATAAAAAAACTCTATATTTAAAACTTTTTTCCATAATGATATTATATATTGCAATTTTTTCTTTTACCTTATCAAAAGATATTAATGATATATATCAATTTATTTCACAAAACTTAAAAACATCTAAGCCTATTTTAAAAATTGAATTTCCCTCGTATTCGGGGCAATTACCTAAATATTATGATTTATCGGTGAATAGTTATGAGATAAATATGGATACTTCATCTTATCTTGAAATAAATATTGATAATTTAAAGAAAGACAATAATTGGCAAGTATTATTCATAGAAAATAATAAAGTATATCCTGAGAAAAACTATACTTATTCTTTACAATCAGGATCTTGGTCTTCCTCTGTATTATCTTTGTTTTCTTTATTTGATGAAAAAACAGTTAATGAAGATAATAATAAAAAGAATTTATCAAGAAATATTAAAATAATATTAACAAATAAAGATAAAAAGTATATTTCTACGTTAATTTTAAGCCCTACATCTAAGCCCATTGTAAACATAGAATCAGCTAATTCTGATAATATAGATTTTAAAGAGTTACAAGGAAAATTAAATTTTGATATTGATGTGAAATCAACAGTTCCTTTAACATTAGTTGAATTATCTATTAGAACTCATTCAGGATATCATTTTGAAAAATCTTTAGCTGAGTTTTCAAATGCATCTGAGTTTAATTTTAAATCAGATAATGCTGAGCTTGTTACATTAGGAATTCCTTTTTTGCAGGAAGATACTTTATACGTTAAAGCAATTGCGAAAACAGTATTATCTGGAATATTTGGAGAGTCAAAAGAATTAGTTTTTCCAATAAAAACGCCAATACAGGTCAGAGCTGAAATTATTAGAAAACTTGAAGAAGCAAAAAAATTATTAATTAAAATGAATAAAGTAACTCCTGAGCAAAAATCAAAAATTATACCACCATTATCTAATGCAGCTCAATTAGCTGGAAATTTAAGTCAGTCAGGTATTGTTAGGAGAAATATAATTGAATCCATTAATTTAGTAGAAAATATTTCTTTAAAGAATGATCAAAATTATAATTCTTCTTTGGGGAAAATTCAAACTACTATCAATATTTTAAAGCGCCAGCAAAATGCGAGTGAATCGAGTAATTTTTTGGCAAGACTCCAAAATCTTAAGAGTAAAATTCAAATGTTAAATAGCAAAGAAAAAGATTATTCCGAGTTTTCTTCCGAATCTTTTGAGCTAAGTGAGATCGCTTCTAATTTAAATAAACAACTCATGAATATGACGAATAATGAAACTTATCCTTTAACAATAAGCGAAAAGAAAACTCTACAAAATATTCTAAAAAATGATAATACTGCCTTAAAAGTAAAGGCAACGGCACAAAGTCTTAAACAAAATAATTTAATTGAAGCTCAGCAAGAAATTCAAAATGCATTTGATGAAGCAAATAATCACTTGGGTTTTGCTATGCAAATAATGCAGCAAGCAAGACAAAGAGCAATACAAGACGCAAAAATAAAATTACAAAAAGCGGATTCCTCTTTGGAAAATTCTAAATATTTTCCTACAAAAAATGAGGTATTAAATGAAATTTCAAATGCAAAAGACTTATTAGAAAAAACGCCACTTCTTGGTGGTGAATTTAACGAATCGTTAAATTCGGCTAAAAATGCTACCAGAAAGTCATTTGTTTTTGGTGCAGAAGAGCGCGCTTATGAAAGAATAGCATCAACTCAAAAAGCGCAAGAAGCCGTTGAAAAAGCAATTTTATCTTTACAAGATGAAGAAGAAAGTGATAAAGAATTGCAAAAAGAGCAAGACGCAAGAGCTTTTCGTTCAACCATGGATATTCTTGCTGCCCAAAGTGTTCTGGATTCAAGTTGGAGAAAAAAAATTCTAGAAGAAATTTCAAGGCTCAAAAGTCAAGGAGAATCTTCTGATTCCCCTATGATAAGATATCTCGAAAGTAGACTTCGATAATATGCGTACTTTTACAAACAGAAATAAAATTAATGGCATTTCTTTTCATCATAGAACTTCTCAGCGAGGGATAAGCACTAAGTCCACTTTGTCGCAGTATTTTAATTTAAACGATTTAATGCTACAAATTAAAAAAGAATCTCCAAGTCATTTAACTGTAAAAGAAATTCAATATTTTCTTTGTGATCAAGGAAGAAACGAAATTCATACTCATGTTTCTATTTGTGCTGAAATTATTTCGAAGTGGACAGGAATAGTAAAGACAATGGAACGTTGTTTTCCATTTAGAGATTTTACAACAATAAAAGATACTTTTAATTATAATAAAAATGATTCATTTGAGTGTATTTTAAATGAATTAGAAGTTTTTTTAGAAGCAAAAAAGTTACTTGCATTATGGCGACACAGATTGTCTATTTTTGAGATGATAGTGGAAGCGCAAGGAAGTTTAAGATTTTTAAAAATAAATAAATAGGATGAATTATTTTATTTATTTTCGGTGTTTTGGTTTAATTTATTGAGTTTTTCAATAATGTTTTTAAAATCAAATGATATTTTATTTAAGTTTTCATTAATCATTGATTTATCTAAATTATTTTGAATATTAATTTCTGTGTTTTGAATCAAAGGTTCAATATAAGTCTTGTTATTTTCGATTATTTTTGACTCAAATATTTTAATTTCATTAATTATTAATTCTTTAAGATGAGTTGTGTTATTATTTATACAGCGATTTAAATTGTTTTTAAAATAAAAAGATATATTAAGATTAAAATTACTTTCTAAATATTTTGAAGGCAAAAATATAGAATTTATTTGTTTTATTTTAGAAGTTAACGCTTTAATTTGGGCTTTATCATTTTCATCGAGTTTATTATTTTTTCTTTTTATTATTTCTCTTTGAGCGGCATGATACTGATTATTTATACTTTCAAGAGTCGTAACGTGTTTTTCAATTTTATTTATGATAAGATTTAAATCTGTTTCTAAAGAAATAACTTCTTCGCAATATTCTTTTATATTAATATTTAAATACTTAAAACTACTTTTGTACGGAGGCTGTTCTGATGTTGGTGTTGGAGTAGGAGCTGGTATTTCTGGTTTTGATTCTGCCTTAGGTGGATTATTTGATTTGCCATGAGAAGTAGAGTCTTTTGATCCACATCCATAAATTAGTGTACTAGATAGGCTTAGACTAAAAAGAAACGGTTTAAAATTCATGAGATTCCAATAACTTTTAAAAAGAAATTAAGCAAATATATCATATATTTACTTAATAAAGTAAATGTTATATTAGTATTCATTTTTTAGCAATTTATATTAATTTTTAAAACGATAAAGTAATTCCACCCCAATAAGAATTATCATAATAAGGACTTCCGCTCGGGGAGCTTACGCCAGAAGGCGATATTCGGTAAGTTATTTTTAATTTAAAATGTCTTCCCATACGAATGGATAAAGCTGCGCCGGCATCCCAGGTTAATGGTGTTTCTTCCTCGGATACTTGTCCAAAATAGTCTTTAAATTTAGATTTTCTATTTAAAACACCACCATAAATAGATGGGCTAAAATAGTAATTAAAAAGACCAATACTTAAATTTGCGTAACTATCTGTCGTATCATATTCTTGAGTTAAATTTCCTGCTGGTAAAATATTACCTTTGCTAATTAAATATTTTTTATAATCATCTGTGTATGTATATATTTCATTTGTATAAGTTTGCCCAGAATTTAGTTCCATAAATTGATTTAAAGGAAATCCAATGTCCAAGCCGTACGATGTTTTTGTATACTGATAACTGGTTGAGTAACTATTAGCGTAACTTCCATTTAAAGTTATTTCAATAGAGTAACAAAAAATGGGATAAAATATAAAAAATAAAATTTTTAAAATATTTTTAATTAATTTCATTTTAATTTAATACCAATTTAAAAGTAATTAATTTAATTTCATTATTTATTCGGTTAATATTTAATTTTATTAAATTGAAAATATTGCAGTATCATTTTTGAATAAATAGGTAATTATTAATTGGGGCGAGAGTACATTTGACTTTGAATTAATGTGGTTTGTCTATTCGTATTTTCAATTAACTTATTTATTTCATCTGTAATATCAGGACTCGGTAACCAAGCTGAATTTTCCTCTATTTTTCCATTTTGATTTCCAGTATAATACTCAACAATATTTTTTAAAACAACTTCAGTTTGTCTTGGTCCTACGGGAAATACCATAATATTTATACGATTACGAAAGAGTCTTCCATCTATAAAAAACTTATCCCAATCTGTTTGTAAATTAAAATTTTTTCTGTCCATAGAGTTTATAATATAATTTTGAGATAATAATCGAGACATAATCCCAAAAACCATAGCAGGGTGTGCTTGTGTTCGCCAAGTATTGCCTTCTATGTGAGTCAGAGAAAGTGTGTTTTGAAAATTTTGAGGATAAGGAGAATTGTAATTTAATGAATTATTTCTTTTATTCTGGTTACTTATTGTTCCCTGTGATAAGGAAGAACGCATATTATCCTTATTTTGAGAGCTATTTTGATCTGCTATAGGATCATCTTGAAATAAACTATCAAGAAAACTAGCTGATTTTCTTTGCTCATTTATATCCCCCGATTTTTTCGAATTTTGAGGAAATAAAGTTGAGCAACTATTTATAAATATTATGTTGAAAAGGCAGAGAAACCGTTTTACATTCATGATGGACCTCTTCCTATAATTCCTTTTGCTTTATTATCCTTTTTTTAGATATAGAGGCCATGACTATTAATTGCATATGGCATTTCTTTATTAAGAAACATTTGCCTGTCCTTAGCATTTATCTAAAAAATGTTGATTTTTGCTACATACTTGAGAATTTCTTTTAGTAAATTGATTTGCCCCTGACAATTTTGTGTGATAAGTGGTGTTTTGCTTTTTTCGTGTTCCGAATAATTAACGAAAGGTATCTATCTATGACGAGCTCGACTTCTTCTGGGCTAAGGCCCACAGCGTGCCGCACATTAATTACTTTTGCTCTTTGTGCGTTATCATCAATAGGATATTTATCTAAATCATATGCAGCTGAGAAATCGATACTTGAAACCATTAAAAAGGATGGTATATTAAAAGTTTGCTCAGAATCTGGGTACTTACCTCTTGAAATGAAAACAGCGTCTGGAAAATGGATTGGATTTGATCCTGAAATGATGGAAGCTTTTGCTAAACATCTAGGGGTAAAATTAATTATATCAGATACAAAATGGGATGGAATTATTCCTTCTCTATTAACCGGAAAATGTGACATGATCGCCTCTTCGATGGCGAGAACAAAAGAACGTGAAAAAGCTGTTACCTTTAGTGATCCTTATTATGACAATAAATTTTTAATTGCAGTAAAAGATACCCCTGATAATCGTAAAAATTATAAATCATTAGAGGACTTTAATAAATCAGGAATTAAAATTGCAGTTAAAACAGGCTCTGCTCCCGATCTTTATTTACAAGACACAAAAAGTTTAAATAAAGCACAAATAATGAGATTTGATGCTGATGCTGACACAGTAAATGCAGTTCTAGGTGGCCGCTCAAATGCGTTTATTTATGATACTCCTTATGTAAAACTTGCAGCATTAAATAATCCTGGGAAAATTTACATTGTACCGCAAGGCTTTAATGGAGATCAATTCAGTGTAGCCATGCGTAAAAAAGATCAAGAATTAGCTATTAGTTTTAATAAATTTTTAGCTGAGTGGAAAAAAATAGGCGGTTATGATAAGGCCATGAAATATTATTTTGACAGCCAGGAGTGGTTAACTCTTCTTGATAAATAAATTATGTAGTTTTAATTTAATTTTCTGTTAATAATTCTCTGATTTGGAAATATGAAACGCGATGCCAGATAAAAAATTACCCATATATTATTCATTCCTTTCTTCTTTTCTTATTCTGCTGTTAGCTGCTGTACTTGTTCGTAGTTTTTATCAATTAGATTATAGCTGGGATTTTTCGGTTTTAGCTCCTTATATTTGGTTACCAACTACAGAAGGTGGCGGTCCTGGTCTTTTTCTAAAAGGGCTTTGGATTACAATAAAAATGAGTTTTGAGGCCATCATATTTGGTACTATTCTTGGTGTCATATTTGGTATGCTCCTTACAACTCAAGAAAAAATTGCTAAATTTGCTGCCCTATTTTACGTAGATGTTTTTAGAAATACGCCTGTGCTTGTGCAACTATATGTTGCCTATTTTATTGTTGGTACAGCTTTTAATCTCTCTGGTGCAGTTGCCGGTGTTTTAACAATGAGCTTATTTTGTTCTGCTTATGTTGCTGAAATATTTAGGGGTACAATTGCTAACTTTGAAAAAGGACAGATCGATGCCGCAAAAGCGTTGGGTTTAAGTCCATTTCAAATAGCTAGAAAAGTCATAGCACCTCAAGCTTTGAGAAATATGCTTCCTCCTTTAATTGGACAATTTGTTTCCTTAATAAAAGATAGTTCTTTGCTTTCGGTTGTAGCAATTCCTGAATTAACTAAAGAAGCCCAAAATGCGGTAACAGTAACATTTAGAAGTTTTGAAACTTGGTTTTTTATTGCGTTACTCTATTTTGTTGTAAATACATTAGTGAGTTCATTGGGGCGTTACCTTGAAAAAAGATTGAGCGTGAGTCTCAAACATTAATTTGGAAAAATATTATGTCTCAAGAAGTAGTAGTTAGTTTAAAAAATGTAAATAAAATATTTTATTCAAAAAATAAAGAGCATCATGTTCTTAAAGGTATTAATTTTGAAGTAAAACAAGGTGAGGTTGTTGCTCTTATTGGTCCTTCAGGGAGTGGAAAGAGCACCTGCTTGCGCACAATTAATGCTCTTGAAACAATCTCCTCTGGAAACGTTGAAGTTTGCGGAATTAACTACCGCGATTCAAAACAATCTTTGCACATGATACGCCGAAATACGGGAATGATTTTCCAAAGATTTGAGTTATTTCCTCATATGTCTGCGCTTGAAAATGTAGCATTAGGACCAAACTTAGTTTTAGGCAAGTCCAAAGATGAATCCTTACAAATTGCTTCCGATTTATTAAAACGTGTAGGTTTATCCGCCCACTCAGAAAAATTTCCAAGAGGATTGTCTGGAGGGCAGCAACAGCGTGTTGCTATTGCTAGAGCATTAGCGATTAATCCAAAAGTTTTATTATGTGATGAGCCGACAAGTGCACTTGATCCTGAGCTTGTTGATGAAGTCGTAGACATTTTGGTAGATATTGCTAAAGGCGGCATGACTATGATTGTTGTTACTCATGAGCTTTATTTTGCACAGAAAGTATCACACCGTACTATGTTTTTAGAAAGTGGTCTTATTGTCGAGCAGGGAGATACAAAAGAAATGTTTGCTTCCCCTAAAACAGAAAGGCTTCAGACCTTTTTAAAAAGAATCACTCATCAGTCTTAATATTTTTTTATTTATCTTAAAAGCGACAAGAATTATTCTTGCCGCTTTTTTTTTTGTAAATATTTATTTATTTTTAATAAAACGACTTAGGCTTAAAATAAATTTAAAATTCATTAAAATTTAAATATTTAATTTCTTTATTTGATATTATATTAAATAAAGAATAAATAAAAATAATATAAAAAAAATTAAAAATATTGTTGATCTTTAATATTAACCTGTTACCTTTGTTGAACCCTGTCATTTATAAAAAAAGGAAATAGTTATGAAATTAAAGTGTGCACTTTTAGCATTATCCGCATTATCTAGTTCAGCTTTTGCTGATACTTTCAACTTAAGTACTGTAGTAAGTAAAGAAAGCCAAAATAAAATTATTAAAGAAATGATTGATACATTTAAACGTGGAACAGTAGATCAAAATGCACCAATTACTGTTGCTGGTACTTTTGATCTCAATAGTGATCGTAAATTAGTAGCAATTAATGTAGATCATGTTGGTTTTAAAGTAATTAATGTTCCTTTAATTGGTGCTTATGAGACTGATGCAACAATTAAAGCTACAATTACAAATGGCAACTGTAAAAATATTGTTGTAACATCTACAAAAGTAAATTTTGGTAACCCAGCAATTGTAAATCCAATATTTGCAAATGATCTTAAGAATAATGCAGCAAAAGCTCTAGATATATTTATTAAAAATTCTGATTTAGCAAAATATTGTGCTAAGGAAACTTCAGCAGAATCCTATAACGTTATTTTTTACTAATTAAAAAACTTTAGACGGGGTTGCTCCATTAAAATTTAATGGAGCATTTTTTATTTCTTAAATATAGTCAAAATATTGACAGGACAAAATTGTGACACCTCATTTTTTAAAAATTTGTAAATAAATTTACATGAATTAAAATTCCAAATTAAATAAGAATTATATTTTAGAGGAATATGGGTTTTTTATAATATTTTTTATAATTTTTTGCATGACTGATAAGTATATTATTCAGTTTATTTCTTTTATTGTTTAATTATTTTTATAAAATTAAATAAATTAATTGTTTGACTGACCATTATTAATATTGTATTTTTTTTAAACATTTTAACAATATTATTTAGTGGAGAGATTGTATGTCGCATTCGTCATCTTTGTTTCTCAAAAATTCGTTTTTATGTTTTTCAGGAATATTATTTTCAAATTCTCTTTTTGCAAGCGAACCTATTTATCCAAAAATGAAATTTTCAAATTCGGGTTATTATATTGCTTGTTATTATTATGATACAAAAAAAGGGTTAGATAATGATAATCCTAATCTTATGTATCCAAGTCTTGAAGTTCTAACTTTTGGAGCGAGAAAAAACTATGCATGGGCAGTAAATGGAGATTCAATAATCTCAAGTTGGACTAAGTTAACAGGAAAAATTCAGGACGGATTTTTTTTAGAGGAAAAATACTCCTATGATGATATTGTTACAAAATGTAATTTTGCAATTCAAAAATTAAATTCTTCTTATAAATTATATGAATTTAAAGCTTCTACTTCTGATTTTGACGGCTATGAATATCCCATTCAATTTGCTAAAGCAGAAAAACCTAATTCAAAAATAAAACAAATCGTATTATTTGGAGACAGTCTTTCTGACCCTGGAAATTTAAAGAGATGGGCTAAAATTATGCCCTTTTTTCCATTCTGGAATGGACGTTTTACCGATGGTTATGTTTGGAATGATTACCTTACAGAAAGAACGCATTTACCTGTTTTAAATTTTTCCTATGGTGGTGCTAAGACTGATGGAACAAACGATGCTTTTGCCAATAATATTCCAACATCATTTATAACAGCAGCAAGAAATTTATTTACAGGAAGTTCAAAATATTATGTAAACTCTTATATGAATTCTTATTTAACCAATGATTCTTATTATAGTACGAATCAAAAATTGACGAATACAACAGAAACTCTTTTTGTATTTTGGATTGGAGCTAATGATTTTTTAGAAAAATTTGAAAATAACCAGCCTGCACATGTTATTTTTGATAATCCAGATTCCGTTGGTGGGGTAAATTATATATATAAAAGAGCTGTAGATAATATTATTAACCAAATAAAAATGTTAAATAATATTGGTGCCTATCATTTTATGATTTTAAATTTACCTGATATTGGAAAAACTCCAGCAATTGTAACTTCAAATTATAATAAATATTCAGATGATTTAAAAAATAAAAATGAATTTTCTTTAAAAATGACAGAAGCAATTCAAAAATATAATTTTTATTTGGCAACCTCTTTGAATTTATTAAAAGGTAGTCTTGGGAATAAAATTAATATTAAGACACTAGATATTGCTTCCGATTTTGAAAAACTTATGAATAACAAAAATATTTTAAATGATTCATCGTATGATTATGGATTTACTAAAATGGATACAAAATATAAAGTTCCAGGAGCAAATTTAAATTATATTCAAGATTTTTGCTATAATGGTGGTTATTATAAAGCAGCATTGACACAAATTGGTAAAGAAACAAATATTTTTGCTAATAAAAATAATTCATGTGTTGATGAAAATGGAAATAGAACAAAATTAGCTCTATTTTGGAACTCACCGCATCCATCCTCTTATACACATTGCTGGGTAGCTTATGCTTTAGAAAAACAATTAAATGATAACTTTCTTATTAATACAAGTTTGGAAAATTTAGATAGTTATAAAAACTATTGTCTATCCAAATTAAATTAAGATTCATTTATCATTTTAGCAATGTCTTCAAGAATGGCGTCGGCCATTTCCATGGTGAGTTGTGTATCTGCATCTGATAATGCGCATGATGGATCTTTATGGACTTCCATAAAAATTCCTTCTACTCCGATTGCTACGGCTGCTCTTGTGAGAGGGTGAACCATATGGCGAAGGCCGGATGATTTTCCATTTGAAGCACCTGGTAGTTGCACAGCGTGAGTGGCATCAAATATAACAGCATGGCCTTCTTTATTCATATCAACAAGGTTTCTAAAGTCGACCACAAGGTTATTATAGCCAAAACAGGTGCCACGTTCTACAAGGATTATTTTTGAATTGCCACAGTTTTGAATAAAATGAGCAACTTCTATCATTTCTTCAGCTGAAACCCATTGGCCTTTTTTTATTTGAATCACTTTATTCGTACTTGCTGCCGCAACAAGAAGCTCTCGTTGTTTACAAAGAAAAGCTGGAATTTGTATTATATCTACAAATTTACCTGCTTCTAATGCTTGTTCACTTGAATGAACATCAGTTAAAATAGGAACATTAAGTTCTTTTTTAATTTGTTTTAACCATTCAAGTCCCGTATTTATTCCAGGTCCTCGAACACTCGTTGCACTTGTTCTATTTGCTTTGTCATAACTACTTTTAAATACATAAGGGAGGTTTAATTTTTCACATTTATTTTTTAAAAAGTTTCCGACTTCAAGACCTAACGATATAGATTCAAGCATACAAGGACCTGCAATAATAACAGGTTTTTTTCTTGATAATGTAATGTTTTCCGTAATTTTACCATCCCAATTTCCTGGGAACTTATTATTATTTATTGATGACATTAGTTATTCCTTGGGATTTTATGAATAATATTATTTATGGAGATATTTCCATGGCCATAACATTTAACAACAAAAAATAAGGCACCAAAAGCATTGCCTGTATTGATAAAGGCACTTATAAAATCATGATTCATTAACCAATGAGGACGGTGTGAATATTTTGTTCCTTCAGGGCTTAATAAATCACTTAAGTTAACACCAAATGGTTTTCCCGAGTTTTGAAGCGTATAAAGAACGCGAGGATCTAAAACGGAGTCTGAATATCCATTTGCTGAACCGCAATCAACAATAGCAACATCAGCAACCCCTAATTTATCAATTATTCTTGATATATCGTTGGGAGCTAAAAACGATCCGCGTTCAACAAATAAAGGTAATTTTGTACTTGCTGCACTTTCCAAAATATCACTTTGTCTGCATATTTCTCCTGGAATATAAAGAAAGTCAGCATACTTAGAAGCGATTTCAATTTCTCTAGGAGAGCTTACTATAATTCCGAAAGGTTTTTTTGACTTACTTTTAAGCTCAAATAAAAAAGATTCTTTATTTTTTAATACATTTAATTTTATAGAGTCTTCAGATGTAAATACTTTCCATTCAGAGAAATTATAAACCGGATAGACATTTTCCAAAGTTTCCGTAGTTTCATTTCGAGATTTTGATTGAATTTCAAGAATAAAATTTTTTTTATTTTTAAAAAATGACATAAAAAGCCTCCTGTTTTAGGAAGCTTCTTCATTATCTCTATCGAGTTGTTTTTGGCTTCCTTCAGTTAAGTCATCTTCTGTTTGTTTTAATAAAGCAAGTTTTTGAATGAGATTTCCAAGAATAATGGCTTTTTCACCTTTAGGGTGAATCAGTACCCCACCAATTCTTTTCAACTCTTTATCACACCATTTGACAACAATATCAATTTTTAAATATTTTACATTTGAAATATTGAACTGATCAATCGGCAATCGCAAAGATAGGGATTTGCCTGTTTTAATATTTAATTTGTCTTTTGCAATAAATTCGAGTTTAAAACCTTTCCAAGAGAGATCTAGTACAACAACCCTTTTAGATATTAACGGGTTCCATCTATTTGTAAAAACCTCTGCCACAATCGCCGTTTCATACCTGGGTTCACGACGCTTAGGAATTTTAGGATGCATATATCACCTTTTTATAGCTAAGCATATCAAAAATACTTTCTCCATAAAATACGCGCCAAAAACTGCTCAATTCCTAATAACAAAAGAGCAACTGCCAAAATCCAAGGGTACGCAACAATTAAGGGTACTTTTTTGGAAACGACATAAACATCTTTAGGTAGATCGGCATTTATTTCCGATAATTCAGGTATTCCTTCAAATAAAAATGGATTTTCTTTGTTTTCTTGAGATTTTGCGTTGGATGGAAAAATGGGCCAAGATCCAAATTTTAGAATATCGGTATCTTTATCCTCCAAGCCTAGAGTTAGATTCACTGAGGTGCTGTTTATTTTATTTTTATTTTGAATGTTTATAATTGAATTTATTGGATTTTGTACTTTAATCATCTCTCTGTCTAAATGATTTAAAACAAAAGTATTTCCTTTTAAAAATTTTTTAGAATCGGTTGCTAATGTAACAGATTTATCTAATTGAAGACCTCCTCTGCTTTTCACTCTTAATGAACTATCGTCCGCATAAATACGAGGTCCTGCAATATCAGGCGCTCTAATTCCACTATCCTGTCTTCTCTGTAAAAATTCGACCATCCAATTAAAAACATATTCACTACTATCTGAGTCTTTCATTCTTAGAGCAACTTCGGCCGTATTTTGTATTTTTTCTTGAGTATAGCCGTATAACCAATCACCTGCTAAAAAAGAGAGAACAATTCCTTTTTCAGCTGGCATGGCAAGCAAAATAGGATGATCCCCTTCTTTTGTTTTAGCTAAAATAATAGCTTCTTTTTTAGGTTTGCAATTAATAGCAGTATAATGTGTTACGATATTGGAAAGACTGGAATGAAAGTTATGATTGCTAATAAAATTGGTATCACTTGCGGCCCAATGATATAAGTTTTGATAATCCCATTTAGGCTTATTTTCACATGGAAAAATTGATCTTATTGAACTATTTTCACTTAAAAAAGATAAAGGGCCTCCTTGAATAACAAGCCGTCCCCCATTTTTAACATAATTAATTAAATTTTCAGATTCTCTTTCTCCAAGATAAGTATCAAATAAAAAATTTTGAGCAATGATTCCATGGAAATTCTGTAAACTTACTCCGAATAATTTATCAGCAGGAAATTCAATTAAAGATAATTGTGAATTTGGGATACTTTGATCGCTATTTGTTTCTCTTAAAATATAATAACTTAATAAATCTAAATTTGGCCAAAATTTTAATTTCTGTCTTAATGTTCTTAAACTCCAATCTGGTCCAACACTAATATGTAATAACGTTGTTTTAGAATAAACGACTTGAACTGTTGTACTTGCCGAATTTAAAGGTGGATTTGTTAAGCTTGAAGTAATATCTGCAGTAATAACTTGATTGCCCGTTTTGGTAAAATTAATTGGAATATCTACAGTTGTATTTACAAGTCCATTTTTAGGAACCTTAAATTGAAACGTTTTTGAGTTTAAAAATGAGTTTCCTGAGTGAATCACAATTTCAGCTTTAATTTCAGAATGTGATTTAACTATTCCAATAATATTTACAGAAGCAATACTTTCTTCACCTAAAAAACTTATTTTAGGAATAAAAATATCTGATAAAGCTAAATAGTCGTCTTCATTTTTTTTATTTTTTAATATTTGTTGAATTGGTAAAAAATAGATCTTATTTTCTTTAAATAAATTAGTTTCTTTTAGTTTATTGGTAAATATTTTTGCATCTTCTCCAAAAAAAGCGCTTTTTGATAAAATTACTGAAACTCCCTTTGCTTTTGATATATGCCCTAGTAAGTCATCATAATCTTGTGATGGTATGCTATCGTTTAAGCCATAATTTTGGTAATTTATTGTTAAGTTACTTCCAAAATTTTTATTAATAATATTCTCTATATTTGTTTTTTCTTCAATCTTTAAGAGAGTATCTTGCGGTATAAAAATATTTAAATATGAATTACTTTCATCGCTATCTTTGACGTAAATAAAGGGTATTAATATTGGAATAAATAATGAAAGTATTATAATTATTCTTAATACATAGACTAAAGTTTTTTTCATGGTTCTAACCCAAGGTTTCGAATGCGGTTTAATATTTCAGGCAATTGAATTTGATCTTCCTTATAATCTGTAGTTAAAAATGAATACATGATATTTATAAAACTACGTATTTTGAAGTCATTATTATTTTTAAAGCAATCTTCTCCATTTGATAAAAAATGGGCACTAGTTACTAAACCATAAGGAGCTTGGGCATTTATTTTCTTTTTTAAAATGAGTGTTTTTGATGAGTCATTAATACACCCATCTAAGCTATTTAATAAATAAAAACTACGGTAAAACATTCCTCTTTTTTTAGGAGATTCCCATTCTATGCCTATACTTTGATCATTTAATTCAAATAGGTGGGGGGGGATTTCTTTGGTCCCTTCTAAAATAAATATGCCTCCATTTGCAATATGGTTATGCAAATTTTTAATGTTTAATTCACGAAAATCATTTGTCCACCAAATTTCAGCTTCTCCAGGTACACAATTATTTGTTTTAAGTTTATTTGGAAATACAATTGTTCCTCTTCTCATAATTATATTTCGTAATTCCGAATAGTTTTTTTCAATTTGAGCAGGGACTTCTTTCCCACACCAAGCTATACGAAAAGGAATATTTTCTTGTTCTACACTTTGATTTGATATTTTATTATTTGAGAAAAAAGGTAAGTTAAAATTTTCTAACTTAGATTGAGCATACAAAGATTTATTATTATAGGAAAGAATCATAAATAAAGTGATATAAGTGATATTTTTTTTATTTTTTTTCCATAAAAATAATAAAATGATGGTTCCAAATATGGCAGCAATTAGTGGGAAAATAGATTCGCCAAAATTTTTCTGGATTTGATTTTTTGAAGTTATTGTTGAACTTGAAAAAGTTTGGTTAAAATCATCGGGTGTTAAATAGATACTATTTTTTCCTTCTCTTAATGAGTTGAATAATATCCATCGGTTTTTATTTTCTAATTTGTATAAACCAAGAGATAGATTTTTTGTTTCAGAAAAATTTAATGTATCTAAATTTAAAAACTCTGTAAATTTATCATTTATACTTATTTCTGCTTCTTCTAATTTATCATTCAGTCTTGAGATGTCATCAAGATTAATTTTTGTATAAGAAAGATTTGAATCTTTTATATTGTTTGCAACTTCAAACCAAAAATGAGTCCATGTTCTAGATCTTCCCAATTCTCCATTTGGAGTTGATGTTGAAGTTCTCAAATAAAAAAAAGGCAATGAACTTGCTTTCCAAGCCAAAGTAGTACCATCGCTTGTATTTAAAAATGGTTTAAATATTCCTTTATAAGTGCGGTTATCATCTGGAAATTTAACTCCTAACTCTGCACCTGGAGGGGGTGGCACTAATAATAAAGTTAATGGAAAAGACCCCGAATCAAGTTGTACAGCAATTTTTTCTGCTCTATTTTCTTCGTTAGTTTGGAGTGTAGAATTATTTCCTGCTGTGTAAACTAATGTATCAAAATTAGGATCAAATCCTTCTGGAATCCAAAATGTAAGATCATCGTTCATAGTAGATAAAATTTGATCATTTAATTGGACAATCCATACTGTTGAATTTCTGTATTTCCATATATTTTTATTAAAGCTATGTTCAATACTATTTTTTTCTTTTTCACAATTTTTTTCGATAAAATCATTTCCAAAAAAACTTACTAATGTTCTTAAATTTGAAAAGGAATCTAATTCGATTGGACTAGGAAAACGATTTGAGCAGCCTATAAAAAGGGGAAGTTGTTTTTTATTATTTTTTGTAATTAGGACTTCAAAATTATCACTATTTACATGATAAGAAGTTATAAATAAATGCGGTCTTGCTTCTTCTGGAATGATAGATTTATAAGAATTAAATGAAGTAAAAGAAGTTTTTGATTCTGTTTTTTCACCCCAAAGTGAAAAAAGATCCGTTGGGACAATTTCTTTTTGATGTTTAACATTATAATCAAAAGCTTTATATTTAAATAAAATTCCGTTATCAAAAAATTTTTTTAAAGAAAAAATGCCTTGAATAGATTCTGAATACCCATCAGAAAATGCTATAATTGTATTTTTTTTATCATGAAAATTTTCATTATTATTTAAAATTTTTGAAACTTCATCGCTTAAAATAGATTGAGTAAATGGGGAAATGGGTTGGTTATTTTGTTCCTTTAAAAATTGATATACTTCATTATTAGATTTTAATTCTAAAACTTTATATTCAATTTTTGGTCTTCCATTTTGAATTTTAAAAAAACTTTCTAAGCCAAAATTTTTGTATCCAAGATCAGTAATTTTATCAGCTTCTCTTTGTGGGTTAAAATTAGAATTTTCACGTGAAAGTTTTGCTTGCAAAGAAGGATCTATCCAAATTAAGGCAGACTTGTTTAAGGGCAAAATTCCTTTTGCTTCTTTTTGGGGATAATAACTTATAGCAAAAGCTATTGTAGCTAATATAATCAAAACTAATGGGATTAATGGAGGTTTATTGATTAAAATTTTATTTTTAATCGTTTTTTTATTTTCTTTTCCAAAAAACCAAGAAGGAATTTTTCTTGGATTTATATTTTGAACTTGAAAAAAAAGTATAAAAATTGTAATTAAAGATACTAAACAAGACAGTAAAATGGGAAACATTTTATTTTTTCCTAAAAATATCTAATAAAATAAAATCAATAAAACTCATTAGTGTTTCTTTCGAATTAACTATTTTCGCTATATGATTTTTTTCGCGTAATTTTTGTGATAAAAAATTGAATTGTTCTTCAATATTTTTTTTGTACTCAGTTCCACTAAAATGAATTGTTTTATTCTCATTTTTGTTTTTTTCCCAAGGAATTAATTCTTCAATTTCTTCTTCATCATTAGGAGATTCTAGGGGATCTCTTGTAATTAAAAAAATTGCTTTTTTTAAATGAAAATATTTTATAATTTCAAGAGTCTTATTAGCTGCAGCATAATTATCTTCTGTATCAAACAATAAGTCGCTAATAATGTAAGCATAATCAGCGTTATGAAATTCTTTTCCTATATATTTGCATCCTTCAAATAGGTCTTTCGCTGTTACATTTAGAACATGAAATGAATGTGATAATCCACTATGTGCTTCTTCAATAATTGCGACTATGCCATTCGCAAGCTGCCCTTTATTAATTGTGCTATATTCAGATTGATAAGTCATATTTGAATAGCTGTGGAAAACAACAATTACTTTTTGTCTGCCAGGACCATAATCTATTTTGGTGATTAATTCTTGGGTTTTGATAAAATGATTCATTGAAATTGTAGAAATAGGGTCTCCCATTTCAAATGGCTTTGTCGCAATGCCTAATCTTGTTGGGGTATTTTTTTTATAGAGGTCGTTAGCAGCAAAAATTCCACCAAAATGTTGCCTTAAATAAGTTCTAATAAAAAACGGTAGAGCTTTGGAGGGATGGAGGCATGGCCAATATTTTTCTTCTTTAGGAAAAACATTACATATGCTTTCAAATTTCATTTTCATTTTTGCCTTTTTTTCAATAAGCCCAATGGCAAATTTATTATCTCTCCTGCAAATATTATGTTAACAGAGATTTTGAAGATAGGACAATTTTGACTAAAAGGATTCTATTAAATTTTTGCTTTTTTTGAAGTGGAAAGGTGAAACCCAATGTCCCCAGAACTGTTAAAACTTTTAAATTTAGTTGAAGGAAAAACCTTTGAAAATCCAAAGGAATTGATGGAAGAAATTAAATTAGCTTATCATTCCGTCATTAGTAAGTATTTACAGCCAAGTCCGTTAAGGCGTTCGGTTTGGTTAAGCGAATTAACAGGTGGTGATATTTGGATAAAACTGGAATCATTAAATCCAAATGGATCATTTAAAGTTCGTGGTGCGTTATATGCAATTCATAATGTTATGCAAAAAAACAAAGGTAACAATAGCATAAAAGTATGTGCTGCTTCTGCTGGAAATCATGCACAAGGTATTGCGTTTGGTGCTAAACATTTAGGTTGTGAAGCCCATATTTTTTTACCAAAAACAGCGCCCTTAGTAAAAAGAGATGCAACTGAAAAACTAGGGGCAACACTTTATCTAGAGGGTGACAATTTAGAGGAAGCTTCTGAAGCTGCTGTCGCTTTTGCAAAAAAAGAAAATGCGCATTTTATTCATGCTTATAATAATTACGATATTATTATTGGGCAATCTACTTGTGCGTATGAATCTCTTGTTCAGCTTTCTAGCATAACCAAAGAACCATTTGGTGAAGTAGATTATTTTGTTTGTAGCGTTGGAGGTGGTGGGCTTGCCGCAGGGGCTTCTCTTGTTTTTAAAGCGGAGTCAAAAGGAAATATTATTGGTGTTGAACAAGAATATTATGACTCTGCAGTAAAAAGTTTTCATAATAAAAAACAAACTGCCATCAAAAAACCAGTACACTCCACAATTGCAGATGGCATTGCCGTTGGTTTGATAGGCAATTTAAATTATAATTATATGACACGCTACGTTGAAAATTTATCTCTAGTTACCGATGACTACATTGTAAAAGCCATTTTAGGGTTATTTGAACAAGAAAGAGTGATAGCAGAAGGTGCTGGGGCAGCTGCTATTGCTGACATTTTAAAAAGACCCGACTTTTATGAAGGAAAAAAAGTAATTGCCTGTGTTAGTGGGGGAAATATTGATCCTCAATTAATGACACGGGTAATAACACGTGGATTAAATATTACAGGACGTGTTCTTCGTGTTAGTGTTTGCGTGAGCGATAGACCAGGGGGCTTGAAAAAGCTTTTAGAATGTATTGCATCTCTTGAAGGAAATGTGCTTGATCTTATTCACGATCGCACTTACAGCGAAGTAAGTGTTGGTGATGTTGATGTTGAGTTATCCTTGGAAACAAGAAATTCGGAACATCAATATTCTTTACTTGAAAAGCTTGAAGAAGCTGGTTTCAAGCCAAGAATGAGACATTGAATCTGATTTGTTAAATGATTTAGGAGGAATTGTTGTGAGTGGCGGATTTCTTGAATGTTATGACACCATAATTGTTGGTGGCGGTCCAGTGGGTCTCTTTGGGGCTTATTACGCAGGATTGCGTGATATGACTGTAAGGCTAGTGGATAGAAGGTATGAGCTTGGCGGCCAGCTTACTGCAATTTACCCTGAAAAATGGGTCTATGATATCACAGGTATTCCTGCGATACGTGGTAAAGATTTATATAAAAATCTTTTTGCGCAAAGTGTACCTTATAATATTCCAAGTAGCTTAAACGAAGAAGTTGTTCTTATTCGCAAAAATAGAAATAACATTTTATGTGTTGAAACTCGAAATGGCACTGTTATGCACACAAAAACAGTGATGCTTTGTTTAGGAATGGGTGCTCATATTCCAAGACGTCTCGATATTAAAAATATTCGTGAATTTGAAGGAAAAGGAGTTTCTTATGGAGTACATTCTTTAGATACTTTCAAAAATAAAAGAGTAGTTGTTGTTGGTGGTGGTGATAGTGCCCTTGATCTTGCTCTAACAATTGTTAATGAATGCAAAGATCTTTATGTGCTTCATCGTTCCGATCGTTTTAATTCACACGAAGAAACAACAAAAAAACTTTATTCTTCTAATGCTGAAATCAGAACATTTAGTGAATTAACAGAAATTGATGGTGATGAAAATCATGTCAAATCTGCTTGTATTCGCAATACAAAAACTGGTGAAATTGAGAAACTTGATATTGATGAAATTATTATAGCTATTGGACTTCTATTTAACTTAGATGTTCTTCAACAATGGGGTATAAATATGGAAGGCAATTCCATAATTGTTGACCATAACAGACAGACCTCTATTCCTGGTATTTATGCAGCAGGTGATATTGTTACTTATCCAGGTAAAATGAAATTAATAGGACCAGGTACTTCTGAAGTAATGCAAGCAATCCATCATGCAAAACATTATATTCAAGAAAACTTTCCTTATTTATAATTAAATTTTATTTTATATGAATAAAAACTCCTCCTCTTCCATTATAATTATTAAAGTATTTCGCGATATCTGAAAAGAATAATTGTTTTGCCGTTTTTTTTCTTTGTTTAAAATTTGAATTTTGAAATAATCTTTGTAAAGTGAACTTTTTCCATTTATCTGATAGATCAATAAATTTATTATTCCTAAATCCTACAGATCTTGCTATATTAATCATTTCATCAAATGTTTTTAAATTTTGACAATCAATTTTTTTCGAAGCAAAAATTAAATTTGTTTCTTTTATTTTTGTATAATCTTCATTCCTAAATATCGAGTTTGGTTTTAATAATTTATAAATTAAGCTATAAACTTTAGTTTTTTCTTTTATATGCAATAATACTAAATTTGAATAAGCCGAATCAAATAATCCTTCATGATGAATAATTTTTTTCATATGATCAGAATCAGCAATGTTTGCATTATATATTTTAATTCTATCACTTAAATTGAGTGCTTGAATAATTTTTGAGGACAAGTCTGCATATTTTTGATTATATTCAATTCCTATAAATTTAGCTCTAGGTAAAATTCTTGATTGTTCTATCATATCCGATCCAAAACCCGATCCAGCATTTAATATTAAATAACTTTTATTGGGATCATTTGTGTTAATCTCATCTAAAGTTTTTTTTGCTAAATCATCGCCGCCATATCTCATATAGATAAAATTTTTAAGATTTGATAAATTTAGAGGCTCCGTAAGTAAAATATTTCTGATGTTCCAATAATTGCTATTTTGGTCGTCTGAATAAAGTAAAATTTTTTTTTTATATTTGATTGCTTCGTTTCAATTTTTATGGAAGTAGCATTCCATTTTTTGTTTAAGTCTATATCTAATATTTTATCAATTTCTTTCCAATTTAGATTGTTTTCCATTTTAATACCTTATTTAGAATTGAAATGATTTAGTACTAATATAAATAACATGAGATCATATCCATGATGATAACATATTTTTTAAATATGGCAATAATTTTGTAATTAAATTATTGGTAATCATTTAAATATTGACATAAAAAATAAAATGATTTATAAGGACAAAATGAAATAAAAAAATGGCATTTTCTTTAATTAAATTCTAAAAAAATTAGGAATATTTATGATTAAATTTTCAAATAAATATTTATTATACTTTTTTTCAATATTATTAGTAAATCATTCTTTTGTTTATGCAGAGGAAATAGATCTTTTAGTTTATTGCGCAAATAAAGATCGAAAATGGAAATGGTTGAAATACCCAAATAGTCAAAATTATTATATAAAAGGTGAGAAAAAAACAATTTATAATTCTTATGAAGATGAAATTATGTCGTTTGAATATTTTAATATTTCTGGTAAAGATGCTGAAAATAAAATTAATGATTTAAAACAAAAATGTATAAATTCGTTCGGTAAGGAGTTTGAATTTCCTCAGCCTGCTCGGACAAGATTTTCGGAATGGATTCCATTTGGAATAGATTCCTATAAATTATCAAAAGGTTTTTTTACAATTAACAGTGTTGAGAGACATACTTTATATAATGTAGAAGTATTTAGTGAATTGCATTTAAATTTAAATGAAAATGTTCAAATAAATTATATTCAAGAAAATCTTAACAATATTAATTAAATTTTATATTGAATATGTTATTATAAATTCAGTTTTAATTCGTTAATATAGTTTTTACTAAAATGATAAAGAAAATTAATTTTTTGGCTTTCATCATACTCTGATAAATGGTTAAAATAATAATCTGTAATTTTTTTTACAAAAGCACTGCCAATGATAACTCCAGATGCTCCTTGTTTTTTCGCTTCTAAAATATCTTTTTGGTTTGAAATTCCAAAACCAAGCCATATTTCTTTATTTGAAATATTTTTTAAGCTATTGATAGCTATTTCAGTTGAAAGTTCATTTTTTTGATTTTCACCTGTAGTTCCTTGAACACGAGTTAAATAAATCATGGATATTTCTTCTGGAGGAAATAAATTATCTTTTTTTAAAGCAATCTCTTGATTCAAAAACCAAACTCTTTTTGTTGAAACTGGAAACGGATTTTGAATATTATGACGAATATCAGAAATTAAAATACCATCTAATGTTGGAAGTTTACTTCTTCTATTTATATCATATAAATGTTGTGAAGTTGTCATAACTGAAATCTGTTGATTCAAATTACACATTTTTTTTAAATCAGAAAGAGCGTTGCAAATTTCTTCCCAAGAAATATTTTCCTTCACAGCTCTTGCATGACTTTCTTGAATTGTTGTGCCATCTAATAATGGATCACTAAATGGTAAACCTATTTCAAGTAGATCAATTTGACCCTCTAATAGTCCTTTAAATATAGCTAAACTATTTTTTAATCCTAAATCTCCAATTGTAAAATAAATGCCAATTTTCATATTTTATTCTCACTTAAATTAACATATTTTGATATCGTATCTAAATCTTTATCTCCTCGTCCACTTAAACAAATAACAATGGTTTTACCAGGATTGTGATTTAAATATTTTTTTGCACCCGCAACAGCATGAGCAGATTCTAAAGCACATAATATTCCTTCTTCTTTTGCTAAAAGCTGAAGTGCTTCAATGCATTCTATGTCATTAATCGAATAATGTGATAATCTATTTTCTTGTTTTAAACCGCATAACCATGGTCCTACGGCTGGGTAATCTAAGCCAGCACTAATGGAATGCGTTTGAGCAATTTGTCTTTCTGAATTTTGAAGTACAAGGGTTTCCATACCATGCAATATTCCCATACTTCCTTTTTCTAAACTCGCAGCACCTTCAGCTTCACAACCAATGAGTTCAACACTCATTTCGTCTACAAAAGGAGTAAACATACCTGCCGCATTACTTCCTCCTCCGACACAAGCAAATAAAGCTGAGGGAAGTTTTCCCGTTTTTTGGATGATTTGAGATTTCGTTTCTTCTCCAATTATTTTTTGAAATGTTCGCACCATCTTTGGAAATGGAAAGGGCCCAACGATGGAACCAATACAGTAAAAGTGATTTTGATAAGAGGAAACCCAATCACGCATAGCCGCATTTACGGCCTCTTTTAATTTAGCATTACCTTCTGTTACAGAAATTAATTGAGCACCAAATAATCTCATTCGTAGCACATTTAATTTTTGACGCTGAATATCAACTTCACCCTGATAAACTTTTACAGATAATCCTAAATTAGCTCCTGCCATTGCAGATGCAACACCATGTTGTCCAGCTCCAGTTTCAGCAATAATATTGGGAATTCCCATGTATTTTGCTAATGAACACTGAGCAATGGCATTGTTTAATTTATGAGCTCCTCCATGAACAAGATCTTCTCTTTTAATATATATTTTTCCACCAAACAGTTTACTTAAATTTTTAGCTTCAAAAAGAGGTGTTTCTCTTCCGCAAAAGTCTTGTAATAATTCTTTTAATTTTTCTTTTTCATTCTTTTCATTAATATAAGATGAAAACCCTTTATTTAAAAATTCTAAAGCATTTTCTAGAAGTGGAGTGACAAAACGATCTTGCATTTCCATACTGTTCGCTAATTTAAACATATTTGAAAACCTCAAATCCTTGAAATAAGTAAATTCATTTTTTCAAATGAGAAAGAGTCAAGTTGTGCAGTTAAATCAGAATTACTTACACCCGTTGCGCAGTCTATGCCGACGGGTGACCATCCCATTTCTTTGCATTCATTAAGACGTGATAAAACATTTTTTTCATGAATGCCTCCACTAGCATAAACAGGAATGAACTGTTTCTTTAAATTTTTAGGATATTGTTCTTCAATTCCGCTTCCGGGAAATGAACTATCTAGTAAAAACGCATTCATGCCCAAAAATTTTTGTGAATTAGAAACAATTAAGTTTTTTCTATTCATAAGCATTGGAAAAGAATAACATTGCTCAAAACTTTCAAAGTGTGAAACAAGTTTTAAACATTCCAAACAAACATCGTCTCTCGTAATGAAACAAATTTTATCTTGTATTTTTTCCAAACTTGGTATTAATTTTATTAAATTATTTTTTCCAATAAATCTTTTTGAACTAGGAATTAAATTTATTCCAATTAAATCTATATTTAAATCAATAGAGCGTTCAATGTCATTTAAAGTACGGGCCCCGCAAAATTTAATAGTAGGTTTTTTATTAATACATTTAGAAATAAAATTTCGAATAGAGCTTACTTTGCTAAACCTCATAAAAGCCGAGCCTACTATGCAGCCCTTAAAGATAGACAAACAATTACGAATTTCCAAATGAGAATTTAAACTACTTGCTAAAACAATCTTAGAAGATTCTATTTTTGTATTTGAAAAATGAATTAAAAAATCTCGAAAATCTTTATTTTCTTCGAGTGAAAATAAATTGCGAGAATTTAAAACATGAAAATCACCTAAAGAAGGAATTTGAAATGAGCTTTCAACAAATGAAGCAACATTTTGATTTTTGCAATATTCAACTAAGTTTTTTAATTCTTCTTCTTTTAGCATGTCTTGAAGTAATAAAATTCCATTTGCTCCCGCATTTATTAAAGCTTGAGCTTCTTCAACTGTTCTTATAAAATCTTTTGCCAAAATTGGTTTTGTTGTAAGGCTTCTAACTTTTTGTAAAAGATCAATTGAGCCTAAGAAAGAAGGGTGAGTAACGACACTAATTGCATCAGCATCTTGGTATGATTTGATTCTTTCTTCTATAGATAAATTGGAGTTAAAATTTTCTTGTGGTCTAGCTAATTTTATTTCAGCAAGAAGTAATTTTTCTTTTTGAAAAAAGGACTCAATTGGTTTCAGATTTTGAGAAATATTATTTCTAATAGACGAGGAAATTAAATTATTTTTAACTAAAATTGGGCTTTTTGTACTTATTTTTTCTATTTGTTTTATTCTTGTAATTATTTTTTGTACTAAATAAATATGCTCATTCATTTGGTCCAAAATTATTTTATAATTTAAATTTATTTTTTCAGGAATTTGAGTTAATAATTTATTTAAATTATTTTTGCAGCATGATTGAAATTCATTTAAAATACACAAGATAGAAAGGTTGAATGCAATTAATTTTTTAGCTATTAATGTCTCATTTGTTTCTTTTAAATTTAAAAGTTCATTTGCAATATGAACACCATTTGAAAAAATACATGCTCTAGTATCAGTTATTTTTTCAATAGGATCTAATTCAAAATTATATATTTCCTTATCTCTATAAAAATATAAATAAGTCTTTGCAAATGGGGAAGCTTCATCTAAATAACCTTCCTCGTCTTTTGAAGTAACAATAACCGCTTTTTGATCTAATATTTTGCATGTTTCAGCTAGTTTTTTTGCAATACTTTGATTAAAAGCTCCTATCATTTTAGCTTGAACAGAAATTGGATTTAAAAGTGGTCCTAACAAATTAAAAATTGTAGGTCCTTGCATTTTTTTTCGAATAGGAGCACTTTTTGCAAAAATAGGATAAGTATATGCAGCAGCTAAAAAAACAATTCCAGTTGCTCTAAAGTATTCAGCAGCATTTAAAAAAACAGATTCCAGAGAAATACCTAATTTTTCAATAAAATCGACAGCACCTACTTTTCCAGTTGATGAACGGCCTCCATGTTTAATTACCTGAAATCCAAAATTGCGAGCAAATAAGCTTACAAGAGTTGAAGTGTTTAATTTGTTGCCACCAATACCACCTGTACCAACAATATCAAATACAGGAAAATCGGCACTTAAAATAATCTCATTTAAATTATGAGGAGATTTCCCTTGTTTTTTTATTTCAAGAACTAGGTTTGCTAATACTTCTGGTTTTAAATTGGTGCCAATTTTATAAAGTAATTCTGTAGTAATTTCTTCATTTAAAAGGATATTTCTTATGTAATTAGTCTCTTCTATAATTTTTTTCATTTAAAAAGACTCCATCCAATTTTTAATCATTTTTTCACCAATTAATCCTGTTAAAAAACTTTCAGGATGAAATTGTACAGCACATACATTTGATTTATTATTTAAATATTCTAATGCCAAAGGAGTTTTTAATTCATCATAAGCCACAATATTTATTTTTTTTGGAATATTTTCTGCAAATAAAGAATGGTAACGACCTACTTCAAATTCATTTGGTAGTGACTGAAAAAGTACTTTACTATTTTCTACGTAACAGGTTTTTGCTTTTCCATGTACAGGATTTTTTAATTTAGAAACTTTACCACCGCAAGCTTCAATAATAGCTTGAAATCCAAGGCATACTCCAAAAATAGGTTTTATTTCAATTAAATTTTGAATATGTTTAATTAAATAGCCAGCATCTTTTGGATGAGAGGGGCCTGGTGATAATATAATTCCATCATATTTTGAAAAGTCAAAATCTTTAATTGTATTTCTTATAATATCAACTTCTGCACCACAATTTTCAAATAAAGAAACAAGATTGTATGTAAAACTATCAAAATTTTCGATCATAAGAAGTTTTTTCTTATGAGATTTATTTTTTCGAAAATTAGCATTTAAATTCATAACAACTTCAGGAGATTTGTTTTCATTAAAACAATAATGATCTTGATTAATAATTGAAAGCATATTTTTTAATTTAGAACCGCATTCCCAATACTCGTAATCTTTATTTGCTTCAAAAATTAAAGAAGAACCAGCTTGAAATGTAATTTTACTTTGATTTATAAATGCAGTACGTATAAGAATAATAGTAATAATATTTCCATCAGGTTTAATATGAATTAAATTACCACCATAAAATTTTCTTGGCTCATTTTCTAAATTTGATATTATTTCCATTGCTTTTCTTTTTGGAACGCCTACAAGTGTACCTGCATTGATAGAGGAAAGTATGGCATCAATACTATCAAATTCTGATTTTAATTTTCCTGTTACCGTAGATTGTGTGTGAATGATATGCTCTAGAATTAGTGGCTCCCTGTAATTGCTTACAGACACATTTTTGCAAAATCGATTTAAATCATTTCTTGCAAGATCAACTAACATGTCTAACTCACATTTTTCTTTTTCTGATGAGTAAAGTTTTTCTAATTCTATTAATTCAAGTTCGCTTAAAAAATATTCTTTTGAAGTTCTACGAATAGACCCACTAATGGGTTTCATTGTTACATTTTCTTTGTCTATATCAATTAAAATTTCTGGACTTGCACCAATAATATCAGTTTGAAAAAAATTTAAGGCAAAGCGATACGGCGCTCGTTGCAAAGCAGTAGAATTTTTTAAATAATTAAACATTTGTAATGGATCCGTTTTAAATTCTAATTTTCTTGAGAGAACTAGTTCATAAACATCACCTTCCTTAAAATGTTCCATAACTTTATCATAATTTTTAAAATATTGATTACTTGTATCATGAATTAAATCACAATTTGGGATTTTTAAATCGTTAAAATTATTCTTCTTAATTTGATTTAAAAACAAATTTGTATTAATAGATAAACATTCACTAATTGTAAATTCAGCTAATACGGTATCATTATCGCAAATAGGAATTTCTTCAATTACGTGAGCAGCTTCAAAACTTAAAATAATAAAACAATGGAAATTATTTACTTTAGAAATTTCTTGTAATTCTCTTAAAATCTCTAGTTGGCCCGATTTTTTTAATTTGAAAAAATCACTACTTACTTTTTCATCAGTCCTAAAATATTTTGATGAGTTTAATTTTATTTGAGAAGCAATAGAATTTCCAGTTTCGCTGTGTGATTTTAATTCAATTCTATTAAAATAAAGAATTCCAGATACATGATTTTTATTTGGAATAAAAGTTTCTTTTGGGTAAGATAAAAAATTTTGATCCATTAAATTATTCATTTGATATCCTAACATATTCCTTAATAAAATGAGAGATTATTTCTATTGTTTGTAAAGAATTAAGCCTTGGGTCGCAAGCTGTTTGATAATTTAAAAGAAGATCTTTCTCCGTAATATTTTGAAATCCTCCCGTACACTCTGTAACGTTATCTGGGGAAGTTTCTAAATGCATGCCACCTAAAAAAGAATTTTCAGATTTATGAATTTGTAATGACAGAATTAATTCATCTAATATTTTATTAAAACTTCTCGTTTTTATCCCTTTTTTTGTTTTTTCTGTGTTTCCGTGCATCGGATCACTCATCCATGTAACATTGAAGCCTTCTTTATGAATTGAACGAATGAATTTTGGCAAATTATCTGAAATTTTTTGATGACCCATTCTAGGTATCAAAACAATTTTTCCATTTTCTTGGTTTGGATTTAATATTTCTACCATTTTAATCAATTCATCTGTTGTTATATTTTCACTAAATTTAATACCAATTGGATTTGTTATTCCTGATAAATATTTAATATGTGCTCCATTAATTTGGCGAGTTCTTTCACCTACCCAAACAAAATGGGAGCTCGAATTATAAAATTGATTATAACGGGCATCATATCTTGTTAATGCACTTTCATAATCAAGTAGCAATGCCTCATGTGAGGAGTACATATTAGAGTTTTTATTAAATATCTGAGCATAGTTTAAAACTTTTTTTGATTTATGATAAGATTTTATTAAATTAATTGGATTATTTACTCTTGCCTCATAAGTAAATTTACTTGAATTAATTATATCACCCCTATAAGCAGGTAATGTAATATTTTCAATTGTTTCATATGATTCACTTCTGGGTTTTGCAAACTGTCCTGCTATTCTTCCAATTAAAGTAATTTCTTTATTTAAACCCAATTGTAAAATTTCTTTTTGTTTCGTTAGTTCTAATATTTTTAATTTTACTCTATCAAAAGTACAGTCTTTAAATAATTCTGCACAATCTCCTGCTTGAAAAAGAAAAGATTTTCCCTTTTCTGCACTTGCTATTTTATTTTTTAATTCTTGTATTTTAGCAAAAGATACGATTTCAGAAGCCTCTTTCAGTTTTTTTATACATTTTTGAAACAATCGTGCGTCTTGAAATGTAGGCTGTTGCAAAGCAGGATGCAAACGCCAACTGTCTGGAGTCCAAGATAGATTTTTGGAATCTATTTTAAACTTCTTGTAATTATTGGTATTTGTGTAATCCTTTTGAAGCAACATATTAAAAACCTCCATATTTGCGTACCAGTGTGATAGTGCGCTATTCTGTGGATACCAAAGATGTCGTGTTTTTGTCAAGCAAAACAAATTTTTTAAGGACCCTTTTTTCAAAATTAGACTCATTTATAAATATAAATAGGCTCTTATAAATATTTTAAAACAATAATTATAGATACTTGACAAAATTTTAATATGAAAATAAGAATCATTATCATTAATTTGTCTTTTTTCTTTAGGAGGAAATGCTATGCTTTTGCGTTTTTTAAAATTAACTACGGTCTTATTTTTTTTAAGTTCATTTCCTATATTTGGTTTTACGGGAAATCCTAGTTGCCAAATAAACGGAAATTTAAAGAGGGTCCATGTTTGGTATACAATAAATAATAAAGACAATAAATATAATTGGTTTCTTCAAATTTCTCGAGTTTATGAAAATAATATTATTTTTGTAGATGAATCTTGCAATCCATTAGATTTAAATCAAAAAATTGAAATTCCCATAAATACGACTCGAAAATTTGGTATGATTGTTACTGAAGCAAAATCATTTAATTCGATTTATTCTTTTACGGGCGTAAGAAATGATGAAGATTTGATTAAGGTACCAAATCGTAAAAAAACTTGTATTTTTGTGGTCGCCCCTTATGGGCCGGGTCAAATGGATAGGGTAGATTGGAAATTAAATAATGCAGATTGTTTTTCAGACAACTTTGGTACTGAAATTAATTTTAAATAAATTTTAGCTACCTTAAAAACACATTTATAAAGAAACATAATAAAAATACTTATTAATTATGATTTTTTTATTCAGTCTGTAAAAATCCTTTTTGCAAAACCCATGTTCTGTTGGCTAAAAATTTGGCACGTTGTTCATCATGAGTAATCATCATTGTGGCCATTTTTCTTTGTTTAGTAAAGTTATGAACAAATTGTAGTAAGTTTTCTGTTGAAACAGGATCGAGAGCAGCCGTTGGTTCATCTAATAGTAAAATATCGGGGTCACATAATGTGGCCATTACTATGGTAATGATTTGTCTTTGACCACCTGATAATTTACCAATTGGCGTATTTAAATGTTCTTCTAAACGAAGATTTAATGGTTTAAGAGTTTCTTCAACAATATATTCTGGAAAATTTTTAATGGCCGATTTAAATCCGGCTATTTTTCCTTTTAATGTTGCCATGGCTAAGTTTTCAGCAACAGTCATGGTTGCAACAGAGCCCATATGGGTATTTTGAAAAACGCGACTAATAAATTGAGATCTTTTTGCTTCGGAAAGTGTTGTGATATCTGTATTATTCCGAAATATTTTACCTTGTGTTGGTATAATACGACCTGATACGGTATCTAATAAAGTAGATTTACCAGCACCATTATGACCTAGTATTAATATAAAATCTTTTTCGTTTATTGCGCAATTTATTTGTTGAAGAGCTTTGAATTCGCCAAAACTTACATGCACATTTTCTATTTTAATCATACTGTTTTGGCTCCTTTTATATTTTCCATTTTTTTAACAACTAGGATAACTACAATAAGGAGTCCAGTAATTAATTTTTGCCAAGATGGTTCAACTTGTAATTCAATTGTAATTGCAATGATTAATTGATAAATAATAGAGCCAAGAATAGCCATTAAAAACATATTTGCAGCAATTAATTCAGCAATCATACAGCCAGCTAAAGCTGCTATTAAAGTACCTACATTTCCAAATGCAGAGAAAAAGCCGCTATATTGGACAAAAATCCCCCCAGCAAGAGCGCTCAATGAATTTGCCATAATTAGAGAAAGCGTAATATAAAATGGTACACTTTTTCCAAGTGAAGTAACAAATTGTTCATTTACACCAGTTGATCTTAATATAAATCCATTCTCTGTTTTCATATACCAAATAAAAATATAAGCAATAAAAAATGTAATTAATGCTAATAAAATTAAAGTACCAAAAGGATATTCTTGAGCAGTAGTAAAAATAGTTTTTGCATTTCCTAATGCCACATTTGCAGTACCAATATTTATACTTATTGAAAAGAGCATTGTTGTAACAACAATACCTGAAATTAATTTATTGAGTCCGAGTTTTGTATGAAGTAAGCCTGTAATACAGCCTGAAATACCACCGCTAATAATCGCAAGAATAAGAGCTATCCAAGGGTTTGTATCGTGTAATATGGCCCAAGCAACAATGGCACCACCAAGGCCAAATGTTCCTTCAATACTAAAGTCATCAAATTTCATTACTCGTGAAGCTAAATAAATAGCCATGACTACAAATGATCCAATAAATCCACGCTCAAGTATTCCAATAGCCACTGGCAAAAGTGATGAAGACATTATGCATATTCCTAAATGAACTTGCTCGCTCTTACTGAGTGAACATAAACCTTAATTTTAAGGTTAATTTTTATAATAAAGTAACTTCCTGTTTTAATGATTCAGGCAAAGTAATATTAAGTCTTTTTAATTCAAATGAGTTAATATAAATTTTGCTATTTGGTGCTATAATTTCGGTATCCATTGGTTTCACATTTTTATTTATGATTTGATTTAATAATTCACCAGATTGAATTCCAGATTGAATATAATCGACACCAAATTGCATTAGAGGAGCGTCTTTTTCCCCAGTCCAAGTTGTGATAAGCGGAATTTTTGCTTTATCTGCAATTTGTTTTACAATAGGAAACGCGGATGAAATTGTGTTGTCTGTTGGAATTAAAATTGCTTGGGCATTTTGGACAGCATTTTGTGTTGCAGCCGCCACATCTGCTTGGCTATTAGCTCCGTTATCATGAAATTCAATATTATATTTAGCAAGTTCTTCCTTCATTTTTTTAACTAAAATTACAGAGTTTGGTTCAGCAGGATTAAATAGAATGGCAACTTTTTTAACATTAGGAAGTAATTCTTTTATTACTCTAATTTGTTTTTGAATGTCCGCCATGTCTGTAGCGCCCGTAATGTTAGAGTTTGGGCCTCGTAATTGTAAACCAATAGGATCTGTAACAGCTGCAAAAATAATAGGACGATCTTTAATTTCAGATTTAAGAGCTTGAACAGCTGGTGTAGCTATTGCATAGAATGCATTAATACTGCTATTTGCTTTAAAACTAGAGGCAATCGCTTGAGCTTGTGAAACAGAGCCTTGAGCATTTTGTTCAATAAATTTAATTTTATCACCAAAATCTTTTTTAGCTTGTTCCATAAATCCATCTTTTGCTTCGTCAAGTGAAGGAAAAGATGCGAATTGAAGAATACCAATAGTGATATGATCGTCGGAAGGTTTAGATCTTTTTATAATAATAACAGCACATAATATCGCAATTAGCGATACAATTAGTAAGATAATTTTTTTACTCATGTTGATTTTTCTCCACAAGAAATGATGCAATGTAAAAAGAATTTATATGCTAAATATAAATAATATTTAATTTTTTGAAAAGGGGAATTTTAAAAATAAAATCGATAGGCAAAATAGGAAGCATAAAAAGAAAATGAAGCGTTTATTAAACAAGTTTGCTGATGTCGATTACTTAATTTAAGTTCTAAATTCGCTTTCATTTGATCTGCTCCGTATCTGTTTTTGGTCATTGATAAGACAAAAGAACCAAAGTTGTGAAGTGCACAATAAATACTCTTACACAATGACGATACTAGCATATAGATTTTTTTGAAGATTGGCAAGAGCGAATTGGAAATTTTTGTAATTAATCATTAAATAATACTTCTTCGATAAAGAGATCGGACGATTCCTAATATTTTATCATCTTCATGAGTACCAAAAGCAAGAGGAATAAAATTAGGGTTTTCTGGTATTAAAATTGCTGGTGGCTTTTCTTTATTGGTATGATTTAATAAAAATTTAATATTTTTGTTGTATAAATTTGAATCTTTTTTAGCATATCGTTTTATAGTGGAATCGCTATTATAAATAGAAGCAATCACAATATCGTTGTCATTTGCATTTGAATTTGATTCTACTAAAACAATATCATTTGGTAATAAGCCAGCATTTATCATGCTAAATCCATCAATTTGTAATGCAAATAGTTTGCTATTTTTCTGAGATATTCGAGTATCACTTGGAAAAGAAATAAATTCTCCCGCATTTTCAATTGCTTCTTGAGGAAGTCCCGCACTTACGGAACCTACTAAAGGAACACGCAAAAGATCTTCAAAACCAGGTAATACTTGGGATGAATGTTTTTTTAACTTAACTGATTTATTTTTATTTCCAGAAAAATTTAAAGAAAATGGTTTAGGATTATTTTGATAGGAATAAAAAAATTCTGTTACGTCTTTGGTTGGTACAATTTGTCTTGATTTTCCTGGTACGTTAGAAAGTAACAAACCTTTTTTTCTGAGGGCGGCAAGTACATCTTGAGCGCTCCCTATAGATTTCCATTGAAAGTAACTTGCTATTTCACGGATTGTGGGAGGAGTCCCTGTGGAGTCCATATGATTAAATATAAATTCCATTACTTTAAATTGAGCGTTCGTTAATTCAATCATGGGCAGGCCTCTTAATCAAAATAAGCACCATACTAATATATGGTATTTTATAACTATATTTAATTCAAGATGTCAACTGCTAAAAATGCAATTTGTTTAACGTATGGAAGGGATTTTTAATAATAAAGCATTCAAAACTTCAAGATATTCTTTATTTGTATATAAATTAACAACAAAATCTTTCTTTTCTTTTGCATTCCAAGTTAATTGTCTTTTTGCATATTGCCACGTTAGTGTGCTAATTCTATCTTGTAAACTTAGTAGAGAATTATTTGTGCTTTCAGAAAAATCTTGTTTCTTTATATTTAATAAATAAGTTAATAGCTCGTCGTAACCTATTGCTTTCATAGAATTAAAACTTTTGAGAGCATCTCCATAAACATGATAAAGTTGGTTTATTTCTTCTAACCAGCCCTGTTGAAATAAAATAGGGACACGATCTTTTATTCGTTCCTTTAAAAACCCGTCATTTGGTTCCATTTGAATAAGGAAACAGGGAAATAAGGTCTCTTGCTCTCCAAGAGCATTCGTTTTTGATCGCAGGGAACTCATGGGTTTACCCAATATTTTATAAATTTCAAGGGCTCTTTCTATTCTTGTTTTATCATTTTGATGAAGTTCTGCGGCACGAACAGGATCGACCTCTTTAAGGAGTTCATGGCAATGAGGCCAACCTTTTTCGGCAGCTATATCTCTAATCTCACTTCTTATTTTTTCGTCACGCGGCGGTAAATCATCAAGTCCATGAAGAAAGGCGCGCAAATAAAGTCCACTGCCACCTACACAAATGGGGATAGATCCTTTTTTATAAATTTCTGTACAAGCCTCTGTTACCTTACTTGCAAAGGTATTGGCATCTAAGCTTTCTTCTGGTGAAACGATATCTATACAATGGTATTTATATTTAGTTATTTCTTCAGAGCTAGGCTTTGCTGTTCCTGCAGTGATATTTTTATAAATTTGAAAGGCGTCTAAGTTAACTAATTCTGTTAAGATATTTTGTTTTTTTAAGTCATCTGCAATTGAGTGAGCTAAGGAAGTTTTACCGCTTGCTGTTGGCCCTATAATTACAATAGCAAAAAAAGATTCTGTTTTTAAATTCTTTGAAACCACGAAGAAACATCCTTATTTGTAAATTTTCGAATAACGGGTCGACCATGGGGACAATGTGAATAAAAGTCAACATCGTTTGATCTACCTAAAAGTCTTTTCACGAGTTCCTCATTTAAAGGATCCCCTGATCTGACTGCATTATGGCAAGCCATTGTAGCAAATAAAAGATGATATATATCTTGATCCTTTAATTGAGTTGGCTGTAAATTCATTTCCTCTTGAATCCCCTTTGTGACTTTATTTGCTTTTTCTAACAATGGATGTGCTTCAGATTGGGGAAGTCCATTGATAGCAATAATTCTTGTAATTATTTCATCAAATATTTCTGGTACTTTCTGTGTACTTAAAAAACTTGGAAAAGCATGAATAGCAATATGGCCATTTTTAAGTGCTTCTATTTCAAATCCTAAAGATAATATTTTATCTTTATGTTCAAAAATAATAGCAGTTAATACCTCATTACTGGGAATAATAATAGGAGAAATGAGATCTTGTTTTGGTGCTTTGTTTTCTAAATGATTTTTCATGATTTCTTCGTATAAAATACGTTCATGAAAAGCATGTTGATCAATAACCCACAAATCATCAATTATTTCTAATAAAATATAACAATTTGCAAACTGACCTAAATATTTTGCAGAATCAAATAAATTATTTTTTTTAGGCTGTATAATTTTTGATTCTGAATGCTTAAACATATTTTCATTTGCTTTTAATTTGGCTACTTGTGTTCCTTTGCTTAAAGGAGTTGCAATAATATCTTTTTGAAATGAATTTTTATGAGGCAGAACAGGAGCATCTTTTTCAGTACTTATTAATTTTTTTGTAAAATTATCTTTTAAACGATTTGTTTCAAACGCAACGTTTTTTTCAGAGGCATACGGGTTTTTATTTTCTATTTTAGAAATATTATGTTGAATATAAATATCATTTGATTCTTTATATTGAATATTCTCAGGTTTATTTGATTTATGTACAGAATCTTTAACGGCCTCTTGAATTCCAATGGAGACAAGTTCTTGTAAAGAAGCAGGATCGTAAAAACGAATTTCTGTTTTTGAGGGATGCGCGTTGACATCAACCCATGATGGATTCACTTTCACAAAAATGATAGCAGGTGCTATCAAACCTTTTATAAGAAGACCTTGATAAGCTTGTAAAACTCCAGATCTAATAATTTTATCTTTAACGTATCTGCCATTCACAAAGGTTATAAAGTAACTTGGATTTTGTTTTGCTGACTTTGGAAGTCCAGCAAAACCTGTTAAGTTAAATGAACCTCTTGAATAATTTAATTCAACAAAATCTTTTGCATCAACACCAACAATATCATGAAATCTTTCTTTTAAGGTTTTTTTAGAGTGATAATGAAAAACTTCTCTCCCATTATGTGAAAATCGGAAAGAAATATGATAATTTGCTAGAGCCATCGCAATTAAAAAATCATGAATATGGGTAAATTCCGTAGCCGTTGATTTTAAAAACTTGAGTCTAACCGGAACATTTGTAAAAATATCTTTTACTTGTATGACAGTTCCATGAGGCATACTTATTTCTTTTTCAGATAATAAATTTCCATAATTGATATTTATTTCTTTGCCCATTTCTTGATTTTGAGGTCTTGAACGAATGGTGAAATTAGATATGGATGCAATACTGGGAAGAGCTTCCCCGCGAAAACCAAAACTTGCTAATGATTCGAGATCGTGAAACTTGTTGATTTTACTTGTAGCATGGCGTTCTAATGCGGTTAAAATTTGATTTTCGGGAATGCCACAACCATCATCTGTAATTCGAATGAGTTGTTTACCACCATCTAAAAGTTCAATTTGAATGTTTTTAGCACCGGCATCTATCGAGTTTTCGACTACTTCTTTTACAATGTTGTAAGGTCTTTCAACAACTTCGCCAGCTTTTATTTGGTTTATTAAATCTTCAGGAAGTTTTTTTATTTCTGTAGATTGCAAACTTTAGTCTCCAATTTATATTTTTTTTTTAATCTTATTTTTTGAAATTATTAAAAGATATTAGCAAGAAAAAGTATATAAATAAAATATTATTAATATTTAAGATCTTTCATAGCTTCTGAAATTTTTTGAATGACTTCAGGAGATGTTTCTTTGTTAATAGATAAATAGCGATCGCCACTTATCTCTTTAACTAGATAACTCTTTTTCACTAAACTTTTAATATCTTCTTTAAGATTTTTTTTCCATAAAAATTCTATATTTTCAGCACATATTGTTACATCACATTTTTTTGCAATGAGTGCATGTATGGAATCATCTTGATCAGCAAAACGAACTAAATTTTCAAAACCTTGTTGAGTTAAAAATTGATCACGTATGTCATTACGAACTACACAGATTGAAAGTTTTTTAGCATCTTCTAATTTCGTGATTTTAAAATCGCTAGTATTTCTTTGGTAAAAATAAGTGTTTATTTTAAAAAGTACCCCAACAAATTTAAAATGTTTTTCTCTTTCTACATTTTTTGCCATTGGGAAAATAAAATAATTTTTATTTCTTTTTGCCATTTCATAACTTCTTGCCCAAGGAAATGCTTTTATATTTTCTTTGAGCTTAGCTTTTTTTAAAATTTTTCTTACTTTATCTACTACAGGACCTTTTATTGTTTCACCATCAACTTCTATTAGGCCAGGTAATTCTTCTGTAAAACCAGTAAGATCTTGTGAAAAGGAAAGTTTATTTAATCCAAAATTTAAAATCAATATGGTCATAAAAATCTTTTTCATTTTAATACTCACTTTAGTTTGGTTTTAATTTCTAAAAGTAAGATAACATATAAAAAGCAAGTTAACTAATCTTCATGATTTGCATGTTTTTTTGACATAATATACTCACTCACAGCTAAAAAGACTGTTGAAGCTATAAAAGTTAAATGAATTATGATTTGCCATTTGACCTTTTCTATATCGTTTGTAGAAAAATCAATAAAGGAACGTAATAAATGAATACTTGAGATCCCAATTAAA
This sequence comes from Silvanigrella paludirubra, assembly GCF_009208775.1. NCBI lineage: Bacteria > Pseudomonadati > Bdellovibrionota > Oligoflexia > Silvanigrellales > Silvanigrellaceae > Silvanigrella > Silvanigrella paludirubra. The sequence goes on along the minus strand of NZ_WFLM01000001.1, from coordinate 815,890 downwards.
GAACTTGCGAGTTTTATTTTAATTGCACCTGGGTCGATATGATCGAGCCAATCAGGTTTATCGTCATGATTTTCCAAGTTCAATTTGCTGACAAAAGTAGCATACCCTCCAATGATTACCATAACTAGTAAGTTAGCAACCATTGTAAAATCGACTAATTGTAAAATTCCTAACAACAATTTCAATTCTGTAGTTGCTGTTGCGGTTCCTACAATATGGATGAGTTCTTCAACAAACTTAAATGTATATATAATTTGTACTATAATAAGACCAAAATAGAGCGGAGCTTGTAACCATCTACTTGCAAAAATACAATATTCAAGTGCATTTTCAATTTTGACACGTGTTGTTTTTTTCTTAATATCCATTTTTCTTTTTTACCTTAAAATCTATTCAAATAATTTATAAAATATTTTCACAAACCCATTTTGCGTAATAAGTAATAATTAAATCGGCACCCGCTCTTTTCATTGAAATTAAAGTTTCATATACAGCTGCTTTCTCATCGATCAAATTATGAAGTGCTGCATTTTTTAAAAGTGCATATTCTCCACTTACTTGATAAATAGTTACAGGAATATGAACCTCGTTTTTTACTTTTGTTACGATATCCAAATAAGGTAACCCTGGTTTTATCATAACCATATCGGCACCTTCTTCAATATCTAACAAAGCTTCTTTTACAGCTTCACGTGAATTGCTTGGATTTAATTGATACGTTTTTTTATCAAGTCCTCTTGCGCCAGAAGAAACGGCTTCACGAAAGGGACCATAAAATGCGGACGCAAACTTAGCGCTATAAGCTAAAATGCTTGTCCCAATATATCCTTCTTTATCTAATGCAGAACGAATAGCACCAATACGTCCATCCATCATATCGCTTGGGCAAACAAAATCGACACCACAAGATGCATAAGATAAAGATTGTTTACAAAGAGCTTCAACAGTTTCATCATTTAAAACATAACCTGCATCATTTGTAATTCCATCATGGCCATGTGTCGTGTAGGGATCTAAAGCAACATCTACAAAAATAAGAATATTTGGAAAATTTTCTTTTATTTTTCGAATAGAATTTTGCATGAGACCATTTGGATTATAGGACTCCTTTCCTGTGGGATCTTTCACAGATGGATCCACTACAGGAAATAACATAATTCCTTTTATACCAAGATTCTGTATTTCTTGTATTTCATGAAGAAGATCATCAAACGGAATACGTGATATTCCTGGTAAGCTTGGAATATCATATTTTTTAGTTCCTTTTTCAGAAATAAACATGGGATAAATGAGATCTGATTTTTGCAATGAGTTTTCTTGAACAAGAGCTCTAATTTGTTCATTTTGTCTTAAGCGGCGAGGGCGAATATGTGAATTTCCGATTTTGAGATCGGGATATGTGCGATAACGAGTCATGAATTGCTCCAACTTTTTGCGTTCTTAATCCGTTTTTGATCCCTGATTGCTGAATCCAACGAAGCAGGCTAAGTATCTTCATTAGGAGTTTTTGAAGCAAGCATTTTAAAGGTTCTCCTTTAAAGTTTTTTTTCTATCATCTTTGCAGTAAAAGATACTCTAGGTTATATTTACAAATGCTTAGTGAGATTCACAATTGATCACTGCACATCCCTTTGGAGAAGATCTATGCCACTTGTCCCTATAGTTGTTGAGCAAACCAATCGAGGAGAACGTTCTTACGATGTGTGGTCTCGCCTTCTAAAAGATCGCATTGTATTTCTTGGAACGCCCGTTTATGACGAAGTTGCAAATTTAATTGTTGCACAACTTCTTTTTCTAGAATCTCAGGATCCAGAAAAGGATATCAGCTTTTACATTAATAGCCCTGGTGGAAGTGTAACTGCTGGTTTGGCAATTTATGATGCTATGCAAGTGATACGCCCTCAAGTGCGGACTTTTTGTGTAGGACAATGTGCGAGTATGGGAGCGCTTCTTCTCGCAGCGGGAGCTAAAGGAAAACGCTACGCTCTTCCAAATAGTCGCGTTATGATTCATCAACCCCATGGTGGAGCGGGTGGTCAAGCGACAGATATTGCTATCCAAGCAAAAGAAATTATTTCCCTTAAAAAGCGTTTAAATGAAATTTTAGCAGCCCATACTGGTAAAAAAGTTGCGGAAATTGAAGCGGATGCAGATAGAGACTTTTTTATGTCGGCAGCTGAAGCTAAGGATTATGGCTTAGTTGACGATATTTTAATGCCGAGATCTGACCGAGTTGCTTTTACAGGCCTTTGATAAAGGTAGTGAGTTGTTATGATACAAAATGGAATGAAATTTTCTTCTGGACGCGGTGGCTCAGGGAGTTCGCATGGCTTGCATTGCAGCTTTTGTGGAAAGAGCCAAAGAGAAGTAAAAAAATTAATCGCTGGTCCTAATGTATACATTTGTGATGAATGTATCGAACTTTGTAATGAAATCATTGCTGAAGAAATGGAAAAGGATGATGCTACTCAAATAGCAGAAGGTGTTCCTAGTCCAAATGAAATAAAAAAAGTTCTTGATGAATATGTAATTGGTCAAGAAAGAGCGAAAAAAGTTTTATCCGTTGCTGTTCATAACCATTATAAACGCATTGAGCATGGTTCCAGCGCAAATAAAGAAGATGTTGAATTAGCTAAAAGTAACATTTTGTTAATTGGTCCAACTGGATCCGGTAAAACATTGCTTGCTCAAAGTATGGCTCGCATTTTACAAGTTCCTTTTACCATTGCGGATGCAACAAACCTAACTGAAGCTGGTTATGTTGGTGAAGATGTAGAAAATATCATACTTAATTTATTACAGGCAGCTGAGTTTGATGTCGAGCAAGCACAAAAAGGTATAGCCTATGTAGATGAAATTGATAAAATTGCACGTAAAGGGGAAAATACTTCCATCACTCGTGATGTTTCTGGCGAAGGTGTTCAACAAGCGCTATTAAAACTTTTAGAGGGTACTGTAGCAAATGTTCCTCCTCGCGGTGGTCGTAAACACCCTCAACAGGAATTTTTGCAAGTAGATACCACAAATATTTTGTTTATTTGCGGAGGCGCTTTTGCAGGGCTTGAAGAAATTATTCGTAATCGTATGGAACAAACCGCTATGGGGTTTGGTGCCGATGTTAAAAATAAATCTAAAATGACTGTAACCGATCTTTTTGCCAAAGTTCGTGTGGAAGATCTTCTTAAATTTGGAATGATTCCTGAATTTATGGGGCGTCTCCCTGTTATTGTTACTTTAGCAGAGCTCGATGAGTCTGCATTAGTTCAAGTTTTAACTCAACCTAAAAACTCTATTATTAAACAATTTCAAAAGTTGTTTAGTTATGAAAGAGTTCAATTAGAATTCACCCAAGAAGCATTGATAGCAGTTGCACAAGAGGCAATCAAAAGAAAAACGGGTGCGCGCGGTTTACGTGCCATTCTTGAAGATGTCATGCTTGAAACTATGTTTGATATCCCTGGACAACGTAACGTAAAACAAATTACTGTTACTCCTGAATGTATTCGTGATGGCAAAGCACCTGATCGTGTATTATTAACTGAAGAAGAAATTCAACAAAGACAAGAGCAAAGAGCTCGTGCTCAATCTTCTGTATCATCAACTGCCTCTACTACTGCTGCTAAAGCCAAAACTTCTGCAAAAAAATAACAATAAATATGTATTTTTTTGCAGGGTAATTTTTTCCACTCAGTAAAATTTTTCAAATTCCTGCCATTTTTGCGACTCACAAAGTTTGTTAATTTCTGCAAAAATAAATAAGAGTATTAAAAAAATAGAAAAGGATATTGCTTACGAGGAAACTATTCCATGTCGCAAGGAATTGATAAAGTAGCAGACTGTCTTCCTTTGTTGCCATTAAAGGACATTGTGGTTTTTCCGCAAATGATTCTTCCTGTTTTTGTTTCAGAAGATATTTGCATGAGAGCAGTAGATGCTGCTTGTGCAAAAGACAGATTTATTTTTTTATCTGCATTTCGTTCTGAAATAAATCGTGAGCACGATACTTTTTTTGAATTAAGAGTCTCAACCCCTCCTCCATTTGATGTTTATGACGTAGGTACGGTAGCGAGCGTTATGAGAACACGCAAACTCCCCGATGGCCGAACAAAAGTTTTAATCCAAGGAGTCTCTCGTGCGTTAATATTAGGCCTAAAACAGTCGGATCCTTATCCTGTTGTCAGCATGAAATTATTATTAGATAAAGAAATAACCCAAGAAGGGGAAGCTCTTTGTCGCTCTGTTAAAGAACAACTTGAAAAAATTGTTCCCTTTGGTCGTTCTATTTCTCCCGATCTTTTAATGTTGATAGAAGACGTAACAGATGTGGGTAGACTTGCAAATTTAGTAGCAAGCAATTTAGGCCTAAAAATAGTAGAGGCACAAAAAGTTTTAGCAACTTCCGATCCTTTTGAGCGCCTAAGAAAAGTACATACTTTATTATTAAGGGAACTAGAATCCTATACAAGTCAAAGTCGTGGCTATTCTCATTCAAAAGAAGAATCTGCTAAAAGTCAAAGAGAACAATATTTAAGGGAACAACTCAAAGCGTTAAAACATGAACTTGGTGAATTGGATGGTAAAGAAGAAGTAGAAGATTTAAAGGATAAAATTTTAAAAACCGGAATGACTTCAGAAGCTCAATCTGAATGTTTAAAACAAGCACGACGTTTGGAAAGAATGAACCAAGATTCAAGTGAAGCTACTTTAACAAGAACTTACTTAGAGTGGATGGTAGATCTTCCTTGGACTAAAGTTAGTGATTCTAAAATTGAAATGTCTCATTGTAAAAAAATATTAGATGAAGATCACTATGGGCTAGAAAAAATAAAAGATAGAATATTAGAATATATTGCCGTAAAAAAATTAAATCCCGATTTAAAAGGTCCTATTTTATGTTTTGTCGGTCCACCAGGAGTCGGAAAAACAAGTTTAGGAAGAAGTATTGCAAGAGCTCTTGGAAGGAAATTTGTCCGCATTAGTTTGGGTGGGGTTCGTGATGAAGCTGAAATTAGAGGACATCGCAGAACTTATGTTGGAGCCATGCCCGGACGCATTATTCAAACGTTAAAAACGGTCGGAACCCGAAATCCTGTTATGATGCTCGATGAAATAGATAAATTAGGAGCTGATTACAAAGGTGACCCTGCAAGTGCTTTATTAGAAGTTTTAGATCCAGAGCAAAATCATTCTTTTTCGGATCATTATATCTCTGTTCCGTTTGATTTAAGCCAAATTATTTTTCTTGCCAATGCCAATCGGCTAGATACCATTCCCGCTGCTTTACGTGACAGACTCGAAATAATCGAAGTGAGTGGTTATAGTGAAGAAGAAAAATCTGAAATAACAAGACAATATATTATTCCAAAAGTAATAGGACAAAATGGTCTAAACCCAGATCTTGTTCAATTTCAAGATACGGCTGTAAATTTAGTTATTAATTCTTATACCAGAGAATCGGGGTTGCGCAGTTTAGAAAAACATATTGCAACCATAACTAGGAAGTTAGCAAGATATATTGCGGAAAATGATGAAAAAGGAAAAGATCGCAAACTAGTTAAAGTAACACCAAAAATTGCTAAAGAATTGCTTGGCGAAGAACGTTACTTTAGTGATGATCACGATATTTATAAAAAGAGAATTGGGGTTGGAGTTGGTCTAGCCTATACACAAGCTGGTGGTGAGATTTTAGAACTTGAAGTTACTTTAATGAATGGAAATGGAAAGTTAATTTTAACAGGTCAATTGGGCGATGTTATGAAAGAGTCTGCTCAAACAGCATTAACTTGCGTTCGTGCTCTTGCTAAAGATTTAAAAATTGATGCTGATAAATTTACAACACAAGATATTCACTTACACGTTCCAGCAGGTGCCATTCCTAAAGATGGACCAAGTGCTGGAATCGCAATTGCAGTTGCTTTAGTTTCAGCATTTACAAATCAATACGTAAGCCAAGATGTTGCCGTAACAGGTGAAATTACTTTACATGGTAGGGTTTTACCCATTGGCGGTGTGCGTGAAAAAGTTTTAGCTGCATTAAGAGCAGGCATTCGAAAAGTTTGTTTGCCAGACAAAAATAGAGGCTCTTTTTCTGAACTTCCTTTAACCATTCGCAGAAGAATTGATGTCCGTTTTGTTACAAAGCTGGATGACGTTTTAAAAGTTTGTTTTGAAAATAATGAGTTTGCAAGTGGAAGTTCTTCGGATGGTGAAAATAATCAATCGAGACAAGAAAGAACTTCAAAGAGTGTAGATAATATTTCTGCAGCCAATGGCTAATCTTATTTTTAAATATTTAACTAAAATAAAATTAATTTTATAATCTGAATTATATAAATAAGAAATTATTTTTACTACATACAAGAACCCGTTGTTGGTTGATAATAAATCTCATACGAAGCAGACTGACTACAAGAAGAGGAATAAGAGCTAGAATCTTTTTGAATTCCTTTGTTTGAAGAGAGAGAGGATGATTTTGTATTCATATTTGTCTTTTCCCATTCTTGGCAAGAAGCAAACGTACAAAAGGGTCCTGCCGATCCTGTTTCTTTTACGGAATTTTTACTGCAAACAGAGGAACCAATAGAAGAACCCACGCACGACCAGTTAAAAAAATAGGATTTATTTTCACTGCTAGCGTTATTTACATCATTTGTTTCCTTAGAACAGGAAAATAAAATACAAGTATTCAAAGTAACGAATAAATAAATAAAATTTTTCATAAAAAACTCCTGAACTATCTTTATATGAAAATGAAAAAATTTTCAACAAATTCTATAATCTAAAATTTGAAATATAAAAAAATATCTATTTTATATTTTATTAAATATGAATATCTATAATTTATGAAGTTTTATATTTTAAATTTATAATAATTTAAAATTTATTGACATTATTTTTCAAATTTTATAATTAGAATCGTTTTGAAAAGAGATTTTTTATTTTACAAAGAGAGATAAATGAAAAAATATTTAAAAAAATGTTTAGGAACGATTTCTGTTTTAGCGCTTATACAAGGTTGTTCAACAGCAAAATTAAGTAATGAAGGCTCAAACATTGAAGTTATTACAGCATTGGATAGAAAAGATTGTAAAAATTTGGGGCCTGTTTTTGGAAAAGGGGGAGGGGTATTTGGAGGTACATGGATTTCTGATGAATCTTTAATGGAATATGCTTCGAATGATCTTAGAAATAAAGCGGCTCTTAAAGGAGCAACACATGTTGTTGTTCAAAACCATCAAGTTGGGATGAGTACAGGAAAAAATGGGGGCTCAACCTCAACTGTGACACAGCAAGGTATTGCTTATAAATGTCCAAGTTAAAAAAATAAAATTGATCAATTAAATTTTATTGATTCACTTAATGTTTTTGATAATTTTATTATGTAAATCATCTTGGCAAGGTATCATCAAATGAATAAAATCTTTCTAAAATATCGATTAAATTAATATATTTTCCATCTATATTAGATATATAAATTTTTCCCATTTTATTTGTTTGAACAAAATCTTGACAAAGTTTCTCCATGAATTCTTCTGTTTTATATTCACCTAAAATATTCGCAATTTTGAAAAACTTATAATACAAATCTTTTTTATACTCTAAAAGATTTGTATTTCTTTTTGCTTTTTCAGGATCTAAAGGTAAAATTTCATATTTATAATCAGAAGTTTCTCCGTCGTCTTTGTAAGAAGCTCCTTTTTTAGCGAAACGATTTAAAATTCGAGGCTCTTTTAGAGCGAAGTGTTGTGAGGTATTCCATTTATGAGAGTCCGCTTCTGTTTTATCCGTTTTATCGAGATGAATATTAATCGCATTAAATAATATAACTTTGTTATTTTCTTTATGATATACCAAAGCTGCTCTATAGACATTAGCAGAATTTTTAGATGGATCTCTAGAAATAGATGCTAAATTGCTAATAGCTTCAACAAGTACGAGTTGGCTCATATTTCCAGAATATTTACTAAAATACTCGTTTTGAAAAAAAGAAATAGCCAATCTAGAATATTCACTACCATTTAAGATTTGTTTTGCGGCTCTTAACCTTTTAAGACTAGTAAAGAAGTTTCCTTTTCCAAGACATTCATCAATTTTAAAAATAATATCATCTTCTGTGTTAAAATGAGTAAGTAATTCATCCATTACCTTAATTCTATCTTCTGTTTTTTTAATTGAGTCTAACTGAAAAATAAAACACTTTGGTATAAATTCTCTTGTTGTTGAGTTGCTATTCAGTATTAATCTTTGTGCAATTTTATTATCTAAAATATTTAATATGAGTTTATTAGAAGAAATTTTTCCTTTAACATTAAAAAATCTAAGAAAAGAACCCATAATTTTATTTTGAGATAAATAATCAATATTGTTTGTATGATATTCAGGTGGCTTTTCTTTCATTAATTTTTCTATTTGATATGGATCCATGTTATTAATATAGTCACGATATTCAATTTCACCTGTGTATTCATCAACTCCTCTTAATGCGGATTTAGAACCGAATAAATTTGAAATTGCAGTTGTATCATTTATATATTTTTCATTTTTACTTTTTATTTTGAAATGTTTTGAAAGAAAATTTTTAAATAAGGATTTGTCTTCCTTTTTCTTATAGTAACTATTTGGTTTATTTGATAAATCGGAACCACAAAGAGCCTGTAATTCAAAAATTAATATTTCATATTCGGAATCAAAAGGGCTTTTTTTATGCTTTGCGTAATCTATAATAAAATCAAAAAAAATATTATTCATAATAATCCTTAATAAATAGGGTTTTATTAGGAAAATGAATAGTTTATATATATTGTTTTCATTTAAAATATGAAAATCCAATTCCTCATTTTACTTTATATTTACATTTTGGCAATCTATTTTGTAAATTTATGGATGTGTTTGTTTAAGATAAAATAATATAAATAATATTATATACTTCTGGGTTAATTGGATAAATTTGGAAATTATAAATATAAGAAATTATATGTAAATATAATTTTACAAAAGAGGATTTTTCATTATTTTGTATCTAGCTATTAAATTTTGAGTGGTTTATTTTTCTAAATAAAAATTTATTTTGGGAGATATTTTCCATGTAGATTTATTTTTTTTAAGATAGATGATATATTTAATTCTGAATGTTTTTTATTTTAACATTGCTGATTTTTATTTAAAATAATGACTTAAAAATTGAAAGAAATATGAAAATAATTCAAATTTCAGATTTACATATAAAAAAAAGTCCAAATTCTTTTCATTATGGAATTGACCCAAGAAATGGTTTTGAGCTGACTTTAAAATCAATTTTAAATTCTAAAATAGATTTTAATTCATTCTTTTTGACAGGTGATATTTCAGATGATGGAAGTATAGAATCCTATGATTATGTTTTGAACTTATTAGAAAAGTTTAACAAAAAAATTTATTTCATAAATGGAAATCATGATTCAAAAAATAATTTAATTTCCGCTTTTTCAAAAAGTAAATACTTTGTTCCCTTAAATGAATTGATTCTTGATAATTGGCTATTTATTGGACTGGATTCTTGTTTAGAAGGAAAAGATTTTGGATTTTTATCGGACTCTCAAATTCAGAAATTTGAGAATATAATAAATAAATATAAGGAAAAAAAATTTAACATTGGGGCTGTAGTGCATCACCATCCTATTTTTGTTGGAACGCCTTTAATTGATGATTGTCCTATTTTAAATGCTTCAAAATGGATAGATTATATTAAGACAAATAATCAAATTAAATTGATCATTACGGGTCATGTTCATAATCATTATTCTATTGAAATAGGAGAGAATACGAAATTAGAAACTGGTTTTTCTTCTTTTGCTTTATTTAAAAAAGGTGGCTCAAACGAAAATGAAGATATTATTAAAAGTTATGGCTATAAAATTTACGAGTTTTTAAATGATTCTTATAAAACATCTGAAGTTTTATTGATTGAATAATTTTAAAATATCTCTTTTGTTTAAATAAAGAAATGAGTAAAAATATAAATTAATAATTTTTTTGTAACAGAGTAAAGAGAACAGGTTTGGAATTTGAATTTATTTATTTTTTTACATAATTAAAGTCATAAAAACAAACTAAGTTTGATTTTTTTTCATATCCATCTTCATCAAGACAATAATAGCATAAAATATTTGATAAAAAAGCTATTAAACTGTTTGGAATCCCTTTTTGATCTTTTGATTCAAATTTGTAAAAACCAAAATTAGGATCAAAGAAAATAAAATGATAATAATTTGTCTGTATTGATTTATAATAATTAAGGCAAACTGCGTGACTTGGTAATATTAAAAGAGTAAAATTTTCATTATTATTTGAATTAAGAATTTTTTTCTCAATGATATCTGATAAATTATTAATAACATCAATGATATTTGTTTCAGTAGACATTCCTATTTTGTTTAACTCCCATTTTCCTTTCGCAGGTTTCAAATGTTCTTCTACTAATGTATTTCCCTCAATTAATTTTTTTCGAAAATAATGAATTATATTATGTTTTATATTAGGATTATTTAACTCTGAATTAATAGAAATTGAATTAAGTAAGGCACCTTTTTGAAATAACTCTTTATTCTCGTTATAATATTCAATGTCTTGATCGCATATTTTTATGGATTTAGTTTGAATTTTATGTATTTTATTAACTAGTTTAGAAAAGTCATCTTTATAAATATTATTAACAAATTTAGTTATGTAATCTTTTGAATTTAAATAATTTTTTTCTTTTATAAGGAGATAAATTGAAAATAAAGAGCATAATCCAAGGCATATTCCGTCTTTATTTTTATCGTATAAAGTGCTGTTATCTATGAACTTTCCTTGATCAAAACTTATTATTTGAAAATTTTTACATGATTTTACCAATATGTTACTTTCGACTTTTAACCTAAATCCCATTGTTATTAAACCTTTGAATAAATTAAAAAAATATTACCTAAATTTCATCCTGAAAATTATTGATTATATAATCTATAAATTATGAATTAATAATAATAATGAGAAATGTCTCTAATAATTACAATAAAAAATGACTTTAAAAATAATATAATCCAGTATTATTAGTGTATTAACAGGAGTTGTAAAATAATTTGACAAATAAAAAAATTGAAATAAAGCTTTTTTTGAATTTTTTTATACTATAAAATAAAAGAATAATCCTGTTCTTTTAGTGTAATAATATCATTGTATTATTTGCTTTTTAATGTAAGTCTCTGTTTGAATCACAGATGGGCTAAATTTACCTTTAGCGAATTTATAATCAGTCATAATTTCGCGATATATGGAAATAGAATTATCCTGATTTATTTTTATAATAGCCATAGAAGGAATTGTTTTTCCGTCATCTGTATTTAAAGCACAACTATGATTGAAATCTTGTATTAAATATTCATTAGGAACGGATGATTTTACAATAACATATTTACCACCATAAGCAATTCCACATAAAAAGACATTCCCATTGGTATTTTTAATATTTAATACATCATTGTCTTTTTCAAAAGATAGTTCTGTTTCATTATTATTTTTAACTTCTTTATTTTCATGATCCACAGTTTTGGAGAGTGTCCATGAAGTTCCTCGAATTTTCATTTTTAGGTCAATATTATCATTAATTATTGTACCTTCTTTAAGAATATCTCTTGAGTCTTTAGCAGAGGAATTAGAAGAATCAGATTTTTTATCATCCCCTTTATTTCCACATGATGTTAAAACTAATGTAAAATTTAGAAGAATTAATGTCGTTATTTTCATTTCATTTGTCTTATATAAGTAGGATTAAAATTTTGAATATTAATTTTATAAAAAATTACATTCTTTTAATATTTCTTCATGATTTTTAATTATTTTTAGATTATTAGTTATTGTATTTCTATACTCATGTGAATTTTCTGAAAAATTAATTGTGATAATTTTTTCATCTCCTATAACTTCTTCTTTTGCAATTTCATATGATGTATTAAAAAATTCATCTAAAGTTAGTAAAAATCTACCATCTCCATACCAGGTTAAGGAAAAAGGTTTAGATTTTATAAATTTTTGATTATATTTTCCTTGACATTGTAGAAAAATATTTTCTGTAAATTTATAAAGCACAAAATCAGAACCATCTCTTATATATTTAGCAGCATAAATTCCATTTAATTTACTTTTAGGCGCATAACCCCCATCTTTTGCATCAGGCTTATTATCTTCATTAATTGGTTTATCTTTATTCCCATCAGCTGGAGTACTAGGAGGTGTATTATCTTCAACAGGAGTAAATTCTGCAGTTTCGTTTGCATTTTTTTTTGGTGAATTATTTTTACTACAAGAAATAAGGCTTAAAGAGATTCCGATTAAGGAATAAGTAAAAACATTTTTCATATAAGTTTCCTAAAAAAAATATTTATAATTTGATTTAAATAAAAAATCACGAATGAGATTATTATTCTTTTTCTATTTATGAAATATAATATTTACTGTCAATTGTAAAGCCCTAAAAAATAATAATAATTATTTATTATTTATAAAAAACATTTTTTTTAGATAAATATACGAATGAATATTATAAATTGATATATTTTGTACACAAAGAAAAGGTGAATAATATCTAAAAAATATGTAATTATATTTTAAATTCGTAAAAAAATTCACTTCTTCATTTTTTTTAGACAAAAAAATTTAAACTTGTGATTATTTTTTTGTTTATTTAAGAGTGATTTTAAGTTTTAAAAAAAATAAAAATCCAATTTAGGATTCATTCTTAAGATAGAATGAAGTTATCTAAATTGGATAAGAAGGGATTCATTCAAATTATTTTTTTGTATATGTTTCATATTGAGTGTATTCAGACTCAATGCCCATTAAATCGCCGGTTGCGTGAAACTTTGTATAAACCTTTCTTGTTAGTGAAATGGTTTTTTTGTCGTTGTTGCTATCAATTTTAATGACAGCAAATGGAAAACGTTTTTTAATGCCTAATATTCCAGCGCAACTTTCATTGCTATCTACAATAGAAAACTCATCGGACTTATCTGTTGTTTGAATAATATATTTGCCACCTGTTTTGATTTTGCAATATTCAAAATCACCGCCATTGCTATTTTCAATTTTTAAAACACTTTTGTCATTTTCAAAAGTTAGAACAGTTTTTTTTGCGTCTGAAATGTGTTCTTTTTTACTATTTAAAGAAGAGGTCAGAGCCCATGTAGTTCCACGAATCGCTTTGTGAAGATCGACACCATTTGTAAGTGTGCCTTCTTTAATTGTTTCATATTCTTTCGCTTTTTGAGAAGAATCCATTGTAGTCTGTTTATCTTGACTCTTGTTTCCGCATGAAGCAAAAAATAGAACGGAACCCAAAGCGATAAAAGATGCTAATTTCATAATCAATCCTTTATAATATTTTGTAAACATTTGTTAAAAAAATCAATTTTAACATTCCATTTTATTATTATAGAAATAAAATTAAATCAATATGATTAAAATTTAAAAATAATTCATAATTTTAAATTTTAATCATATTGATTTGAAATAGATTACCAAAAATAATTTTAAAATCTAGTCTTTGGTTTTCGCGTTTTTAAAATTAAATTAAAAAAATATTCTAAAAAATATGTAAAAATAACTTATATTATATAAAAATTAATTCAAAAATTAATTGATATCTTTAATAAAAAAATGTAATTCAATTCTTGTCATTTATTTTATTTAAAAAGGTGTATAATATGTATTTTTTGAATATTAAAAAACTTAAAAAGCAAATAATATCAAATCAATTGTCTGAAAAAGATAAATTATATTATTATTTAGGAAATTTTATAGAATATTTTTTAATTTATAATCTTATACAATTAGAATATGTCCATAGAAATCGCTATGAATGGTTTTCAATATCAATTTACTTTTTATGCATGCTTTTTTCTATTATTTTATGTTATCAAGTAAATGGAAATTCTAAAGAAAAAGATTTTTTAGGAAAATATATTAGTATTAGTTTTGTTTTAAATAATTTGCTTTTTGTTTTGTTCATAATACCTTTTATTATTCTAACTATTTTAATTCAAAACGAGCTCATTGTTGGTGTTATTTTTGAAATATTCTTATCAATTACAAGCTTAATTTTAATGTATCGTGTTTTTAAAGATATTCAAATCAAAAAATCTTTAATAATAAATCCTTAATCTATTTTATATAACATTAAACTTTCTGCTTTTCCTTTTACCTTATGTTCTCCCATATTTTCCATATTTTGCTTTTGTTCTTCAGTTAATAAATGATATGTTTTTTCTGTCATTAATATGGAACAGTTTAAAGTTTTTGTCATGCTTTCTACGCGTGAAGCTATATTAACAGTATCACCAATAACAGTGGCATCCATTCTTTTCTCTTCTCCAATAATTCCAATAATCACTTTTCCCGAATTTAAACCAATCCCAATTTTTAAAGGAATTTTATTATTTAAAACTCTTGATTCATTCCAATTTTTTAATTCATTAACAATTTCTCTAGATGCTAAAATTGCGTTGTAACTTTCATTTGGAAAAAGGGCCATAATTCCATCTCCTATATATTTGTCAATAAAACCTCCTTGTTTTTTGATGATAGGAGCAATAAATTTTAAAAAAGAATTGATGAATTCAAAATTTTCTTTAGGAGTTAAATTTTCAGACATCGAAGTAAAATCACGAATATCAGAAAATAAAACCGTCATATTTAGCTCAAGATAGTCCCCTAATTTTACTCTTTTTATGTCATCTTTGTTTAAAATATCAATAAATTCTTTAGGAATGAATCTTTGATATGAAGTATTTGTTTCATTTAAATTAAAAATAAGCTGTTTTACCGATTTGCGCATCGTATCAAAGCTTTTTGCTAGCATTCCAATTTCATCTTTGCTTCTTGTATCAATTAAAACATCGAGTTTTCCAGAAGCAAGTGCTGCCGCATTTTTTTCTAGTTTTTTTATCCCCTTTGTAATTCCTGATGCTATAAATGTAGATACAATCAATGAGATAATAATGATAAAAATACCAAACAAAATAATAAATCTTTTTACACTATCAAAGACATAGACATTTTCTTTATTTGAAATAGATAAAAGAGAATATAATTTATTATCCGTTGATTTACTTTTTATTTGGAATAGTAAGTAGTAAGAATTATTTGACACCCAAGATTTATCTTTTTCATTATTTGTTATTTTATTCATTTCAAATTCTTTTGTTATAATATTTTTTTCATTTACATCGTCAATTGAACTTGAAATCAATTTATCTTTTGAAATAAAGGAAATATCAACACCAGTTAGTCTTGCTGTTTTTTCTAAAAACTTATTATCTAAGGAAATTGATGTAGATAAAATACCACAAACTTTCTGTTTTGCTGAAATAATGGGAGATATATTGATTATTTTTACATGAGAGTTTACAAATAAATTAGAATTAGATTTTCCATTTAAAGCGCCTTTAAATCCATCAAATAATGGTTTATTATTTGAATCCGAAAAAAAATTGATAAATTGTGTATTTTTTTTATCACCACCTAATGAAATTGGATTTCCATCATTATCATAACTTGAAACTTCCGAAAGCTCAGACTCATTTTGAAATTTTTCAGCAATTTTTAATACTGCAAAATTTTGTCTTGATTCGATTTCTTTAATAAAATCACTTAAGCTAGCAAGTATTTTAGTATCACTTCCTAATTTTAAAAATTCATATTCAATGGATGATTGTAGCGTTTCTTTTGCAGAATTTAAAAGCTTTAACGACGAATTTTTTAATTGAATAAATAAAAGCCATGCTCCAAATGTAAGACAAACGCTTGAGGCAAGTGCAATTAAAAAACACATGGTAATTAAAAATCGATTTCGTATGGAAAACATTTTTAAACCTGCTGGATTCGGTGGTAACCTTTAATAAGTCATGATAATTCAATTTTTATGGAAAGAGGGCTACTGTTTTTCCTATATGTTTGATTCTTGCCTATTTTTATAGAACAAGAATTCTGTGTGATTATTTTTAAAAAAATGGAATTTAAAATGAAATTAAACAATAGAATTGGTGTTTTATTAGTCAATGTGGGGACACCTGATTCTCCTGAAACTCCCGATGTCAGACGCTACTTAAAAGAATTTTTGTCTGATCCGCGTGTCATTGATATACCTGCTTTAGCTCGTTTTCTTTTGTTGCGTTTGATTATTTTACCTTTTCGAAGTTCAAAATCGTCTCATGCTTATAAAACGGTGTGGTTACCTGAAGGATCTCCTCTCATGTACCATAGTTCCAATTTAGCTAAAAATGTTTCTCAATTATTAGGAGAAAATTATTTGGTTGAATTTTGTATGCGTTATCAAAACCCATCCCTTGAAAAAGCCATTCATAAGTTAGTTGAAAATGGAGCACATAAAATTATTGTTTTTCCTTTGTTTCCTCAATATTCATCTGCTGCAACAGGAACTGTATTTGAAAAAGTAGGAAAAATAGCAAATTCTATGTGGAATGTTCCGCAGCTTATTTATATGCCTCCATTTTATAATAATCCTGGATTTATTGAGAGTTTTTCCATTATTTATAAAGATATTATGAGAGAATTTAAACCAGATTTTACTTTGTTTAGTTATCATGGCTTACCAGAAAGACATATTGTAAAATCAGATTTATCTGACGGAAGACATTGTTTGCAAAAAGAAAGCTGTTGCAATGAAATTTGCAATGAAAATTTTTATTGTTATCGTGCACAATGTTATGATACGACAAGATCTATTGCAAATAAAATGCAATTGAAAAAAGATACTTTTGTAACTTCTTTTCAATCTCGCTTGGGCAGAAGCCCTTGGATTAAGCCTTATACCGATCTCGTGTTACCTGATATTGCTAAAAAAGGGTTTAAAAGAATAGCCGTAATGTGTCCGGCTTTTGTTGCAGATTGTTTAGAGACTCTTGAAGAAATTCAAATAAGAGCAAAGGAACAATGGTTGTCATTAGGTGGTGAAGATTTAAAACTAGTACCTTCTTTAAATTCAAATCCATATTGGTCTGAAGTAGTTGCAAATATGATAAAACAAGCTTCTAAATGAGATAAAAAAAGGAAATTTATGGTTGATGAAAAATTCCAAACAGAATGGCCCATGGAGCCTATGGGAGATCAGCCTCAGGCAATTCATAAATTAATTGAAGGTTTAAATAATGGGGTTTCTGAACAAATATTACTTGGGGTAACAGGCTCTGGAAAAACATTTACCATAGCGAATGTCATTGCGAAAACGCAGCGTCCTACGTTAGTAATTGCTCATAATAAAACATTAGCAGCACAATTATTCCAAGAATTTAAAGAGCTTTTTCCAAATAATTCAGTCGAATATTTTGTAAGTTATTATGATTATTATCAGCCTGAAGCCTATGTACCTAGTACGGATACCTTTATAGATAAAACCGCATCGATAAATGATGACATTGATAAAATGCGCCATAGCGCAACAAAGTCATTATTTGAAAGACGGGATGTCATTATTGTAAGCTCCGTTAGCTGTATTTATGGGCTTGGAGCTCCCGATGCTTATTTAAATTCACGAATTTTGTTAGAGCAAGGAAGTAAACTTTCTCGTGACGATTTTATCCGCCAATTATTAGCTATTCAATACAGTAGAAATGATATTTCATTGGAACGAGGTAAATTTAGAGTTCGTGGTGACATTGTTGAAGTGATTCCCGCATATGAAAATGAAAAAGCAGTCCGTGTTCAATTTTGGGCGGACGAAATAGAAAAGATTGCTACTATTGATGCTCTCCGTGGAACTATTTTAGATAAAATTCATAAAGTAAGTATTTATCCTGCCTCTCACTATGTCCTAGATAATGAAAAAATAGAGGAAATAGTTTCTAATATTACTAAAGATTTATTAATAAAAATGGAAGAATTTAAAGCTCAAGGAAAATTAATAGAAGCACACCGGGTAGAACAAAGAACATTACATGACATAGAAATGATCCGAGAAATAGGTTACTGTCAAGGTGTTGAAAATTATTCTCGTTACCTTGATGGAAGAAGTCCTGGAGATCCTCCTTCAACATTATTAGATTATTTTCCAAAAGATTATTTACTTGTTATTGATGAAAGCCATGTTACTGTTCCTCAAATTGGGGGGATGTATCGTGGAGATCGTGCTCGTAAAGAAACATTGGTTCAATATGGATTTCGTTTGCCTTCTGCTTTAGATAACCGTCCTTTAAATTTTGATGAATTTAAATTACGAATGGGTCAAACTATTTATGTTTCTGCAACTCCTGCTAAATATGAATTAGAGCATGCAAGTAACGAAATTGTAGAACAAATTATTCGTCCAACAGGTTTAATTGATCCCATTATTGAAGTAAAACCTGCAAAGGGGCAAATTGACGATCTTTTATATGAAATTAAAGAAACAATAGCAAAAAAATCACGAGTTTTAGTAACAACTTTAACTAAAAAAATGGCTGAAAATATAACTTCTTATTTTGCAGATTTTAATATTAAAATAAAATATCTTCATTCTGAAATTCATAGTATTGAACGTGTAGAAATTTTACGAGATTTACGTCTTGGTATTTTTGATGTTCTTGTGGGTATTAATTTATTAAGAGAAGGATTAGATCTTCCAGAAGTTGCCTTAGTTGCCATTTTAGATGCTGATAAAGAAGGATTTCTTCGCAGTAGAACAAGTTTAATACAAACGGTTGGAAGAGCTGCTCGTAATATAAATGGACGCGTTATTTTATATGCAGATAAAGAAACTGATAGTATTAAATATTGTCTTGAAGAAACAAATCGAAGAAGAATAAAGCAAGATGAATTTAACCAAATAAATAACATAACTCCTCAAACAATTTTGAAAAAAATACCAGAAGATCTTCGAAAAATTTATAATTTAGATTATGGTGATAATTATCAAGAAAAACTTATGCAAGCTGTGTCATATTTAGGAGATATGAAAATATTAAAAGATCCTAAAAAATTAGAGAAGCATGTTCAAAAGCTTTATAAAGAAATGCAAAAAGCATCACAAAGGATGGAATTTGAACTTGCTGCAGAACTACGTGATAAAATGAATATTTTAAAAGAACAAATCATATTGCTTTCAGGTGATGTTTAAATGGAAACTAAGGAATATCGAAATTTAAAATTAATTGTTTCTTGGAATGGTGAAAAGTTTCATGGTTATCAATATCAACCCAATGTATTTACTGTTCAAGAAGCCTTGAATAAGGCATGGGAAATATTAACAAATGAAACTGTTACTTTATGTGGGTGTAGTCGATTGGATGCCGGAGTCCATGCTCAGCATTATGTTTTGAATTTTCATACTGTGACACAATTAACTGCAGAAAGAATTATTAAAGGATTTAATGGAATATTACACGCAAATTTAGCACTCGATATCTCTGTTTACCATGCTGAATTTGTTGATTCTAATTTTCATTCCCGGTTTCAATCTATTGGAAAACATTATCGCTATTTAATTTGGTATGGTTTTTCTGAGCATGCGATTCTTACAAAAAGATGCTGGCATGTTCGCTCAAAATTATCTTTAGAGGATGTTAAAATATATTTGTCTCAATTTGAAGGAGAACACGATTTTGCGGCTTTTCGTGCTTCGGATTGTTCCGCTAAAACAACGGTTCGCCAAATTTTTAAAATAGATGCATGGACTCATCCTATTTATCCAGAAATGTTAATTATAGATATCTGGGGAGACGGTTTTTTAAAAAATATGATTCGCAATATTGTTGGGACCTCTGTAGAAATTGCCAGCGGCAAACGTAACAAGAATACCATAACCGAAGCTTTCATTCATAAAGATCGTTCTCAAACTGGAGTTTGCGCTCCTTCTTGGGCACTTACCTTAATGGAAGTTTATTATGATAAAAATCAAATGAACCAAAAGCTTCAAAACAATAAGAAAGAATTAGCACCCTGCTAGTGTGATCGTCAGCTCCTTTACTATCGTAATTTTTTGCCTAATATTGTTAAGAAGATATTTTGTATTCTTATGAAGGAAGAATTATGTTTAAAATGAACTGAGGATTTTTTGAAAAATAAAACCCTTATAAAGAAAAAAATAAAAGTTTTAATTGTTGATGATTCTATTTCTATACGTAAATTTATTACAAGTTTACTTTCTTTTGATAAATCTATAGAAGTTGTTGGTGCTTTAGAAGATTCATTTGTTGCTCTTGAAATGTTAGAAAAACTCAAACCCGATGTTGTTACATTAGATCTTCATATGCCTAAAATGGATGGATTGACATTCCTTGAAAAAATGATGAAAATTTATCCGACACCAACCATCATAATTAGCAGTTTTGCAAAAGAAAATTCAGAAAATGCAATAAAAGCATTTTCTCTTGGTGCTATTGATATTTTTCCAAAACAAGTTATATCTCCAGGTTTAAATATAGAGCCAGTTGCTCATAGTCTAATAACTAAAGTAAGAGTCGCTGCTAGAGCTATTTTAAATAATAAAATTGAAATTAAACCTATAGTTAAACAAATTGCAATAGAACCTCTTCCTGAAATAACAAAAAATCAAAAAATTAAAATAATTTCTATAGCAGCTTCAACTGGTGGAACGGAAGCTTTAAGAAATTTATTATCTAAATTACCATCAAATATTCCTGGAATATTAATTGTGCAACACATGCCAAAAGAATTTTTATTAAGTTTTGCTGAATCTTTAGCAAGAGTTTGCCAATTTGAATTAAAATTAGCACAAAATAATGATGAAGTTTTACCTGGTAGGGCATTGCTTGCTCCTGGGGATATTCATATGGAAATCATTCGTATTCAAAATAGTTACTTTATTCGTTTAAAAGAGGGGCCATTAATTCACGGTGTAAGACCATCAGCAAATCCTTTGTTTTCTTCTATGGCTAGAAATGTTGGAAAACATGGCATGGGAATCATATTAACTGGTATGGGAGGAGATGGGGCTGAGGGATTGTATGAAATGAAAAAAGCAGGGAGTTTTAATATAGCTCAAGATGAAAAATCATGCGTTGTTTTTGGTATGCCTAAGAAAGCAATAGCAAAGGGGGCTATTGATGAGGTGTTACCTTTAGAAAAGATGCCAGATAGAATTATTATGGAGTGTTCTAAACTCGAATTAAAAAATGTAATTTGAAAAATCTTATTATAAAAAAAAATTTGCAATTCAAAACTTCCATTGTTAGTATTTCTCTCAACAAATATAATTTATAGAGGGAAATATGCATAAAAATTGCTTTCGTATTTTTTTTGTTTCTGTTGTTATGTCCGCTCCTTTTTCTTTAAATGCCATACCTGTAAAACTGTCAAACCAAAATGCGAGTTTAGGATTTAGTCCAAATTTAGGTGCTATTGATGTTATTTTAAAGGCTATAAATGAAGCCCAATCAAGTATCAATTTAGCTGCTTTTGTTATTACGAGTGATGATATTTTTAATGCACTTGTAGATGCTCATCAGCGTGGTGTGAATGTGCGCGTTGTTGTAGATGCAAAGTCAGCAAATGGAAATGGTTCCGATGTTCAAGCATTATTAGATGCTAATATTCCTGTGGTATTAAATAATGAATTTAAAATTATGCATAATAAATATATTATAATTGATAATAAATCAGTTCAAA
This sequence comes from Silvanigrella paludirubra, assembly GCF_009208775.1. Lineage (NCBI taxonomy): Bacteria > Pseudomonadati > Bdellovibrionota > Oligoflexia > Silvanigrellales > Silvanigrellaceae > Silvanigrella > Silvanigrella paludirubra. The sequence continues at coordinate 794,257 of NZ_WFLM01000001.1, read as the reverse complement.
CAGGAAGTTTTAATTATTCAAATAATGCAGATAAAAGAAACGCAGAAAATGCTTTATTCATTGAAAATCAGCCTGCAATAGCAAAACTTTATACAAATAATTTTGAAAGATTATTTTCAAATTCTAAAAAAATTCCAAATTCAAAATCTAAAAGTTTAAATTTTTCTTTTATCAAGGAAAATGTTACTAAATTTCCTATTTCAGGTTTATCTACTTTTCAAATTCAAAAAGGAGTGGTTGAAATTGCATTTTCTAATGCATGTAATTATATAACTTCTTCTCCTTCTGCCAAAACAATTATTATTCAAACTATTAAGCAAGCTAAAAACAATATTTATATGGCAGCTTATGACTTTACAGACTCAGATATACTGAATGCGCTTAAAAATAGACAAAATAACGGTGTTCAATTAAATATTGTGTTAGATTACAAAGCAAATTTAAATAATGATGCTGTTCAGGATCTAATGAATGCAGGTGCAAATATAAGTTTAAATAAAAAATTTAGTATTATGCATAATAAATATATGATTATAGATAACAGTACTTTGGATTTTGGAAGTTTTAATTATACAACTTCGGCAGAAAATGAGCAGTGTAATAATATTATGGTTTTTTATAACCAATCTTCTTTAGTAGAAAATTATATGAATGATTGGAATATGCTTTATCAAACAAGTATTAAAAATCTATAATGACAAGGAAAATATTACTTTCTTTTGATTTAATTTATTATACAGGAATTCATTCGGATTTAGATTTTTTGGGTCTCAAGCAAATTGTAAATTATTCCTTTGGATCTCAATTAAAAATTATAGAAAATTTAACTTTTCGATTTGGCTTATTTACAAACAACTGGGCAGGTGCAAAAACGGAACCAGAAGAAATTATAAATTCGGATTATAGAGGAGTAACTGCTGGTCTTGCAATAGACTATAATAAATCAACATTTAGCTTTGCTGCAATATATCAAAAATCGTTTAATGCATCTTATTCAACTACTGCATTTGCCTCTCAGGGAAAATACCCATCAGTAGATTGTTATTCGTATTCATTTCTTATTGGAATGACAAGTTATTTATAAAAAATTAAATTTAAATGACAATGAAAATATTTCCTAATAAAATTAAGGTAAAATTAAAAAATATAGATTTTAAGGAATTAAATTGAAAATATTTTATTATTTAAATACAAATTGGAAAGATAATTTAAAAATCCTATTTATAATAATATTTTTCTTAATTCATTTTCAAATTTTTGGCGATTGGCATCACTATAATGATTTTTTAATTGGAGATAGAGCTGTCGCTATGGGCGGAGCTTATACAGCCATATCTTCTGATGCGTCTGGAATATATTATAACCCAGGAGGTATTGCTTTTTCTTCTGATAAGGAGCTTAGTGTTTCTACAAGTGGTTTTTATTTCAATACATTAAAAATTAATTCTTTTTTTGGCGCAACAGATTATAAATTGAACGACACGACGTTTGATTCTTTAAATGGATTTTTGGGCTATACAATGAAATTGACTATGTTTGATGAAGATTATTTTATTGGTTTTAGTATTTATGTCCCTGATAATGAAAATAACTTTAGAAGACTTAATTTTAATAGTAGTAGTAAATTACTTTATAGTGATAATTCATTAGAAATAAATAAAATGAATTATATTAAGAGAGAAACTCAAAAAGAATCTAATTATTCAGTATCTATTTCTAAAAAAATATTTTCAAATTTAGGTTTAGGATTGTCTGTAGGTTTTTTTAATTATCAAGAAGAAAATCTAGAAACTTTAAATTTATTGTTAGGCCCATTTAAGACTAATTCTGGCGAAGTTTATAAATTAATATCAGGAGAATTTGATACTTCAGCATTAATTAGAGGGGTAAGCTTAAATTTTGGAGTATTATACAAATTGATTGAAAGTTTTTCAATTGGTCTTAGTTTGAATTATAAATACCCAATTATAAAAGAGGCTCTTGGACATTCTACAAGTTCTTTCGTAATTACAGATGCTAATAGTTCCCCACTTGGCCCAGGTTTTATTAATTCTGACGATGGATCTCCAGTTTATCAATATGGATTTTTAGAAAATTCTATTAATAATAAAAGTTTTTTAAAAAAGATGCCTTTTGAAATTCGTTTTGGTATGGCTTGGCAAATTTTAAATGTTTCTTTATTGGGTTTAGACTTAGATTATCATACTGGAGTTCACTCTGATATTGACTATTTTAGTGTAAAGCCTATATTAAATGTTTCGTTAGGTTCTGACACAAATATATATGATAATATTTTTTTAAGGATGGGATTTTTTACAAATAAATATGCGGGAACAGATGTGAGTTCTGAAGGTATTATAGATTCTGATTTTTATGGAGTGACATCGGGAGTGGCTTATAAAAATGATAAAAACTCTATATTTAGTTTGACAGCAGTGTATCAAAAAACATTTAATGCAAAATATACAATTAATATAATAGATTCTAAATCCAATTATCCATCTGCAGATTTAAGTTCTTTAATTGTCATGTTAGGAATTTCGAGTAATTTATAATATTTTCAATATTAAATTGATATACCCACTTGAATGACGCGCCGAATTTCATCAAAAGATTTTAATGCATTTGGATTTAAAGTATAATTTGGATTTTTAATAATAAAAGAATTTTTTTCAAAAAAACCGCTAACCCGAAAAAAACCAATTTCAATCCCACCACCAAGTTTAAATCCACTTTGTTTAGCATAATTCGAAGAAAAAGCAGGCCAGTCGTCATTTGAAAATAACCACGATCCTTCTAAACGAATATTTTGAGCGATATAAATAACAGCCGCTGTTTCCCAATTCCACTCTTCATAATATTGTCCCTGTAAATCTCTTTGTGTATTTTTTAAATTGATAAATAAGGCCGAGTCTTGCTGATTGCGCCCAAAGAAACGAAGTGAGGGACCATAGGAATCAATTCGACTTATATTTCTAGACATTTCTTCTCTATGTTCTCCAAATACTCCTGGCACAATATTTGGAGTGGGTATTTTAAAAATACCTGAAATAAAATTATTAAAGTATAAACTTCCTCCGTACCCTATGCCTTCCCAGGTACTTCCATCACTTAATAAGCCATTGTACCAAAGTCCATAGGCAAAAGGTTCAATGCGGGGGCGATTTTTACCAGATCCATCACTATAAAATCGAATTAATAAATCGGACTGTTTTAATTTTGCTCTTTCCGTAAAATAGGTAGAAAGGGACCAGCGCTCATTATTTCGTTCATTTTGTCTTGTCCCTGTATTTTGAGCAAAACAGAATTTGTTTGATATAAAAAAGAATAAAATGATAAAAATCTTCTTAAAATGATTTATAAATTTGAAGAAGGTCAATGTAATTCTCCCAAATGTTTTAGATAAAACTCATAAGTACGATAGATAATTCGTTTCAGTGAAAATAGAATACATTGCGCTTATCCAAAGCTTGTGACATACTGTGAGCTTTGGGTAGGTTATAAATATAGTACCAAAAATACTTAAACCCTAATAATGATTAGCAAACTGATTTTATTAAATATTTGAAGGTGAAACAATGGCAACTTTACTTTCTGGATTGACCCAGATTTCCGAGATTCATGCGGACAACATTTCTCCCTCCACAATAGTAATAGCGGGATGGGTCAGAACCAAAAGAGGTTCTAAGAAATTCTCATTTTTAGAAATTAATGATGGAACTTGCGCTAAATCATTACAAGTAATTGTAGATGCAAATTTACCAAATTATGCAGAAGTAGAAAAATTAACAACAGGTTGTTCTCTTAAAATAGAAGGTAATCTCGTTTTAAGTCCGGGAAAAGGACAAAAATATGAAATGCAGGCTTCTTCTATAGAGGTTTTTGGATTTGCAGATCCAGAAACTTTTCCTTTGCAAAAAAAAGAAATGACATTGGAATACTTACGTGAAAATGCACATATGCGTGCAAGAACTTCTACGTTCTCCAGTATTTTTAGAATTCGTAGTCGAGTGAGTTTTGCAATTCATCGCTTTTTTGTTGAAAAAGGATTTTGTTACGTTCATACTCCACTTCTTACTACAGCAGATGGAGAAGGTGCAGGAGAATCATTTAAAGTAACAAACTTTGATCTAGCTAACGTTCCAAAAACAAAAGACGGAAAAGTAGATTTTGAAAAAGACTTTTTTTCTGAACCCTCAATGCTGTGCGTAACGGGACAACTCGAAGGCGAGTTGTTAACTATGGGTATGAATAAAGTTTATACTTTTGGTCCAACCTTTCGCGCTGAAAATTCAAATACCTCAAGACACCTTGCTGAGTTTTGGATGGTGGAACCTGAAGTTGCTTTTGCTGATATAGAAGACAATATGAATCTTGCTCAAGATATGATTCGTTATGTTGTCTCTGATATTTTAGAAAATTGTCATGATGACATTGATGTTTGTATTCAAAAAAATCAAATTGATACAAGACAATACTTAAGAATGGCCTTAGAAAATCCATTTATTCGTGTAAGTTATACTGAGGCCATTGATATTTTGAAAAAATGCGGCAAAGAATTTGAAAATCCCTTGTTTTGGGGATGTGATTTAAAAAGTGAACATGAACGTTACCTTTGTGAAGAACACTTTAAATCACCTACAATTGTTTATGACTATCCTGAAGAACAAAAAGCATTTTATATGTATTTAAATGACGATGGAAAAACAGTTCGAGCGATGGATGTTTTAATGCCTGGAATTGGCGAAGTTGTTGGTGGTAGTCAAAGAGAAGATCGTGAAGACATTTTAAAGAAACGAATGAAATTAAAAGGAATAGATGCAGAACACATGGACTGGTATGTTTCTTTACGCCGTTTTGGTTCTGTCCCTCATGCTGGATTTGGTTTAGGTTTGGAAAGATTAATTATGTGGATTACTGGAATGGGTAATATTCGTGATGTAATTCCTTTTCCACGTACACCAGGCAATTGTAAATTTTAATTTTTACTAGACCCTAATTTCGCTGGTTCAATTTTAAAATCTCTTGTTAATGGAACAGATGAAGAAGGGCCAAACCATTTATCAAAAATTTCTTTTGCCTTTCCCGTTCTTTCCATTTCTTCTAAAGTATCATTTATTAATCTTAATAAATCATCCGAATTTTTTCTTACTCCAATCCCATAAGGCTCAGAAGAAATATCGAATTTTGTGATTTCAAAATCAGATTTACTTTTCATATTAGATAAAATACCAGATAAAACGGACTCATCAGTAGTAATTGCAAATACTTTTTCAAGATAAAGTGCATGTGCTGCTTGAGAATAATCTTCTAAACCTAAAACTTTTGCTTTTGGAAGAAACTTTTTTGTATTAGTTTCAGCAGTTGAGCCTTTTGAGGTAACAATAATTTTACCTTCTAAATCTTTTAATTCATGCACTGTTTCCTTATGAACTAAAAATTTTTGTTTAGAAACAAAATATTGATGACTAAAATCAATTTCCTCTTTTCTTTTTTCTGTAATTGTCATAGTACAAATTAATATATCAACATCTTTTTTTAATAATAATGGAATTCTATTCGATGAATTTACAGGTTTAAAAACAGCTTTAAGATTTAATTTATTAGCGATTTCATTTGCAAAATCAATATCGTAACCCTCAAGTTTTCTGGTTTTTTTATCTGTTTTGTTTATGTAACCAAATGGCACCAAATTGTCTTTTATTCCAAAAACAACTTCATTTTTTTTGCGAATATCTGAAATGGCATCTGGATAAACAAAAGGACTATAAATAATTATTTGAAAAATAAAAGTAAAAATTATAATTATTTTTTTAAAATTATAAAATAATTTTGGCATAAACTATATATCCCCTTTAATTAAAACTTCTATTTCTTTAGCTGTTGTATCAAGTTTAACACTTTCATTAACTAATTTATTTGCAGAGTTTAAATTGGTCTCTGCTGCATTTTTACTATATACGGTCGTTTTATCAATATCTCCCATTGATGCAGCAATTTGTCTTACACCAACCTCTTGTTCTTTTGTGGCATCAGATATTTGTGATATTGCATTTGTCATCGAAGAAATATAATCCGCAATTTTTTGAAAAGCAGATTGCGCTTCTGTTGTTACAGATTTTCCTTCATCAATTCTTTCTTTTGTGATGGCAAGAATTTTATTCACCTGTTCTTGGCTTTTTGTAATTAATTCTTGAATTTCATTAGCTGATTTACCACTAATTTTTGCTAACGCCCCAACTTCTTCTGCAACAACGGCAAATCCTTTGCCATGTTCTCCAGCTCTTGCAGATTCAATTGATGCATTGAGTGAAAGCAATTCTGTTTTAGAAACAATATCATTAATCATCGCTGTTTTTGAATTTATCTGTGCAATGATTTCTGCAATATTTTGCAATTTGCTATTTGATTCTTGGATGTTTTGCATAGCAGAAACAAGTTTTTGCATAATTGCCTGTCCCTCATTTGCGGTTAAAGTGGCATTTTCTGCAATTTTTCTTGATTCATTCGAGTTTTCTGAAGTTCTATTTACCATACTTGTAATTTGATTGACTGCGGCACCTGTTTTTAAAACAGCATCCGCTTGTTCAACCACAGTTTTTGATAATGAATTTGCGCCCTCTTTTAGTAAAATGGCAATATCATTTGTCGTAATACTTTGTTTTTTTAGATTTTCAATACCATGTTTAATTGAATTACTTGAAGTATTTATGATCCTAAAAATGATAAATGAAATTAATATACTTAATGATAATATAAAGATCATACTAAATATAGTAAGTTCAGTAAAAAAAGTTCCCCTACGAGTAGAAGCAATAGCTCCTTTGTAATTAATATCTGCAATTTCAAAAAAGATATATTCTGCTTTCTTAAAAAGGGGAGCTGATTTTATTTTAATTAAATTGAGAGCTTCTTTTTCATTATTATTTTCAGCACTTTTAAAGATATCTTGTGCAAAACTTTTAATTTCAGACCAAATTGGTAAGAATTTTTGCAATTCAGTTTGTTCTTCTGCTTCTGTAATTTCTGTTTCATATATGGCAATTAAGGCATCTATTGCTTTAATTGTATCATTTATTAAAACAATTTGATCTAAATATTCATCTTTATCTGATAGCGTTAAAAGTTCATATTGCTGTGACTTTAATAATACAATTTTTGCAACGATACGTTGAGCTGTATCAACACTTGGAAGCCAGCTCAAGGCGGTTTCATCTGCGAATTTACTTGTTTTTATAATCATTGTTACTGTATAAATAGATGTAATAAGAATAATACTTAGTAAAATAAATATGGATGTGTAAAGTTTAAAAGCAAGGCTTTTCTTTTTCATGTTTTTTCTCTTTGAAAAAATGTTAATATATTTACTTTATATCAATTTCATAAAAAATTATGTCAAATTTATATTATTGAATAAAGTCAATTTTTTTCTTGACGAGATGAAACTTTAATATTTTGAATATGGTTTCAATGTTTAGTTGTAATTAAGTGTTTAAATTTATATTGCTTTTTTTTCTCCAAATATAATATCTTCTGTTTCTTTTGAAATTGTTTTTAATATTTTACTAATATCAAAAACTTGTGAAGATGCTTGAACAGACTTTTCAGCATTTGATAAGTTATTAATTGCAGAAGAGTCTATTCTTGCCATTGCGGTTGCAATTTGTTTTACACCAATTTCTTGTTCCTTTGTTGCTTCTGTTATTTGTTGCATTTGCGTATTTATATTATTTACATCTTGAGTTATTTTTTCAAATGTAGTCGCTACCAATCGAGTTTTTTCCTGGCCTTCTGATACTCTTTGAACTGTGAGTTGTAGAATGTCTTGAACGCTAACTCTGCTTTTTTCTAATAATTCTCTAATTTCATTTGAAGACTTGCCGCTCGTATTCGCAAGATTACCTACTTCTTCTGCTACAACAGCAAAACCTTTTCCGTATTCTCCTGCCCTTGCGGCTTCAATTGATGCATTGAGTGAAAGCAATTCTGTTTTAGAAACAATTTCATTGATAACCATTGTTTTGCTTTCAATTTGTTTAATGATTGTTTCGATATCAGAAAGCCTCTGACTTGATTCTTGAATCGCTTCCATAGATGTTACCATGCGTTTTACGGATTCTTCTCCATTTTGTGTTCCTTCAGCGATGATATGAGCAAGTTCACCTGATTGTTCTGTTAACTTAGATGTTCTTGCAATCATGCTTGTTACTTCTGCAATTGCTGCTGCTGTTTCTTGTATTGAATCAGCCTGAGATCTTGAAGAATTTCCAACTTCTTCGCTCATCTTTGTTAAGTTTAAAGATTTTGATTCCATTTCATTTGAAGAATTTAGTAAAGATGTGGCTATTTTTGATAGAGGTACTGTGATTGAATTTGAAAATAAAGTTGAAATTACCATTAGAAAAATAAAAATGATGGAACAAATAATGCTGATTTCAACAATATAATTTATCTTTTGGTCTGCAATATCATCCATATAAATTCCAGTTCCAATGTACCATTTCCATTCTGGAATTGGTTTGGTAAAAGACATTTTTGGCAAGAAAGAAGTAGACCCAGGTTTTTTTGCTGTGTAATAAAAATACTCTCCAGGACTTTTATTATCCATCATATCATGGAGTCTTTTTAGCATTTCAGGTGCTGTGGGTTGAAGCTGTCCTTTATTTTCAGGCCTTGTTGGATTCACTATTTGTCTTTGATCATAATCATCAATAAAGATATAATTTCCATTTTCGTATCTGAAAAATTCGACGGCATCTGCAGCTGCAGCCATTGCGGCTGTATGTGACATTTTACCTTCTTTTTCAAGCTTAATATATTTATAGACAATATCTTCTGCTACATCCGTTAGTGAATTTATTTTTATTTGTTTTTCTTTCATAAGCCGATTAAGCGCATCATTTGAAAGATAAATTAACACGATATTAAATACGATTATGATTAAAATATTCCAAAATAACATTTTTCTTTTGATACTGAATTTTTTTAGCATTTATATCTCCAAATGTTTGGAACTTTGGAATTTTTAATATTAGTAAGAATTACAAATTATTGTTTTTGATCTAAATAATGAAGATTCCATTTTTTAGAGAGATATTTTATAACTTCTTGGCCACGTACACTATTTCCTGATGGATCTAGTGGAGGAGAAAAAACAACGATAGCCATTTTATTTGGAACAACGGCAAGAATACCTCCACCTACACCACTTTTTGAAGGTATACCAACGTGTACCCACCATTGGCCACTTGTTTCGTAAAGTCCATTTACCGCCATTTCTGAAAGCATGTAGTGCACATAGTTAGCTTCTATAATATTCTGTCGTGTTAAAGGATTTGTCCCGTTATTTGCTAAAGTAGCACCAATAATTGCTAATTGTTTAGTAGTTAGCATAATTGAGCATGCTTTAGTGTAACGATCGAGCGCATCCATTGGCTCACTATTCAACATATTATATGAATTTAATAAACGTGTAATGGCTTGATTTCTTAAATTTGTTGAAGTTTCTGATTTATAGACAGATTCTCCTAGATATAATTTACCGTCACTTAATTTATTTATAAAACTTAAAGCTCTTTCCCATTTTTCAGAGCTTGTTTTTCCCTTTATGAAGCTTGTGACTTGAATTGCACCCGCATTCACCATTGGGTTTTGAATATGGGTTGGATTGTTTTCAATTGATTCTATGGAATTGAATTTATGTCCCGTAGCATCTAAACCAACCTTTTCATTAATAATTTCTCCATTATCTTTTAAAGCAAGGCCATAGATAAGTGGTTTTGAAATGGATTGTATTGAAAAAGGGGTATCTACATTACCAATAGATTCAATTTTTCCTTCATTTGTAGCTATTGCAATTCCAAATAATGAAGAGTTTACTTTTGCCAAATCTGGAATATAATCTGCATTTTTTCCAGTATTCAAATTTTTGAACTTCTCATAACTTTCGCTTAATCCTTGTTTAATTTCGGTATTTGTTAAAGCAAAAATTGAAGAGTTTATTAAAATAATTGAACTTAATAATGATAAATAGATATATTTTTTTTTCATAAAAATTTCCTCTTTTCTTCAATTTAATAAATATATATTTTTATATTATCAAAAAAATATTAAAGTAAAAATGTTGTCAAAAAAATGATATGTAATTGATTTTTTTTGTTTATTTACTGGATGAGGATTGAATAATTTTTTAATTTTTAAATATAAATATGAAAATTTTGAAAATTAAATCCCTCTATTTATTTAGAGGGATGAACTCTGCTTTTTGCAATAATTGTGTACATAGTTGGAACAATAAATAATGTAAATAAAGTACCAATAGATAAACCAGACGCAATAACTAAGCCAATATTAAATCGGCTTGCTGCTCCTGCTCCCGAAGCAATAATTAAAGGGATTACACCTAAAACCATTGCCGCTGTTGTCATTAATATAGGACGTAGTCTTACAGAAGCTGCTTTTTGAATTGCTGCTTGGAGATCAATTTTATCTTTATGTTGCAATTCATTCGCAAATTCAACCATTAAAATACCATGTTTTGTAATAAGACCAATTAAAGTGATTAAGCCAATTTCAGTATAAATATTTATAGTAGCTAATCCCAAATTTAAAGGAATTAAGGCACCACATATCGCCATGGGAACACTAATCATAATAATTAGGGGATCTCGGAAGCTTTCAAATTGCGCGGCAAGAACCAAGAAAATAACGATTAAAGCAAAGGCGAAGGTTGCTATTAATGCATTTCCTTCACTTTGTTCTGTTCTTGAGTCACCAGAAAAATCGTAGGACATGCCACGAGGCATTATTTTTTCAGCTTCATTTTTTAAGAAATTTAAACCTGTAGCTGTTGTTTGACCTGGCATCATGACTGCAGAAAATGTTGCAGAATTTAATTGCTGAAACTGATTTAAAGTATTTGGAACAGAAGCTATTTCATAGCTAACAAAGTTAGATAAAGGAACAAGAGTACCACTTGCATTTCGAATATAAGCTTTGTTGAGCTCGTCTTGATTGCTTCTGTCGGCATCTTTTAATTGAGGAATGACTTGGTAGCTTCTTCCATTCATATTATATAAATTTGTATATGCTCCGCTTAACATAGTTGCTAAAGAATTACCAATTGTTTGCATTGTAATTCCCATTTCAGTGGCTTTGTTTTTATCTATTTTAACATTTAATTGAGGTGATTCGTAGCTTAAATCACTATCAAGTACAATAAATAAACCACTCTTTTTTGCTATTACTTTTAGTTCTTCCATTACACCATAAAGAACTTTATAATCATCCGTTGTTTTTAAAATAAATTGAACTGGAAGTCCATTCGCCCCTGTAGGAAGATCGGGCATAGAAAATATGAAAGATTTTAATCCCGCAATTTGTGATAATTCTTTTTGAATAACTTCTTGTAACTTTATTGCTGAGCGTTTTCGATCGCCCCATGGAGTAAATATAAGTCCTGAAAAAGCAGAGTTTTCAGCACCCATTCCATTTACATTAAAGTTTGCAGCTCTTTCATCGTACTTCTGTAAAATTTTATCTATTTCTGTTGTATATTTTTCAAGATAGCGAACATTAGCATATTGAGGGGCTGTAGAAATCATAGCTAAAAAGCCTTGATCTTCTTTTGGTGCAAGTTCTTTTGGAGTAAGGGCAAATAAGAAATAAACACTGACAAGAATGGCAGAACCAAAAACAATTACTACAGGTTTATATTGAAGAACACTATGAAGTAAATTTTCATACTTATTTTGTAATTGATTAAATTTTTTATCTAACCATTTTGCAAAACCTTTATCGGATGGTTCATGTATTAGAATTTTAGAACACATCATGGGTGATAAAGTTAACGCAATAACTCCAGAAACAACAACGGCAGCAGCAAGGGTAAGAGCAAATTCTTTAAATAATGCTCCTGTTAATCCACCCATAAGACCAATTGGAGCATAAACAGCTCCTAATGTAATAGTCATTGTTATTACTGGAACAGCAATTTCTTGTGCTCCGATAATAGCGGCATCATAAGGTGACTTGCCTTCTTCTATATGACGTTGGATATTTTCAACAACAACAATAGCATCATCAACAACTAATCCAATGGCAAGAACCATGGCTAGCAAAGTTAAAAGGTTAATGGAATAACCTAATAAAAGCATAATGGAACAAACGCCAATAAGTGATAAAGGAATAGTTACAATTGGAATACTAACGGAACGAAGGGATCCTAAAAATAAAAAGATAACAACAATAACAATGAATGTAGCTTCAACCAAAGTTTTAATAACGTCATCGATTGATGCAGAAATAAATTCAGTTGAGTCATATACAATAAGTTGTTTTAAAGACGGAGGAAGATCTTTTTCAATAATAGGGATCATTTTTCTAACGTCTTTAACTACAGTTAATGGATTGGCAGAGGGAACAGGTTGAATTCCAATGAATACACCTTTTTTTCCATTAAAAGTAACAGAAGAAGAATAGCTTTGTGAGCCAAGTTCAACATCGGCAACATCTCTCATGCGAATTAATTTGCCTTTAACTTGTTTTACAACAAGATCTTTGAATTCTTGTTCATTATGTAAATCGGTTTGTGCACTTATATTTGTAATTGTGTATTGGCCTTTTAATTGTCCTGCTGCAGAAAGGTAACTATTCGCGCGCAGTGCTTGGCCAACATCATCTGCAGTTATGCCTAGTGCCGCCATTTTTTGTGGCCTTAGCCAAATACGCATTGCAAAAGGATTTCCGCCTAAAATATCGGCGCTTGCCACACCTGAAACAGACTGCATTTTCGGTTGTACAACACGGCTTAAAAGATCATAAATTTGTGGTCCAGACATTTTATCACTTGAATAACTTATATATAAAGCTGCAAGCGTGCTTCCCGTTGTTTTTGTTATGACAGGATCATTTGCTTCTTTAGGTATAACTGCTCTAACTGCGTTTACTTTTGCTGAGATATCACCAAAAGCTGTTGTCGAATTAAAATTTAATTTTAAGTGAATTTCAATTTTACTTACGCCTTGTGAGCTTGAGGAATTAATATAATCAATTCCTTCTGCAGAAGAGACAGAAGTTTGTATTGGTTGTGTAATAAAGCCTTGCATGAGTTCTGCATTGGCTCCAGGATAAGTTGTCATGACAGTAATAACGGTATTTTCAACTTTAGGATATTGTCTTAAATCCAAGTTAAATACGGATTTTAAGCCCACCATAAATATTAAGATACTGACAACAGTGGCAAGCACTGGCCTTTGGATAAAAATATCAGTGAATTTCATTTTTTTCCTCTGCTAGCTCACACTTTTATAAATTAACAGAATTGTTAATAGCAATTTTAGATCCATCAACTAATTTAAGCTGCCCGCTGCTAACAACAAGATCACCTTCTTTAATTCCTTCAAGAATAACAACGGAGTTGTCGCGTTTTTCACCTGTTTTGACAAAAACTCTTTTAACTGTTCCCAATGGATCTCCTTTATCTGTTTTTTTATCAAGTAAAGTAACAATAAAGGCGGAATCACCATAAAGAGTATAGGTAATTGCTGTTTGAGGTAAAATAATTGAATTAGGAATAATAGGTAGTGCAACTTTTACAGAAGTAAACATACCAGGTAACAATTTATTTTCAGAGTTATCAATTGTAGCTTGTGCATGAATAGTTCTTGTTGCTTCATCTACTTTGGAATCAATGGCATTAATTTTACCCTTAAAAACTAAATTTGGGTAAGCATCAACGTTGATAAGAACTTCTTGGTGTATTGCAATTTTATTTGTGTCTTGTTGTGGCAATGTAATTTGTGCATAAAGTGCATTTGAAGTTTGCAAACTGGCACAAGCAAAACCAGCTTGAATGTATTGGCCAATGTTAACTTGTTTGATTCCAATTTTTCCGCTAAAGGGAGCTCTTATTAGTTTTTTTGCAATCATGGATCGTGCATTTTCGTAATTCGCTTGAAGTTGTTTTACTTTTGAAGCGGAATCATCAACAGATGACTGCGAAGCGGCCCCTTGAGAAAATAATTGTTTAATACGTTTGTCATTCACTTGAGCTAATTGAAGCTGTGCAGAAATATCTTTAAGCTGCGCTTGTTCACTAGAGTCATCAAGTTGTACAAGCGGTTCACCTTGTTTTACAAATTTACCTGAATCAAAATAAATTGCTTTAACTTGTCCAGATGTTTCTGCGCTAATATCCACTCCGTTGATGGAGCTTAAAGAACCTACTGAATTTAAATACGGTTGCCAATTGTCTGATTTTGCTTTTGCAACGGAGACAACAACAGGTGGTGGTTCAAAAGTAGAAAAAAACTTTTTCATAAAGTATTGACGGAGTCCATACCAACCAAAAATAGCACCAAAAACTATAACCAAAGCTGTAATAGTAATACTCATTCGTTTAGACATAGAATTCCTCTTATGTATTTAAAGAACTAGAATTAATTCATATATGTATTTTGAATTGTCTTCAATAGGTTCAGAAAATCTTTATAAGAATATAACTAAATTTTTATTTTTTGGAAATAAAGAACGAATATATTTAAAAAGTAGAATTAATTTTTTTGAAAATGATTAAAGGTAACAAATCATTCAAATATAGATTTATACTTCTATTGAATGATTTGCTTCAAGTGCACCTTTAATTACTTTCTCTTGTTCTATAAAATGTTGTTTTTCAAGTCCTACAGCAGGCGTTGCTCTTCGGCTTCTTCCAAAGTAATAAATTTCATTTTGTATTCCTGACTTTTTAATTACATTATGGAGTTCATTGCGAATATAACTCCAGGCACCCATATTTGCTGGCTCTTCTTGAACCCAACCAATCACTTTTACATTTTTATAGTGAGATAATATGCTTATTGCCTTTTCCATATGAAATGGATAAAGTTGTTCTATACGGATAATTGCAGTTGTTTCTGATTTGTTTTTATATTCATCTTTATCAAGAGCATCAAAAAGATCTAAAGATATTTTTCCTGTACAAAATAATACTCTTTCTACTTTTGATGCTTTAGCTATTCTTGAATCATCTAATATTTCTTCAAAATGCCCAGATGCTAATTCTTCAAGTGTTGTTGCTGCGCGTGGACTTCTTAAGAAACTTTTTGGTGTCATAAGAATTAGCGGTTTTCTAAAATTACGAGTCACTTGTCTTCTTAAGGCATGATAAATTTGAGAAGCATTTGTAAAGTAACAAACCTGCATGTTTCCATTGGCACATAACTGAAGGAATCTCTCAAGACGTGCGCTTGAGTGTTCTGCGCCTTGGCCTTCCATACCATGAGGTAACAATAAGACAAGACCTTGTGTTTGTCCCCATTTTGTTTCACCAGATGCTATAAATTGATCAATAATGACTTGAGCTCCGTTTGCAAAGTCTCCAAATTGTCCTTCCCAGAGAACAAGACCTTTTGCATTTCGTACAGCATAACCATATTCATAGCCCATAGCAGCTTCTTCAGAAAGAAGTGTATTAATAATTTCTACTTTAGAGTTTTCTTTTGCACACTCAGAAATAGAGGTATAGCGTGAGCCATTTTCAAAGTCTACTAAAGTAACATGACGATGAGAAAAAGTACCTCTTTGAGCATCTTCACCCGCTAAACGAACACTATATCCTTCATTTAATAAAGTTGCATATGCTAAGAGTTCTGCCATACCCCAGTCTAACTTTTTGTTACCTTCAGCCATTTCTTTACGTTCAGAGACAATTATGCGTGCTAATTTTGGATTAGGAGTGAATGTTTCAGGTAAATGACAAATTTTTACAGCTAGTTCTTTAATTTTTGTAAGTGAAAGTTGTGTTTTAGCTGGTTTGAGCATTTCTTTTTCTGATGCAAGTTTTAATTCACCTGCTTCTCTTAAAGGAACAAATTGCTCAATATGCATGTGCTCTGATTTTACTTTATCATATACAGCATTCATGTCAGCTCTGTATTTATTATATATAGCTTTTAGTTCATCGTCGATAAAGCTATGACTTGTAGTTAAATACTTAGCGTATTCTTCAAAAGGAGCTAATTTGTCTTTAATTACCTTATAAAGTAACGGTTGGGTAAAAGATGGTTCGTCTGTTTCGTTATGTCCGTATCTTCTAAAGCAAACAAGATCAACATAAAAATCTTTTTTGAATTTATATCTATAATTTGCAGCCATTACCATTAGATTGTGCAATTCATCTAAATTATCTGCATTAATGTGAAATACAGGAGAGCCAGTTACTTTAGCTACATCTGTACAATAAGTAGCTGAGCGAGAGTCAGAAGGATCTGTAGTAAAACCAACCTGATTATTTGCAACAATATGAATTGTACCGCCTACATTATATCCTTGAAGGGACATCATTTGTACATTTTCAAATACAATACCTTGTCCAGAAAAAGCGGCATCACCATGAAGAACAATGCTTGTTACCTTAGAGGTGTCTCCATTATAATACATGGTTTGACGTGCTCTTGTATCACCCATGGCAACACTACCAACGTATTCTAGGTGACTCGGATTAAATGGCATAGATATATTTATTTTTTGGCCATTACGTGTTTGTCTTTCGGACTCATATCCATAATGATATTTAACATCGCAGTCTCCGTGCAAACCATCATGGGGATAACCTTCAAACTCTGTAAATAAACGCTCTAAAGGTTTTCCAATCACATTCACTAAAAAATTTAAACGACCACGATGTGCTATGGCCACAGTACATTCTTGAGCTCCTAATTTAGCAGCTTGTTCCATGTAACTTTCAACGGCAGGAAACTGAGCGTCCGCTCCTTCAATACTAAATCTTTTTTTCCCAATATATTTTGTTGCAATTGTTTTTTCTAAAGAATCTGCTTTAGCAAGTTCATGATAAATTGATTTTTGTGTTTCTTTATCAACAGGGGCATGTATTTTTGCAAATTCAGCATGAAGCCATGCTTTTTCTTCGGGGCATTCAATATGTTCTATTTCAGCACCAACAACACCAGCAAATCTTTTTTGAAGCTCTAAGGAAAGTTCTTCAAATTTCATTATATTTAAGCCAATTAATAAACCAGCCGAAGTTTTTCTTGTGAAATCTTCTTTTGAAATTCCATAAGTTTCTGGAAAAAGAGTAGGAGCTTTAGGTGCTTCGTATCCAAGTGGATTTGTTTTTGCTTGTAAATGTCCATGCGTTTTCCAGGCTTGAACATAAGCGGCAACTTTAAATTCAAAGGAGAGAGAATCTGCATTGATAGAACTTGAAGGCGAATGATCTTTTTCTTTAGATGAATTTTCACCAATGTTTTTTAATAATTCATCATAATGAGATACATTACTTGCAAGAGCAGTAGCTGTACCAAATCCTTCATGAAATCCTTCAAAATAGGATCTCCACTCAATTCCTACTGAATTTGGATCAGAAGAATATCGAGCAAACATCTCTTCTACATAGCCTGCATTGTTTTGAAAAACAGAATTAAAATTACCACTCATAATTGCCGCAAGTCCTTATCAGGAAAGTAAACAGAAATGCAAATGCACCTTGCCCCAGGTTTCCTTGCCTGGTGCTTATGTTGCTGAGACTAACAAATTTAATCGGGTATAAACAATTTTTCTTCATCGGAATCGTAAACAATTAAATTTGCATAACGACACCATTTTAAAAGCGTCTGAAACTGTACGTCATGGTCCTCAAAGGGAAGCATCATTACAATTTGTTCAATCGCTATGTCTGCTTCTAGCCCTTCTTCCCCACTATTTTTAACAAGTTCATAAATTGAATAAACCACTGGGAGTTTTAATATAGCGTAACGCATCATTTTACCACGAGCTTCGGCATCATGTTCTGATGCAAATTTTCTTCCTTCTTCGGTTAATACAACTCGAATACCAGGAGTAATGATAAATCCTAATGTTTCGGCTGCAGCAACAGCTGGTAAAACTTGATCTACGCTTTGTCCCATATCTTCACAAAGATCATACAAATCTGTTGTTTCGACTTCTGTGCTTAACCTACTAACAAGACCTTCGACAAGAGTGAGGTTGGTATTAATTAAAGGTTTTACTCTTTTTGTTTTAGTATGTTGAATATCTTTATTTAATTTGCTCTCTTCCATGTTTTTATCAACAATGGGGGATGTTGTTTTATTTTTATTTTGAATTTCTGTTGGTTTTTGAATGGGTTGAATTTCAGGAGCAATTGTTTCGTATTCGGTATCATCTGTTACTTTATCCAAGTGCAACTGACCGAAGGCTTTTTCAAGTTGTTCTTCAATTTCTTTATATTCTATAGAATTTGGCATTCTTGGTCTGGGTAAATTAATTTCAATGGAACGAAATATAGTACCAGGATTTGAGGATAATATTAATATTCTATCTGCAAGTTGCAGTGCTTCTTCAAATCGGTGTGTTACTAAAACACAAGAGCGAATTTTTCTGTCTGGTTGCGCCCAAAGACGTACAAGTTCTGCCCTTAAAGATTCACTTGTTAATGGGTCTAAGGCTGAAAAGGGTTCATCCATAAACATAATCATAGGGTCGGAGACCATGGCGCGTGCTAGACTTACTCGTTGTCGCATTCCACCGCTCAATTCACGAGGAAAAGCATCTTCAAAACCTTTTAATCCTACCAATTGAATAATGCGGTCAATCCGAACGTGTTGTTCCTGCTTTGTTAACTTAGGCATGGATACAGCTATATTTTCACGAATTGTCATCCAAGGAAATAAAGCAAAATTTTGAAATACAAATGCACTTAATTGCATATTTTCTGGTGAAGGATTTGCGTAACTTACAGTTCCTCTATCTGGACTCAATAATCCAGCCATACAACGTAACAGCGTTGATTTTCCTGATCCAGATAATCCAACAAGAGCTAAAAACTCTCCGTCATATATATCAAGATTTATTCCTTCAAGAACGGTAAACATATTTCCGCTTGGGCGCCTGTAGTCTTTACATAGAGAACGAACGGAAAGAACAATTTTCTTTTTGGACATACTTTTAATCCTTAACTCTTTCGGCATAAATATGTAAAGTGCGCCATAAAGTTCTATTTAAAATTACTAAAGTAACAACAATGCAGATAATGGCTGCAATTAATTTCTGATAATTGCCTTGAGCTGAAGCATTTGCCAATTCGGCTCCAATTCCAAAAGAATGCATTGAGCCCCCAGGAAACTCTACAACTTCAGCAACCATGCTTGCATTCCATGCTCCTCCTGCTGCTGTTATCCAACCTGTAGCGAGTGAGGGTAAAATAGCTGGAAAATATAATTTACTAAAGCGATGCCATAAAGAAAATTTATAAATTTGAGTTACAAATTTTAAATCAGCAGGAATTCTTGATGCTCCACCAATAACATTAAATAAAATATACCATTGGCTACCTACACACATTAATAGTGTTGCATTTATAAAAGGTGGTAAGTTGAGAAAACTAAAACTCAATGTAATAAGTGGAAATAATACAGGAGCAGGAAAGGCAGCAAGATTTTGAATTATAGGCTGACAAATGCGCTCTAGCCTTGGATTTAATCCTAACCATAAGCCAACTGGAATTGTCCAAATTGAGCTTATTAAAATGACAAAAAATACTTTGGATCCTGTTAAAAATACCGCATGAATTAAAGTAAACCAATCTTTATTTGATAAGGAAGCAAGAGACTGTCCAAAAGTAGGTAATTTAGGAAGCAAAGTGAAAACCAGGCCACCAATTGCAAAAGTAACCATTAGTGATAATAAAGAAGATCTTCTAAATTTATTAACATTTTCATCTGAAAACCAATTTTTGGGGCTGATAATTGTTCCCCATTTATCTATATTATCTATTAAATATTTACGAGTTGCACCAGATTCTTTAATAACAGCTTTTGGAAATAAAAATAAAACACTTCGTTTGAAAAAACTGGAAATAAAATCGGGAATACTTGTTTGGCGAATGATATTTAAAAACCAACTTTCCTCTTCTATGCCTTTTCCATCATCACCATCGCGGTAACGAGTAACCCATGCAATCAAAGGTTTCCAAAGAAGGAGATCGGTTCCTATAATAATTATTAATAACGTAACTAAGCCTATGCTAAAATTAAAATAATTTCCTGTTGCAAAAGTTTCTGAAAGGTAACTACCTAAACCCGGTAAACGAAAGTCTTTGTTACCTAATGTGAAAGCTTCACATGTTGTTAGAAAAAACCATCCCCCAGCCATGGACATCATTCCATTATAAATTAATGGGCGATAACCATTTGGTAAGTCAACAAAAAAGAATTTTTGTACTTGAGATAATTTATAAATTTTCGCAACTTCTTTAAACTCAGGCTGAAGAGTCCTTTGGGATTCATAATAGGCAAATGCTAAATTCCACACCTGACCTGTAAATATGGTTAATATACAAGCAATTTCTAATCCCCAGCGGCTGCCTTGAAAAACAGATATGAGTGCAAGAACAAAACCTGGTAAAAAGGCAACAACAGGTAAACTTTGCAAAACATCTAATAATGGGATTAAAAATCGTTCAAAAGTTTTATTATTTGCAGCTATAGTGCCATAAATAACGGCAAAAATATAACTAAAAATGAGCGCAAATAAACTTCTTACTAAGGATAAAAGTGAATAACTGGGTAATGAAGATAAAGATGTATTTATTTCAACTTTTTCAAGATAAGCAGAACTTCCTAAGCTAAAAAAATTAGCAAAACCCATCCCTAAAATAATAACAACGAGAATAACAATAAAGTCGGCTCTAAAAAAAGCACCACGGGTTGCTTGCACTTTTGCAAATTGTGTCATGCTCACCTCTTGGATGGAATGATAACAAGCCCTATTTGGGTTAACTTCATCTGTAAAGCATAGTGACTGATATAAAAGCAAGGTATTCAGAAACAAATTCTAAAACTTTTTAATTTCTATTGCTAACGTATAGATATAGGGGGGAAGAGGATCAATGACAAACTCTTTTTCATTTCTTTTTGGGTATTGAGGAAATAGGACGTAACCTTCCATGGGACTATAAAAATATTTTCCATTTTCAAGAGTTCCCATTATTTTATTTTTTTCTATTTTTTGTAAATTAAAAAGACTATTTACTAATTTCATTTTATCATTTGCGAACATTTCTTTGTGTTTAATTGCTAAAAATTGAAAATCTTGATTCTTTTTTGCTAATGTATTTAGTGATTTTTTTTTCAAAAAAATTTCGTCCATGACATAAAGGGCTTTTTTTATTGCTCTATAACAAACAATCTCCGAATTTTTATGAAAACCTTGTTCTCCTAGCTCTAAGGTAATACCTGGTTTGTTTAATGATCTCATATATTCATCTGAGCACATGCCTTCTTGAGAATAGGGCTTATTGCTTTTTCTTGTAACAAAATATTTACTATTTCCAATGGCACGTGCCCATAAATAACTTTCTTGGTGCATTGCGAATATATAAAAAGGTTCCTTACAGGGCATTGTTGTTTGATGAAAATCGATAAATACGTCGCTAATATCAAGAATTTTTTTTATTTCAAATGCTCTTTGTTTCTCAATAGAATTTTTATAATCTAAATTTTTTCCAAAACTTCTATTTAAATCGTCTTGAAGATACCTTTTATTTTCAAATGATGCTTTTTTGTTTCCTAAAATAAAACTTATTTTTCCTTCGTAATTAATTTTTTTAGTAATAAGATGATCAATTAATTTCAGTATAGCAGGCAGAGAGCCAACTTCATTTCCATGAATGATGCTACTTATGGAAATATGTCCATCATGATTCCCAAAATCAAAAAAAACACTATCAGGGATATTTCCTGGGTGCTTTTTTTCATGATTTTCGAATTGACGAATGAGATCCGTTAACATAAAAACCTAATTAGATAGTTAATATTATTGAATTATTATTGTGTCTAAAAAAAATAAATTTGTCAAATCTTGAAATATTTGATTTTATATTTATAGCTTTAGTGGATGTTTTTTGTTAGGTTGAATTAGGTCTCTTTTTTCAGAATGGAATTTACATGCTGGGATCAATATTATTAAGTTTAAGAGTTGTTCTTATATTTATGGTTTTTTTTCTATTAAGTTTTATTTTTATGTTTGTCTTTTTAATTCGATTTAAAAACACAAGTAATAATTTAATTTTTGGAAAAACATTTTCATATATATCAATTAAAATTCTAAGAATTAAAGTGAATTTAAGAGGGGAGCAAATCCTTCAAAATCACAAACATTCTGTTATTATTGCAAACCATCAATCCTATTTTGATGCAATCGTTTTTGGAGCTATTATTCCGCCTAACACATTGATAATTGGGAAAAAATCTCTAATTTGGTTTCCGTTGTTTGGATGGGTATTTTATTTGGCAGGTAATTTACTGTTAAATCGTAAAAATCATAAAAAAGCCATGGGAACAATGAGAAATGTAGATATCGCTTTACAAAATGGATCTTCTCTATGGATTTTTCCTGAAGGAACGAGAAGTCATGGGAGAGGATTGAAAGATTTTAAAAAAGGAGCATTTTACGCTGCTTTGCAAAATAATGTTCCTTTACAACCAATTGTTGTAAGTACTCTTAAAGATTCTCTCAATTTCAAAAAGTGGAACCCCGGTAAAATACTTGTAGAAGTTCTTGAACCTATTCAAACGAAAGGGGTTTCTGTAGAAGAAATCACAAGTCTTATGACGCGCGCTCATGAAATTATGAAAAATAAAATTACGGTATTAGATAACGAATTAAGTACTCAAGCATTAGGAAGCAAAATTGCATCCGTTTCTGCTTCTTCATAACCAATTGGATTACAATTTCTTTTATTTGTTTTTTTATTAATATAAATTTTACGTTCTTCTGGACAGTATCGTTCAGAGGAAAATATAGTTTTAATTCTTGTGCAAGAGCTAAATAGCGTTAAAAACGCAATAAATAATATTGAGAACTTAAATTTCATTCCGTTTCCTTATTATAAGAGTACTGATTCATTTAAATATACAGCAATTTTTATACCATTTTTAAGTAATTCATATTGTTAAATTAAAGTAAATTTAATGTCTAAAATATCTACATTTTATTTATTATTGGCAAATAAATAGACAATTTTTTATAAGCACTAAAAAAACCCATAATTTTTTCAGAAAAGTTAAAAGGAGTTAAAGCAATAATAATTATTATTTTAATCTTTAAATAATTCGTGATTTGTTTTTTAAATATAAATAAAATATTTATTTACAAAAAAACATTTATTAATAAAATAATTTAAATCGTTTATCAAATATAATAAATTTTATCTTTATTTATTAAAAATATTACAGTAACTAATTTTTTTTAAATTACGAAAATTTTTTAAAATATTTTCGTCTTTCCTTTTGTGTGTTTTCGATTTGGAACAAGATTATGAATAAGTATTTTATAATATATTTGATTTTATTTTCATCTTTTAATGAACAAATTCAAGCAAAAATAATTGGATTTAGGGATGATTATCCTTTTATAAATCACCTAAAAAAAGATTTAGAAGGGATGATAGAATTTGTGCAATCAAGATCTATTATGCCTAATGATTCATTACAATTGGTAACAAACCGTCGGGCTCTTCTTTTATTCACTCCAAAATATTCAAATAAAATTGAAGAAATTCAAGTTACTGGTATTTATAATGGAAAAGAAATTGGTAAATTAATGATGAATTCCCCCTCTTTTTTTCCAGCAACCGATCAAGATAATTCAATGGAAAATAATCTTCCAAGAGTTAAATATTCGACAAAAGCATGGAGTATTCAATTACCTGCTTCATGGATGAAGCAGGGATTGTCTTTAAAATTTATCGATCAAAATGGAAACGTAGGTATTTTAGAGCAAGATCAATTTAATTTTGGTGCAGCTTCAGAATTATTTTTGACAAATTTTCGCTTGGGTATGTTAAGTAAATTAAGAGATCCTGAAGAGCTTGAGTTAGATCCTTTAAATGAAGCAAATGATTATTTTCAAACTATACCAGTAGCAAAATTAAAATTGGGAACTTTTTTACCTTTAGAAATAAAAGATAAAATAGTGATGCCAGATGGTAGAATATATACTCCCGATAATTTGAGTGATTCAGAAGGGGGATGGCATACAGGCGATATGCGTGAAAATATTTTAAAAGGATTATTTGGTGCTGGTATAAATCGAGCTAATTATGGTATTTTTAGTTCAAATACAATTGAACAAAGTCACTTTAATTTTAAACAAATTCAAATCCATCGAGGCACCGGTAGCTATAAAAATGGAAAAAATATAAAACATGGATTAAGTGGTGGGAATGGACTGGCAACATTGGATTCAACAAAAGGGAATGAATTTAGTCATGAATTAGGTCACTCTTTTTTAGTAGATCATTATCATGGTGGTGAAGAAAATAACTCTCAGAATGAATACACAGGTTGGGGTTATGATGCCAATCGAAATGTAATGCTTGGTTCCTTGTTATGGAAAAAAAGGTCTGACAAACAAAATAAAGTAACTTGGAAAAATCTTTATGATTTTAATACCCACCCAATGGCTAGTGCGGAAGAAAATGGAAATGTATCAAAATATACTCAATTCACTAATTATACTTCAGAAGTTGTTCAAAAAGATTTAGCTAAATATTCTGTTATTTCAAAAGAAAGTCCAACAGGATATATGGTTTGGAATGAATACTTTAAACAAATGATTATTCATTGGAAAACAAATTATCCTGTGCCTAAGTATTTTGATGTTCCTATTATGACATTGGTTGGATTTTATGATCCTATAGGGCAAATGCCAAGTCATATATATCCGGCATTATATGGAAATCTTGGATACGTTTATTCGTTTGACAATGACAAGAATACAAAATGCTGGTTATCTGTTCATTCTAGTAATGGAACAGAAGATGTTAAGCTAGAAAGTTATAGATTTAATAAAGAAAAAATGAATATGTTTCATATAAATTTTTTATATGAAAATATAGATTATTATAGTGCAAAAATATTTTGTAATATAAATGGAGAAAATAAAGAACTTTCTCAAATTGATATAAAATCGCCAATAAATAAATTACCCAGTCCTGTTATAATATCAGATATTCATGAATCGCAAAATAATAAATTACTGCGGTTTCTTAAATTGAAATTATTAGATAGTCATTATTATAATGCAGATCATTCTAGTATTTCAGAAATCTATTTAGCTGATGAAAATAATAATAAAATATTAAAGAAAAATTGGTCTATTAAGTATGTAACAAGTGAAGAAAATATAGGAAAATTTCATGCAAAAAATGCTATAGATGAAAACCCTAACACATTTTGGCATACTGAATATTCAAATGGCTGGAATAATGGAAACCCTATTCCTTTTCCGCATGAAATTATAATAGATTTAGGTGATTATTATGATTTAAAAAAATATCGATTAATTGTATACCAAGATAAAGGCTATAATAACTTTAAGAATTATATGATATTTGCTTCAAATAATTTTGAAAATTGGGAGATATTAGCTAAAGGTGAATTTCAAAACTATCAACATAATAATTTCATTAATTTAAATCAATATTCTGAATATTATTTAGAAAATGAAGTTAAAAAAAGAAAAAAAAGAAATACGAGTGAAAAAAATAAACAAGAAGATGTTTTATTTTATCAAATCAAAAATAAAAATAGTAATTTTTGTTTATCAATTTTGAACAATAAATTAGGATATGATTACTGTAATCAAAATGATATAACTCAATTTTGGAATTTTAGTGTCTCAGGAGAAATTAAAAATAAATCAAATAATATGTGTGTACACGTTTCAAATTATAAAAATTTAGAAAAATTAACTTTTATAAATTGTAAAGATTCTGCTAAATGGAAGTATTTAGATAATAAAAGTATTGTAGCGCTTTCTAATAAAAATTATGTCTTAGACAATGCAGGAAATAATGAAGTTGTATTATACCGCTATCACGGAGGATCAAACCAACTATGGGATACGGTAATTAATCAAAATATAGAAAATCTAAATAAAAATAAAATTTCTGAAAATTCAACTTCTTCTCAAAGCAAAAAAATAAACAAGATCGATGTTACTTTTAAAAGCAATTCAGAAACCATATCAGGCTATTTATATATTGGTAATAACCCTGAAATCAATTTATATCAAAAGGGAGTATTAGATTCAGATTCAAACATTTCTTTTAAAATTAAAGAAAAACCAAGTTGTGGAATTCTTTCTATTGCTGAATCTTATGGAGGTTTTGTTTATGGTAAAGATTTAAAAAAATGTAATGAAATAAATAAAGACATAGCTGTCATTGAAGTTAAACAAGAAAAAAATTCTAATATAAAATGGTTCTATTTATCTGTTCAATTTATTACAAATTCGAAATAAAAAAAAGTCCTTCTCCAATTAAATGAGAAGGACTTTAAAATCATTATAAAAGGGGATTATCCGATGATAATTCCTTTTTTAGCGCAATAAGCTTCAATACCAATTTTATTTACAGTACGAAGAGCGCTTGTGCTTAAACGAACTTTAACAAATTTTCCAAGTCCTGGAGCATAAATGCTTTTGGATTGAAGATTAGGAAGAAGGCGAACCTTAGTTCTATTTTTAGCATGGGATACACGGTTTCCAACAAGACCGCTTTTACCAGAAAGTTCACATACACGTGACATAAAGAAACCTCCAAGAACTTTTATATTTCAGAAAAAATAAACAGCAGACATTTTGGTATAAATAGAACCCAAATCCAGCCGTAAGCTTAAAGCCTTTATCAGGATTTCTTCATAGATGCAAGGTTTTAACTTTGGATTAACAAGATTCTTTTAAGATATTGACATATTCATAATGCGAGCCATATTCGCAAGGAACGAATATAAATTCCTTTGGCCACAACTGTCGAGGGCATGAAGAGGGTATCATGGAAGACAAAAAAAATAATAAGTTATCTAAAATTAGTAAAGTGAAGGTTGAAGAACAAAGTGACTCTCTTGTTGAGGATTCTGCCCAACTTCCTGTTGTTGTGAATAAAAAAATACGTGTTTTAGCCAAAAAACCCAAAGAAATTGATGAAAAAAATGGGGATGACAAAGAAAACGTTCGTATCCTTAAAATTGTGCCTGTAAAAAACATTGTTCTTTTTCCACACAATGTTCTGCCTTTTACGGCAGGAAAAGAATGGACGAACGAATCTGTTGATAGAGCCATTCGAATTGGTGGTAAAATTGGAATTTTAGCTCAAAAAAGCTCTGAAGTAGAGTCTGCAACTCCAAATGATTTATTTGAAGTAGGTACAGAGGCTAAGGTTTTAAAAATAATGAAATTTCCAGACAATTCTTATGGAGCTGTCGTTCAGGGAGTAAGGCGATTTCGTGTTTTAAATTATGTGAATTCGGAGATCGATCATCTTTCTGCAGAAATTGAATATCTTGATTCTGCTAAACCTTCAGAAGAGGGTTCTGAAAGTATAGAGGTTATTGCTCTTGGGAAGGCAATGAAACAACTTGTTCAAAAGGCAATTAGTCTATCTCCAAATATTCCGAATGAAGCAAATCTGTTTATAGAAAATGTTCAGGAACCTGATTACTTAGCAAATTTAATCATTCCATATTTGAGTATAGATTTTAAAGGGAAACAAAACCTCCTTGAAACAGAAGATGTTGAAGAGAGATTAAAAGTTATCCATTCTCTTCTTGTAAGAGAAATAGAAGTTCTTGAAATTTCACAAAAAATAAATTCCGATGTGAAATCGGAAATGGGGAAACAACAACGTAAGTATTTCTTAAGAGAACAGTTGAAGCTTCTTCAAAAAGAACTTGGTGAATTGGATGGGCGCAGTTCTAGCTCTTCTTCTAGTGATCCTGTTGATTTAAATGAAAAAATTCAAAATAGTAAAATGAGTGAGGAAACCAAAGAGGTTGCCTTAAGAGAAGTGGAAAGAATGGGTATGATGCAACCTGGTTCGCCTGAATATATGGTAAGTCATACTTATATAACTTGGCTTTTAGACATTCCTTGGGGAACCTTTTCTGAGAGTGAAATCAACTTAAAAGAAGCTCAAAAAATCTTAGATAAAGATCACTACGGTCTTGCCAAAGTAAAAAAACGTATTTTGGAATTTCTTGCTGTTTGTGCGCTTAAAAACTCATTAAAGGGACCTATTTTGCTCTTTGTTGGCCCTCCAGGCGTTGGCAAAACAAGTTTAGGTAAATCCATTGCAAAAGCATTAGGTAGAAAATTTACTCGCATTGCTTTGGGTGGTGTACGTGATGAAGCGGAAATACGTGGGCATCGTAGAACTTATATTGGAAGTATGCCTGGAAAAATTGCCGATGCGTTTAAAAAAGCGGGTACAATGAATCCGGTTATTTTATTTGATGAAATTGATAAACTTGCTTCGGATGGCCGTGGTGATCCTTCAAGTGCCTTACTTGAGGTTTTAGATCCAGAACAAAATAATGTATTTATGGATCATTATTTAAATGTGCCCCTTGATTTAAGTAAAGTATTTTTTATTGCTACGGCAAATAACTTATCTTCCATTCCTGCTCCTTTAAGAGATCGTATGGAAATTGTAGATTTAAGTAGCTATACATTAGAAGAAAAAGAACACATTGCCTTTGATCATTTGTTACCTCAAGTTATTGATGATCATGGTATGACCGATCTTGTTAATTTAAAAATGTCTAAAGAAACAATGAGAAGCTTAATTCAGCTTTATACAAGAGAAGCGGGAGTCCGTCAGTTAAAAAGAGAGTTATCTGGAGTGATTCGTGGAATTGCCAGAGAATGTGTCGATGCGGGAATGACTCATAAGGCATCTGAAGATTCCCAAAACGAAAAAGCACAACCTCTTTTAAAAGAAATTAATGTTGAAACTTTACGCAAATTAATTGGTGTTTCTCCTTTTAGCGATAAAAAGAGACCCGAATCTTTGCCAATAGGGGTTGCAACAGGACTTGCTTGGACACCAAATGGGGGTGATGTTCTTTATATTGAAACGGCTTCCAGTGCTCCTGGAACAGGGAAGTTTGGTTTAACAGGACAGCTTGGCGATGTGATGAAAGAGTCCGTACAAACCGCTTTTGCTTATATCCGTTCCAATGCTCGTCAATGCGGTATTCAATCAAAAGATGTCATTAAAAAAGATCTACATGTTCACTTTCCTGAGGGTGCCGTTAAAAAAGACGGACCAAGTGCAGGGGTAGCTACGTTTCTTGGGATTGTCAGTCAATTTACAGGCAAGCCAATAGCCTCTGATCTTGCTATGACAGGAGAAATTTCCTTGAGAGGAGATGTTCTTCCTGTGGGTGGTATTAAAGAAAAATTATTAGCTGCACATAGATATGGAATTAAACAAGTTTTAATTCCTTCAGAAAATGAACATGATCTTGAAGAAATTCCTGAAGAAGTTCTAAAAGAAATGAAAGTAGTTCCTGTGTCTAATTTAGATGAAGTATTATCTATTGCATTTAAGAAAAATAAAAAAGTGCAATTAAAAAATGCAAATGTTAAAGTAACGCATACAAAAAAAGCAGGAAGATCATTAAATGTGAGGTCTTCTCATAAGTGAAAACGATTTATTTAGATCACAACGCAACAAGTCCTCCAAATAAAGAACATTTGTCGGAGTTGTTTAATAAGTTAACTGTTTGTCTTGGAAATCCTTCCAGTCCGCATGCCCAAGGTCGTGAAGCTTCTGTTGCTCTGACAGAAGCGAGAAGATTTGTTGCAAATGCCCTTGGGGTTGATATTGCCGAAATTATTTTTGTTTCGGGAGGATCGGAAGCCGATAATCTTGGGACAGTTGGCGTTCTTAAACAAAATGATGTTCCCTTAAAAAATCAGCATGTCATTACTTCTTCGTCTGAACATCCTGCTATACGAGAGCCTTTAGAAAATTTAAAAAATACTGAGGGTCTTAAACTTACACTTTTGCCATTAGAAAACGCAGGTTATGTTTCCTTAGAAGATTTTATTAAAAATTTAACTTCTGAAACAACATTAGTAACTTTAATGGCAGCTAATAATGAAATTGGAACAATACAGCCCGTAAAAAAAATAGGGGATTATCTTCACTATAAACGTTGGGGAATATTGGTAAATCCAAATGATAAAGAAGAATTTGATGAACTTTCTTTAAAATATTTAAATCCTGATATTTCAAAAGAAACTTTACAAAAAATACATTTTCATGTGGATGGCGTTCAAGCCTTTGGAAAATTAAATTCTAATGAATGGATATCACCAGGTACAGACTCCTGCGCTATTTCTGCCCATAAATTAGGAGCGCTTCAAGGTATTGGAGTTCTATTTTTAAGAAGAGGCCGTAAATTTAAACCTTTTATTTTAGGTGGTGCTCAAGAAAAAAACAGGCGAGCAGGAACAGAAAATTTACCAGGGATTGTGAGTTTAGGTTTAATTGCTCGTGATTTATATACACCTGAAGCAAATATAAAACGAAAAAATATGGATAACCTTCGTCGAAAATTGTTTGAAGGAATTCAAAAATTACCTCATATTGAAATGAATTCTCCTTTTGAAAATGTAATTCCAAATACAGTAAATTTTTCTGTTGTTGGAAAAGGTTTCAAAGGGGAAGATTTGTTGGTTGAATTAGATATGCAAGGAGTTTGTGCAAGCTCTGGCTCTGCTTGTAGCAGTGGCGCAAACTTACCTTCAAAAGTTATTTTAGCTTTGGGAAAAACTCCAGAATTAGCAAAAAATGCAATTCGACTTTCCTTATCTACAAATACAACAGAGGAAGAAATTGAAATGACTTTAAACTTACTAAAAAAATACTTAGCTAGGTAAGTGCCTCTTCTATTTCTCTTAATGCTTGTGAAAATAAATGAGTCTCAATACCGAGTCCTAAACGAAAACCATACCCTTTATTAATATTTGATAAGGGGTTATTTTTATATGTATTTAAATTTTGAAAATCTAAGGAACCAAACTCCATAGAGGAAAGTGGTAGAGTAAAAATACCTTTTTTTAAAAGAATTTCTGTTAATTTATTTGTTTCATCTATTGAATTTGCGTTTTTAAATCCAAGAGAGGTAACAAGACCACCCTCAGGAGAAACTCCATAAATGGTTTTGGATTGGGAAATAAATTCATTTAAAATATATTTATTTTCTAGCCACTCTTTTTTTATCATTTTAAATAAATTTGAATTTGTATTTTTTAAAACTTCATACGAAAGCCATTCTGTGATTGGATTCACCGTATGCGTGGTATAATTTTTCTCATTTTGAAGAGCATCAAGTGCTTTTTTGGGACCAACACACCAACCTATTCTTAATCCAGGTACTCCAAAACATTTGATAAAAGATCCTGTTACAAAAGTATTTTCATCTCTTTTATATATAGTATCTCCTAATATTTCATTTTGTGAGGATAAAAATCGATAATGTTCATCACCTATTATATTACATCCAATTTTATTCGCAGTATCTGACAAATTGTTTAAAAACTCTTTTTTTAAAATTATTCCAGAGGGATTATGTGGATTATTAATAAGTAAACAATCGGGCTTTTGAGTGTTGATAATATCTAACCATTCTTCTTCATCAATAAATGGTTTTCCTATTTCGTTATATCGAATAGGTAACGAAATAATTTCAGAATTTAATGATAAAGGTAATTCATATAATAATTGAAATGCCGGCATTGCTAATGCAATTTTTTTAGGATTTAAATGTCTAAATAATAAAAATAATGCTTCACTTGTACCTGTAGTTATAAGAACATTATCTATTTCTGCGCCAGGATGAAATTGGGCAATGATTTTTCTTAAATCTTCCCGACCACGGTTTGGACTATCGCATAGTTTCATTTCCATAAATTCATAAAAAGCATCATTGTACTGCAATTCTGAAAAATGAATGAGATCTTTGACCTTCCTGGGACGTCCGCCAGATTCTCCCAAATTATACTTTGCTTTAAATCTAAAGGATTCGAGCCAATCTTCCATAAAAAAAGTTCTTAAGGCTTTCATCTTTATTTCTCCTGAATCTTGACTAGGATGTAAACCTAGTCGCATTATCAAAGTGTGTTTTTTTATTATTTAGAACAAGGGTGCGTAATTGTGAAATTAAACGGTTTTATTGTTGATAGTCTAATTTCCCTTCTTAAAGTTCCTGCATATATCGTTTTTTTGTTATTTTGTACAGCTTGTGTGAGTACAAATTCCAAAATACAAGTTACATCATCTGCAATAGATGATCCTAAATATCAACCTGTATTAGATAAATGGCGTAAAAGTGCAAGTACTTATCGAGATTTAGATTTAATTATAAAAACATCAGCAGTATTAATTTCTCCTGAAATGGATGAATCTTATAGAAATAGATTCATTGATATTCATGGGAATCAAGCAAAATTTGATGATAAAATTATATTAACTAAAGATACGATTAGTATTGTTGTAGATCTCTTTACAAAATCGGAAGCTCACTTAGATCTGACCGATGAATCTCTTTGGAAAATTCATCTTATTATTAATGGAGTTATGATACGACCTCAGTCTGTAGATAGGTATCGCAAAAAAGAACTTTTAAGTCCTTTTTTTCCTTTGAGTTCTAGCTGGAGTCGATATTATGTTATTGTTTTTAAATTGCCAGTAGATATATTATCAGGAAATGAAGCAAAAGATTTATTTGATAAGAAAGAAGTGTCTTCAAGTTTGCCCAATCCGCAAGATAGAACTATTGTTCTTTCTATGAACTCAGGAGAAGCTCAAGTAAAATTTTCTTGGGAACCTTAATTCTTTATTTATTTGAAAGGTAAAATTTTGGAATTAATTCAAGAAAATGATACTAATTACGTTGAACTAGATGAAGAAAAAAAATTATGGTCAATTGCAGATTCTTTTCGATTATTAGTTTGTACAGCGCTTAGAAATTTACCACCCATTGATAGATCTTCTTTAAAAGGTGATTATTTATTTATGATTGATGGGAATCCCAGATTTATTGTTATGGTAGATGAAATTGGTTCGTGGTCTGTATGCCTTATAAAATCTTATATAGAAAAATCTTTTTTTGAATTTAAAGTAGATTCTGGTTGTCCATGGCCTGTTTCAGAAAGTCAAATTGTAAATGTAATTGAAGGTTCATCACGTTCTATGATCTTAACAGATTCCTCAACTTTATATAAATTGCTCATGGGCACTTTAAAAGCCCATATTGCTTTTGTTACAGGTAAGGTAACAATTACAGGTGATTTATCTGCATTTTTAAAAATGGTCTCGCTTTTAAAACGTAGTGGAGTAAAACCAAAAAATGATCAAAGATTCAAATCCTAATTCTAAAAAAAATCAAACTGTTTTAATTACGGGAGCGTCTAGTGGAATTGGCTTAGATTTTGCTCATCTATTTGCTAAGGATGGCTATAATTTAGTTTTAGTGGCAAGAAGCGGTGATAAATTAGAGCATTTAACTAATGAACTTATTCAAAAGTATAATATAAATTGTAAGCCTATTTCATGTGATCTTTCGCAACCAGGTGCTGCAAAAGAATTATTTAGAAAAACTCAGTCACTTGATATGCATATTGATTTTTTAATAAATAATGCTGGATTTGGAGCTATGGGATTTTTCCATGAAATTGACTTAAATACACAGACGAATATGATTCAAGTAAATATTACTTCTTTAACAGAACTAACTCATATTTATTTAAAACCAATGCTACAAAAGAAATTTGGAAAAATATTGAATGTGGCATCAACGGCTGCGTTTCAACCAGGCCCTTTAATGACAGTATATTACGCAACAAAAGCATTTGTATTATCATTTAGTGAAGCTTTAGATAATGAACTATCAGGTTCTGGGGTAAATGTGACTGTTCTTTGCCCAGGACCTACAATGACAGGTTTTCAATCCGCAGCAAAAATAGATGCCTCTTCTAAAATATTCAACTCCAAAATAGCAGCCGACTCCCAATCTGTGGCATTAGCTGGGTATAAAGCATTGATCGATTCTCAAAGACTCATTATTCCAGGTGTTGTAAATAAAATAGGGGCTTGTTCTGTTAAGTTTGTGCCAAGATATTTTGCAACAAGTATTACTCGTTGGTTGCAAGAAAAAAGAGTATAAAAAAATTATTTTCTAATTCTTTCTTTTTCTTCGAGGCTGAGCCCAAATCGAGTTCTAGGCAATTTAACATCATGAATGGGTGCTACAGGTATCATTTCCAATTCACTTTTTGTTCTATTTCCAAAATCATAAATTTCAGCCGCATTTTTTGACCTTGGGAAAGGTGCTTTTTCTTCATTTTCAAAATTTGACCTTGAAGATCTGCTATTTGCTTTATTTTGAGGTGTGGCCGCCAATCCTGAAGAAAACATTTCTTGTGTCTTTGCTCTTAACTGTAAGGTCATTTCAAATAAATCAACAACTCTTTCCGCTATCTTTTCAATGCCATCGTCCGTTAATAATAACCCGAATCGACCTTCTACCGCACTTTCTTCAATAATTTCACGAATTGCTTGAGAAGTTGCTATTCTAAAAATTTGACTCATATATTTTCCTTTGTTTTAATACAGTATTTAAGATATTGTACCCATTTTTATAAATAAATTTGGGATATGCCAATTTTTTAAGTGTGAAATTTCTACCTTAATATATTGATTTGGAGTTAATATGCCTGAACTTCCCGAAGTACAAAATTTTGCAAACGCTTTAAATAAAAATTATGCAGGACTTAAAATAAAAGAAATTAAATTCCATCGTGAAAATTTGCGTTACCCTTTTGAAAAAAAAGAATTGTCAGAAATATTTGCATTAGGAAATAAATTTGTTGGTTGTTATCGAGAAGGGAAACAACTTGTTTTAGAAACTTCTCAAGGTTCTGTAAACGTAAGCCTTGGTATGAGTGGCTCTTTTAAACCAATACATTCGTCCAAAGTAAAAGAAAAACATCAACATGTTTCTTTATTTTTTGAAAATGGAGAAGCATTCGCTTATGTTGATCCACGACGATTTGGTTTTTGGAAAGTAAAGAAAGCAAATGATCCTGTGACTTTAATTTGTGATCCTTTAATTCAAAAGGATTTAGAAGATTTATTTTTAACGGAACAAGTTTCATCTAAAAACTGTTCTGTTAAAGATCTTTTAATGGACCAAAAATTAATTGGTGGAATTGGAAATATATATGCACTTGAAGCATTATATTTAGCTAAAATATCACCTCTAAAATTATGCTCAAACGTTACAATAAAAGAATGGAAACAACTATCTAATGAAATCCCTAAAATTTTATTGAAAGCTATAGAACTAGGGGGATCAAGTGTAGCAACTTACTTATCTTTAAATGGAACAAAAGGAAGTTTTCAAGATTTACATCAAGTCTATGGCAGAACAGGTGAAAATTGCTTAAAAAAAGGTTGTAAAGGCGTTATTCAACGTATTGTTCAAAAAGGCAGAAGCTCATGGCTTTGTCCGTTTTGTCAAAAAGAATGAAAGGTTTATATGTCTATAAAACCAAATTTAAATGAAAAAAATAATGAGAAAGCTTCTTTTTTTATAAATAATGTAGAAGCACCCGAATCCATTTTAGATATTTTATTAACACAAATAACATTAAAATACCCTAGTTTATCAGAATTAATTATAACAATTTGTTATAATTTAAATGAATTTTGGAATCATAAATCTCAAAAATTAGTTTCTCAGTACCATATTTATATAGATAACCATAACCGAGAAAGTGTCATAGAATTATTTTCTGTATTTTCTGAAAATGATTCACATTATAAAGATAACTTTAAGAATTTTGCTCCTGTAGAATTTGAGAATGAAGACTTAAAAAAGATACCCATAACCGTTAATTTTGATATAAATTTATTTAAAAATGAAAAAATTAATTTATCAAAAAATCAAACAAACAAAGTTAGCATAAACCCTAAGGAAATTTGTATTTTTGAACCTGTTTATATACCTAAACCTTGGGGACAAGAAATTTGGTTTACGGGAGTTGAAAAAAGAGGCGTTTCAAAAATAAGTCCATTATTAAATACAAATGTTTCAATTCCTTTTCCGTGGCTAATTTCGGCTTTGCCAAAAAGACTTTTAGGAGAAAAATTTTCAGATAAAAATTTAACTTTAGTAAAAATTTTAGATCCTTTGCCGGTCCCCGTATTTGGAGATCTTTATTATGAACTTCATACAGAAAAAAATGAGGTCTATGTAGTTACTGAAATTTCTTCCTCTGAAGGAAAAATAAAATTTGGTTCTAATTTTGATAAATTAAAAGAGCTAAATTTTGACACAAAATTGTTTAAATCAGAATTACTGAAAATAATAAAACAGTATGAAGAAATTAGAAAAAAAATCGATGTTATTTTAGATGGCTTTAGAAAAGATTCAAATATTCCATTAAATGAGCCTATATCTGCAGATAAAATAAGAGAATGGCTATTGAGAGTCCCCAATCATTTAATTGAAGAAGAAAAGCAAAAACGAGAAATAATGGATTCTTATGCGGGTTATTTAAATTTAAATATTGGGGATGTCATACGAGTGCCAACATTAATTCCTCATGCCTTACAGCATGGAGTTAAAGTTATAGAGTTTCAAACACCTACTTATGAACGGTTCATATTAAGTTTTGCTCAAAAGGTTTTAACACAAAGTCATTGGGACACTGAAAAAGCTTTAGATATCATGACAATAACCCCGCCAACTCAAACTGAACTCGAAGTCATTACAAATAACGATTCCTATTGTGAAGAGAATGTTTGTTCCTTTAAAGAATTTTATTCTTCTAGACTTAAAATAAAAGCGGATAAAGTAATTCAATTTAGCGCAATTGATAATTATAGAATATTATTTAATGTTACAGGAAAATTATATATTAGTTCAAATAAAACAAATAAACTCGAAGTCAAACAAGGATCTTGTATTTTTATACCAGCAAAAACTGATTTTGAATTAAAAAGCGAAACATATACAACTATATTATTCTGTACCCCTCATTTTTTCTGACCCCTCATTTTAATAAATCTCTTAAGATGAAAAAACGTAATCCGATAAAATTTAAGATTTATATTTTATTATTCATTTAAGTTTTTTTAATAAGCTCCAATTTTGGGAGATTTTATGAAGCTTGCTCCTAAAATCATCATACTTCTTCTTATAGTTACCTTAGGTGTAATGTCTATTTATAGCTTTTACCAGGTAAGGCGTGCAGAAAAATCTTTTAATGCAGATGCCGAAGCAAATCATGTGCTGTTACTTTCAAATTCTTTAGGTTTTTTATCAAAATCACTCTGGGAACTAGATAAAGATATTGCAGCAAGGGGAATGAAACCTTTATTTGAAGCAGAAACAGTAATAAATATTCAAATTTATGATGCTGAAGGAAACTTTTTTTCTGGTTTTCAATATAATTTAAATAAAGACAATAAAAAAGAACTCGCTGAATATGAAGACAGACATAAAGAAAAAGATTTATCAGCAAAAGAATTAATTTTGAAAAAAACAAAATTTGATTTAGTACCATCTAAAATGGTATCACCAATGATAAATCTAACAGATGATAAACATCGTTTAATTGGATCATTATGGTGGAAAGAAACAGAAATTTCTGATCCTAAATTTCTTGGTTATGTTGTCTTAAATTTTTCAACTGAATATATTGCAAAACGTTTATTTGAACAAAAAGTGAGTTTTATTTTATTTACTCTTGGTCTTAGTTTAGCAATTTTGGCTTTAACCTACTCATTCCTAGAAAAGCAAGTTATAAATCCAATTAGAAAATTAATGCAAGCTAGTCTTGATATTGCCGATGGTCGATTTACCCGATTACAATCGAGATCAAGATTTCAAATAGGCTCTGGTGAAGATGAAATTGATAAATTGACAACAAACTTTAATTTCATGGTTGATAAAATTGAGCATAGTTTAAATATGATTCGAGGTCTATCAGAAGCTTCTCAGGCAATTGTAAAGTGCATGAATATTAGTGAGTCCATTCAAATTTATGAAAAATATTTAAAAGATTTAATTAGAGTATTAAAAGTAGAGGTATGGCTAAATGAAGATAATGAAGCTTCTGATGAAACAAAAGCGGTAGTTCGTGTTTCTGATCAAAAAAAGATCGAAAGTAAAAATGATATCTCTAATAAATTACAAAATGATAAACATTTTATAAATGAAGATAGTAAATTTAGTTTTTCAGATGACTATATAAACTTCAGTATTCTTGCTGTTCCTTTATTAAATTCAAAAAATAAGAAAATTGGAGTTGTAGAACTCTATTTTACAAAAGGCTCAGTAGATAATAGTGACGAGTCAAGAGGAATTATAAATAGTTTAACAACCTCATTAATAACTGCCATAGAAAATGATTGGTATGTTTTACGTGAGAAAAATAGAGCAAACTTAGAGCGAGATATCGAATTAGCGAGTGCTGTTCAGGATTCCATTATATCAAAATCATTTCCTGAATCTCGTTTTTATGATTCTTCGACTTTTTTTAAAACTGCTAGCCAATGTGGTGGTGATTGGTTTGGAGTTTATGAAGTTGAAGATGGAAAAATTTTAGTGCTTTTTGGTGATGTTACAGGTCATGGGACTCCTGCTGCCTTAATTACAGCTGTAACTCGTGGGTCAGCTGATATGCTTTTACAATTTATCAAATTAGGTAAAGCAGACATTTCTAAAGATTTTCCATCCCAAGTTTTACAATTTATAAATGAATGTATTGTTGATACTGGTAAGCAAACTTATTTAATGACAATGGTAGCTGCCCTAATAGATTTTAAAAATCAAAAAATATTTGCTTCTTCTGCTGGTCATACGCCTCCTGCATTAATCACTACTGTACAAGGTAAAAATGAAGTTAAATATATTTATCCAGCAACAGGTTCTCGTTTAGGATTTGCTAAAGGCGCTTTATACGAGACAAAAGAATTTGAATTTATACCTGGCCAAAAAATAATATTTTATACTGATGGGATTGTAGAAGGAGAGTCTCCTAAATCAAAAGAATATGGATTAAAAAACTTCAAAAAATCTATGGAAAGCCATGGGGCTCAAGAGCCTGAAGAATTTATTAAAAATATTACAAATGATGCATACACATTTTTTTCAGGTGTTCCTCAAAAAGATGATATTGCATTATTGGCAATAAGATTTTTAAATGAAAAAGAAAATAAAAACATCAATCCTAACATCAATAAATCAGATGCAGCATGATTTATTTGTAATTATAAAAATACTTATTTTAAGCATTATTTAATGGAATAAATCATGTTTACTTAATATCAAAAAAAATAATAAATGTCTTTTTTTAAGACAAAACACAAAATTCTTAATTTATAAAATTTATAATAACATATTCATTTATAATAAAATGTCTTTTGTTTCATAAATATCTTTATTTTATAATTTGATATATTTATTGTTTTATAAAATGTCTTTTTTTTAGACAATATCATTGAATATTGAGTCGTAATATTTGCTAAGTCATATTAATATCATGTTAATGAGCTTCTCTTATCAATAAAAAGCCTACCTAGCATTGTCTGCATTTTGCTTACCAACATTTGTCATTTTTTCCTACCATAGAAAAAGAAGCTCATTTTTTTATGCATTAACTTTATTTTACAAAATTGATTTTTTAATTAAAAACTATTGCAAAAAAATTGCTAGTATTTATCAATTACAGAATCGTAACATTAAGCTGGACTTCACCTTACATGAACTGATACAAAAGGATTGAAGGAGCCCATTGTTTTGGGTTTAAAGAATTTTATTATTATAAGGTATTAAAATGCGACTATTTATTACTTTAAAACCTCTTGAACAACGAATTAAAGGGGAGGGCCTTTACATCGATTCTGTTCCTTTATCAGATATTTTAGATCTGAAGGTGTCTCCAATTTATGTAACAAGCCTAAATTCAATTTCTCAAAGATTAAATTACTATAAGTCAGCGCTTCAAAAACACTTTACTAATTTTGAAGTTTTCTATGCCATGAAAGCAAATTTTTCTTTTCCTATATTAGAGGAAATTAAAAATTCAGGAGGTGGTATCGATATCGTTTCTATTGGTGAATGGCGCGCGGCTTTAAAGGCTGGAATTAAACCAGAGAAAATTTGTTTTGCTGGTGTTGGCAAAAAAGAGGAGGAATGGAAAGAAGCAATAAAAGGAGGACTAGGTTATTTAAGTGTTGAGCATTTATCAGAATTAAATGATATTTTATTTTTTATTTATAAAAACAAAAGTGATGAAATAAAAAGTTTGGTCATTTCTTTAAGATTAAATCCATCAGTAGAAGTAGAAACACACCCACATTTAAAAACAGGAGCATTAAATTCAAAGTTTGGTATATTATTTGAGCATTTTGAAATATGGTTAAATCAAATGAAGTCTCAATTTCAAGATATAGAAGACTATAAAAAATGGATTCGTCCTTTAAAAGGAATTCATGTACACGTCGGATCACAATTAATGGAAAATTCTATATTTCCTTTAATTGCAAATAAAATTCTTGATTGTGCTGATTTTATGTTAAAAAATAACATTATAGTTAAACATATTGATTTTGGTGGTGGGTTAGGTGTGCCTGTTGAAGGTGTTCCTGAAAATGGAATTGACATTAAATCACATATCGATTTTTTATGTAACACATTTAAAAATGCAGCAAGTAATTATAAAGATCTTATCAAAGAGTGGGGCAAAGATTTTAATAATTTATTTGTTTGTGTTGAACCAGGTAGAAGTATTGTAGCAAGTTCTACTGTTTTTATAACTCAAGTTTTATACGAAAAACGAAATTCAGACAAAAATTTATTTTGTTATGTTGATGGTGCTATGAATGATTTTCCAAGGCCGAGTTTATATGGAGCCATTCATCATGCTGAAATCGTAAATTTCAAACAGGATGTTAATTTACGTGAAAAATTAAAAAATAATTTTTTAAATTGGAATATTGTTGGGCCCGTTTGCGAGAGTGGAGATTTCTTATCTAAAAATACTCTTCTGCCTGAAGTTCAAAAAGGCGATATTATAGCTTTTTTTGAGGCAGGAGCCTATTGTCGCTCAATGGCAAGTACGTATAATTTACGATCCTTAACAAGTGAAGTCTTTGTTAAAGACGGAAAAATTTTACATGTAATTCAGGGTTAATTTATTTTAAATAAAATATTCTTTTAAAGAAAGTTGCAAGGATGCAAAACGAGAATTTTAATCGAGCTATATCCAATAAAAATATTATTTTAACTAAAGAAGAATATATTGGAAAAGAAATTATAGATATTTTTAATTGGTTTATTCATTCTTTTAAAAGTGAAAATACTCAACAATCATATACGAGAGATTTAGAGGAATTTTTTTTATTTACATTTAAGACATTAAAAATTAAAATCACTTCTTTAAAACAAATAACTGAAAGATTAGTTATCCTATGGAAAGAAAGTTTAAATAATTTTTCAATATCTTCTGTCGCTAGAAAGCTTTCATCATTATCTTCATTTTTAACATACGCCAGAAAAAGGGGACTATTAGAATATAATATTCTTGAATTAATTAAAAAACCAAAGATTGATAAAAAAGGTAAAACGAATACTTTAAATCAAGAAGAAGTATTAAAACTTTTAGAATTTTCAAAAAAACAATTTCAAATTTCTAAATGTAAAAAAAGCAGAACTTATAATGTTTGGCGTTTAAGATATACTGTAATGTATACACTTTTTACAGTAGGATTAAGAGCAGAAGAATTATGTGAATTAAAAATAAATAGCTTAGAAAAGGTAGGAGCAAACTGGCGTTTGCATATGGTAACAAAAGGAAATGTAACACATTCGCCAATAATTCATCCTAATACAGCTCTCGTTCTAATGGATTACAAAAATGAATTTAGAGCCGATGCAGAGGGAGATGACTACTTTTTTATTCGTTCACAAATGTCTAAAAATTTAACAAAACTGAGTCGTTCTTCCGTTTTTGATATGGTAAAAATTTCTGTGAAAGAGTCTCGAGTCTTCAAAGATGTAAGCCCACATAGTTTTAGAGCGACTTTGGCTACACTTTTACATAATCAAGGTGTGCCTATTGTTCAAATTCAAGGACTTTTAAACCATAAATTAATTTCTACAACTTCAATATATTTGAAGAAATCTAGTGAATTAGCAGAGTCTGCAACACAAAAAATAGGATTTTTGGAATAATTATTGATTTTTGATAAAAATTTTTAGCTATTCGTGTATTTAGCATAACCTTAACAAGATGTTTGTTGTCAATTTTAAAGACATAAAACGCTTGAATTGAAAGTTTATTTATCCTCACATATACATTTTTATGTAGGGTGTTAAATATTAAGGAATTGCTATGAATTATCTAATAAAAATAAAAAATAATAGTTCTAAGCTTATTTTCTATATTTTTTTTCTAGTTAATTTATCGGTTTTAAAAGCCTATTCAACTGAAAATACTTATAAAATATTTTTTTCAGAAAATCATATGTATTTAGAAAAAAATAATTTTTTATTGTCTCTTCCTTATAAAATAAAATTAGAGGAAAATTTAAATCAATTTGAAATAGTTGATGGTCCTGAAGTATGTAAATCGATATTTTCTATTTCTAATCAAAATCTTCTATTTAAAGATCCTAAAAATAATCTTAAAACATATACCGAATGTAAACTAAAATTATCAAATTCAACAACAAAAAATTCTTTAATATACCATTTTGGAATAAATAAAACATTTAAATCTTGGTGTGCTTCAAAAGAACAATCTGGAATTGGAATTAAAAAAACAGTTGAAGCTGTTATGAATATGATTCAAGCAAAAGATTGCAAAGATGATTCAATAAAAGAAAGTTTATTTAATGCGAGAATGTTAAATTTAGCAGGCCAAGAGTTAAGTGATCTTTCACCGCTTGGTTGTTTAGTTAGCTTAAGAGCTTTGTGGCTTGATAATAATGAATTGTCAAATTTGAAACCTCTTTCTTCTTTAAAGAGTTTAATTGTTTTAAGTCTTTCAAACAATCATATCTCAGATATACAAGTTATAAGTAATTTTAAAGAACTACAATGGCTATTTTTAAGTACAAATCAAATAGATAATGTAGATTATTTATCTAATTTAGAAAAAATTAAAGTTTTATCAATTAAAAATAATAATATAGATAATCCGAAACCTTTATTTCAATTTAGTCCAAACACATTAATACTTGCTAATGGAAATCCATTTTTAAAAAATGTTTGTAAGGATTATTCAGATAATAAGTCTGGTCTTAAACAGATTAGTTGGGTTGAAAAACTCTGTAAATCAGACCCATCTAAAAAAGCGATAAAAGTGAATCTTTCTTCTCCAATTTAAGGGATAGGAAGTCCTTCTTGTTTCATTATAAATAATGCGTTTGTTGTGGGACATGGCCCTTCTTTAATTAAATAATCAAAAATCAATTTATTATTTTCAATGTGTTCTCTAAAATGCATGTTTCGTAATCTGGTATCAGATTGATTTATATCGGCTAAAGCTAAATCATGAGTCGAAATAATTCCAAATGAATTTTTATTGAATAAAGAATGAATTATATTTAAACTTCCAATATATCTTTCTTTATTATTTGTTCCTCTAAATATTTCATCAATTAAAAAAATACTGGGTTCAATATTGTTTTTATTATTTAGAGAATTTAAAATAAATTTAAGTCTTTTTACTTCGGCATAAAAGTAACTCGTACCATCTGATAAAGAATCATCAATTCTTATTGCACACAGTAATCTGCTTGGTTTTACGATAAATCGAGAAGCACAAACGGGTGCTCCCATATTTGCCAATAAAACATTTATTCCAAAAGTTCTTAAAAAAGTACTTTTTCCAGCCATATTACTTCCAGTTAATAATATAACAGGTGACGTTTTATTTAATTTAAGAGTATTTGAAATTCTATTAT
Source organism: Silvanigrella paludirubra (assembly GCF_009208775.1). Classification (NCBI taxonomy): domain Bacteria; kingdom Pseudomonadati; phylum Bdellovibrionota; class Oligoflexia; order Silvanigrellales; family Silvanigrellaceae; genus Silvanigrella; species Silvanigrella paludirubra. The sequence continues at coordinate 750,405 of NZ_WFLM01000001.1, read as the reverse complement.
ATTCAGGAATTAATGGATGACCCATATTTACAAACTCTATGTAATCAGGGCTTGCTAAGTTTCTTTCTTCTTCTGTCAAAAAATGGCTTACAGAATTTTCTAAATGAAATCTTGCAAAACTGCTTAATAGATCAAATTCATAAAGTTCTTCTTCCCAAATTGGAAGTTTCTTTTCGATTGATTTTAATTTTAATTGGATCACAAAACAAATGATTGCATCAAAAGGAAAAAAAATGTGTAAAGTTATCCAAAATATAAAATTACCCCTTAATGAAATTAAATTTATTAAAAAATTTAAAGAATCTATTTCTTTAATAGAAGTTGGTTCTAAAAAAGATAAATTTAGGGATTGAACTGATTTTTGACTTTTTGAAAGAGCTTTAATTACTTGCTCAATTTTTTTTGAAGATTGAGAAATTTTTTCAGCTTTTTCTGTAACAGGAGTAAATATAAAAACTCCAAATAGAAGAAACATAGAATATAAAAACAAAGGCTGTATTAGGAGTTCTACATTTGGATTTTGAATAAAATTAATTAGAGTTGGAAGTAAAATAAAAACCCATGCTAAAAAATTAATAAAAGAATAAATATTGCGCATATGAAATTGATATTTATTTTCAGAAATATTCTGATTTTGAATTATTTCGTTTTCATTTTTACTGTTATTCTTTTCTTTATTTTTTTCATTTTCCTTATAGAATTTTTGTAAAAAATTCTCGTCTAGTCTTAAAGATTCAAAACGTCTTAATAAAATACTTTGTTTACTTAATAATTTAGATTTTAATGATCTTTCTTTTGAAGATTTGTTATCACAGGGATTAATTCCTGCTTCCATAAAAAGTTTAAATAATTTACTTGAACCATTTTTTGTTGAACATGTATTAAATAATAAGAATAATTGAGAGTGAATGTCTAAATCTGATGAATAAATATGTCCTTTTGGAACACTTATACATTCTTTATGCCATGGAGCAATTTCGTTTTCTAATTTTTCAAAGTTTCTATCCATTCTTAGGATAGATAATTGATAACTTAAACTTAAGGCTTTCCATTTTTTTTGATTCACTTGTATCACATTATGAATCCATGAAGTTAATAAACAATAGATTAAAAATAAAACAATAAATAAAAAATTGGTAGAAGTGGATTGATTTTTAAATAAACTTACAATAACCGCTAAAAAAGTTATAATACTAATGAGCCTAAATAAAGCAAACGTATTATCTAATCTTTTTAATTTTTTATCATAATTTTCAGATTTTCTTCTTGCACTTTCAAATTTCATTTTTTTTTGTTCACTATTTTTTGGGTCAATTAATTTTGAATGATCTTCCATTATAGCTTCTCACATAATAGTAAATAGCGTGTTCTACACTTTGAAAAAACCTATCATAATTATTCTAATTATGACAAGACGACCGTTTTATGTAACATTTGTTTAAAATTTAGACAATATTTGAAGATATGTTTACTTTTTTATCGCCTAAAAAGGTAACATTTGTTTCGTTATCTACAATATCAGTTAGTTGTCTATGGCATAGCTTTTGCTTCATATAAAATATGCTTATAAATTAAGCTATTTTCTAAATTAGTTAAATTATTCAATTGTTTAACTGTGATTGAGAGGTTTGAATGAAGTTATTAATAGCAATTTTATCCTTATTTGCGAGTTTTCATGTTTTTGCAGGTGAACAAACTAAAAGAATGAAATCTAGTAATAAACGCTCTATGACAAAAGAACAAGTAGCCTATACTCTTGAAAGAGCTGGGTTTCCTAGAGAGATTGTTCCTGTTGTAACTTGTTTGGCTGAAAAAGAGTCAAATTTTAATCCAAATGCAGTAAATCGTCATAATACAAATAATACTAAAGATCACGGTTTGTTACAAATTAATGATATTTGGATGAAAGATTGTAATTTAAATGAAAATGATTTGTCTAATCCTTTAAAAAATGCAAGATGTGCACTTAAAGTTTACAAAAAACAAGGTCTTACTGCTTGGGTAACGTATAATAAATTTAAAAGAGCTTGTCTTGCTTATGAAATTCCAAATTACAATACAAAAACGATAGCAGAAGTTATTATCAAAAATAACCAGTTAATGTAACTGTTGATATATAGAATCCTTTTTAATGCTATTACCCATAAAATAGAGTAATATAAAAATGAGCAATTGTTTTGTCATTTTATTTTTGGGTATGAGGGGTTAAAAATGAAAAAAAATATATATTCTACTCTTGCTTCAATTTTAAGTTTTATTGCACTTGTAATTGGTATTATTAAGCTCATTCCTCAGTTTAATAAGGCTGGAATTCCTGATCAGACTTGGATTGCTTTTATAGCAACAGCTTTTCCTCTTATGATATTTATTTATGCCATTGCAGGGACAGATGAAAATGCAAAATCCGTTGCCCCTAATGCTTACGGTCTTGTTCTAACTGTACCTAGCATTATTGCATCTTTATATCTTGGGTCTTGGATAGCGGCTATATGCATGACTTTAGTAGCTATATTTATTATCCGTCAGTTATTTCAAGACTTAAATGAAGAAGAAAATCATCATTAATTTAATATGAGATTTTTTAAGTAGATATTTCTTTCCTATTTATATAATTCTAAATATAGAAAAAAATTACCTAGTTAACAATATAAAAAAAAAGACGATTTCACCTCTAGTTCTAACGTTGTTCGTAAAATGCCAAAAAGAGAGTATTTTTTATGAAAATGTTTCTTCCAGAAGGATTTAAACTTCCTGCGATGCCGCAGGTAGCAAGAGAGTGTTTAGTCTATCTCTATAATCCAAATGCAGATACAGGTGTACTCGCTAAATCTTTGTCACGTGATATTGCGATATCAGCTAGTATTTTAAAACTAGCTAATTCAAGTTTGTTCCTTTTAGGAAAGGGTTCTCCTACAAGTGATTTAAAAACAGCAATCTTTAGAATTGGCCATGATAATTTAAGACAGATTATGGTATTACATGCCTTAGAAAGTACATTTGTTTTTAAAGATTCTTTAACATTTGAATTTAATAGTTTTATTAGGCACTGTTCCTTTGTTAGTTTACTTAGTACAAATTTTGCCAAAAAAATAGCTCCTGATTTTGTCTCTGAAGTTCAAATGGCTGGATTAATGCACGATGTTGGACTCGCAATTACGGCAAGTTTATTTAATGAAAACTTTACACAAATGGCTAAGCATACCCTTGAAAATAAAATTGACTTTGCATCAACTGAAAATCAACTCGGTTTAGAACCGCATAGTAAATTAGCTTTTAGAGCATTAGACACTTGGGAAATTCCTGAAAAAGTGAAAATATTAATTTCATTTCATGATACTAAAAATATGGAATTAAGAAAAGATCTTGGCAATGAGATGAATAAACTTATTGATATTTTAGTTTTGTCAGACACTCTTGCTCATAGTTATGGGTTTGGGTTTAAGGATTACAAAAGAGACACTAAAATTGAACTATCAATGTTAAAGCGAATGGAATTATCTGCCGATGCGGTTAAAGAAGTTGTTAAAAACTCATTAGAAACAGAATCAGCAATTCAGCCGTCCTAAAAAAGGAAAAATGCCATGGCTATTGATAATTTTAAACCAGAAGATAGAGAAAAAATCTATGCTATGGCTGAAAATGTTACTGGTAATTGCCAGCAAGGAAGTTATAGAAGAGAAATTATTATTTCTAATGTTTTAAGAAGAGTTCAAGTTAAAAAAGCGGAAAGTTTAGATCAATATCTTCAATCCGCCATAGCAAACGATCAAGAGTTTGCACAGTTATTAAGTGCATTTACTATTCATACTACGGAATGGTTTCGTGAAATGCCTCATTATAAAAAATTTGAGGCACTTTTATCAGAAAAATTTAAAGGAACAAAAAAATTTAGAATGCATTCTGGAGGCTGTTCAACAGGTGAAGAAGTTTATTCATTTGGCCTGATGTTAGAAGCATTTAGAAATGCAAATCCTGGTTTTGATTATGAGTACAAAGCTTTTGATATTGATCCTGTTTCTGTTGAAATGGCTAAAAAAGCATTATATCCAATGAAAGATTTAGCTAAAATAGCTGCTAATTATCAAAATTTTGTTAAAAAAATGGATAAAGAAGATTCATTTACACCAGATCCTAATATAAAAGCTAGATGTAGTTTTTTTACAGATAATCTTGTTAAGTTACAAAACATGCAACCTTGTTACGAAGTGATAGTCTGTAGAAATGTTTTAATTTATTTTACTCCAGATAAAGTAAAAGAGATTATTGGCAAACTAGTAATGCGTTTAGTTAAAGGCGGGGTTTTAGTAATAGGCCATAGCGATAGTCTAGATCCGAAAGCTTTTAATTTAAAGACTTTAGGAAATTCAATGTATGAAAAATTATGAATCCTTATTTTTCCAATCTTGATTTGTAATTAATCTAGCTCCTCTTCCAAAAGTAACATATGACCACATCCATTGGCATAAAACAAAAAATTTATTTCTAAATCCAATTAGGTATAATATATGAACAAATAACCAAGCAAGCCATGCTATCTTTCCAGTCATTTTAATACCAGAATATTCTGAAATAGCGCGGCCTCTCCCAATTGTTGCCATGATACCTTTATCAAAATAATGGTAGGGAAGTATGTTTTTTCCATTAACCACTCTTATTATGTTTTTAGCTGTATGAATTCCTTGTTGAATCGCAACGGGTGCTAAGCCAGGTAATGGAATATTATTTTTATCTTTGCAATGGGATTGATCTCCAAGAACAAAAACATTCGCATGATTTTTTAAATTCAGATTTGGTTCTATATATACTCTTCCTACAGGATCAAGTTCTGTTCCTAAAAGTTTTCCCGTTTCAGATGGTTTTACTCCTGCCGCCCAAATCACCGTTTTTGAAGGAATAAATTCTTCTCCAATCCAAACACCTTCGTTTGTAATATTATTCACTCTTGTATTTATTTTAACTAAAGCGCCGATATTTTTTAAATCTTTTAAAGCTTGCTCTGATAGCTTTTCAGAAAAGGCAGACAAAATTCTATTTCCAGCTTCAATTAAAATAATTTTAGTATTTTTAGGATCAATATTTTTAAATTCTTTATTTAAAGTAAAATGCGCGATTTCACAAAGTGATCCTGTTATTTCAACTCCAGTAGGGCCACCGCCAACGACTACAAAAGTAAGGTAACTTTTAACTTTATTTTGATCTATTTCTTGCTCTGCTAGTTCAAATGCTGTTAAAACTCTGCGCCTAATTTCTGTTGCTTGTTCAATTGTTTTCATACCTGGAGCAAAATTTTCCCACTCATTTTTTCCAAAATAACTGTGAGTAGCTCCGCATGCTAGAATTAAATAATCATAATTATATTTTTTAAAGTCTGTTTCTACAGTTTGATTAGATAAGCTAATATTTGTTACTTTGCCAAGAACAATATCAATATTTTTATATTTAGACAATATGGATCGAATTGGAGAAGCAATTTCAGCAGGACTTAAACCAGCCATTGCGACTTGATATAATAGAGGCTGAAAAAGATGGTAATTTTTTTTGTCTAATATTGTAACATGAATTCCTTTTGCGTTTCCGAGTTTTTTAGCGGCATTTATTCCTGCAAATCCAGCTCCAACAATGACCACGTGAATTGAAGTTATGTGATTGTTCATTAAACTACCTCATAAATTATAGGTACCATTAGTATGTTAACCATTTTATATAACAAGTTGCAATTTTATAAAATTTATAATAGCCAAATAAAGTCATATTGTTCTTAAGAGGGGAAAATGGAAAGAAAAAAGGAAGTTGGAACTTTTGAAGTAATTTGTGGATGTATGTTCAGTGGAAAAACAGAAGAACTGATTCGTGTGTTAAAGCGATCTTTTATTGCAAAACAAAAAATACTTGTTTTTAAACACTCTTCTGATATTCGCTATTCGCAAGAAGAATTATGCAGTCACAATGGACTAAAAATTTCTTCTATTTTAATTTCAAATTCAAAAGATATTTTTTTACATGATTTAGCAGATGTTAATGTAATTGGTATTGATGAAATTCAATTTTTTTCAGATTCAATATGTGATGATATTGAAGAGTTATTAGAACGTGGTATTCGCGTTGTTGTTGCAGGACTTGATTTAGACTATAAAAAAAGGCCTTTTGGTTGCATGTCTAAATTACTAGCAATGGCTAATAAAGTTACAAAATTGACAGCAATTTGCACTAAATGTGGCCATGATGCTTATTATAGTCAACGTTTAGTTCATGACAATGAGGTCGTTTTTGTTGGTGCTTCCGAAAGTTATGAACCAAGATGCCGTTTGCATCATATTATTCACTAATTTAAATTAATTTATTTTATAAATTTCTTTTTAATGAAAATAATTCAATTAAATCTAAACTTTGCTGTTTATTTAACCTTGGGTCACAAAATGATTGAAAATTTTCGGAAAGATTATATTCATTCAATTTATTTTTATAACCACCAATGCATTCTGTTACGTTTTTATAAGTTAATTCTAGATGAATCCCAGACAGAAAAGAGCCTAATTTATTGTGGATTTTATGAGTTTCAATAAGTTCACTTATAATATCATCAAAATTTCTTGTTTTAAATCCATTATTTGTTTTATAAGAATTCCCATGCATAGGATCACAGCTCCAAGAAAAACAAAGTCCTGAATGATTTAAAAAGTGAATCATATTTTCAAGATTTAAATTATTATTTTTGTTTCCAAAACGAGTAATTAAATTTATTTTACCTGAAATATTTTGAGGATTTAATAATTTAAGAAGTGAAATAATTTCATGGTAATTTGCATTTGGACCTAATTTTATTCCAATAGGATTGGATATCCCTCTTAGGTATTCAACATGCGCACTTTTTAGATCTCTTGTTCTTTCTCCAAGCCATAAAGTATGAGCTGAAAAATTAATCCATTGATCTGAATATGTAGTTTTATGAGTAAGGTTTGACTCATAATCTAATAAAAGTGCTTCATGAGAAATAAAAAAAATATGATTTGTAATTTCTTTAATCCAATCATAAGTTTTTTTAGAGTTTTCATACGCTTTTAAAAGTCTTAATGGATCTGGTTGGCGTTGTATTTCATTAAACTCAATTCCATTTATAATATCACCGCGAAATGCTGGAAGTGAAAAATGATTTAATGTTTCAAAAGGTTCTGATCTAGGTTTTGCATATTGGCCTGCTATTCTTCCTACTACTATAACTTTTTTTTCAATTGCTTCTTCTAGTTTTTTCGCTAGGCTTAAAATATGTTCTACTCTTAATTTAACATCTTCAAAAGAACAACTTTCAAAAGTTTCTGCGCAATCTCCAGCTTGTAAAATAAAAATATTTCCTTTTTCAGCTTCTGAAAAAAAATATTTTAACTGATTAATTTCATTTTCAGTAACAATTTTATTAGCACATCTTAATGTGGATAATGTTTCTAAAAGTAATGAGGAATTCAAATAGTTTGGTTGCTGAAGTAAATCAAAGTCTTTCCAACTTTTAATATGCCAGTTCTCAAACAAATAAGGTTTAATTTTGTCGGATTTCATGAATTCCCTTTAAAAATGTACCTTAAACAATTCAATTTAAACTATGATATTTAAGCTTGCGCAAATAATAAGAATTACCCCTAAAGCTAAACGATACCATGCAAAAATAAGAGTAGATCTTTGTTCTAGATATTTCATAAGCCCAAATACAGCTAAAAAAGCAGCTACTGAAGCAGTAGCAATACCAACAAAAAGAACACTCCAGCCATGTGAGGTTAATCCCGCATTGTGCATTTCATGAATTTGTTTTAGACCTGCTGCTACAATGACAGGAACTCCTAAAATAAAAGAAAAAGCAGCAGCTGTTTCTCTTTTCAGGCCAAGAAAAAGTCCTGCTGAAATTGTTGCTCCAGAGCGAGATACTCCTGGAATTAATGCTGCAACTTGGGAAAGTCCTACAATTAAACAATCTTTAAAAGTTAATTTGCTAAAATCACGTTCATGTTTACATACTTTTTCAGCAATAATAAAAAGTCCACCCATGACGATACAGGCGACTCCAATGACATATAAAGATCTTAGTGGTGAATTAGGAGCATTTAAAACAGATTTTAGCATGAGACCCATAATTCCAACTGGAATGGTGCCTATAATTATGCCTACACCAAGCCTGAATTCAGTAGAAGAAAAGTCGCGTGTTTTTATACTTTTTAAAGTTCCCATAAAAATATTGTAAATTTCTTTTCTAAAATAAATCATGACAGCAAAAAAGCTTGCCAATTGAACTGCCCCTGTAAAAGGAGTTCCTGGATCGTGCCATCCTAAAAAAGAAGGAACAATTCTTAAATGCGCTGTACTACTTATAGGTAATAATTCTGTTATTCCTTGAACAATACCTAGAATTATAATTTTGAAATATCCTAAATCGACAAAGCCGCAGTCAATCAGCTGCCCATGAACTGGGATAGGGCAAGCAAGAGCCATAGCATTTCCTCCAAAGAAAAAGTTGCACAATGGGAATAGATACCATATCGTTTCGTGAAGGCCACATAGTGGCAAGAATATTTTAAAAAGAGCCCGTCTTTTAAACAAAATTATTGACGGGTTCTTTTTTGTGTTAATTTAAAAACAATAAAATTAGGAGTTAAAAATGAGCGAATTACAACGCACCTTATTGGGTGAAATCCGCGAAAAGTTTGAACCTATTCGGAGGTATCTTTGACACTCCGTTAAAGCGAAAAAGAATTTTGGAAATTGAATCAGAAATCAGTAGCGATCCTAATTTTTGGAATGATAGAAGAAAATCCTCTGCAATTCTTAAAGAAAAGAAAAATATTGAAGATGGCATTCATTCTTGCGAATCTCTTGTGAAAAAATTTGATGATACCTTAGTTGCTATTGAATTTGGCGAGGAGGGTGATGATCAATCAAATAAAGAAGCTGATCAAACTATTCAAGAATTAACTAAAGAAGTGGGGCATCTTGAAACAAAACGTTTGTTATCAGGAGAGACAGATAGAAATAGTGCTATTTTAACGATAAATGCAGGAGCGGGTGGAACAGAAGCTTGTGATTGGGCTCAAATGATTACACGTATGATGCTTCGTTTTTGCGATCGAAAAGGATTTAAAGCAGAAGTTGTTGATGAATTAGAAGGCGATGGTGCTGGTTTAAAAAATGCAACTATTACCATAGATGGTGAATTTGCCTATGGTCTATTAAAATCAGAAAATGGAGTGCATCGTCTTGTTCGTATTTCACCATTTGATTCTAATGCACGAAGACATACCTCTTTTTGTTCTGTTTTTGTGAGTCCTGTGATAGATGATGATATTCAAATTGATGTAAAAGAAAGCGATTTAAAAATTGACACTTACCGTGCTGGTGGTGCTGGTGGGCAGCATGTGAATAGAACGGATTCCGCGGTTCGTATGACTCACTTGCCAACAGGAATTGTTGTTCAAAGCCAACAACAACGCAGTCAAATTCAAAATCGTGAAACATGTATTAAATTATTAAAAGCAAAACTTTATGAACTTGAGCTTAGCAAAAGACAAGCAGAATCTAAAGCAATAGAAGATTCAAAAATGGATAATGCTTTTGGTTCTCAAATTCGATCCTATGTTTTACATCCATATAAACTTGTTAAAGATGTTAGAACTCTTGCGCAAAGTAGCGATCCAAACGTTGTGCTGGATGGTGATATTGAAGATTTTTGTTTAGAGTATTTAAGACAAATTGCTGCTGGACAATTTAAAGGTAAAGGTGGCGCAAACGACGATCTTGATTAATTAATAAATAAATACTTTCAAATATTAATATGAGGAATAGAAATGAATCTTCAAAATGAATTACTTTCTGTAATTAAAGATGTTCCAGATTTTCCAAAAAAAGGTGTTATATTTAAAGATATAAATCCATTATTTAAAGATCCTCAATTAATGAAAAAAGTAACAGCACAAATGGCTGAATTTGCTAAATTAACAAACATACAGCATATTGTAGGTATTGAGAGTCGTGGATTCTTTTTTGGAATGCCTTTGGCACTTGAGCTAAATTTACCTTTTATTGCAGCAAGAAAAAAAGGCAAATTGCCTGGAGAAGTTGTATCTGAATCATATGCCCTTGAATACGGGACAGATAGTATTGAAATTCAAAAAAATTCTCTCCTAAAAGGTCAGCGTTACTTAATAGTAGACGATATTATTGCTACTGGTGGGACTGCAAATGCAGCTGCTAAAATTATTCAAAATAGCGGTGGAATCGTTTCTGGTTTTACTTTTTTAATTGAACTTACTTTTTTAAATGGATGCGAAACTTTATTAAAGACAACTCCACATGTTCAAATTCAAAGTCTTATAAAAGTTTAATTTATATTATATAATTTAAGTATTTTATTTTTATATTCATCTAATTTAATTATATCAATAATTTCAAATCTATCGTCTTTTTTTAGTTTTTCAATTTCAGAATTACTTGGATTTCCTATTATTACAAGAACTGGAATAGAAGGTTCTGAAAACGTGGTCTTAAGAAGGTTGTTGATCTCTTTTAAATTATTTTGACTATCGATGAAAGCAATATATTCTGTAGGATCCACATTTGGTATGAGATTATCACCTATACTATTTGATAAAGAATAAAATGTTTTTAAAATGGAATATTCTTTTGTCATTTCTTGGTTTATTATTGAGTTTCTTGAAGTATTTAGTTCATCAGAAGTCATACCGTTTTGAATGTAATTATTAAAAGTATCAATTGAAATTGGGACAGTATTTGATATTTTATCATTTGGACTTTCGAATTCCATAGAAAAAACTGTGCCTTCTGATTTTTTAAAAAATATATTTTCATTATAATATGCATATGGTGAATAACTAAAACCGGAGTCACGTCTTAAAGCTTTCGTAAATCTGTCCATGCCTATGGATTCTGAATAAAAAACTTCTGAAATAATATCCATTTTATTTCTATCTAAAGTATTTAAATTTTTAGAGTTTGGATAAAAATAATTTAATACAATATTACTTTGAGTCATATCTTCTTTTATAATGATTTTTGCTTTTATTTTATTACTATAAATATTTTTTGGATTTTCTGGATTCCATTTTAAGTAATTTGAGTCTCTTAAAGGGATTTTATTTATAAATTTTTTTATTATTGTAATATTTTTACTAGATAAATCTCCAAGAAAAATAAGCTTCAATCCATTTGATTGCATAATTTCGTTGTGTAAAATTAAAATATTTTTATTAGTTATATTTGAAAAATATTTCAAATTAAGGTCTTCAAAGTATTTATTAAATGCCAAATTATAGCTTTCATCACGTATTATATTAAATTGATTTTGGTGAGAGTTTGCATTTAAATATTCTTTTAAAAAGTCTATTTTTTGTTTTTTCCATTCTTTAATTGATTCATTATCATAAATAGGATTTTTAATCAGACAATTCAAAAATTGAAGGCTATTATCTAGATATTGTTTTAATCCTATAATTTGCAATACTGGTTGGCCATTATTATTATATTCAAATGTTACATCTAAATTATCGCTTCCTCCGCTTATACAAATAGGGTGTTTATTGTGAATAATATTCCAATAAAAAATTTTAATCATGGCATCTAATGAGCTATTTTTTTCTTTGGAAACAGTATATTTTCCACCATTAAAAATAATTGAAATATAAAATAGAGGCGATTCCTTTAATTCCGAGGTAAAAAGTGAAGCTTTGTTTATGTTAGATTCTTTTATAAAATCGATTTCTTCCCATTTTTCATTTTTCCAATCCAGTTTAATTGGTGACTTTGTAATTAAATTTAAATCTATTTCTTTTGGAAATGATTCGTTATTTTTTATTATTAAAAGTAATAATATAAATTTTATAAAATAAAATAATTTATATTTCATGTATCAATTTTTCCAATCTAATATTTTGCAATTGAAACTTTCATTTTCTGATTTTTTAGCTAATTTATAATATCTTTTATTATTTATAAAAGTTTCATCTATCCATTTAGAAAAATCATTGTAATTTAAGTTCTCGATTAATTTCAATTTTTCAAAATAAATTGAAAAATCATTATAAAAAAACTGATTTAATTTAACATATTCAACTAAATTTGATATTTTTTCGCTTGATAAAGCATTAGATTTTATATAAGAATCAATTAATTTTCTTTTTTCTCTCTCTGTTATTTTTTCTTTTGAAATATTTTTTATATATTTATCAAATAAATTTACTATATCATTTTCTATTTTGTTTTTATCCATATAAAATTTTAAATAATAACTTCCAATATTATTTTTTTGATAATGAATATTCTTAGAAAATGAAAAATAGTTTGAATAATATGAATTATATAACTCATCAAAAAAAGAATCTTTTGAATCGTTGTATAAAATATGACTAAGAATTTCAAAATACGTGTAATCTTTTAAAGATATTTGATTTGAAGGATATATCATTTCAAAATAATCTGAAGTAATGCTTGAATCTACACATTTAATCAGTTTAGATTTTTCTTTTATAAAAGAATCAAAACTTACTATAGCATGTGGTATATCATCCTTTTTTTTCCAGCTACTAAAATTTCTGCTGATTTTTTCAGCTATGAACTCTGGTTTAAAAGGACCTCCAATGATAATCAATGTATTTGATGGAGTATAATAATTATCAAAAAAGTTTTCAGCATCAGATATTTTAAAGTTGTTTATTGTTTCTTCTGTTCCAAATAAAGAAATAAAATCTTTTTCTGAGAATTCGTTTAGTTTTTCTTCAAATTTATTATCTGGGTTATTATCAATTTTTTGTCTTCTCTCTGATAAAATTGCTCCTTTTTCAATAGAAAAATAAGGTTCTTTTAATTCCACATTTTGAATCATATGCGATGAAGATTTAAGCATAATATCAAGTGCAGATGCAGGAAAATCAAAAAAATAGGTAACAAATCCATTGTAAGTAAAAGCATTCGATTTACCGCCTACTGCTTTTATGATTTTATCAAAATTTCCTTCGGGAGTATTTTTGGATTTTCGAAAAACCATATGCTCAAAAAAATGTGATAATCCCGCCAAGTTTTTTGTTTCTCTGTTGCTTCCAGCGTCAATCATAAAATGCATAGTTGTAAAAGAACTTTTAAATTCAGGTATTACTATTAGTTTTAAACCATTTGAATATGAATAAAGCGTTGCTTTAGATGCGGATTCCGGGAAAATTAAATTTTCTTTATCCATTTTATATAATGGATCAAATTGTTTTGCAAAAACAGAGTTAAATGAAATCATTTCTAATATAAATGAGACTAAATTTATGATTAAACACTTTTTAATTGGCATAATATTTCCTATTATATTTTTATAATAATTTTAAATATTTATTATTAATATAAAAAATATAAAAATTAAATTACAAAAATTCAATTTAATGCGCAATACTTATAAGATATTTTTTTTATAATCTTAAAATAAATATATTTATTCAAGTATATTTAATATATACGCGCTGTAAGTAACCATAACCATTATATATGATGATGGTTTTATTTTAATTTAAATTTTGGAAAAAGTTAAAGCTATAGAAGTATTCAAATTTATTTAAAGAAATACAAAAATTTAGATTTCTAATCATCGCTTAATTTATCAACTTTTATTGATGCTTATTCATAGGGCAAAGAATTCAACCTAGATCCTATTGTATTTTTATATAAGCAGAGCTTAAAAGCAAAAAAAGGATAATATAAATTATTTAATATAGTTTATATTTTGTTTATTTAAGCAAAATATTAAAAATCAAAAATGTATCCAAAATTTATAATCAAGAAATTAAATATAATAATTTTATAATTATAATGAGACTAATTTTCATTACCAATGTCAAAAATACGACAATAATGATAATATTAAGTCTAAAATAACCGCTAAATAAGCTTGATATAGAATACCATTTTGTGAAATATTTTTCATGGATAAGTGCTTTTTCGTTTCTTTTAAAAAATTAGCACATGGAGTGATGAATGACATTGGAAAAGTTTCGATACGATGATGATATAGTCAAAAAGTTTATTGCAGCTACAATGATATGGGCCATTGTAGGTATGCTAGTTGGAGTAATTATAGCAATCCAATTATTTTACAGACCATTTAATTTTGATCTCCCTTGGCTAACGTTTGGCCGCTTAAGACCTTTGCATACCAATGCGGTTATTTTTGCATTTTGTTTAAATGGTGTATTTGCAGGTATTTATCATTCTTCTCAGCGTTTACTTAAAACAAGAATGTACAGTGATATATTGTCTCGTATTCATTTTTGGGGGTGGCAGCTTATAATCGTTTTAGCTGCTGTTACTTTGCCTTTGGGACTTTCTACATCAAAAGAATACGCAGAATTAGAATGGCCAATTGCAATTTTAATTGCACTAATATGGGTAATTTTTGCTATCAACTATTTTTTGACGATTGCAGTTAGAAGAGAAAAAATATTATATGTTTCCATTTGGTTCTATATAGCAACGATTATTTCTGTAGCACTTTTACATATTGTAAATCATATTTCATTACCTGTTTCATTTATAAAAAGTTATAGTGTTTTTTCTGGTGTTCGTGATGCTTTGGTTCAATGGTGGTATGGTCATAACGCGGTTGCTTTTGTTTTAACAACGCCCTTTTTAGGACTGGGCTACTATTATGTACCTAAGCTTGTAAACAGACCTATTTACTCATACAGATTATCAATTATACATTTTTGGTCTTTAATTTTTATTTATATGTGGGCTGGACCTCACCATCTTCAATATACAGCTCTACCTGAATGGATCCAATCTCTTGGTGTTGTCTTTTCCGTTATGCTTATTGCCCCATCTTGGGGAGGGGCTATTAACTTTATTTTAACAATTAAATCTGCTTGGAATGAAGTAAAAAGTAATCCTTCTACTAAGTTTTTACTAGCAGGGGCCATATTTTATTTATGTGCAACATTAGAAGGTCCTATTTTATCTTTTAAAAGTGTAAATAGAGTTTTGCATTATACTGATTGGATTATTGGTCATGTTCATGTTGGTGCTCTAGGTTGGAATGGTTATATTTTATTTGCAATGTTATATTGGTTAGTTCCAAATCTATATAAGACTGAATTATATAGTAAAAAATTAGCAAATTTACATTTTTGGATTTCATTAATTGGTATATTAGTTTATGTTATTCCAATGTATATTGCTGGATTAATGTTAGGATTAATGCGTGAAAGTGTAACTGATGGAGTTCTTACCTATCCTAATTTTATGGAAATAATGGATAAATTTATTCCTTATTACTTTTTTAGAGCAATAGGTGGTACATTATATTTACTCGGAACTGTTGTTGGCGCATTTGTTATTTATAAAACAATTAAAATTGCAGGTAAAGTACCAGATACTCTTGCAGAAGCGAATTCTTTTTCTAAAATAGAACATAATAAAACTTCATTTGGCTCTGTTCAAAAAGCAGCTGAAAATCTTGGCCTTGTTATGGGAATGTTAACTCTAATTGCCGTTTCTATTGGTGGTATTGTTCAGATTCTTCCTATTTTAATAAATCACTCTACAGAAGAAAAAATTGCAACCTTAAAACCTTATACACCTTTAGAAATTGAAGGACGTGATATTTACATACGTGAAGGATGTAACAACTGTCACTCACAAATGATCCGTACCTTTAAAGAAGAAGAAATGCGCTATGGACCCTACTCAAGAGCAGGAGAATTTGAATATGATTTTCCTCATCTTTGGGGTTCAAAAACGACAGGACCTGATCTTCAAAAACTTGGTAAAAAATATGGAGATATTTGGCATTATAAACATATGGAAGATCCTTTAAGTATGACGCCAAAAAGCACAATGCCAAAGTATGATTGGTTACTTAGGGACAAACTTGATACTTCATATACCAGCGATAAAATTAAAGTGATGGCAAAATTAGGGGTACCTTATTCCAATGAAGATATAGAAAACGCTAATGAAAATTTAAAGAAACAAGCTGAAAAAATAGCGAGTGGTATTCAAGAGCAAGGAGTTAATGTAGATAAGTCTTCTGAAATAATTGCTCTAATTTCTTACTTACAAAGACTAGGTATTGATGGGCGCGAGGCTGTTGATGCTCAAAAAAAGAATGATGGAGAAAAGAAATGATACGTGAATTAGCAAGCGAGCATGCAGATGTTGTGATAGCTGGTTCTGTATTTGTTGTTACTTTTATAATGTTTATTTTCTGGTTAGTATGGAGTAATATTATAAGTAAAAATTATATAAAACATTGTGAGGAAATGACTAAAAATGACGAATGAAAAAGATGATAAAGATAAAAAGAAATCACCTAAACTTCTTGATCATGAGTTTGATGGAATTAAAGAATTAGATAATCCAGTGCCAATATGGTTTCAGTTTATTTTTTATGGAACAATCGTTTTTGGTGCAATATATATGCTTTATTATCATATATATAAAGGAGGCCATTCACTTAAAAATGAATATTTAGCTTCTGTCGGTCAAACACCTTCAAAAGAGGGTGGCGGTGGTGAGTTTGATTATAGTCAAAATTTAACAAATAAAAATATGATTGATAGTGGAAAACAAGTTTATGATGCAAATTGCGCTTCTTGTCATGGATTAAAAGGACAAGGAGGAGTTGGTCCTAACTTAACAGATGACTTTTGGATTGTTGAAAATACCTATAAGGGTGTTGAAAATGCAATACAAGTTGGGGTTCCTGAAAAAGGAATGCCAGGTTGGAAAACAATTTTAGGCGACAAAAAAATTCAAGCGCTTGTTGTTTATATTGCATCCATGCAAGGATCAAATCCACCAGATGCAAAAAAACCAGAAGGAAAACCAGGCAAGTTACATTAATGACAATCTATTTTATTTATGTCTTGATTGATTTTTTCCGTGTTAGATGAAAATAAATTATGAAATACTCCGCCACGTAAAAGAGCTAATCCGGCTACAATTAAAAGCAAAATAATGGAAATATATTTAGTTAAGTTAGCTCTTTTGTTTGATAGAAAATTAAATATTCCCTTACTTCCAATTAAAATTGGTGAAGTAGATAAAGCAAATACAAGCATTCCAATTCCTCCTAAAATGGGACTTGCAAATGATGCGCACATTATTACGGCACTGTACAAAAAACCACAAGGTAATATAGCTGTTAAAATACCAAGTGTAGCTGAGTATGATAATGGGGAATATCGATTTATTTTATTCATTAAATTATTTATATTTGTTGAATTCCCAATATTATTTTTTTTAATTAAAAAAATGATTTGTATTACTGAAACAATAGCAATGATTATTGCTAGCTTTTTGGCTGATAGGTTTAAAAAATCTCTAAATATAAATAAGCCAAATAATCCAGATAAAACTCCGATAAATAAATATGCTAATGCTCTACTAAAGAAATATTGCCAAGTTTTTTTTTGGCAAGATATTACCATTGGAGAGCACATGCCAAAGCAATGTAAGGAACCTGTAAATCCGTACGCTGCTATTGATAATATAGGAACAAAAATGTTTAAAAAACTATCCATAAAACAAAACTCCAATCATAAAGAAACCTCAATTTTAATATCACAAAATAGTCTTTCAAATAAAGTATCTCATGAATTTAATTTAGAAGATATATGTCTTCATTGTAAAAAAAAGTTTACTAAAAATAAAGATTCTGATTTATTTTGCTGTAATGGCTGTGCCAATGTTTACCAGTTTTTAATTTCAAATGACTTAAGTAAATATTATGAAATTATGAATAAAGTAGGAGAAAAGCCTTCAACTGCCGAAGATTTCTCGGATTCACATTTTTCAATTTTTAAAAATGATAAATTAAATTCAATTTTTAAATTCAGAAGTAATTTATGGGGATTTTTTATTCCTGAAGTAAAATGCGCTGCCTGTATTTGGTTAATAGAAAAATCTATTCAAAATATTTCAAATGTAAGTGATATTAATGTAAATATATTAGATAAAATTGTTACATTTTCTTTGAAAGATAATGAGGGTAGTTCTTTAGAAAATGTTGCTAGATCTTTAATTCAAATAGGTTATAATCCATTGCCACTTCCTTTTTTATCTTCTAAAGAATTTAGAACTTCTTATGAAAAAGAAAGAATTAAAGATATTGGTATTTCTGGATTTGCATTTGGAAATGTAATGATTTTTGCAGCTAGTTCCTATTTTGGTAAATATTTTGGAATTAATCCTGAAATTAATTATGTTTTTATAATTTTAAGTATGATTATATCTGTTCCTGCAACAATTTATGCAGGAAGAAGTTTTTTTATAAATTCATATAATGCTTTAATAAATAAAAAAATTCATATTGATACAACTATCTCATTTGCTTTAATTGTTTCATTAATAATTAGTATCTATGAAGCATATAAAAATAGTGGTAATGTTTATTTTGATAGTATAACTGGTCTTGTGTTTTTACTATTGGTTGGTAGATACTTTCATGAAAAATCTATACACAAAGCTAAAGAACTAGGTGAAACAATTAAAAATATATTACCTATTGAAGCTTTTTCTATAAATAAAGGAGATAAAATAAATGTCCCAATTGGAAAAACATTTTTGGCAGATGGTTATATTATTGAAGGCGAAACAGAAGTAAATGAAGCTTCTCTTACGGGAGAAGAATATCCAGTATTAAAGAAAAAGTCAGATTATGTTTTAGCAGGGTCCCAAAATCTTTTAAATCCTGTTACAATTATTGCTGAAAAAACAGGAAGTGAAACTTGGGTTTCTTCTCTTGAAAATTTAATCTTAATTGCAAAATCAAAAAAATCTAAAATAGAAACACAAATAGAAAAAATACTTCCTTATTTTACAATATTAATTGTATTAATATCCCTTATATCATTTATTATTTGGTCATTTATTTCCATTCAAAAAGCATTAGATATATTTGTATCTATTTTAATAATTTCATGCCCTTGTGCTTTGGCCTTGGCTACTCCCTTATTAATGTCTTCAGCACTTAAAAAGCTATGGGAAAAAGGTGTCATTGTAAAAAATCAAAATTCAATTGAAACAATCCCGCTGGTTGATTCTATCTTATTTGATAAAACAG
This sequence comes from Silvanigrella paludirubra, assembly GCF_009208775.1. Lineage (NCBI taxonomy): Bacteria > Pseudomonadati > Bdellovibrionota > Oligoflexia > Silvanigrellales > Silvanigrellaceae > Silvanigrella > Silvanigrella paludirubra. Next base: position 731,315 of record NZ_WFLM01000001.1, on the reverse strand, counting down.
GAACTTTAACATGTGGAAATTTATCTGTATTAAGTTATGATATTATAAATAAAGATTCAGAAATAAATAATATAGATGAAATTTTATCTTGTTTTTCTTCACTTTCGAGTTTTTCATTGCATTTGGTTTCAAAGGCAATTTCTAAAAAATTTAATAACTTTTCTTATAAATTTAATTTTAAAGAAATTAAAGAGCATGCTGGTAAAGGTATAGAAGGTTATTTAATTAATTCAAATATTCATGTCAAAATTGGAAATTCTGACTTTATAGGAATTGATAATGAAGAATCCGAATTGAATTACTCTGTTTATGCCAAATATGATAATATTTATTTTAAATTTATTTTAACTGATAAAATTCAGCTTGGAGCTGATAATTTAATTTCATTTTTAAAAGAAAAAAATATAGAAACATATCTTCTTTCTGGAGATAAACAAGCTTCAGTTAGAAGTATTGCTAATAAATTAGGAATAAATTTAAATTATGTTTTTTCATCTTTATTACCAAAAAATAAATTAGAATTTCTTGAAAAATTACAAACTAATGGAAAAAAAGTAATGGCTGTTGGGGATGGAGTTAATGATGCTGCTATGCTTGCTAAAGCCCATGTAAGTATTGCTTCTCATGGAGGTACTGATATTGCACTTCATTCGGCAGATATTTTTTTAAGAAAATCAGATTTAAACTTAATAAAATCAACTTTTTATTATTGCCAATATGTTAAAAAGACTTTAAAAATATTAATTTTTGTAAGTCTTATATATAACATAATTGCAATCTTATTTGCATGTTTGGGATATGTTGATCCCTTATTTGCAGCTATTTTTATGCCAATATCGTCTCTAACTGTTTATTTGATCGTTTATTTTAGGCAAGGAAAAAGGGTATGGGAGTAATTATATATTTAGCAATATTTATGGTTTTTATTGGATCTTTTTTTCTTTTAATTTTTTTATTTGCTGTTAAAAATGGACAATTTGAAGATCTTGAAACACCTGCTCATAAAATTCTTTTAGATGATAGTATTGAAAATAATTCTGAAAAAAATAAAGAAGATGTAAAATAATAAAGTTATTTTTATATTTTATACAAAATACATAAAAAAATATAATATACATATAATATTAATTAATTTAGTATTTATATAAATGAAATAAGTAAAAGTATTGACATTAATAAATACCTCTATTAACAATTGCTTTTTCTTTTGATTTTACTTGGGGTTAAATAAAATAATGAAAATATCTTTACTACCTTTTTGTTTATCATTCTTTATTTTCTTATCGTGCAGTCAAATACGAGAAAATAATATAAATAGTGATAAAAAATTTAATAATTATTTCTATAACTTATCGTCAAATAATATATCAAATGGCAATGAAGATTTTACAAATATCTTGGGTGCTAATTCTACAGTTTATATATATTTAGGAGAATCATTTTGTTCAGGCACAGTAGTATCTTCTCATTATGTAATTACAGCTGCTCATTGTGTTTATAATCAAAATACTCATTTGACAAGGTCACCATCAAATGTGGAAATTATGATTGGTAAAAATATTTCTGATTTAAAAAATATTCAAAATATAAAAGTTAAAAATATTTATGTTAATGAAATTTATAAAGATCCATCTTTAAAATATACTTCTTTAGGAGATATAGCTTTAATTGAAACAGAGGATAATTTAGTTTATAAATATTCTCTTACTCCTGCAAAAATTATGCTTGGAAAGCCTAGTGCTTCAGAAAAGCTCCTCTCTATTGGTTATGGAGTGACAGGCAAATATGACGAAAAAACAGGTGGCGTTAAACGATGGGCTCTTTCCAGTGTGGGTTCATTAAGCTTATATATGAGTCAAAATGATAAAAGAAAAATAGATGAAAAATACACTATTGCTATAAAAAATCAGTATGTAAGTGATAAATACGATTCAAAAGATGTACAGGATACCTTTTTAGTGAGCTATAAAATCAGGCAAAACGAAGGACAAGTCTGTTTTGGGGATTCTGGAGGCCCTCAATTTGTAATACGTAATGATGAAGCAGTCTTAATTTCGGCATCGGAAGGATTTAATCCTTATTGGCAAGGCAAGGATTTATACTATTTTATGAAATCTGGCAAAGATATATGTACATATTGGAGCGCTTTAAATACCAGAATTGCACCTTATGTTGATTGGTTAAATAATATTATGAAATTTACGGGTGAATCACTTGTACTAGTTAGTGATTAGAATATGAGATAAAAAAACCATTTTACTCAAAAATTTTAGAAAAATAAAGTAACTTTGATAATCTTTTTTTTAATAATATAAAAATTTCATATAGTTAAATAATAATTTTTAACTAAAAAATTATTATTAAAAAAATATTAAAATATATTCAAAATAATTCTACTAAATTATAAATATAATATGTTAAATATATATATTTAACAATATAAATAAATAATTATAGATTACCAAAAAGTATTGACAATACATATAAATTCATTTAATTAAAAAGTCTTCTTTATATGTATTGATTTATTTTACAGGAAAAAAAATGAAAATAACAAAAAAAATAAAATATAGCTCATTTTTGGTTACGTTAATTTTTATAATATTGAATTTAAAAGCTTTTTCATTAGAAAAAAATTTAGATATAACTCCAAATTTAGGTTATACTCATTTAGAAGGATTTTCTTTTCAAAGAACTGGAAAAATAATTAATAAATTTAATGGGTTAAATCTTGGTGTATCTGCTTTGTATTCCTTTGATAGTCAAGGACTAATTACGCCAGTTCTAGGTGCAGGATATAATTATGTTGGAGTATCAAATAAAAATAATTTAGAATCTGGCACATTTGACACCTATTTTTCTTATCATTCTTTAGTGGCTAATGGTGGTTTTAAATTAAATATATTTAAAAATATATCTATTCATACTCTTGCAAATTTGGGTTATTCTTTTGCCAATACAGTCGATGTAACAACGTCAAGTAATTCTCAATTTGTTAAAAGAGCCTTAGATAAAACTAGTTTTGAAATTAAAAATCATTATTTTTATGGTGTTACGTTAATGGGTGCATATAAATTTAATGATACATTCAGTATGGGCAGCTCCTTTATTTATAACAGGCATTCAATGACGCTTGACTACATTACTCCCCCAGAAACGATTCAAGAAAACTCATCTTTTAATGAATATTCGGCAAATTTAATAGCTTCTTGGTCACTATAATTTTAATTGAGGTTAATTTAAAAAATGAAATTATTTTATATTCCTTTATTCTTAACTCTATTTTTTATTGCTTCATGTAATAAATCACCTGATAATAAATTAAAAAATGAACAATCATGTAATAATCTTCCAGATGGATTTGCATCAAATAAAATTGCAAATGGTTGTGAAGACTTCTCTAAAAATATTTTAGGAGCAAACTCAACTGTTTTTATCGCAGTAGGTGGAGGCATTTGCACTGGCACTGTTGTCTCGCCACATTTTATTATAACTGCAGCTCACTGTACGGTAAAAGCAATGCCATCTGATACCGAAATTATTCTTGGCCAAAATACTTTTGATGTTTTTAATGTAAAATCTTTAAAAGTTAAAAATATATATTCTAATAATATTTATGGTATTTTAAGCAAAGCATCTTTAGGTGATATCGCGCTTATTCAAACAGAAGATAATTTAGTGGATAATTCTCTTACTCCGGCTAAGGTTATTTTATCCAAGCCAATTCCATTTGAAAAAATTCTTTCTATTGGCTATGGTTTAGAAGGTGAATATAAAAAAGGAACTATTGGAATAAAAAGATGGGCTCTTTCCAGTGTGGGTTCATTAAAAATTAATATGAGTTTATATGATAAAAATAATCTTGAAACTTTATATACAGATTTTTCTAATAGTAATTTTGTAAGTAAAAAATATGATTCAAATTATACACAAGATACATTTTTAGTAACATCAAAAAAATCTCAAAGTGAAGGTCAAACTTGTAATGGAGATTCTGGTGGACCTCAATTTGTGATTCGTAATGGAGAAGCTGTTTTAATTTCTGCGACCCAAGGTCTCAATGCCATATGGCAAGGTGATGAAGTGATAGATGTTTTAAATAATAGAAAAGATTCTTGTGAATATGAAAATGGTTTAAACACACGTATTGCTCCTTATGTTGATTGGGTAAATACTATCATGAAAAAATCTGGGGAATCACTTGTTCTTATAGATAAATAAACAAAATTAAGATTGTTTTTTTATATAATTATTTTTGGTTTTGCTTCCTCCTATAAAATTGATATTTAACAGAAATTTATAATTTATTAGATATTTTATTATATTTTTCTTAATCTTATTTGACTAGAAGTTTAGAATGAAATACGCCTTTAAATCTTCAAAAAGGAATTTTGAAGATTTAAAGGATTTTATTATGGCAAAAAAAAATTTAACTTTGAAAATAGTTAGTTGTGTTAGTTCGTTCTTGTTCTTTTCAAACTCAGCCCACGCTGAAGAAAATAATCTCGATATATACGGTGGCATTGGATACACCAATTTGAGTGGGTTTTCTTTTGATACTGCGAAAAATGTATTTAATAAATTTAATGGATTTAATTTAGGTGTATTTGGACTTTATACTTTTGAAAATAATACAAATTTAAAATTTTCAATAGGCTCTGGATTGCAAACTACAAGAACAAAAAATCAGGATACCTCCACAAATATTCCCAATGTAGATTCTTTAAAAGCAAGTTTTGATTATACTTCTTTGATTTTTAATTCCGGAATTAATTATAAATTAACAAATTCAATTTCAATGTATTTATTAGGAAATTTTGGATATACCTTAAAGAATACTTTTAATGTTGATATAGATACAAATGATAATTATGCAAGTGCTGCAAATAGTAGTACAAGTTACACAATAAATAATCACTTTTTTTATGGCGCTACTTTAATGGGTTCATATAAAATTTCTGAAATATTTAGTCTTGGTACAAATTTTATTTACAATAGGCATACAATGACATTAGATTATAAAACGTATCCTTCAACGGTAACAGAGAGATCTTCATTTAATGAATATTCTATAAACTTATTATTTATTTGGTCAATTTAAATATAAATTAATATAAATGAAGGATGTTTTATGAGTTTAAAATTGATTTTGGTTTTTCTATCATCCATTTTTGTTTTCTCTTGTGGTAAAACGAAAAAAGAAGAAATAAATGGAAAAAATAATGAAAATTGTGGTTTTATTCCTGAAGGATTTAAAAGTTCAAATAACACATCTTCTCAATATCTTGTAAATGGATGTGCGAATAGTATTAAATCAATAAAAGGTGAAAACTCTACTGTATATATAGCATTAAATAAAGCAAAAGATAAAGCTGCCATTAATGGATGCTCAGGTACTGTAATATCGGAGCATTTTATTCTGACAGCAGCTCATTGTTTACTCGGTCTTGATAAAAATAATTTGCATGGAATTAAAATAATCCATGGAAATAATGCATATGATTTGCATGAGTCAAAAGTATTTAGTGTAAGTGCAATTTATTCAAATCCTTATTATTTAATTAGAGCTCAAAATTCATCTTTGGGTGATATCGGATTAATTAAAACAAAAGAAAATTTATATAAAAATGGATTAACTATTTCAAAAATTACAATAGACAATCCAAGTGTTAATGAAAATGTTCTATCCATTGGCTATGGTAAAACAGGTGATACACATAATGATTCTTTTGGGTTAAAAAGATGGAATTTTTCAAAAGCAACTATTCCTAAAAATTATAATAGAGATTACTTTGATGGTCTTTTTAATGATAAATATTTTAAAAATGCAATATTCTATAAGTACTTAAATCCTGTATATTCTAAATATCCTTCTGACACTTTTTTAATTTCTGAAAAAATGGCTTTGGAACAGGGGCAAACCTGCGGTGGTGATTCGGGAGGGCCTCAATTTGTCCTTCGAAAAGGGGAACTTGTTTTGATTTCAAGTACGACGGGTTATAATTTTACTCTTCAAGGAAATGCTAATGTTAATGATTTATGCATAGATCTAAAGCAAAGCTTGAATACTAGAGTCGCACCTTATATTGATTGGATTCGTGAAGTTATGAAGCCTCACAAAGAGCAGCCAATCGTTCTACAATAAAAAAAAGAATTTTCATTAAGCTTAGCAATACAAATGCAAAATAATTGCATTTGTATTGCTTTTTTGTTTTGAATCTTGTAGACATGCATCTAATGCAAAAATTTTGCATTAATAATTTATTAACTTGCTAAAATTACTAAATAAATATGAAAGTCACTCTATGAATCAGAATAAAATTCCCGTAACTCTCATTTCAGGTTTTTTAGGAGCCGGAAAAACAACTCTTCTAAGTCATATTTTAGCAAATAAAGAAAATAAAAAAGTTGCAGTTATTGTAAATGATATGGCCTCTATAAATATTGATGCTGCCTTGATTAAGAGAGAGGAAACTCAGTTTTTACAAAAAGAAGAAAAATTGGTAGAAATGACCAATGGTTGTATCTGCTGCACCTTAAGAGAAGATCTCTTGGTTGAAATAAATAAATTAGCAAAGATGAATTCGTTTGATCTTATTATTATTGAATCTACTGGAATATCGGAACCGCTACCTGTTGCAGAGACTTTTACCTTTGAAGATGAAAATGGAAATTCTCTATCCCATTTTGCTAATTTAGATGCTTGTATAACTGTTGTTGATGGGGCACATTTTTTAAAAGAATACTGTTCTTCTGAATTATTAAATACAAAAGAAACATCTTTAGCGGAAGATGATCCACGCAATATATCAGAGTTATTAGCTGCTCAAGTTGAATTTGCAAACATAATCATAATTAATAAAATCGATTTAATAAGTAATGATGAATTAGGTGAATTAAAAGCAGTTCTTCATAAAATGAATCACAAAGCAAAAATATTAACTTCACAAAAAGGAAATGTTCCTTTAGATGAAATTATAAATACAAAACTTTTTAGTTTTGATGAAGCAGAAGAAAATGAAGATTGGCTTCATGAAGAAAGAGGAACTCATTCACCTGAATCTCATGAGTACGGTATTTCTAGTTTTGTATATAAGGCTGAAAGGCCTTTTCATCCAAAACGTTTTTGGCAATTTATCAAAGATGATTCAGATAATGTAATTCGTTCAAAAGGATTTGTATGGATGGCAAATACCCCAAATATTATCGCATATTGGTCACAAGCGGGAAGTTCGTGTAGCTTGGAGCAATATGGAGAGTCAGATGAAGAAACAAAATTTCAAGAAATTGTATTTATTGGACAGGGTTTAAATATTGAAAAAGTAACAGAAAATTTAAATAAATGTTTATTAAATGATATTGAGATGAGTATTCCAGTTGAAAATTGGCCCCACCAGTATGAATCGTTTATCCTTGACAAGTAATTCAATCTCTTAAATAATTAAAAGAACTATAAAATACTTTTAATTTTAGGGATTGAAATGAAAAGAAAAATATTTATTCTATTAATACTTATTTTACCTATTTTTTTTGAAACAAAGATCTTAGCAGAAAAATTAAAGATAAAATTTTATACTACAGATAGATTATCTCCTCATGTAACTTTTATAGGCGATCAAATGACCGGTATTATAGGAGATTTTATTAATGAATCTCTGAATGAAGTTGCAATAATACAAATAAAAGTTCTTCCCTGGCCTAGAGCACAAATAGAAGTTCAGCAAGAAAAAAATTCTATGATTGCGCCTATGGGTAGAACAATTGAAAGAGAAAATAAATTTAAGTGGTTGACAAAAGTATTTGATGATCCTGTCTGTGTTTTTACAGTAAAACCAAATAAAGCTATGAATTCTATAGAAGATATAAAAAGTCTAAATAAAATTGGTTTCACTATGGGTGTAGGTTATTTATATAAAGCAAAAGAAAATGGATTTTCTGATAAAATTATTACAAATTATGAAAGTCAAGAAAATGCAAAACAATTGAAAGAAGGTATTATTAACGCTTGGTTTAGTGGTACCTTAAGCGCAAAAAATCAGTGGAAAATGCAAAAGTTAGATGTAAATCAATTGCAATGTGGTAAGGCAATTACAAATCAACAAATTTCAATCGCAGCGCCTCTTAATTCTGATAGTCAATTTGTTTCAAAAATTTCTGATGTCATGGAGAAATATAAAAGTACACCTAAATTTAAAAAACTTCTTGAAAAATATTCTGTTACTTATTCTCCTTTTGTAAAAAACGAATAAAAATTAAATATTTAGATAATAAAAATTCAATTATTGCAGCTTTTTAAATTTTCTTTTATAATTCAAATTCTTAAAATTAGCTTTAATTTTAAGCTTTTTTATTCTATTCCATTAAATAAATAGGAGCATTAATTAAATGCTACAAGATAAAATAAAATTAGATGTTTTTTGGACTTTTTCTATAAATTTATTGTATTCCATAATGACTGTTTTAATATTATATTTTATTGCTTATTGGGTTATAAGAGCTGTTAAAAAAGCAAATGAAAAAGTTGAGAAAATAGATCCCACTTTATTACCAATTACAATCACAGTAATAAAATATGCTTCATTTATAATAGGTATTTTAATTATATTAAATATTTTTGGTGCAAATACAAATGGAATTATAGCATTTTTAGGTGCAACTGGTTTAGGATTGGCTTTAGCTTTAAAAGAAACACTACAAAATATTGCTTCGGGTTTAATGCTCATTTTTTTAAGACCATTTAAAGTAAATGATTATATAGAGTCTAATTCAAATAACGGTACAGTCCAAGAAATTAATTTATTTACTACAACTTTAAAAACAAATGACGGCTTATTTTTATTTGTTCCCAATAGCTTATTGTGGAATTCGTCTATTAAAAATTTCACGAAAAATGGAACAAGAAGACTGGATTTTATAGTAGGAATATCTTATGAAAATCAAGTTGAAAAAGCAAAAGAAATATTAACTAATCTTGCTAGATTAGACGGTCGTATATTAAAAGAGCCATCCCCATTAGTCGCTTTAACTGCATTGGGAGATAACTCTGTTAGTATGATGTTACGCTGTTGGGTTAGTGTAGATAATTATTGGGATGTAAATTATTATTTATACAAAACAGTTAAAGAAACATTTGACTCTAGCGGGATTTCTATTCCTTATCCTCAAAGAGATATTCGTCTTAAAATATCAAATGATAATTTAGCAAATGATAAAATAATGGCTTTAAAATAACTCTATTAAACTCCATTTGAAATGGTACTTTTATTTCCGTTTCTTATGGATGTATAATGAGGAGACATTATTTCGACTCCAGCCATGTTAAAATTATCTCGAATATTTTGATTTAATTCAGAGTATATATTTGCCATTTGATTTGGTTGTCTTGTATAAGCATTTATTTCATAAGATACATAAAAATCATTTAATTGTGTTTGTAAAACAAATGGAACAGGTTCATTTAAAATGCCATTCGTTTTTAAAGCAGATTTTATTAATAGTTCATGAACGATACGCCAAGGAGTATCGTAGCCAATACTTATTGTTTGGTTTAATATTAAACCATATGAATCTGCTGATGAACTATAATTAATAATATGACTTCCTAATACCATTGAGCTAGGAATGGTAATGTCTTCATTTTTTATGGTTCTTACGCGTATGACAAGTAAGTTTTTTTCAATCACATCGCCAACAGTGGAAGAAATTTTAACTCTATCTCCCACTTTAAATGGCATCATATAAGTTAACACAATTCCAGAAACCATATTTGCTACAGCAGAACTTGAACCAAGAGAAAATAAAATACCTAAAAATACAGAAATTCCTTGGAAAGCAGGCGATCCAGATCCAGGAAGATAGGGAAAAATGATGATTAAAGAAAATGCCAAAATAAGAATTCGTGTTAATTTATAAGATGGTTCAGCCCAATCTTTATAAAATCCATTTATTTGTATAGATCCCTTTGATATTTCATTAAAAATAAATTTTGTAAATCTAAGAATGTATTTTGTAATAATCATAATAATGAAAATTAAAAATATTTTAGGCAAGTAATTAATAATAACAAATAAAACTTTTTTAAGGGGATCAATTACATAATGCAATAATGTAGGCACAAAATTTTCAGTCCATGGAAAAAAACTAAAAACTAAAGGAATATAAAAGTATAGTAAAAATAAAATAATAATAATACGTGTGGCACTTAAAGACCATAGAATGAAACCAAGTAATCTATCTTCAGTTAAAAGTTCAAAATTTCTAAATGTCAATGATCGAATTTTAGAGCCTTTTAAGCCAGATATTTTATTATTGATTTTATTGAAAATAATATTTAAAAAATAATATAAAACTAATAATACAAGAGTTGCTACAATTGTATAAAAAACAGATAGCCAAATAGTTTCTGTTTCATTTAAATTCATAAGATAAATTCCTTTGCTTCGAAACATAAGAAGAATGTTAAATTTATCTTATAAATAAAATGCTAACAAGTGCAAAATTAAATATTATAGTTGGTGAATTAACTCTAAGTGATTTTCATATAATTTTTTAACATTTGTATATGGAATAAATAAATTTGGCATTGCAGCTATGATGTCAATATGATTCCATCCTGTTTTAACGCCCATATCATTCCAAATTCCAATTTGTGGAGTTCCATTAAAAGAAATACTTTTAGAGTTGAATGGAGCTTGCATACTATAGGTATTTACAATGCCATCGTTAGCAAGCCATTTGGAATCTATTATTACTTTATTTGGATCATTTTGAGTATAGCAACCTATTGCTCCAGATGGAAAATCAAGTAAATTTAAAAAAGAAAATTTACATTGGTTAAATGGATTTGTCATAAATGTTGACTGAGTTGAAAATGTAAAGTAATAAACGCCTGAATATGTTTTTTCTTTTGCATTATTATCTCTTGCCCCTTCTGGGCTTAAATCCCATTTACTTATATCTTTTGTATCAAATATTTTAGAATTTAAGACACGATTCGCATATTCAGATATCGTTTCATTTTTGTTTTTAACTAGGCCCCAATGCTCAACTTTTAAGTCATACAAAAAACCTTTTCCAAGTCCAGCAATAGCTCCAAAGTAAGAAAAAATAGATTGAATTGTTGGTATAAAGGCATCTAAAATATTTGTTAATGTTGTTCCGTTATTTGGAGAAGCAACAGTTGTGATGCTGGTAACCCAATCTTTTTTCCCTCTAAATAATTCATTAACATCATTTTTATTGTTAACAACTTCTTCAGGAGAACCCTCTTTTAATAAAGTTAACAGAGTTCTGATGGTCTGCCCTCCTTGGCTGTGACCTATAAGGTGAATTTTATTATTTTCATTCCATTGTGAATATAAAGGTTTTGTATAGCACCTTCCAAAACGGGCATGTCCATATTTTTTGGAATGAAGCTCCCCATAATCCGTACATGTTCCTTTAATTTGTGCAAATAATTCGACGGCTCTGTCGTAGTTTGAACTTAAGGGACCAACGGATGCTGTATATACGCGATTGCCAATGGATTTGAGCTCTTCTTGTAAATCATGCGATCCACCCCAATAAAGGAACCCAAGCATTTCATCTCTACCCCAGCCTGTGAAGCCATGGACAAGTATAATAGGGTCATTATTCATAGCATGACAATTAAATGAAAAAATTGTGAAATAAAAAGTAATATAAATCATTAATTTTTTTAAAATAGACATAATAAGCTCCTCTAATTATCTATTCTATATCTAAAAGTTTATTCAATTTTGGTAACAAAAACCTAATGACTTAATACACTGTTTTTTTTGGACTTTCAAATAATTTGTGACTTTTTTGTAACAAGCGATTGCAATATATATTAGTTACGGCATAATTTCATATTAGAAGCTCATTTCTTCTGAAAAGCTTGAAATTTCTTCTTTTTATATAAATTTATAAATATCTAAATTGCGAAAATACTATGGAACTAAAAAATTTTTTATTCGAATTAAATAATCAAGATAATGTTAAAAAGATAAAAATAAATTCAAATCTATTAGATAATAATTTAAAAGAAATTTGGATTCCTGGTTCTAAAAGTTTTACAAATAGAGCTGTTGTATTAGCAGGAATGTGTTCTGAACCTGTTACATTATATGGTTTTTTATTTTCAGAAGATTCTTATTGGGGTCTTGATGCTCTTAAAAAGCTTGGTTATTTAATTCAAATTGATTATAAATCAAAAAAAGTAACAATAATTCCTCAAATTGATATAAAATTAAATACGGCAACTCTTTTTTTTGGTAAAGCAGGTACTTTAGCCCGTTTTTTTCCTGCTGTCATTTTGAATTGGCAAAATACATTTCCAAATAGTAACAAATTAAAAGTTGATATTAGCGGTGAACCTCAATTAATGAGGCGTCCTTTATCTCCACTAGTGAAAGCCCTAAAAGAATTAAATGCTAATATTTCTTCTGATCAAATGCCTTTTCAAATAGAGTCTTCTCATCTTGAAGGCGAATGTAATATTAGCGGGAAAGTTTCAGGCCAATTTTTAAGTGGACTATTATTATGCGCTGCGGGAGCTCAGAAAAAAATTAAAATAAATCGCATCGAGAACTTAGTGCAACCCGATTATGTTCGTATGACAATTCAATCCATAAAAAAGTTTGGAGGTATTGTTAATTGTGATAAAGAACTAAATCACTTTGAAATACAAACGATCTCAAAATTAGGTGCTGAAAATTATACCATTGAAGCTGACGCTTCCACATGTTGTTATTTTATTTCTTTAGCCTTTTTGCATAATTTAAATTTAAAAATATTAAATTTAGGTTCATCAACTTTACAACCTGATTTTAAATTTATTGAGCTTCTTATTCAAATGGGTGCTAATATTAAAATATCTGAAAATGAAGTTTTTGTTTCCAAAAAAGAAAATTTTTCAAAGCCAAAAGGAAATTTTACGTTTGATTTTTCTCTTTATAGCGACCAAGCTTTAACTATGGGTGCAATTGGACTTTTTGCTGATGGCCCTATTCTTATTACTGGTGTTTCCCATATACGTCATCATGAAAGTGATCGTATATCCTGTTTCGTTAAAAATATTTTATCGTTGGGGCTTAAAATTGATGAATTGCCCGATGGCTTTAAAATTTATCCAATTGAAAAAAATTTAAATGAGATAAAAGGTGAATTTGAAACATGGGAAGATCATCGTTTTGCTATGACAGGGTTTTTAATTTCATCTAAATTAAATCAAGTGAGCATTCAAAATCCAAAGTGTGTTGAAAAAACAGCACCTCAATTTTTTAATCAAGTTCAAGAACTTGGTTTTCAAATTGATATTATTAAGGAAGAATAATTATTATGTCGAGTAATTTAGGTACGCTTTTTCGAGTTTCTACATTTGGTGAATCACATGGAGTTGGTCTTGGTTGTATCATTGATGGATGTCCTTCTGGAATTAAAATAGAAGAAAGTGCAATTCAATCTTTTTTAAATAGAAGAAGACCAGGTCAGAATGAATTTACAACACCAAGAGGAGAGCTTGATACCTGTGAAATATTATCGGGTGTTGAAAATTCTGTTACTTTAGGAACGCCTATAGCTATTATAGTTCGTAATCAAGATAAAAAAGCAAATGACTATCAAGATATCAATCAAATATTTCGACCAGGTCATGCCGATTATACTACATTCAAAAAATATGGGACAAGCCCTTCAAGTGGAGGGGGGAGAGCAAGCGCTCGTGAAACAATTGGGCGTGTCGCAGCAGCTGCTGTTGCAAAAGCTTATGTTCAAAGTAAAATTCCTAATGCAGAAATTATTGGTTGGGTTGATCGCATTTATGATATTCAAGCTAATGTAACAACGAACTCTATTACTTTTAATGAAGTAGAAGCTAGTTTAATTCGATGTCCCGACAAAAATGCCGAAGAAAAAATGAAAGAAAAAATTTTGGAAGCAAAAACAGAAGGGGATTCTCTTGGCGGTGTTGTTCGCTGTATTGCGAGAAATATACCAGCAGGATTAGGAGAGCCTGTTTTTGATAAACTAGAAGCCGAATTGGCAAAAGCAATGTTGAGTTTACCAGCAGTAAGATCTTTTGAAATTGGGGATGGTTTGGCTTCAACTTATTTAAAGGGTAGCGAAAATAATGATGCTTTTCAGTTAAATGAATCTGGGGCTGTCGTTACCCAAAGTAATAAATCGGGTGGAATTCAGGGTGGTATTTCAAATGGAATGCCAATCCTAATTAGTGTTGGATTCAAACCAGTTTCAACCATATTTAAAGAACAAAACACAGTAACAAAAGAATTGAAAGAAATTTCCTTTAAAGCAAAATCAGGTAGACATGATCCATGTGTTTTGCCTAGAGCCGTTCCTTTAGTTGAATCTATGTTTTGGCTAGTACTTGCGGATCATTTATTACGTCAATTTTCTTTAAACCCAAAATTTTTAATTGAATAAGAAGTCGCTAATGAAACATCTCCTGACAAAAAATTACAATGATATTTTAATGATATTAAATGATTTTTTTTTAAAAGGTTACACCCGAAAATCATTGCCAGAATATGACTCATCATACAAAAAAGAATTATTCGATTTTGCTTGTCAAATTTTTAAAAGAGGTTTTATTTCTCAAAAGCAAAATGAGGATCCCAATCATTTGATTCCTCTTCCTACGATTCTTTCTCAAACTGAATACATAAGTTTTTTGCAAAATTTAAACATTTCTCATGTTTTTTATTTTATAGATGAAAACTTATATGAGAAACAGAGTACGTTAAAAAATTTTCTTAATGATAAAAAGCATTTATTATATAAACCAGATGAGTCCACAAAATCTATTGAAACAGTCTACAAATGGATAGAAGTTTTACCTAATGAAACCCAATTAATTATTGTTATGGGGGGTGGCATTATATTAGATATTGTCGGATTTATTGCTGGTTTATTGAAAATTAAAGTCTATTATTTGCCGACAACTCTTCTTTCTTCTGTTGATGCTGGAATTGGTGGAAAAACGGGTGTTAACTTTTATCCCTATGGAAAAAATCAAATTGGTTTATTCTATGAAGCTGAAAAACTTTTTTGTGTGCCAGAATATTTTCAAACCCTATCTCAGGTCGATATTATTTGTGGTTTGGCAGAAGCAATAAAACATTCCTGGATTTTTGGTGAATTTTTAAATGATTATGAATCAATTATAAAAATTTATCAGAATAATTCATCAATAGAAGATTTTTATTATTTAATATCAAAAAGTATAAAATATAAGTCTACTATTGTTAATCTAGATTTATATGAATCAAAAGACATAAGAACATCATTAAATTTTGGGCACACATTAGCACATATTATTGAAGCACTTGCAGAAGATCATTCTATTCAATTTCTTCCGCACGGAATAGCCGTTGCTCATGGCCTGAATTTTATTATACAATCTGGTCTTGTTTCTTTTTCAAGTGATCATCAAAGTATGGTAAATATTATAAGAGATATAACATATAAATATCCTATTGTAATAAAAAATCAGATCTCTCAAATTCAAATTGAAAAATATTTAGTGCAAGATAAAAAAAATGAAGATGCTTCTCAATGTGCTTTAAGTTTACCTTCTTATGGACAATTTTCTTTAATGAATAGCAACTCTGTTTTTTTATCCGTAACAAAAAAATATCCTGTAAGCTTAATCTCTAAATTAATGTTTGAATATATAACCTCAAATTAATCATTTAATTTTGTCAAATTGTTACCATAGAGAAAATATTTTCCTATTAAGTCTTGAATATTATGTTTTTATTTGTAAATATTATGACTGGGTAATTTACTTTATAACATTATGACAAAAAGGAACTTCGTATGGATCCTCGTCCAACTCGTATGCCATGGTTGTCACCTTATTTAGCAGTTAGAAATCTAGAAAGATCTGCTGACTTTTATACAAAAGCATTTGGCTTTAAAACAAAGGGTATGAAAGATCATAATGGTCATGTAAATCATATTAATATATTTCATAAAAATACAGTTTTATTTATGATTCATCCAGAAAGTTCAATGGGAAGTCCAGCCAGATCTCCTTCTACATTAAATGTTTCTGCGTCACAATCATTTTATGTTTTTGTAGACAATGTTGATAAAATTTATGAAAAAGCGATTGCAAGCGGTTGTAGAAGTGTTGTTTCTCCCGAAGATTTTTATTGGGGAGATAGAATGTGCACCGTAACAGATATTGATGGATATTCATGGTCCTTTGCAAAAGTTCTTAAAAAAGCGGCAACAAAAAAGAAAAAAACAACTTCTAAAAAGAAAAAAACTTCCGCTAAAAAGACCACAAAAGCAAAAAAGACCACCAAAAAAGCAGTAAAAAAGCCTGCTAAAAAAAGAAAACCGAAAACAACAAAAAAGTAATTTAATTTTTTAACTGAACATTTCTTGATTTTTTAATGATTAATTTAAAAATTTTAAGAATAAATTCAGGGTCTAAATTAAATTTTAAACTCAATTCATGATAATAGGAATTCAAATTTTTTTCTCTTTCAGAATCATAGATTTGAATTCCCATTTCTCTTTTAATTTCTCCTATTTTAGTTGATATGTTTTCTCTTTTTGCTAAGCACTCAATGATTAGCTTATCTATATCTTCTATCTCTTTTCTTAAAGTATTTAAATTCAAAATAAAATTTCCTTTAATCTTGATGTTTAGTTAAATATTTTCAACAATAATAAAAGTGGTTAAATTTTGTAATTCATCTTGTATTTTTTCTTCTCTTATTTTTAAATTATAAAGGGAAGCTGTTTTTTTATGACCGATAATAGCCGTATTTAAAGGAAAAAGACCATCTGAAAGATTTCTTGCTGCCAACGCCGTATTTTTCCACTCAATGTATTCAATATTTGGAAAATTACTTTTTAAATATTTTTGGCATTGGGCAAAGGCTTGTGGATGAGAAACAATTGTGGTTATTTCATTTAAACTAACTTCATTTTTCGTAATTAGATTATGTTCAATTTTTATGCTTATATTTTCTTTATACTTAAAATGATATTTGCCCATAGCTTCAAAGGCTGTTTTAACTAAACCTCCTCTTAAATTAACTACGGGAAAAATTCCATATTGAATAGAATTTTCCGAGAGTGAGCTTAAAACACCTTCTATATCAATTAAGTATTTAAGTTCGAAACAAAGGTTAGATTGTTCAATATATTTTAAAGCTGCTTCTTCCGAAAAAGAACCTATATCACCAGAAACACCTAAAATCACGTTTATCTCCTAGTTTAAGTTTCAATCTTTTTAAAAATCATTATTTTAATTTTTTAAATAAATTAAAAATCATTTCTTCTGTCTTATCCCACCCTAAACAAGGATCTGTGATAGATAATCCATTTAAATTAATTTTTTCAGGTTGATTAGCTAGAATAGGTTGACAGCCATCTTGAATAAAACTTTCAACCATAAATCCTTTTACCAATTTTTTTAAATCGGGGCGATCTTTTATATTATCTAAAATTTCAAAAATATTGTTTACTTGTAAAAGATGGTCTTTTTTGCCATTTAAAAGACAATTGTCGTGACTGGTATCAATTATAATAGCTGGATTTTTAATTTTATGTTCTTCCATATGATTTTTTACTTCATTTAAATGCATATTAGAGAAATTGGGGCCATGATTACTTCCTCGTAATACGAGGTGAGCATGTTGATTTCCATTTGTTTCCACTTCATAACCATTCATTGCTGAAATATGATTATATTGAGCTGCAACAATACTATTTACCCCAATTTTTAATGAACCATGTGTTGGGTTTTTTAATCCAACAGCACATTCAATCGCAGATGCAAAAATACGGTGTTCTTGATCTTCACTACTTCGTGCTCCTATGGCAACCCAAGAAAGAAGTTCTAAAAATACATCAGCATTTTGGGT
Organism: Silvanigrella paludirubra; assembly: GCF_009208775.1. Classification (NCBI taxonomy): domain Bacteria; kingdom Pseudomonadati; phylum Bdellovibrionota; class Oligoflexia; order Silvanigrellales; family Silvanigrellaceae; genus Silvanigrella; species Silvanigrella paludirubra. The sequence goes on along the minus strand of NZ_WFLM01000001.1, from coordinate 713,412 downwards.
GGATAAAGCTTCGTCAGCGATAGGCAAGCCCATTTCAACGACATCAACCATCATTTTTCTAGAATATTTCATGCCAGCTTCTAGATCGGGTTGTTTGAAAGGATCAGGTTGAATAATTGGTCCAACCCAACCTTTAGTCGTTCTTGGCTTTTGAATATAAACTCGCATTACAATTTTAATACGTTCGTTTACTTTTTCTTCTAATTTTTTTAGTTTTTCTGCATAATTTAAAACAGCTTTTTCGGGCCAAGCAGAGCAAGGCCCTACAATTAATAAGAGCCTATTGTCTTTCCCTTCTAAAATATTTTTTACTTCTATTCTATCTTTTTCAATTTTTTGTTTTGCTGTAGTAGATAAGGGAGCATAATCAATAATTTCTTTATGGGTAGGAATTTTTTTTAATATATTATAATTCATGAGTTTGTTCCTTTATTTAAATTTTAAATGAAGTTTTAATTAATTTAATTTTTTATTTTAATTATAATTTCAAAATTAAAATGAATTTAATTAATATATTTATTTTTTTGTTAAATGGGATTTATTAAAAGTTATAAAATCGGAAGGAATAAAAAGAATAGGCAGCAGAAGTTTTACAAGAAGATGAGTTTGATATTATTGACTTTATTTGATTCTCTCGCAAGCTGACTTTCATGATTTTCTTTCCTTTATTAGGGACTTATAAGAATACACGAGCATATCAGTTTATAAGTATATTAGAATGAAAATAAAAAATCAAGGTTTTTTTTTATTTATATAACTTCTATAAAATTAAGAAGATATGGTTTTATTGATAGTTCATTCCTCAATATTTAATTTATAATTTAAAATTGAATTAAGAAAATATTAATCAAATTTACATAAAACCATTAAAATTGTTTAAAAAATGACATATGAAATCTTTTCTCTTAAAAATTAAAAAAAATAGTTTAATTTTATTAAAAAAGGAATTCTAGTGAGTAATCATGTTGAAACTCAGTTTATAAATACATTTTTAGAAGAAGCTTTAGAGAACTTGGCTTCTTGGGAAACAACTTGTTTAAATATCAATAATAAAAATGAAAAAGAATCTCTCATCCAACTATTTCGTATTGCTCATAATTTAAAAGGCTCTTCAGCTTCTGTAGGGTTAAAACAATTTGCAGAATACATTCACAAAGTAGAAGAACTTTTAACTTATATTAAAAATGATCAAATAAATTTTGAAATAAATATTTTAAATCTTTTTTTTGAAATACATACAATTAGTAATGATTGGATAAAATCTATTCAAAATGATGTTAGTTATGTTCATAACAATATACAAAAAAATATTGATATTATTTCATTTGCTTTAGAAAATAAGAAGTATATTAATGAGAAAAACGTACCTATAGAAAATTTTGAGATATTTAAAGATGAAAAAAATTTAGGTTTAGAAAATAAAGAAAAAAATGATACATTTAAAAACGTTGAAATTAATCAAAGTGAATTAGAAAAGAATAAAAAAATAAACCTTGAGGAATATTTAAGAGTAAACGTAAGTAAATTAGATAATTTGATTAATTATATTGGTGAAGTTGTAATAGATCAAAATATTTTAAAACAAAAATCTTTAACAAACTCGCTTCCTCAAGATGTCAAAAATATTATTTCTCAAATGGGAAAGAATATTCAAGAGCTCCAAGATATTACTTTGTCTTTAAGAATGATGTCATTAGATCAGCAATTTCAAAAAATGAACAGGATAGTCAGAGATCTTGCTTTTAAACAAGAAAAAAAAATTCGCTTTGATTCTTTTGGTTCTGAAGTTGAATTAGATAAAATTATTGTTGATAAGTTAACAGATCCTCTTACGCATTTAATAAGAAATGCAATTGATCATGGAATCGAAAGTCAAGATGAAAGACTAAGAAAAAACAAATCTATTGAAAGTTTAATTGAATTAAGAGCTATGCAAGATGAAGGTAATGTAAAAATTTATTTAAGAGATGATGGAAAAGGTCTTGATGAAAACAAAATATTAAAAAAAGCGATTGAAAATGGAATTGTAGATGAGAAAAATAATTTAACAAAAGATGAAATTCATAGACTTATATTTAAGCCAGGATTCTCAACCAAAGATATAGTAACCGATATTTCTGGAAGAGGTGTAGGCTTAGATGTAGTGAATAATGTAATTTCAGAGTTAAAAGGAAGCATAGATATTGAAACAGAAATTGATAAAGGTACAACATTTATTATATCTTTACCTTCATCTCTTTCAATTATTAAAGGCCTGATTTTTAAATCAAATAATCAACTGTTTGTTATTCCTGAATCTCAAATTTCTGAGATTGTAGATCATAAAAAATTTAAAATTGAATCTCGAATTAATGGAAGCGAAGTTTTTACATTAAGAAATGAAATAATTCCTATTATATCATTAAATAAAGTTTTCAGAAATCATGAAATAGAAAATGAAATTGTGGATGAAAAAAATGGAATATTAATTCAACATTTAGGTAAAAAATTCTCTTTTCAAGTGGATCAAATAATTGCGACACAATCTATTGTGTTAAAAAAGCTGTCTAAAGAACTCAAGGGAATCCCTGGTGTTCTTGCTACAACAGTTTTAGGAAATGGTGAACCTGCTTTAGTGCTTAATTTAAGTCAGTTAATAAATATTTGGAGTTATGATGGATTTTAATGAAGAAGAAAATAAATATTTAATATTTAAAGTATTAAATGAAGAATATGCCTGTAATATTTTACAAATTAAAGAAGTGATCAAATCTGTAAATATAAAGCCAGTACCATTTATGGTTCCTTATTTTAAAGGAATTATAAATTTAAGAGGAAAGATTATTAGTGTTATAGATTTTAGAATTAAAATATCTCCAAATTTTAATGATGAAGAAAATAAAGGAATTATTTTAGTAGTAGAGAATGATTCTATAAGTATTGGAGTTATAGTTGATGATTTAGTTTCAGTTCAAACAATTAATGCATCAGAAATTCAAAAAAATAATGATATGAAGTATTCTATAGATATAAAATTTATTATTGGGAATTATATTTTGAAAGATAAATTAGTGACTATTTTAGATTTAATCTCATCTATAAGCGATGAAGATTTAAAAATTATTAAAGAAAATGAGAGTTTGAAGTTATCCATAAATATATAAAGGACAAAATATGAGAAAAAGTATTTGGACAATTAGAAAAAGACTTTGGACTCTATCATCAATCATGATAATATTAATTTTTTGTATTGGAATAATTCCTTTTCAACTGAATAAATTTTACAATGAAAAAATCAATAAGTTGTCTTCTGAAATTATACCAGCAATAAAAAATCTAACACTTGCTGATATGATGCATGATGGGATAAGAGCAAATATTTTTGGGATAATAATGGCATCAGAATCTAAAAATTATGAAAAACTAAAGGAATTATCTGAAGAAGAAAAAGAATTTAAATCTAATTTTTTAAATTATTTAAACTCACTAAATGGCTTGGTTTTAAATAAAAAAATACATGATGATTTAAGTTTAATTTTAACTGATGCTAAAATTTATACAGATCTTGCGGATAAAATTGCAAAAAATACTTTAGAGAAAAAAAATAGAGAAGCTCAAATTACAATTATAAAATTTAATGAAGTTTTTAAAAAACTTGAAAAATCTATTTCTGAAATTACTACTGAAGTTAATAATTTTTCAGAAATAAATATTAAAAATACAAATGATTATGGCAAAAATGCTTTATATTTTCTAATATTAATTTTGTCCTTATTTTTAATCGCGGCTATTTTGGTTTCTAAGTTTGCAATTAAAAAATTAAATAATAGTTTAAATAATTTAATTATAGGGCTAAATAGTCAATCAAATTCTATTCTTCAAAGAGCAAATAGTTCTCAAAAAAGTACAAAAGAACTTTCTGATATGACAATGAAACAAGCTGCCGCAATCCAAGAAACTGCAGCAAGTATGGAAGAAATGAGTTCAATGTTAACTCAAACAAGTAAACATTCAACTCATAATTTACGTATTTCTGAAGAAGGACAAATTAGCGCTCAGAAAGGAAGGGAATCTATTTCACAAATGCTTTCTGCTATGGATAGCATTCAAGCATCAAATATTAAATTAGAAGAAATTTCAAATTTAATCGTTAAAATTGCTAATAAAACTAAAATAATTAATGAAATTGTTTCTGAAACAAGATTGTTATCATTTAATGCATCAATTGAAGCTGCACGTGCAGGAGTTCATGGCAAGGGATTTGCGGTTGTTGCAGAAGAAGTAGGAAAATTAGCTTCCATGAGTGGTTCGGCTGCAAATGAAATAAGAGAATTGCTTGAGTCTTCTACTTCTGAAGTTGCTCATGTTGTCTCTGATATTAGAGAACGAATTGTGACAGGTAAAAATATTTTTAAAGTATGTGAAACTTCTTTTGATAATATGACAGAAATTCTTTTTAAAATTAACGAAGGTACAAAAATAATTGTTTCATCAACAGGAGAACAAGAAACAGGAATGAAGCAGACTACAATTGCTATGAGGCAAATAGATGAAGTAACTCAAAGAAATAATGCAATAGGAATTGCGCAAGCATCGGATAGTCAGTATTTAGCAAATGGAATAAAAAATATAAATGAAATTATTTCAAAACTAAGATATTTAATAGTAGGAAATGTCTCAAATAGTCAAAATATGATACCAACATCTGATTTTAAAAATGATACCAATCATAATCAAAAAGCAGGTCAAAATTATTATCCATTAAATTTACAAAAAGATTTTGAAGAAAAAGATAATAGCGATATAATATTAACAGATAACCTACCTAATAGAAACGATTCTAGATGGAAAGTATAAAATAAAATGGCAAAAAATGATGATATTTATATAAAAATTATTAAAGACATCCAAAATATTATACAAGTTGAATTAAATAATGAAAAAATACTTTTAGCTACCGAAAAAATTAAATTAAGAGTAAATATTTTAAATTTTATTAAAATTGAAGATTATTATGATTATTATTGTCAAAATAAGGATTTTGAAATAAAAAATTTAATTTCAATTTTGACAAATCATACCACAGAATTTTTTAGAGAGCCTGAGCATTTTGATTTTTTAGCAGATGAAATATTTCCTGAATTTATTAAAAATAATAAACCTATTCGGATTTGGTCCGCAGCAGCTTCAATTGGAAAAGAGGTCTATTCACTTGCTATTTGTTATTTAGAAGCATGTTATTCATTAGGTTTAAAATATGACTCCATTCCTCCTATTGAGATTTTAGGAACCGATTTAGATGCCATATCAATTGAAAAATGCGAAAATGGAATTTATTTGATTTCCGACATTGAAAAAGAAATGGGAAAAGTATTAATTCAAAAATATTTTGATTATGGAACAGATGAATTCAAAAAATTTGTTCGAATAAAAGATAGTGTACATAAATTATGCAAATTTAAAGTGCATAATTTATTATTAAATTCAGAAGATATTGGAAAATTTAATATAATTTTAATTCGAAATATTATCATTTATTATAAAAGAAAAGAAGTAAAAAATATAATTTTAAAATTAAAAAATAATTTAGAAAATAATGGTTATTTAATTTTAGGTCATTCAGAGTCTCTAAATGGAATTGATGTTCCTTTTACGCATTTAAAAAACTCTATTTATTCATTAAATTCAGAACCTAGCGAAGATTTAACAAGAGTATTTGTTATTGATGATACTTTGACAATAAGAGATTTTTTAAGGAAAAACTTAACAAAAAAAGAAGGTTTTTTAGTTGTTGGAGAAGCAGAAAATCCGATTGAAGCAATGGAAAAACTAAGTCAATTGGAACAGCAGCCTCATGCTATAATTTTAGATTTGAATATGCCTAAAATGAATGGAATCGAATATTTAGAACATTTAAAAAATAAACCTCATCCTCCAATTGTTATTATGAGTTCTGTCGGATTTGATGAGGCTGATAATGGAATAAAATGTCTTGAATTAGGCGCATTTGATTATATTGAAAAACCTAATGGTATACATTCAACTAAAGAAATTTTAAATATTAAAAACACAATTATGCAAGCAAGAAAATCGAGTAAGGATTATAATTTAAAAAATAGACAAGTTTCAAAAACAATATATTCAAATAATTTACCTAAAAAGATATCCAAACCTGATTTAATTGCAATTGGTTCTTCTACTGGTGGTGTTGAAGCTCTTCAAACTATTTTGTCACAACTTAATAAAAATTCCCCGCCTATTGTAATTGTGCAGCATATTCCTGAATATTTTTCATTGGCTTTGGCAAACAGATTAAATGAGTTATGTAATCTTAAAGTTTATGAAGGAAAAAACAAACAAATCCTTGAGCCCAATTGTGTTTATTTAGCTCCAGGAGGAAAACAAATGAGAATTATAGAAGAAAAAAATAATTTAATATTGGAAGTAAATGATTCAGAAAAAATGAATATGCATAAACCTTCTATTGATTACATGTTTTATTCTCTCGCAAATTTAAAGAATCAAGTTAATATTTGTGCTCTTATTTTAACTGGAATGGGAAATGATGGGGCTAATGGATTAAAAGAACTATATAATAAAAATGCTTTTACAATTGCCCAAGATGAAGATACTTGTGTTGTATTTGGAATGCCAAAAGAGGCAATTGCTCTTGGTGGAGTTCATCAGGTTGCAGCTTTAAATGAAATTCCAAATATTATAAAAAGAATTCTTTAATTTAGTTTATTTATGTTTACTTCATATGTTCTCTTAATAACTTGTACCTTGCTTCAAAAGCGTAAGTTAAATTTACAGGACTTAATTTATTAAACTGTTTAAACCATTCTTGCGAGTTAAAGTTACTTGGAAAATTAGGAATATTTTTAAAGATTTTTTTCTCTAAATGATATTTAAATCCGCCATGGGTAATTTCTCTTCCTGTTTTTGGATCAAACGTTAAAACGACGCATGTTACTTCATTGCAATCACATTCGGGATTTACACAATAAAGATCGTCAATGGCATAAATTTGTTTTTCATGAAAACGCTCAATGCTGCCCGAGTACGGAAATACGGCTTGAAAGGGAATAAGCGCTGATTTTTTTTGTCTTTTTGGAATACGTTCCTGCCATTGTTCATCTAAAAATTTATCTTCAAAACTTACAAAAGGCTGTCTTAAGTGGGGCAATAAATTTCCGCTTGCAAGCTTTTCTATGGATTGACTTAATTCAAGCTTTTCTGTTTCTGTTAATTTTAAAGAAATGCTTTCGCCTGTATTTATTGTTCCTGAACCCTCTTGATTTAAAGTGGTTTGAATTTCGCGCGAATCTTGAATTTCAATCACTTTTAAAGTTTTTAAATTCATGGATATAGTTAATCCTATGATTTTCGCTTTTTCAGTACTTTCTGTGTCAGCCAAATTTGCAAGCATTTTTGCACGAAATTGATTTTTAAAAGGGGTTAATTTTAAAACAAGGGAGGCACTATCTAAAATATTTTGAACATCTTCTTTTGATTCTACTTGTTTTGGAAAAATCATAACAATTTCAAGAGAAAAATATTGGCCATTCCAGTAAAGACGATTTGCTTCATTTGCAGAAACATTTAGTTGCATATAAAAAGGGTGTTGCATAGATTAAACTCCATAAAATAAAATACCTTTCCTTGTTGCAGTAACAAATTTGAATAGTTAGAGCAAGCCTTTCTAAATTAATGAAAATGAGTTATAAGTATTTGCTTTTGAATATGCAGTTATTCTCTCATAAATAAAGCAATTATTTTAGTTAAAGGAAAAAAAATGAAAAATACAGTTATTTCATCTGTTATAATTACAATTGGGGTTATTATATCAAGTTTTGTCTTAAGTAATTCAATTGAAAACTATAGAAATTTTAGTCGTTTTGTCGAGGTGAAAGGATTAGATGAAAAAATAGTAAAATCGAATTTAGCTTCTTGGCAGATCAATTTTACATTATCAAATGATGATTTAAAAAAAATATATTCTGATCTTTCATTTTCTCAAAATACAATAATAAAATTTTTATTAGATCAAGGTTTTTCAGAAAATGAAATTGAAAAACAAGCCATTTCAGTTCAAGATAATCATAACTCATATGATAACAAAAAAGGTCCTCGTTTTTTTGCTAACTCTGGAATTAATTTATCTACAAATAAAGTCGATCTTGTAAATTCAGTAGCTCAAAAAACAGGTGCCTTAGTTGAATCAGGTATTGTTATTAATTACAGTAATATAAGATATATGTTCACAGAATTAAACTCAATTAAAACAGAAATGTTAAATAAAGCTACGACAAATGCTAAAGATGCAGCTGAAACTTTTGCTAAAAATTCGAATAGTAGCATTGGAAAAATTAAAAAAGCATCACAAGGAACTATTTCTATCACAGCAGTCAACTCAAATCCAAATGATATGTACTCTGATGAAGCGAGTATTATGAAAAAAGTTAGAGTTGTTACCTCAATTGAATTTTTTATTAAATAGCATTATTCTAAAATAAAACTTCTCATTGACATTCCGCTATTTTGAAATTTTTCATAGATAAACCTTATTTTATCTTTTTCTTGCTGTAATCCAATGATATATAATAATGGTATATAGTGTTCTTCTGTTGGAACAGAAAGTTTAGCGCTTTTTCCAAATAATCTTCTATATTTTATTATAGTTTCATGATTTTTTTCGATTAACGCTTTTTTTATAGTATGATCAAATTCAATTGCCCAATCCGGTGATTCTGCATTTTTTTCATCGCTAAAAGCAAAGAAAGAATGAACAATATTTCCGCTACCGATTATCAAAACACCTTCTTCTCTTAAAGGTTTTAACAGTGAGCTTATTTCATAATGTTGTTGTAATTTAAAATCTAAATTTAGGCTTAATTGAACCACTGGAATATCATAATGTGGGAATAAATGAATTAATATACTCCAAGCCCCGTGATCAATTCCTCTTTTAGCATCTATTTTAGGATTGTATTTAGATAAAAGAGAGAATATTTTATTGGTTAATTCTATATTTCCATTAGGGTTATAATTTATTTTATATAGTTCTTCGGGAAAACCAGAAAAATCATAAATAGTTGAAAGTTTTTCAGCTCCACTTATATAAACGCCTTCTGTTCTCCAATGTGCAGAAATACATAATATTGATTTCACTAATGGCTTTAATTCGTTTCCAATGAATTGGAGTGTTTCTGTGTATTCATTTTGTAAAATAGCATTTAAAGGGCTTCCATGAGCTATAAATAAACAGGGTAATGTACTTTTATTTTTCATTTATTCTCCATTTTTATTTTTTATATAATATATATTTTAACATATTTATATAAAATAACGAATGAGTAAAATTTGGCATAAAAAAATATTATTTAATTAAAATTAAGATTCACTTGATTTCTGAATTTGTATTTCATAATTCTCAATTGCAAAAGGAATGATTCTTTTTAAATGGGGATTTTAATTTATGTATTTTGTGTATTTTAAAAAAATAATAGTTATTATGTTATTTATTTTTATATATCCAGTATATTCTCAGGTATTTAATTACAAGCCATCTGGGAATTCAGCGCTTCCTCCTGTCGATTCCATTCCCGAATCAAATAAAGGTGTCACAATACAAGAGCATTTAGGTAACAAAATTGATATGAATTTATCTTTTACCGATCAATTTGGTAAAATAAAATCTTTAAAAGAATTAACAAAAGATGGAAAACCTATATTATTAACCTTAAATTATTATCGCTGCGTTAGTCTTTGTAGTGTCCAACTTATTAATGTTGCAAAAACGATAAAAGAACTCGGATGGCCTATTGGGAAAGATTTTTCTATTGCTACCATTAGTTTTGATCCGACTGATAAACCAGAAGATGCCAAAAAAAAACACGACGAATATTTATCTTTAGCAGGTCAACCTGAAGGAGAATGGAATTTTTTTGTTGGTAACCAAGAAAGTATTGATAAAATAACAAAACAAGTTGGATTTTATTATAAATATCTTCCACAAAATAATGAATATTCTCATACGGCAGCCATTTTTTTTATAGCCCCAGATGGGACGATTACAAGATATATTTATGGAATTTCTTATAAAGTGAATGATGTTAAGTTTTCACTTATGGATGCTTCTCAAGGAAAGCTTGGTTCTACAACAGATAGATTTTTATTATTTTGTTGTTATTATGATCCTAACGCAGGCGCATATACAGGTCTAGCAATGGGGATAATGAGAACAGTCGGAATTGCAATGATGTCTTTTCTAGGAATTTTAGTTTATTTTTATTATAATAAAAGGAAGAAGCTTTATAAATAAATTTTTCAAATAAAGGGTTCCTTTCTATGATTCAAATTCGTAAAAATTCTGAGAGAGGTACTGCTGATTATGGATGGTTGCATGCAAAATATTCTTTTTCATTTGGAGAATATTATGATCCCAAATTTATGGGCTTTCGTAAGTTGCGCGTTATAAATGAAGATAAAGTAGAACCTGGTCAGGGTTTTCCAACTCACGGCCATAAAAATATGGAAATTATAACTTATATTTTATCGGGAAGTCTTGAACATAAAGACAGTTTAGGAACAGGCTCTGTCATTTACCCTGGTGAAGTTCAGTTAATGAGCGCTGGTAATGGAATAAGGCATAGTGAATATAATCATTCAAACACAGAACTTGTTCATTTATTGCAAATTTGGATAGAACCAAATGTGAATAACGAAGATCCATTTTACCAACAACACGATTTTAAAAATATAAATGAAAAATTTATTTTATTGGTTTCTCCAAATGGTGAAAGAAATTCTTTAAAAATAAAACAAGATATTAAATTATACCAAGGTAGATTAGGAATAAATGAAAATTTAAAATATAAAGTAGAGAATGAAAGACATGCTTGGATTCAAATTGCACATGGTGAAATGATCTTAGATGAACAAATTCATTTGGAGCAAGGGGATGGGGTTGCTATTTCAGATGGAGATATTTTAAATTTTTCTTCAAATAATTCTCAATGTCAATTTTTACTATTTGATTTGCCTTAATTAAATAATATTTAAATATTCGTCGATCTTTTCTATAAAATGATCAATATCTTCTTCGTTAATTACAAATGAGGGTAATAATCTTACTGAATTTTCGCCACATGTATGTATTAAAATACTATTTTTTTGAAGATGTTCAACAATATATTGATTTTTAAAATTAAAATCAATTGCAATCATTAATCCTGTTGCTCTTATTTCTAATATTGAATTAGGATAATTTTTTTTAAGTAAAGTTAATTTTTCTTTAAAATAAATTCCAAGTTCTTTAACTCTATTTAATATATTTTCATTTAAAATAATATTTAATGTTGCTAAAGCTGCTGCGCATGAAACAGGATTACCACCAAATGTAGTTCCATGATCCCCAGGTAAAAATGCATTAGCTACTTTTTGAGTTGCGCAAACCACCCCTAAAGGCAAGCCAGACGCAATCCCTTTTGCTAATGTAATGATATCTGGTTTTACATTAAAATATTGATAGGCAAATAAAAATCCAGTTCTTCCAAGTCCACATTGTATTTCATCAAAAATAAGTAGAACATCTTTTTCGGTGCAAATTTGACGAATTTTACTGAGAAAGCCCTCAGGAGGTTGGTTTATTCCTCCTTCTCCTTGAATTGGTTCAAGAATAACAGCCGCAACAGTGTCATCAATAGCGTTACAAAAAGCTTCTATGTTGTCCCAGGATTCATATTTAAAACCATAAGGTAACGGAGAAAATCCTTCATGTATTTTTGGTTTTGCTGTTGCAGCTAAAGCGCCTAATGTTCTTCCATGAAAAGAATGATGTGCGCTTAAAATTACATTTTTATGTTCTTTTCCTAAACGCCATTGATATTTTCTTGCTAATTTAATTGCACACTCATTTGCTTCTGTTCCTGAATTGCAAAAAAATAAGGAATCAAGTCCCCCATTATCAATTAAACATTTTGCAAGCTCAATGTTTGGTGGAGAATAAAATAAATTTGAAGTATGCAAAATTAAATCTACTTGCTCTTTTATTGCTTTAATTACCTTAGGATGATTATGTCCTAATAAAGTGCAAGAGATTCCACTTAAAAAGTCTAAATACTTATTTTCTTCAACATCCCATACAAATTGTCCACTTCCTTTTATTAAAGTAATAGGATATCTGTTATATGTATTCATAATATATATTTTTTCTTGTTCTATATAATACTTATTTGTATGCATAAAATTTCTTCTATTATAGTTTAAATTATTTTTGTACCAATAGATTTATTAAATATTAAAGATTCAAGGATATTATTTTTTATTTTTCCATTTATGATTTGACAATTCATTTTCTTTTTATTGATTATTAAAGAGCATGCTTCTAATTTAGGAAGCATGCCATTTGTAAATTTATTATCATCTACTCCTTTTTTTATCTGATTTAATGAAATCTCATTGTATAATGAATTTTTATTGCTAAAATCATCATAAATGCCGTCTATATCACTTAAAATTAAAAATTTATCTGCAGATGTAGCCAAAGCAATTTCTGCTGCCATAATATCTGCATTAATATTGTATGTATTTCCTTGTTTATCTGTCGCTAAACTAGAAATCACAGGTAAATAATTCCCATTTAATAAATGTTCAATAAGATTTAAATTGACATGTGTAATGTTTCCTACATATCCGAGTTTTTCATCTCTAATATTTGCTTCTATTGTATTTGAATCTTGACCGCTCATTCCAACTGAATTTACATTATATTTATTAAAGCAAGAAATTATGTTTCTATTTGTTTTTCCATGTAAAGATAGTTGCACTATTTCCATTGTTTCTTTATCAGTTATTCTTTGTCCATTCAAAAATTTTGGAGAAATATGAAATTTTTTACTAATATCATTGATTTCATTTCCTCCACCATGGATTAAAATAATTTTAATCCCAAGATGATACATTTGTGAAATTTCTTTAATAATTTGATCTAAATAAATTTTATTGCTTAATAAAGAGCCACCACATTTAATAACAAAAATATTTCCTTTTAGATCTTTTGATTTAATAATTATATTTTTTTCGTAAGCTGAAGGATATGTATTCATAATTAAGTCCTGTAAGAAGCATTTATATTTACATATTCATTTGTTAAATCACAGCCCCATGCAACAGCCTCTCCGTCACCTAATCCTAAATTAACATAAATATTTACAGTCTTGTTTTTAAGTAAATTTTTAGCTTCTATTTCATCAAATTGGATGGCAGTTCCTTCAAGAAATAAATTCAATTTTTCTAAAGAAACGCTTAATTTATTTAAATCAAGATCAATTCCTGAGTAGCCTAATGCATTTACAATTCTTCCCCAATTTGCATCTTCTCCATGTACTGCAGATTTTATTAAAGGGGATCCGCATATCGTTCGTGCAGCAATTTTTGCTTGCTCTTTATTTTTGGCATTTGTTACTTTTACTTCAATTAACTTTGTTGCACCTTCGCCGTCTTTTGCAATTTCTATGGATAAAAATTGGCAAACATACTTTAAACCTTGATAAAATATTTTCCAGTCTGGGTCTTTTATTGAATTAATTTCAGGATTATTTGCGAGACCATTGGCTAATAATAAAACCATATCATTTGTTGATGTTTCTCCATCAACGGTAATCATATTAAAGGTATCTTCATTTACTTTTTGAAGAGTATATTGAAGAATTTCTTGGCTTATAGAAATGTCAGTGGTTATGAATCCAAGCATAGTAGCCATATTGGGATGAATCATACCTGAGCCTTTTGCCATACCTCCTATCGTAATATTTTTTCCACAAATTTTGAGATTAATTGCTATACTTTTAGAGTAGGTATCAGTTGTCATAATTGCTTGGCTGGCGGCTTGGCTATTTTTTGTTAATTTATGAGTTATTTGATCGATTCCTGATAATATTTTATCAATTGGTAAGGTAACACCAATTACGCCTGTACTTGCTACTGCTACATTCAATGGGTCTATTTTTAATTTAAATGCTGTTTTATTTGCCATTTGATGAGCATGAAGAATACCTAATTCACCAGTACAGGAATTAGCATTACCACTATTAATTATTATTGCTTGAATATTTCCCTTTTTAGATTTATCTTGAGAAACAATTACTGGAGCTGCTTTTGCTTTATTTAAAGTAAAAACACCTGCTGAAACACATGGAAAATCGCTATAAATTAATCCTAAGTCTAATTTATTTGGATTTTTTCTTACACCTGCATAAACTCCATTTGCTAAAAATCCTTGTGGTGCGCAAACTCCACCATCAATAATATTATACATATTACTCTCCTGTTATGGATAATTTGTAATAAAATGAAGCCCCAAGTCTTCTTCCAAATGAAACATTAAGTTCATATTTTGAATAGCTTGTCCAACAGCACCTTTGATTAAATTATCAATGACACTGATAACAATTAATTTATTTGTTCTTGGATCGATTTGAAATCCAATATCACAATAATTTGTTCCTTTAACATTCTTAATTTGAGGTAAGATATTGTCTTTATATATTCTAATAAAAGAGGAGTTTTCATAAAAATTTATATAGGATTCATAAATATTTTTTTCTGTAACATTATCTTTTAAATGAAAATAAGAAGTTATATGCATTCCTCTAGTTACAGGTATTAAATGTGGAGTAAATTGAATTTTAATATTTTTTAAAGTAAATTTGTTAAGCTGTTCCTCAATTTCAGGAATATGCCTATGCTTTCCCGCAATTTGATAAGCGTTTATATTTTCATTAATTTCACAAAAATGTGAATTTAGTTGAAGAGATCTTCCTGCTCCAGAAACACCTGATTTTGCATCAAAAACAAAATGTTCCATTTCGATTAAATTAAATTTGAGAAGAGGAATTGTTGCTAATAGAATTGCAGTAGGATAACATCCAGGGTTTGCTACAAAATTTATATGATTATAATTTATTTTATTTGTGATTTCTGGTAAACCATAAAGAGTATTTTTTAATAATTCTTGTTGCGTGTGTTTTTTATGGTACCATTCATAAAAATGATTCGTATTTTTAATTCTAAAGTCAGCACTGAGATCTATTATTTTTTTATTTTGATTTATGAAAAAAGAGGCTAAATTTAATGCATGGCCGTGGGGTAGGGCTAAAAAAATAATATCACAGTCATCTTCAAAATTTTCTTTTGAAAATTCGCAAAAATTTAAATTTAGATTATTTTTTAAGTGTGGATAAATTTCATCTGCTTTATTTTCTTTATAAGATTCTGAATATAATTTTGAAATAGAAACCATTGGATGATTTTTTAATATCCTGATCAATTCAATTCCTGTATATCCAGTTGCACCTATAATACTTGCCTTTATCATTTACCCACCAATAATATTTTTATGAATAAAAAAAATGAAAATTTAAAAAATCTTACTTTATAATTTATTATTTTCTCTCATGTTTTCTATTGAATGAAAATTTTTTAAGCTATTTTCTTTCATGATTGAATTTATTTTTATAGGTAATCCATAAATTTGAATAAATCCTTGTGCATCAAATTGATCGTAAACATCATCTTTTTCAAATGTTGAAAAATCTTTATGATATAAACTAGAAGGAGATTGAGCACCTGAGAACAAACAATGTCCTTTAAATAATTTTAGTTTTACATCACCCGTCAAATTTTTTTGTGTTTCATCTATAAAGGCATCTAGTGCTTCTTTTAATGGAGTATACCAAAGTCCATTATAAACTAAATTTGCATAATCTTGTGCTATTCTTTGTTTCATATGCAGAACATCTTTATCTAAACAAATGCTTTCTAAATATTGATGTGCTTTATATAAAACAGTTCCGCCAGGAGTTTCATAAACGCCTCTCGATTTCATTCCAATTAAACGGTTCTCAATAATATCTATAATTCCAATGCCATGTTTTCCAGAAATTTCGTTTAATTTAGAAAGTAACTCAACAGGAGAATATTCGATTTGATTTAATGCTACAGGTATTCCTTGAAAAAATTGAATTGAAATAAAATCGGCGTGATTTGGTGTTTTATCTAATGTATTTGTCATTTGATAAAATTCAGAATTATGTTCATTTTCAGTTGACTCAAGATCGCCGCCTTCATGAGAAACGTACCAAATATTTCTATCATTGGAGTAGGGTGATTTTTTTGTTGCTTGGATAGGAATATTTTTAGAATGAGCATAATCAATTGCTTCACTTCTAGATGTAATATTCCAAGTTCTCCAAGGAGCAATGATTTTAAATTTAGAAGAAAATGACTTTATGGCAAGCTCAAAGCGGACTTGATCATTCCCTTTTCCAGTTGCTCCATGGCATATTGCTGTCGCATTTTCTTTAATAGCAATATCTACCAATTTTTTAGCAATCAAAGGTCTTGATAAAGTACCTAATAAATACTCGCCTTCATATTTAGCTCCAGACTTTAGCAGTTTCCAGAGAAAGTCGGTAACAAACTGGTTTTTTACATCTTCTACATAAGCTTTAGAAGCTCCGCTTTTTATGGCTTTTTCTTTGATGTCTTTTAATTCTTTTTCACCTTGTCCTAAGTCACAAGTTACAGCAATGATTTCGCAATCATAATTTTCCTTAAGCCAAGGTATCATAATGGAAGTGTCCAAGCCGCCAGAATAGCCCAGAATGATTTTTTCTTTCATATATATATTCCTGTAATATTAATAATTTATTCTTTGAAGTTTGTAGTTTTTATTGGCGACGTCGCATGGAGGATCTCCAAAAAGAGATGATTTTATAAAAGAACCAAAATGAATATTTATCCATTTTGGTTGAATAAATATTCATTACTAGTAAATTTAAAACTTAGCAAGTTAAAAATGCATAAAAATAGAAATTATGAAAAATTTTGATTTTAAAATGAGGTTCTGAAAGAGGATTTGTTGCTTTATTATAAAATATTTAGAATGTTACCTGATAAAGCGACAAATCAATTGATTTCTAATTCTATAATTTCGCCATTTTTCAATTCATCTAAATTTATTTTTATATCCTCATTTTTCATTAAAATACGAGAGTTCAGTTCAAAATTCATATTAATAAAATGATCTTTATTTATTAAATAATCTTTATAATAGAGAATAGAATACAGAGAAGTATTTTCAGGATCTTTTAACTGAATAAGAACATCATTTTCAAATTTAGACATTTTAATGATTCTTTTTTCTTTTTTCAAATTTTCAGATAAAAAGTTAACAGCTTCAACAGAATAATTTAATGTATTTGTATCTATAAAATAATAATTATTTTCATGTATACTATCATGAATATCCATTTTTTGGGTGTCTGTAATAAATAAATGATAATCTTTATTGCTTTGAACAATGGAGTTATAGATAGCTTCCATATCTTTTGCACTAATTGTTAGAAAATCTCCTATTTGAATTTGAATATGTCTATAATCTTCAGATTCAAAATATTTTTTAATAAATATTTTGTAATATTTATTTCTATCATCTTTAAGTTCAATAAGTAAACTATTTGAATATTGCTCATCATTTGTTATTTTATGGAATTTAACTTTATTTATTTCTTTATTTAAATCATTAATAATAAGATTGTCTAATTTTTTATTTACATCATAGTTATCAATGGAAACATGAAATTCGTCTTCAAAACTTTCATGCTTTTCAAAGTTTAATATATAATTATCATGTCCTGTTCCACCAATTAATTCAGTATTTTGGTAATATCCAAATAAATTTCTTAAAGATTCTGCTAGATGAGTGTCAGAGTAATCTTTTGGAATATTTGAACTCATTTCTATTGATAAGGAATCATTACCATGAAAACCATTTATTTTGTCAAATCCTCCATTTCCAAAAATAAAATTATTGCTCGCATTGCCATGAATGATTTCATTTTCTCTACTTCCTATTACATTATTATAGGAACTTAATAAAGTATCTTGTTCTGGAGATTGGTCTAAATTAATATTTTTATTAATTTTAAAATTTATGGTATCAATTTTATATTCTGAATATTTAGAATCATAAAGTTCTCCATTCATTCCAGAATATCGGTTACCTTGTAAATCCATAATCATGATATGTTGATAATTTTCATTTAAAAAATAGTTTTTCAAAATAGCAACAGATACATATTCATTTTCATGATAAAATCCTAATTGTAAGTCATTTCCAATTTTACTTGAAACAAGATCTTTAATATCTGTAGTAATAATATCTGTTTTTCTATTTGCAGAATCATCAAAATTGTTTATTATTTTATATCCATAATATACATTATTTAACTTTTGATTTATTAAATTTAAATATTTTTCAGAATCTGAAAGGCCATTTGTTAAATTTTCTAAAGAAACTTTAACATTATTTATTTTATTAAACTTTGAATTTTTTTCATTATTATAATATTTGACTTGTGATTTAATAAATTCGTCTTTAGCATACTGAGAGCTCATCACTAAATGATACTCATTATAATTTCGATAGTTTTGAATAATTTCTTCAGAAATTAAATTTGACTTTCGGAATTCTTCTATGCTTTTACATAATTTTTCAATCTCTGGAACATCATTTTTAATAATATCTTGAAATTGGTCAAGATAATTACGAATAAGTTTTAATTGGTTTACTTCTTCATTAACATTTACAGTTTTATTACTATACTGAAATACAGTCTTAAGTTGATTAATATTTTCAGAAATAATTTTTCCTTTATTTAATAATTCTATTGCCATTTTCTTTATATCGTTTGTATCTTCTTTTGTCGTTTTTAATTGTTCTTCTAAAATATTCATATAGTAGTGGTAACTTGATGCACATCCTTGGACAGAAACATATAAATTGTCTACTTTATTTTTAACATCATTTAATTTGTTTTTTAATTCCGCAATTTTTTGATCCATATTTGATAAATCGGATGAAATAAATTCGGAAATTTTTTTGTCTTTATCTAAATTATTATTACTTATATCTTTTTTAAATATAATGTAATTGTCAGAGTCTTCACCACCAATCAAATGATCAAAACCAATGCCAGGAAGAATGGTATCTTCTCCATTACCACCTTCTATTTTGTCATCTCCTCCATTTCCGGAGATAAAATTATTTAAAGCATTACCAATGATATGATCATTATTGTTACTTCCAAATACATTTTCAATATTTTTAAATAAAGGGAGATCTTTTGACTTTTGATTGATATCTAAAGAAATGGTTAGATTTTTATCTTTTATTCCTTCAAAACTGATTGTGTCTATTCCCAACCCACCATCAACATAGCCTTTATCTTCTTTTATTGTTTGCAAAGTGTCATAAAATTCAAATATATCTTCTTTATCTCCTCCTAATAAATGAACCATATATGTTGCGGAATGAATGTTAAATAAATTTACTTTATCTGTTTCGCCAGAAACCGTATGTATCATATTTCCATGTTTACCTTGGTCACCAAATCCGAGTAAATATAAATTTGCTTTTTTTGTATCTGGTATTTTAGAAAGTTTATCTTGTTGCTCAGTCGTAAGATTATGTTTTTTTTCAATCATTGTTACGTTATTTGATACATTTGGACAAGGAACAGTATTATTATGATACTCAATACGAGCTTGAGAATAGGATTGTCCTTTAGGTGCAGAAGGAACACCTGTTTGTTTTTTTGCTAATAAAGATTGGTTTTCTGATAAAGCAGCTAAGTGTGTCTTCAACATACTTTGATTGAGATCATTATTTCTTTCAAAATGGGAATTATTGGTCAGACAAGAGTGACTTTCTTTATCAATTTTTTTGCCAGGTGTTTTATGAGTTACACAAACTCCATAAGCACAACCTTGTTCTAATTTTTCAAAAGTATAAGGGATATAAAGATCTATTTTAGGATAAACAATTTTATTAAAATAAAATTTTGTTTTTTCTGCAGGTTTTCCAATATTATTAAAAAATTCGTTATTTTTTTCATTTAATATATTAGGTATTATTTCATCATTTAATTTATTAGATTCAATTCTTGTTATATAGGCTGGATCATCAAATTTTTCATATTGACCAAAAAAATTTAAAATTGATTTTAAGGCAATGTCTTCTTCTTTAAATCCTAATTTTCGTAATTCTTGTGAAGTTCTTACAGCATTATATGTTCCTTGCGAAAACATAATTGTATAACCAATAGCAGCACCTATTGGGCCTGATTTAGCAGATAAGGGAAGAAGAATCGCTGTCCCAATTGAAGTTGCTGCTCGAGCTGTTGTAAAGCTTGCATTTACAAGATAATCGAGTTTCTGTTCCTGATCTTTTGCATTTTCAGCAGACTTGAATAAATCAGCAGCTTGCCAAATGTCCAAACCAGCAGAAGCAAAATTGATTCCAATTTGAGCTTTATTCATATTACTAAACGCTGTTGCGTGTTTTTGCCAAAATGAATTTCCTTTTGAAAACTTAACTAAATCTAAGACTAAATCAGCATTATTCAAACCAAAATTTGCGCTTTCTCGAACTCCATCTAAAATCATATCATTTTCAAAAGCATATTTGATATTTTGAAGAGTTTTAGGAGTATTTAAGAGATTCATAAAAATATTGTATTTATTGGTTACACTTGTAAACTTTTCAATTCCATTAAACGAATATTTTGCTACTCTCTTATAATTAGATAATGATTCTATTTTTTCATTTGATTTATTTGAATCCAGAGAGCTCGAAGAACTCAGTTTATTTAAATCGCTTTCTGATTGGTATGAATTAGAATTAATGGACGAGTTTGAATTATTTATTTTTAATTGAACCGAATTTTCGGAGTTTCTTCTTGACGGATGAAGTTTATAATACTGATCTTTTATTTTAAATAAAATGTCATTAAACTCACCAAGTTCTTGGGTTTTTTTGCTTAATATGTTTTTAAATGTTCCATTAAAGCGATTTAGCTTTTTGAGATTATCTGGTTGAATTAGATCGACTATATTCGAGGTATTAATTGTTAAAAATTCATTATTGCTCTTGCGTATTATAAAAATTTTATCTGCATCATTGGCATATTCATATAAACCTAATCTACTTTTTGATAATTCATTTCCTTTATCATCTATTTTTATAATGCTTTTTCTCACTGAAATAATATCAATTGATATGCCAACTTGATCGAGTTGTTTCATTAACTCTTGTGTAAATTGGACGATATTTGTAGTATCACTGGAATCGCTACTTGGGTTACAACTTATGATATCAATATAATCTATTAATTGATTTTTATTTGTTTCAGTAAAATCTAGTAATTTTGTAGCAACTTCTTCTGCTGTTAAATTACCAATTTTGATCGTTTCACCTTCTTTTTCTGCATGCCCAACCAAATATAAATTTACTTTTTCAAATTCTTTATCATCTTTATTTTGTACAGTTAAGTCATTTATATTAATTAAAGATGTTTTTTTATTCTCTGCTTCTTTTTTCTTATGAATAAGTTCTGCAGCATTCTTAATATTTTCTTCCTGGCCTAAGGGAAGGATTACTCTACGTTGACCAAACATATCATTGTCACGTGATTTTGATCTTGTTGCCCAAGAAGAATTAACATCTTCTTCTGTAGCATTGGTAAACTTATTATTTTTTACCAAAAATTGTGTTGTCGTATCAACAATTTTATTTTTTGAAAATATACCTCTAGGACTTACAAACTCAGGATAGAGATCTTCATAGACTTGTTTCATAACTCCAGGGCCTGAAGTTTTTACTGTAATTCGGTAATCAGGAAGTAAGGTATCTTTTCTGTAACCTTGGATATAATAATCAATATCAGCTTCTGAAAACTTTGTCGGTGCTTTATAATTTTTTTTGTCAGTAACTAAATTATAGTTTTTATCAAATGTATAATAAAATTTAGGATTATTTATTTCAAATGCATTTAGTTTTCCATAGTTTTGAATGATTTTATCTTTTACTTTTTCAATCCAGTCTGAATTTTCTATTTTTGGATGGGAAGCAATAACACTATTAGAATCTTCAGCAGCTTTTAATTCACCTTGTCTAATATTTACATCACCTAATTTCGTAAAAATATCTTCAATATTTTTAAGCTCTTTTAATTTATTTAGCTCTCTTCGAAAGGTTGATTTATGCTCAGAACGTGATAATGTATTTAAATTTCCATCATAATCAAATGACTTGAGGATACTATTTTTAAATTTATGATCCACTTTTCTAGAAGGTGATAAAAATTTAAATTGGTTAAATATTTGTTCACAAAAAGCTACAGATAGACTTCTAAAACGATTTGCGTAAGACTTCCCACCTAACAATTTATCATAGTAATCAACAAAGTGATTTAGTGGTTTAATAGCGGGTAAAACGTCTATATCTGCATAGACACCACCAAATTTTCTTAAGAGCTCAACACGAACACTATCACCCGCTGCAGCAAAATTTCCCCTTAACAACATTTCTTGGTCATAAATATCTTTAAGAGCCCATGTTTTTTTTATTTCTTTAAAATCCTGAAACTTAATGTTACTAAATTCTTTGCTAAATTTTTCATTTTCTTGATAAAATAAATTTACCTTTTTTGTAACTTCATCTGTATTAATTGTATTTTTTTGATATAAGGTTTGTTCTAGATATTTTAAACGTTCAATATCTAATGCATTATTTATTCTACTATCTTTTACTTTATTTAATTTTTCAAATAAATCATTTTGTAAGCTTACAAATTTATTTGCAAATATAGATTGATAATTATCTGCATTTTTATGCTCAGCTAAGGAATAATTTAAATATTCTTTAATTTTTTTATTACTCTCATGAACAGTTAAGTGATCGGAGTCATACCAAATATGAATACGATAGTCAGGGTTTAATTTTGCCCAAATACGAATATAGTCTCTTTGTGGCTCGCCCATTGGTCCACCAAGCCAAACAAAGTGCAATATCTTTGGAACTGAGACTGCGGTTTTCTCATAATATTTTTGGATATTATCTAAAATATTATTATATTTTTTTGTGTATTCTTGATTTTCTTCAATAAAATTAGGTTCAGGTAATACTTTTGCTAGCTCGAGTGCTAAATTGTATTTATTTTCATCTGTTGCCGTATCATTTGGATTAGAGAATTTTTGAATTACTTCTTTTATTTTATCTATTTCACTTAAATTTTTTTCTTCTAATAATTTTTGAAAACTTGTCATAAAGTATTTTGAAAATATATCTACGCTTAGGTTCTGATTTTTTTCATATAATGCATAATTTTGGTCTAAATTTTTTTCTTCATTATTTTTTGATATTTCTGGTTGATTTGACTTTCCACAACCGACAATGGCAAGCAGAATTGCTGATGAAAAAGTGAGGTTATGAATGAGTTTTTTCTTAAATTGCAAGTGAATTCTCCTGTTTATGAAATTTAATTTTTTGATTGAATTTATTTTAAAGGCGAGTGAAAGCCTTATTTTTTTGTTGTATTATTTTTTTATTATAAATTGTCAATCTATTTTTATAAAAATTATAAAAAAAAATAAATAATATAAAAATTATAGCAATTTAAAGTAACATTATGTTTTATGGAGTGTTTAAAAAAAGCTAACTTTTGTAGCAATTGAAAATAGCTTAGAAAAATCTTCTTAGGATTTTGAGATAAATTTTTTAAATTAACACGCTTTTTGAAACGGATTGAAATTTTCCATTCATATTCAACAATTTATTCGTAATTTGCATAATCATAAGAATCAATATTTGTATCTTGATAGGATATTTTTTTTCCAGTTAATGCATTATGGCCCCAGTTCATCAATTCAAATGTGTTATTATCTTGATCCAAAATATAAATACCATCATGATTAGAATACATTAATATTTTTGGATACATTCCATGAACCTGAATTTGAGTTTTGTTTAATTTTATGTAAGGCCATTCATCTTGATTTAAATCAGGAGAACCTAAATACGCATTTAATGCCCAGTTTCCTGTATCTTCTAAAAATATTTTGAAATTCATATCCATACTTTTAAATTCAAATGTATTTGATCTTCCATCAAAAATAGGTGAGGTTACATATCCTTTATAAATTTTATTATATCTAGTATTAAACCCATGATATTTTACTTGTGTGCAATCTCTTGCATAATAAATCACTTCAAAAGCAGCATTTACACTCATCATAATAAGACATGAGTTTAAAATTATTATTATTTTAAGAATTAAATATAATTTCATATATGAATTACCTTTCTAAAGAAACAGTAGGGGTCCAATTTGTTACTTTAAATCTATCTTTATTTTCATTTAAATTATCAATTTCTAGATCAGCACTCCCCGATGTAATCCACTTAAATTTATATTCTGAATTGGGATTCATATCTTCAAAACTATGAATTTTAGTAAATTTAAATTCATCTTTAAAATGAATGAATTGGTTTAAGTCGTCTATAAAATTATCTACGAAAGGGTATTCTAGATAGATACCTTTGTATAAAATATATTCAGCACCTGCCATTGGTTTATTATTTCTACTCATAAAATTAACTGTATATGTACTTGATTCGGATGTAAGTTGCGAAATGGCTCGCGTGAAACCATATTTAAATTGCAAATTCACTTCAGCGCTATAATCACTCATATTATCACCAATTTTAATATTTTTTTTATATCCCAATTTACCTGCAACTGTATATTCATAAGTTTGAGCATCTACAATTGTTTTATTTTTTTGAAATGTTTTTGTATAAGATATACTTGCATTTGCTCCAAGTTGTTTATAATCATTTAGTTTCCAAAATTTTAAATAATGGATAAAATTATTGGATAAGAAATAATCAAATAATTGTTTTTTTTCATTGCAATATCCATAATCAATATTACATACTTGGTAATATAAATTTTTTTCAATAGGGAAATTCAAATACAAAATTGGTTTATTAAAATCTATTGCCAATAAGGGAGAGGCTATAACTCCTTGATAATTATTTATTATTTGCATGCCATTAGGATGATGAAATATAATAGTCGTATTATTTAGCTTTAATTTTTTATTATTTTTAAACATTTTTATTAATATATTAAATACTCTTCTTTGACCGTAATTTCTTTTTACAAAGCCTCTAATCTTAAAATCACCTTGGCTTTCGCCAGTTTGTAAATTTACAAAACAATTTGATTTATAAATACACTTTAATTCTATGGGAAAAGTTTTGTATAAATTATTTTCATTGCTGTCGTTATAGACATCATATAAAGGAATTTTTGGCCTTTCATATTTTGTTCCAAAAACCTGAGGAAAATATTTTTTTTCTAAGAAAAAATTTTCAAGTGATAGACTATCTCCATATGGCTGTGAAGCCATTATTTTAAAATGGGTTAAGCATAAAAAAATTAAAATCAATATATTAATATGTTGTCTTCTATTTGAATACTTTTGCATAATATTATACCAAAGTAAAATGAAAAAATGAGTTGCTATACTTTTCGTTACTAACATATTTTAGAAAAATTTAAAATAAATGTGCTTGCATATAAAAATATTTTTGATAAACAAACATTATTGATAATAATTATCATTATCAATAATGTTTTATGTATCTACATAAAATCACAGAATATTTATAAATTGAGGCTCATATTTATGTTAATAAGAACAGATAGAAAAAAATTTAATTTATTATTTTCACTAATTATTTTGTCAATGTATCCTTCAGTCTATTCACAAGATAAAAAAAGAGAAAAACATTTAGATAAACCAGATGATTTAATTTCAGAAGAAACATTAAAGAATCCAAAAGTTGACGTAACAAAAAATATTGTTAGTGCTTATGGATTAATTCAATTCAATGCCAATTTATTGGATTCAACAAGAAGCAATACTCCCGATTATGAAGCAAATCGTTTGAGATTTGGAATGAAAGTTCAAGGAGGAATTGCAGAGGGGCGTTTAGAGGTTCAATTTAACGGAAATAATGTAGATGGTAAATCTGGTTTAACTGCAATCCGCAGAGCCGATTTAAGTCTTGAATTAATTCGCCAAGAATATAATCAAATTCAATTTATTACAAAATTTATTTTGGGTGGAATTCGTGTTGGTGGTGCTATGAGCACAGCTCCTGATATATCTTACATACCTAATAAATTTGGTAGACAGGATGGTTTTCTGATTGAGGAATCCATTCAATTTAAAGAAGGTTCTCAAATAAATCTTTCTTTAGCAAACTTTAATAATATAAGAGGAATAAGACAACAATCGGTATCATCAGGAAATGCAAATTGGTTAGGTTCAAAAGGAGCTTCTTTAAATTCGAATTGGGGAAAAGATTCTTTTAGTAAATCAAGTGGATATTTTGCTAAAATGGATGCCACTTATAAAATAAATAAAACAAAAAAATTGAATATTATAGCGATGCACGGATTTCAAGATAATGCTCCTAGTGCACAAGATGCAAATGGTAACTTAACAACAGCAAATGATATTAAGCATACTGAAGCCTCAATTTGGTACAATGATTCAGATATTTTTGGAGACAAAGGTCTATTATCTGATAATGGAATTGCTATTTGGTATGAAAATGAACAAATAGGAAAAAATAAAAAAGCGAATGGAACGGGAGGTGGTCAATTTAACTATGATGATGGTGCATTAATATATGATGACTCTCAAAATTTTCAATTATATGGTGTAAGTGCCTCGGGTGATACCTTACGCTATTTAACAAATTTGATACAAAAGAGTGATAGATTAACATATGCTATTTCTTATTCTTTAGTTGATGTTCAGTTTGGAAATAAAGTTACTTTAAAAGGCGATGAAAATCCGAATTATAAAATAAATCAAGTTGCTGGATATTTGGGTTACGCTGTTAATACTTTCGAAACAGGGTTTAATATAGCTTACAATTTATCTGATCAAAAATTATTTAAAGATAATAATGGCAATATTAATAAAAATAATGCCTTGATGGGGTATTTAACCGCATTTTATAAGTTTTAGTTTTTAAATTTTGGCAAAAATTATTTATTGACTATTTAAATTTTTGGTGCTATGCATTCATAAGAAATATAAAATATAGCAAATATATATTAGTAACATTTTTTATATATCTAAAACATCATGCTGAAAATTATAATTTATAAAATATAATAATTTACAAATTTATTTTAGATTTCTTATATTCATTAAAATATTTAAATAAAAAAATTAAGAGGAAAATAAAATGGTAATAATTTCAAAATTAATAAGAAAAAATATCTTAATAATAAGTCTATTCTTAATTTTAATAAATAATTATTCCTATGCGAATGAGACAGGTGTATTATGTTCGAATAAAGATAGAGATTGGGAATGGCTTCAAAATGAAAAGGTAAAAGGAGAATGGAATAAAAAAATGGTTGGATATTATTTTATTAATTACTTTTTAATTGAAGGTGGTCAAGATAAAGTAAATGAATTGCGATATAAATGTTTTCAAAAATTTGGAACGAGATTATCTTTTCCACAACCAGCACAAAGTTCGCTTTCTGCTTGGTCTGTTTTTGCAATAAGTGAAACTCAATTGGAAGAAGGTATTGTAGAATTTTGTACATTTTTTAGAAATGTAATGACTTGTCGTTTTTAATATATTTAAAATCCTAATATATTAATGTAATTTAACCATTAAATTAAATCCTCTATAAAAAATTATAAAAGATTATTTAGGATCTATTCCTGTTTATACAATTATATTTGATTCTTTATTTCTTTATGATTCAAAATAAAATTATAAAAACAATACGAAACAATCTCAAATTTTATTTTGATACATCTTTTACTCCATCTTTACTCTCAAATGATTTTTCTATTGAGGCTATTCCAAGTGGAAAAATGTAAATCCATTACTTCTTTATTTTGGATGTGATAAGATATTTAATTCAAATCTTGAATAGTATTTACAAAAATAACACAACTTAATCAAATTCAATGTTTTCAACAGCATCGTAAAATACATCAGAATCAGTTTCATTTACATTATTAAAAACAATAGGCTTTCCAAGTCATTCTACAAAGTAATAAATAAAATTTAAACTTGAAAGAGTTATATCTTTTATCTTTTGGTAACTAGCTGAAATAAAATCATTTGCAAATATTGTAGCTAAACTCACTGGTCCAATTAAGGGTGAAAAATAAGAATAATTTTGATAAATATATTTCGTAACTTTAAGGCTTTGGCTTTTTATTGCAATTTGATTTTGTGGACTTAAATAGGGAGAGGTTTTATTAAGCATAAGTTCAAATGAATTTTGCATAATAGAAAAAAAACTTTCACCTAAGGAGTTTTCCATAATTTTTAGAAAATTTTGGCCAAAATCATAAATATTATTAATATACTTACCTTTTTCTGCTAAAATCGTTCTGTATTTTTTAGTTTTACTTATATCTTCTTTAAGAGAAGTTAACCAATATGCTGTTGATCTTAAATATGGGTCTTGAATAGAACATTGAAGAGAAATGCTATGGACCCCATTTTAGCTGTATGTTTTTTTAATATATAAATCTTGCAATAAGTAGAATTTTAATTCCAACTTACTAAGTTATTCTTAATACATCATTCACTATCTAACATATCAATGGCGGTCTTGTATTAAAAGTTTTTAATTTTTTGTAAGTATAATTGGTAGTAAATTACCTAAGATAATATTTTTTTCTATTTTAAATTCATTTTTAAATTTTTAGATGAATTAATTAATTTCTAAATTAAAAAGTAAACTTAGCACCAAATATAAATTCTCTTCCTTTAGTTTCTTTAATAGTATATTTTGTATTATAATAATTTTCATTATAATCATTTCCAGCATAAAAATTTAATTCAGTATATAAGTTTAATTTATTTTCAATTGCAATTAAATTTAAACCTAGTGATACTTTTGTTTCATTTCTTGATTCAGAAACATATTTACTGGTACTTTTGTCATTTTTAATTGTTATTTCAGGTATATATTGATGAAAAATACCAATATCAAGTCCAATTACGGAATTTAAATAATATTGACCTTTTCCTGCGAGTGAAAATGCAATAAATGGATCAGATGTACTCGTTGAATCATTATCTGTTTCTGTTTTTTTAGTTTCTCCTACATATTTTAAATTCGCATTTGTGAGCCAATTAAAAGATTCTATTTTTTGACTTAAGGTAGCGCCAGCTATAATTGAAGTATTTCCAGAAGCAACCGTGCCATTTTTGCTGTCATTTATATCATAAGAAATATTTTTAGCTGGAATTAAATTCGGAGATAATTTAGCTAAAAGATCTAAATTAATAGGTTTTTCTTTTTTGACTTGTTCGATAATTCTAAATTTATAAGAAAATATAGGATTATAAAATCCATTGCTATTTGCTGTTAAATTAGATGAGCTAAAACTAGTTGGATAATTATTTACAAAATCATAAGAAGTTTTATCATAATTATATTTATAATTTACAGATCCATAACTTAGCTCTATGCCAAAAGCTTGATTTTTTTTAAAGGAATATGATAAAAATTCTGTCATTGAAATTGTGTTTTTTTCATAATTTCCATTATAACTTATAGTATATTTACTTCCACTTGTGTACTCTTCTTTATAAGTTTCTTTAGCAAATGATAAAGAAACATCGTTATAAAAAGTATTTTCTTCTTGAAAAAATGTTAATTCACCTAATTTTGGTTTAGATATATCTTTTTCATTTTGAGACTGCGCAAAGCTGACACATGGACTCGCAAAAGCAAGGCTTAATAAACATGATTTTTTATGAAAAGACATACATAACTTCCTTGTATTAATTATTTAATTATTTTTTTGGGTATTTATTATTTTGGTAAACCCTTTTTGTGTAAAGAAAAAATCTAAATTTTATCTTGCCACAAGGGGTTTTATCTAATTTATTAAAATGTGAATGTCAATGAAAGTCATTTATAAATTATTTTGATAAATGATAAAAATACAAAATTAACGCTGTTTATTTATGCTAAAGACTTACACTGGCTCCCGTTCGTATTGCTGCTTTTTGTTTCTTTCTCAAATGAGTAGGAACATCACTTAAGTCAACAGAAACCAACTTGGAAACACCGGGCTCACTCATGGATATACCATAAATGGTATCCAAAACTTCCATTGTTCTACGGTTGTGTGTAATGACTACAAATTGGAATTCGTTACTTAATGCATCTAAGACATCATTAAATCGGCCCACATTGGCTTCGTCTAGAGGAGCATCGACTTCATCAAGAAAACAAAAGGGTGCTGGTGTTGTTTTAAGTAAACTAAAAATAAGAGAAATAGCAGTTAATGCTTTTTCACCACCACTAAATAAACTCATATTTTGCATTTTTTTACCTGGCAATCGCACTAAAATTTCAACACCTGTATTTAAAAGGTCTTGATCATTCAGCATATGTAACTCACCATAACCGCTAGGAAAGAGAACCGGGAATATTTTTTGAAATTCAATGTTCACTTTATCAAAAATTTCTTTGAAACGAACTTTCGTATTTTCTTCGATCTCTTGGATAGAGAGATAAAGCTCTTGCATAGAACGTTCAATATCTGTTTTTTGTGTAGTTAAAAATTCTAAACGTTCAGAAACATCTTTAAATTCTTCCAAAGCTCTTTCATTTACCGCGCCTAATTCTTGAATAGCCGTTTGTAATTCTTTAATTCTTGTTTCTAATTGATTTCTTAAAGCTTGATCATTTGGAGCATCAAATGGAATATCGGTTGGCGCAATATTATATTTTTCATGAGCATCTTTAAGAGCTGTTTCAATAATGGTTTCATAACGAGCTAGTTCTAATAATTTATCATTGATAAATTTTTGTTTTGAGGCTGCAGAATCTTTTTGTGATTTTAATTTGCTTTCATATACTCTCAGTTCTTCCGAATTTTCAGATTCTTCTTGCACTAAAAATTCGAGTTTATCTTCAAATATTTTTACTTGCTTTTGAAAATTATTGATCTCTAAATTTAAGCTCTCAAATTCATTTTCCCCATTATTAATTTTTGTTTCTAGTTCATCAATTTGAGAAATAAACGATTCTACTTTTTGTTGCATTCTTTTAATTTGAAAAATCATTTCTTCATAATATTTACGATTATTCGTTTGTCTTTCTAAAATAACGGCTCTTTCTGATTTTTTACTCTGCAACTGAGTTAAAATTTCGTCTCGTGTTTCCTTCTTTTCGGAAAAATCAGATTCAAAATCATCCAGATCTCTTTGTAAAGAATTAAATTCAGAGTCTAATCTTTCAATTTGTCCTTGATTTTTAGCAAAGGATTCTTTGGCTTCTAATATTTCTGCTTGAAGTCTTTGTTTATCTTCATCAAGTCTTGCTAAATTTTCATCAATATGACGCAACTGTAAATCAAAATTGTCTAGTTGACTAGATAACTTAACAGACTCTACCTTTTCTTTTTCAAGAACAGACGCAAGTTCGGAAACTTTAGATTCAATTTTTTTCTTTTTTTCAGTTAATGAGTAATGATGACCTTCAATGTTAGCAAGTTTTTCTTGCATTTTTTCTTTTTGTTCTAAAACTTCTGCATATTCTCTTCTACGTTGCAGAATTCCTTGGGAAGCGCCTTCTTGTAATTGTCCACAGCTTAAACCATAGACGCCATTCGAAATGGTTCCTCTTTCTGTTACAAAAATAAAATGCTGACTATTTTGACAGATTTTTTTAGCTTTTAATAATATCCATTCATCTTGGCATATAAAAATGCGGTCAAATATTTTTTTAGCAGTTTGCCATTTACAATTTTCTAATCGATCTCCAACGCAGCGAATTCCGTTTAAAGAAATAATATTATTTTTTTCTAACTCTTCTGTTGGAGATAATGAAGTGATTAAATCTTTAATAAATAATGTTACTTTTGATATGGAGAGCTCTTCTACTTTATCGACAATTTCAATAAAATCATCGGTATTTTCAACTATAGCGGATTGAAATAAATGAGGCATACAATTTTCAAGAATGTTTTCATCATCTTTATGTAATGAAACAGCATCAAATAAAAATCCTGTTATTTGTTTAGATAACTTTTCTTTTAAAGCTAAGGTACCATCCGAAAGTCCACTATTAGATTCCACTAATTTTTGTAAAACGGATGCTTTACTTGATATTTCTAAATGAGATTGTTTTATACTTTCTCTGTCAATATTAGATTGCTCAAAATGTTTTCTAATTTTTTCAAGTTCAATTTCAATTTGATTTCTATTTGAAACAACTTCATCTAATCCTAAAGAAACCTTATTTAAATTTTCTGCAATAGCTTTTCTATCTGCCGCAATTTGTCCTCTGGATTCGTAATTTGAAAGATAATTTTCTGTTACTTTCTGAATTTGTTGATTATATCGAGAGATTGTATCGAGCATAGATTCATTACGAGCACGTAAAGAGTTTCTGCTAGATTCTATCGCTTTCATTTCAGAGCGAATCTCATCACCACGCATTCTTTCAACTTGCAAGGACTCATCTAGTTCTTCTAGTCTTTCTTGAAAACCTTCTTTTTCAGAATCAATTTTTTGTAAACTTATTCCTAATTTGTCTACTTCAAGCATGAGCTGATTTTGTTTTTCTTCTTCGCCTTTTAAGTTGAACTGTTCTTCAGCGAGTTCTTTTTTTATTTTATCTTTTTGTAAAATTCGTTCTTCATGTCTTTTTTTATAATTTTCTCGACGTTCTTGATATTTTGTCAAAGCAATTTTTTGATCGTCAAGTTGATTTTCTGTAGCTTTAATTTGTTGCGTTAATTCAAGTTGAGTTGATTTGAGGTCGTTTGCAGTTGCTTCCCACTCGTTTGCTTCCAAACTTGATTGCTGAATTTCAGAAGAACGGCTGTCGACTTCTTTTTTTATTTTTGAAGCAATGCTGCGGTAAAAACCAACATGATTTTTTATTAATTCTATTTCTTTTTCTTTTAATTCTTGTGAATAGGAAAGTTTTAAGGATGCTTTTTCAACTTGTTCAGATAAAGATTCCTTTTGACGGGTTAATTCTTGTTCTATTTCAGCTAGATTTTTAATACGCTCACTTGTAGAAGTTAGTCTTTTTTCGGCTTCTTTTCTTCTCACCTTAAAGACAGTAATACCAGCTGTTTCTTCAAGAATTTCTCTTAAATCTTCTGGTGAGGCTTGAATAATACGATCTCTTTTATCCTGCTGAATAATGGCATAACTTTTTGAGCCAAGACCAATAGATAAAAGAAAATCAACAATATCTTTTAAGCGGCAAGGTTCACGGTTCATGAAATACTCACGTTCACCGCCACGATTGATTCTTCTGCCAATGGATATTTCAGGAAGATGCATATATTCAGCAGGACAATGCAAACCATCATTTGAAAATATTAAGGTAACTTCTGCTAAACTAAGTGGTTTTCTATCTTGTGATCCAGAAAAAATAATGTCTGTTGGATCATCTGCTCTTAAACTTTTTGCCGTTTGCTCACCCATTACCCAACGAACGGCATCAATAATATTTGATTTGCCCGAACCATTTGGCCCTATCACTCCTGTGATCCCATCATGGTAATGAATATTTACTCTATCAGCAAAACTTTTAAAACCTGAGATATGGATAGACTTCAGTTTCATGTGATCCTTGCGTTCAATTATAAAAAATAAAAAAGGAAAATAAAAAAATCCCCAATGTCTGGTTTTATAGCAAAGACTTCCTTACCAAACAAAGGCCCTCTTATTTATGCCTTGAGAACTTCCCT
Source organism: Silvanigrella paludirubra (assembly GCF_009208775.1). Taxonomy (NCBI): domain Bacteria; kingdom Pseudomonadati; phylum Bdellovibrionota; class Oligoflexia; order Silvanigrellales; family Silvanigrellaceae; genus Silvanigrella; species Silvanigrella paludirubra. Next base: position 679,737 of record NZ_WFLM01000001.1, on the reverse strand, counting down.
ATCACAATGGTTAACATCAAATAAACAAAAAAATGAGAATCGCAAACTTTGTTTTACTTTCAGTAACTTATCCTATTTTAAAAAATAAATAAATGTTTGTTTTTTGAACTTCGTTTTATTTTATTAAAATTAAAATCATATTGATCTTATAAATTTAAATATTCCTATTTGTTTTTAAATAGCCTGTTACATTAAGTTGATTTTGTAATTATTGATATAAATAAATAATACACATTTTGCTTGTTTTTAGGGCTGTCTAATTTGCATGAATATCCTTTTTAAGTGTAATAATTTATAGTCTGTTTTTTTTTAACGTTTCTAAATGGGAAGGGGAATCTTTTATGGCTACACTAGGAGTAAATATTGATCATGTAGCGACGTTGCGCCAACAACGGGGTACGAAATATCCTGATCCTATTGATGCTGCTATATTGGTTCAAAATGCAGGTGCTGATCAAATTACAGTTCATTTAAGAGAAGATAGAAGACATATCCAAGATAGAGACGTAAAACTTTTAAAGCAAATTCTTCAAATTCCTTTAAACTTAGAAATTGGCAATACAAAAGAAATGATAGATTTTGCTCTTACGATTCGCCCAAATATGGTAACTCTTGTTCCAGAAAAAAGAGAAGAACGTACTACGGAAGGTGGGCTAAATTTAAATCAAGGTTTCGATTCTTTGAAAAACACCACAAAAATTTTGCAAGATAATGGAATCCCTGTAAGTTTATTCGTCGAACCGAATTTAGAGGATATTGAACTATCAATGAAAATTGGTGCAAAAATGGTTGAGCTTCACACAGGACGTTATGCTGAACAGGATGGAAATTTAGCTGATGAAGAATTTGAAAGAATTTGTAAAGCAACAAAACAAGCACATAAGTTTGATCTCATTGTGCATTCTGGTCATGGGTTACATTATCGTAATGCCAAAAGAATCGCTAAAATAGAAGGTATGTGTGACCTTAACATAGGCCATAGCATTATTTCATATGCGGTGCTTGTCGGATTAGAGAGAGCTGTACAAGAAATGAAAGCAATTGTATCTTAACTTCGAAAATATTCTCAAGAAGTAAATTTCTTATAGAAATGAATAAGGAAACACAATGACTTTTATTAAAAGCCAGATTTCATTATTATCAGAAGATTATAAACAAAATTATATTCACAATAAAGACATTTGTTCAAAATTAAATAAATTACAAGAATCGATCCGATTGGGTGGGGGAGAAAAAGCCAGAGAACGTCATCAAAGCCAATCGAAAATGTTTGTAAGAGATCGAATTAAAAATATATGTGACCCTGGATCTCCCTTTCTTGAAGTTGGCATGCTTGCCGCACATGAAGTCTATGATGATAATGTTCCAAGTGCAGGAGTTGTTGCAGGAATTGCACAAGTCTCTGGAAGAATGTCTATGATTATAGGAAATGATGCCACTGTGAAAGGTGGAACATATTATCCTTTAACGGTAAAGAAACACCTTCGCGCACAGGAAATTGCATTAGAAAATAAGTTACCCTGCATATATTTAGTGGATAGCGGGGGAGCTTTTCTTCCCATGCAAGCAGAAGTTTTTCCTGATAAAGAACACTTTGGCCGTATTTTTTATAATCAAGCTATGATGAGTGCTCAAGGTATTCCGCAAATTGCTGTTGTTATGGGTTCTTGTACAGCTGGCGGTGCATACGTTCCAGCAATGAGTGATCAAACAATCATTGTTAATAAAACAGGAACAATATTTTTAGGCGGACCTCCTCTAGTAAAAGCAGCCACTGGAGAAGATGTCACTGCAGAATTTTTAGGCGGTGCTAAAGTTCATACGGAAATGAGCGGCGTGGCAGATCATTTTGCTGAAAATGATTCTCACGCTATTTTTATTTTAAAAAATATAATTGAAAATTTAGGCAATAGAAAACAAGCTGATTTAAAAATAAAATCATTTGAAAGTCCCTTGTATGATCCTGATGAAATTTTAGGGATTTGGCCTAAAGATTTACGTAGACAAATTGATATTAAAGAAGTCATTGCTCGTTTAGTTGATGGAAGCCGTTTTTTCGAATTTAAAGAAAGATATGCTCCTACAATTGTTACAGGGTTTGCAAATATTGAAGGAATTCCCTGTGGTATTATTGCAAATAATGGAGTTTTATTTAGCGAAAGTGCTCTTAAAGTAACTCATTTTATTGAGTTATGCACAAAAGAAAAAATTCCATTGGTATTTTTGCAAAATATTACAGGTTTTATGGTTGGTTCTCAATATGAACGCTCTGGCATTGCAAAAGATGGTGCGAAAATGGTTCATGCTGTTGCGACTGCTAAAGTACCAAAAATTACTTTATTATTAGGCGGCTCCTATGGAGCTGGAAATTATGGAATGTGTGGCAGAGCCTATTCTCCACGTTTTTTATGGACATGGCCGTCTAGTCGAATTTCAGTAATGGGTGGTGAACAAGCATCTCAAGTTATGGTCACCGTAAAAAAAGATCAACTTGCTCGCGAAAATAAAGAATTAACAAACTCTCAAGTTGAAGAAATTGCTGCGCCTATCCGTCAAAAATACGAAAAAGAAGGCCATCCTTATTATGCATCAGCACGGCTTTGGGATGATGGTGTAATTGAAATGTGTAATACACGTGCTGTTATTGCATCAAGTTTAGCTGTTACCTTAAATACTCCTATAGAAGAAACCAATACCGGTATTTTTAGAATGTAAATTTTTTCATTTCTGGAGAATTGTTTATGTCAAAAAAAGAGTTTATTCGAATTGCAAATGCTGGTGGATATTGGGGCGATGATCCTTATGCATTACGAAGACAAATTTATGGAGAAATGAAACTAGATTATATTTCTATAGATTTTTTAGCAGAAGTAACAATGAGTATTCTTCAAAAACAAAGAGCAAAAGATCCTCAAGCAGGTTATGCTCGAGATTTTATTTCTGCATTAGATCCTATCATTGAAGAATGTCTTAAACGTAAAATAAAGATCATCACAAATGCGGGAGGTGTAAATCCTCGTTCATGTGCCGAAGCTTTATTCACTCTTGCAAGGAAAAAAAATCTACATTTAAAAGTCGCTGTTATTGATGGTGATGACATATTAAATGCAATACCAAATTTAAGAAATAATGGCGTTGATTTTAAAAATATGGAAACAGGAGAAAATTTTGCAAGTTATGCAGACAAAGTACTATGTGCAAACGCTTATTTTGGTGCGTTACCTGTAGCAGAAGCTTTAAAAAATGAACCTGATATTGTTTTATGTGGGCGAGTAACTGATACAGGAATTACTCTTGCAGCCATGATGTATGAATTTAAATGGAAAATAGATGAATATGATAAATTAGCCCATGGAATTGTTGCAGGACATATAATTGAATGTGGTGCACAAGCTTCGGGTGGTAATTTTACAGATTGGCAAAAAGTACCAAGTTTTATTGATATTGGATTTCCTATTGTTGAATGCTACGAAGATGGTTCTTTTTACGTAACTAAACATCCTAATACAGGTGGTTACATTAGCTGCCAAACCGTTCGTGAACAGTTACTTTATGAAATGGGAACACCTCAAAGTTATATTACTCCTGATGTCATTGCTGATTTTTCTTCAATTCAAATAACACCAAGTTCACCAGAAAGAGTAAAAGTTTCTGGAATAATAGGAAGAAAACCAACCGATCTTTTAAAAGTAAGCATTGCATATGAAGATGGTTGTAAATGTTCTGGTACTTTAATTATTTCGGGGCCTGATGTTCGTGCAAAAGCAGAAATGTTTGCAAAAGTATTTTGGATTCGTTTAGAAAGCGAATTAATAAAAGCAGGTTTTTCTTCAACTGTTCAATTTAAAAATACAGAATATGTTGGTGATGATAGTACTCATAAAGGAATGCTTAAAAAACATGATGCTATTGAAATTCTTCTTAAATTAACTGTTCGAGATAGCAACAAAGATAAATTGAATGTGTTTAGAAAATTGTTACCTAGTATGATTTTAAGTGGTCCTGCTGGTGTTGCCGTTACAGGCGGTGCTCCTATGATTTCCGATGTGGTTAGTTATTGGCCAGCGCTTATGCCTCAAGAATATTCTTTACCTAATATCCGAGTTTATGAACAAAAAAAAGGTGAAGAAAATTTTAAGACAACATATGAGAAACTTCAATTGCAATGGCCTATTACTAAAGGAACAGCAGAGATAGATCATCCACCAATTGATCCATGGAATCCAAGTTTAATAAGTACGATGTCTACCTCAAGGCCCATCAGAGTTTGTCTCATGGAAATTGCCCACGCACGCAGTGGTGATAAAGGGGATACCGTTAATATTGGTTTGATTGGAAGAAGTCCAGAGTGTTACGTTTGGTTAAGAGAAAATATTACTTCTGAAAAAGTGAATGACTGGTTTCATAGTCTTTGCAAAGGTAACGTTCATAGATATCTGGTTCCAAATTTATGGGCAATTAACTTTTTATTAGAAGAATCTTTAGGTGGTGGTGGTACAATGAGTTTGCAAATTGATGCCCAAGGCAAAACATTTAGTCAAGCTTTATTGCGCTGTGAAGTTGATATTCCAGAAACATTACTTGCAACTATAATCCCTGAAAATAAAGCATGTGCTGGGGAACTTGTAAGAAGGAATGCACTATGAATAATATTTATTATTCAGGAAAATGTATTCGTGTAGAAAGTTTAGATCATGGTGTAAAAAAACTTATTTTAACCCGTTCCGATATTAGAAATGCTTTTAATGAATCTATGATTAAAGAAATTTCTACAATGTTATCTGAACTAAGTAAAATTGAAAATGTAAATGAAATGCGTTTACTTATTTTAGAAGGGGAAGGGAAGGTTTTTTGTGCAGGAGCTGATCTTAATTATATGAAAGATCAGTCATTAAGAAATCTAGAACAAAATAAGGAAGACGCGACTAATTTAGGACAAATGTTTTATAAATTAGCTTCTTTTCCCTGTCCTGTAATTAGTCTGGTTCAAGGAGCAGCCATAGGCGGCGGGTTCGGTTTAGTTGCTTGTTCCGATTTTACCCTTGCAGAAGAAAACGCTATATTTGCGACAAGCGAAGTTTTATTAGGCATAGTTCCTGGTGTTATTAGCCCATATATCATTAGAAAAATTGGAGTAGCTCATGCTTCTTCTTTTTTATTAAATGGAAAAAAATTAACAGGAAAAGAATGTCTCATTTCTGGTTTAGTGAATAAAATAGCAGATCATGAGAATTTAAAAACAGAATTAAATACATTAATAAATAGTTTTTTGTTAGCTGGACCAAATGCAGCAAGAAGAACAAAAGAACTTATTATAAATGCTTCTCCATTTCCAAATAAATCTCAATTTGATTTTACTGTAAAACAAATAGCAGAAGCACGTTCAAGTAACGAAGGAAAAGCCGGGATTCTTGCTTTTTTTGAAAAAAATTCCCCTTACTGGTGCAATGGAATAACAAAATGAAAAAACTAGTTATTGCTAATAGAGGAGAAATTTCAAGGCGTATTTTAAAAGCGGCAAAACAACGCGGTTACTTTGTTGCTGTTATTTCTACTCAAGAAGATTCCGATTCTTTAGTTTGTAAAGAAGCAGATTTTGTTTTATTGGTCACAAGTTTTTTAAATTCAAATGAAATTGTTCAAAAATCAAAAGAGTGGGGTGCTCATTTTATTCATCCTGGGTATGGATTTCTTTCAGAAAATTCTGAATTTGCAGAATTGATAGAAAGAGCGGGAATCACTTTTGTAGGACCTACTCCTGAAAATATGAAAATGATGGGGAGTAAAGAAGCTGCAAAGCATGTTGCAAATCAATGTTCTGTTCCTACCTTAAACGCGTTGCTTTCTCATGATTTAAAAGAAATTCCAACATCAGAATGGGACAAAGAATTAAATAAACGAAAAATATTTTCTCCATTTTTAGTAAAAGCAAGTGGAGGCGGTGGTGGCCGCGGTATGCGGATTGTAGATAATGTAACAGAGCTTCCAAATGCTATTAAAAGAGCATCAGAAGAAGCTAAAGCATCATTTAATGATGGAACTGTTTTTGTAGAGCGTTATCTTACTGCGCCAAGGCATATTGAAATTCAAGTTTTTGGAGATGGTAAAGGTGGTGGTGTCTTTTTTGGGGAAAGAGAATGTTCTTTGCAGCGGCGTCACCAAAAAGTAATTGAAGAAGCACCTTCTTCGCAAATTACACCACAGCTTAGAGAAAAAATGGGGAGAGCCTCATTAGAGTTAGTTAAGTATACAAAATATAGAGGTGCTGGAACACTAGAGTTTCTATTAGATGAAGCAGGCCATTTTTATTTTTTAGAGATGAATACAAGGCTTCAAGTCGAACATCCTGTTACAGAAAATGCTTATGGTGTCGATCTTGTTCATGCTCAATTTGATCTTGCAGAAGGAAATTGGCCCAATTCATTTCCAAGTCCGAATGAGTTTCACTTGCTCGAACCTCAATGTGTTTCTTTAGAGGCACGTATTTTAGCGGAAGATCCTCGCCATGATTTTCTTCCCACTCCTGGTAAAATTATTTTTTACAAAGAACCTATAGGGGAAGGAATTCGTGTGGACTCAGGGGTTATTGAAGGAGCGCGCGTCAATTCCAATTTTGATTCCATGATAGCAAAACTGATTGTTTCGGCTCCCAGTCGTGCTTTGGCAATAAAAAAAATGTCTGCCGCTCTAGAAGATTTTGTTATATTAGGATGCACTACAAATATCCCTTTTTTACAATCTATTGTTAGGCATCAAGATTTTCTTTTAGGTGAAGAATCTACAAATTGGATAGCTAAAAATATTAATGATTTAAACAAAAATATAGTTTCGCAAAATTTAATAAATATTTTTAATTCTAATAAATTTAGAGAAAAACTAACTTTATTATTAAAAGGTGAAACACAAAATTCTAAAATCAACTCTATATTTAATAGACAAACTAATTTTTTATCCCGTGTCACAGCGCATATTGATAACCAAGAGTTTGATGATTTTGAAATTATGAAAAGTTCCCAAAAAAATAAATTTTATGTATCTGGGGAATCAATCATTAGAACATTTAAAAATTTAAATGATCAAAATATATTCTTTTCTGAAAAATATAATTATAATTTAAACTGTTCTTCTTTTCAAAATGATATTAGAATACCATTTTATGCTTCTAGATTATCACAGCAAGAAATTCATGTTCATCTATTCGGAGAATATTTAAAGCTGAAATGCCCCTTTTATGAAGCAGGAACTCATAATAAAAATTCATCTGAGAGTGGCGAAGTTCGTGCTCCTATGGCAGGTAAAGTATTTGAGGTTCTAATTAATGAGGGACAGGATGTTTTAAAAGGACAAGTTCTCTTCATTGTAGAATCAATGAAAATGCAACTAGAAGTGAAAGCAGCAGGAAATGGCAAAGTAACAAAGGTTTTTGTAGAACAGGGGCAAATTTTATCGGGCTTAGATATCATGGCTATGGTAACTTTATTAAAGTAGCAATTATGAATTTAAGTAAAATTTATGAAGTATGCCTAGTACAAAACCACCAATTCAGCTAGTGAACGGTTATTTATTTTGAAGGAAACAGTATTATGACAAGCTATCATAGTAACGCTCAAGAGATTCGAGAAGTCATTCAAACAGTAAGAGCTTTTGCTGCAAAAGAACTTGCTCCTTACGCAGATGAATTAGATCGGGAAGAAAGGCTCGCTCCTGGCATATTTCGACGACTTGGTGAACTTGGTATTTTGGGATTAACCTGTCCAGAAGAATTTGGTGGTGCTAAATTAGGTGCTGTATCTGTTGTAGCTGTTATGGAAGAATTAAGTTACGCCTGTCCAGGTACTTGTTTAAGTTATCTTGCTCATTCCTTATTATTTGTTCATAACCTCGCACAAAATGCCTCACCAGAACAACTGGTTCGTTATTTGCCAAGTTGTATTTCAGGTGAAATGGTCGGCGGAATGGCAATGACGGAGCCTGGAGCAGGTTCCGATGCTATTGGTTTACAAACAAAAGCAGTTAGAAAAGACGATCATTATATTTTAAATGGCTCCAAAATGTTTATTACAAACGGTCCCGTAGGTGATGTGTTTTTAGTTTACGCACGAACAGGAGAAGATCGTATGTCGCTTTCTACATTTATTGTGGAAAGAGGATTTCCTGGTTTTTCAGTAGGAAAAAAACTTTCCAAAATGGGTATGAGAGCGAGTCCTACAGGAGAGCTTGTTTTTAAAGATTGTATTGTGCCTATTGAAAATCGTGTTGGGGAAGAAGGCACTTCAGTTAAACATATGATGAAAAACTTGGATATTGAAAGAGTTGGACTGGGCGCCATGTCCTTAGGTATTGCTCGTGCTTGTTTGGACCATTCCTTAAAATATGCTCAAGAGCGTCAACAATTTTCTGAAAATATTATCAACTTTCAAGCTATTAGTGAGAAAATAGCAAATATGTATATTGGCTATCGAGCAGCACGTTCGTTTATTTATGAAGCAGCTCAAGTAATAGAAGAAGGTAGAAGAGCAAATCAAGAAGCAGCTGCAGCAAAAGTCTTTGCATCTGAGATGGCGACAAAAGTTGCCTTAGATGCTATTCAGGTTCTTGGAGGTTATGGATATATCCGAGAGTTTCCCGTGGAACGTCTCATGCGAGATGCCAAACTCATTGAAATTGGGGGCGGAACAAGTGAGATTTTGAGAAACATCATAGTTAAAGAATTTGTCCGTAAAAGTAGCAAATAGTGAATTTTTTAAATTCAACATTGTATTGAAAGTTCTTTAGCATATGCCTACAATCTACCTAATGGAGTGGATTAAAATGAATTTTAAATTCATTTAATTTGGGAGTATGAGATTTGCAGGATAGTTCAAATAACTTAATTATAAAAAGTCTGGCTCCATCAACAGATAGGCTACCACTTTTTATTGTAGGTGATGTGCACGGTTGTGCGCGTGAGCTTGTTGAACTTATTGAAACCGCAAAAAAACATATTCCAAAGTTTCAATTAATGTTAGTTGGTGATTTGTTTACAAAAGGTCCTGATCCTGTTGGAGTTTATGAAGTTATTCAGGAGCACTCAGCCTTATGTATAAAAGGAAATCACGATTGGGCATTGTGGTCCACAATTCAGCAAGCACAAAAACGTAGTTTTCATTCATTAGCAGAACATACAAAACAAACTCTTCATTTAATACGCTACCATAAAAGAGCTATTTTTGATCTTCTTTGTTCATTACCTCACGCTTACGTAACTACTGTTGTTACCCAGTTAAAAAGAAGCGAATGGGAAACAGAATACCCACTTATTATAGTTCATGCGGGCCTAGATGCCACAAAAGGCTTATTAGGTACAACAGAAAGAATGTTATTAACAGCGCGTTACGTAAAATGGGACCTAAAAGGAAATGAAAAAAAACTTTTAGTTGTTCCTGCTGGATATCGTTCTGAAATTTTAAATCAATCTGTAAATTCTACTTCAAATACACAAAAATCAGCTACAAGTTCTGAAAAGGAGCGTTTTCGTTGGCATGAATTGCATAATGGACCCGCTCTCATAGTTTTTGGCCATGATGCAAAACAAGGATTATTTCGCAAAACGTTACCTTCTGGTAGACCCATTTGCGTTGGTATCGATACTGGGTGTACTTATGGAAACAGTTTAACAGGATATTTTCCTGAGATTGATTTAGCAATTCAAGTAAGATCTCAAAGAAAATATTTTGATATCAAAAAAAATATTATTCTTCTCAAACCTCATCAATCAAGGCTTGCTGTGGTTTGAAATGAATTAGAATGGATTTCTTTTATGAATGATCATGATTCTGTTTCTACTCCAGCTGATTCTTTTAATAAACAACAATTTAAAGGCGCAGAGTCCTTTTTTGATTTGTTACTCAAGCAATCTGCAAAAATAAATTACGTAACAATTCGAACTTATTGTAATGGGGCATGGCATCAACTTTCCGGTAAAGATTTTTGTGCTCATTTAGGAAGAGCTACCGAATATTGGACAAATTTAATTCCAATTTCTCAACGCCAATATGGACAAAGTATTATATTAATTGGAAGAAATACATACAATTCATTTGTAGCCATGATGGGTGCTGTCCTTGCTGGTTTTGATGTCATGTGTGCACCTTCTCAAATGTCCAAAAGTGATTTAAAATGGTGCTTAAATTATTTTAAAGGCGTCGCAATTGCTTCTGACATAGATGAATTAACGTATCAACTAGATGGTTTTTCTGTTCCTGTATTAAATATTTCAACTGCAGCATGGATGCCACAAGATAAACATTCTGAACCTGAGTTGTTAACACTTTATAGAGAATATAAAACAATACATACTCCATTAACAACTTCATCAGACTTATATGATGAAAACAATTTAAATGATTTAAAAGATCAAAATAAAATAAATTCTATTGTCATTCCTGAAGATTCTCCTTGGCGAAAAATAAAACCTGGAAGATTTTCTTTTGTTTCCTTTGGTCATGACGGATTTCAAAAACCAGAAATATTAATGCCTGACTCATTGGTGTTAACGGCACAAAACTTTATAATTCATGCCGAATTTCCAAAACAAATTTTTTGGAAAAGTATGGAACTTATGATGCCTAGTAATCCATTTGCACATTTAAGTCGTTACTGTGCTATGCTAAAAAATGGAATAATTGGTTTTCCAAATCCAAGTACGGATTGGGAAACAAATTTAAGAATTTTAAGACCAAGTTATATATTCGGCAGTTCATTTGAATTAGAACAACTTTGTTCCTTTGTTGAGCTTGTTGCAAAACGTTCTTCACATAATCCAAGATTCCAGTTAAGTGAAAAAATAGATAAAGTACAAAATTTACTTGCTTCAAGTCGTGCTATGAAAATTCCAGAAGGAGTTTTTGATATTTTAAAAAGATCTCTTAGAAAAACTTCGCGGTTTATTTCTGGACAAACTTTTTTAAAAGAAGCAGTTGAAGACTTACGATTTGTTGTTCATGGATTAGCACCTGCCCAAGAAGCTTATGTTAGAAATCTTGAAAAACTAGGAATTCCTGTTTTGGAATCTTACGGAACAACACATGCTGCAGGGATGTTATCAAGTAATTTATTTCATGCCGCGCATTTTAAAGTAATTGGAACTCCGTTACCTCATGTTAATTTTAGATTGGGTGCACATTCTACATTGGAATACCGTTTATCTTATCCAACTTTTGAAAACGCAGGAAAATGGGAAGAAACTGGTGATGTAGCACAAATGACTCCATTTGGATTTATTATTACAGGAAGGAAAAGGCATTTATTTGTAACCTTAGGAGGAACTGTAGTTTCTCCTGTTAGACTAGAACAACTCTTAAAAGAAGATGATATTATTTCTGATGTCTGTGTTATTGGAGATAAAATGCCATATCTTTCAGCTTTAATTGTTTTAAATCACAATGCACTAGCAGATTATCGAGCAGCTCCAGATAAAATAAAGGAACATGTACAATCAATTGTCAATCGAGTGAATGAATCATTACCAAGAAATGTAACATTAAAAAAATTTTTTATATTAGATAAACCATTTACAGAAGCTAGTGGTGAAAAGTTAACTAATGGAGAAATTAACCGCCTTAAAATTCAAGAAACAAGAGCATCTTTGATCAGTTCTTTGTATCAATAAAAAATCATTTCTACTTTAGTTTGCGAGCAACTTTTTTTTGAGATAATCTTATTTGTATAAATTCCCTCATGCATTGGAGGTCTCATGCAACTGCATACTGAAAAAGTTTTTGAGCTAGTAAAAGAAGTTTATAGCCCATCTCTATTTAATGAGTTGAATTGGTCTGGGAGTTATTCTGATTACCTTGCAATGGCTGAAAAAAATCCCAAGCTATGTCGTACCGCTTTTCAAAGAATTTATGATATTATAATGCATTATGGTTCTTACGAATATGTAGAACATAAAAAAAAGTTAGTGCATTATAAATTTTTTGATGACCCATTAAATAATGGAAAAGATGCCGTATTTGGTCTTGATGTTCACATTGCAAAACTAGTTAATTTTTTCAAAGCAGCTTCGTTACGTTATGGACCTGAAAAAAGAGTTTTATTATTGCATGGTCCTGTTGGAAGTGCGAAGTCTACAATTGCAAGAGTTTTAAAAAAAGGTGTTGAGTGGTATTCACATCAACCGGAAGGTGCGTTGTATACTTATGAGTGGACAAATTTGCATGACAAATTAAAAATGGAAGACGTCATGCCATGCCCAATTCATGAAGATCCATTGCATTTAATCCCCGAAGAAGCTCGACCAAAAGTGTTAAGTTTATTAAATAAAGGAAAACACTTTCAAGATCGCATTCATATTGAAGGTAGTCTTTGTCCAGCTTGCCGCTATGTTTATAATGATTTAATGAGACAATATAATGGTGACTGGGAAAAATTAACGAAAAATCATATTAATGTAAAAAGATTATTATTGTCTGAAAAAGATCGTGTTGGTATTGGTACATTTCAACCTAAAGATGAAAAAAATCAGGATTCAACAGAATTAACTGGTGATTTAAATTATCGTAAAATTGCTGAATATGGTTCCGATTCAGATCCTCGTGCTTTTAACTTTGATGGTGAATTTAATATTGCCAACAGAGGAATTGTTGAATTTGTGGAAATGTTAAAACTTGATGTTGCGTTTCTTTATGATTTATTGGGAGCTTCCCAAGAACATAAAATCAAACCTAAAAAGTTTGCACAGACAGATATTGATGAAGTTATTATTGGTCACACAAATGAACCAGAGTATCGTAAATTACAAAATAACGAATTTATGGAAGCTTTACGCGATAGAACGGTTAAAATTGATGTGCCATACATAACAAAATTAAAAGAAGAAGTTAAAATTTATCGCAAAGATTTTAATCCTGAAACTGTTCCTCATATTCATATAGCACCACATACAATTGAAACAGCTGCAATGTGGGGTATTTTAACACGTTTGGAAGAGCCTAAAAAAGCTAACTTAACGGTTATGCAAAAAATGAAATTATATGATGGAAAAACCCTTTCTGGTTATACAGAAGATAATATTAAAGAGCTTCGTAAAGATGCTTTACGAGAAGGTCTTGATGGAATTTCTCCTCGTTATATTCAAGATAAATTATCAAACTCTTTAGTAGAAGATCGTGGGAATGGATGTATAAATCCATTTATTGTTTTAAATGAATTAGAAGGTGGTTTAAAAAATCATAGCTTAATTCGTGATGAAGAAACGAAAAAAAGATATCGTGAATTACTTGCTGTAGTAAAACAAGAATATGAAGATATCGTTAAAAATGAAGTTCAAAGAGCTATTTCTGCAGACGAGGAAGCAATTGCAAAACTTTGTGGAAATTATATTGATAATGTGAAAGCCTACACTCAAAAAGAAAGAGTAAGAAATAAGTACACTGGAATGAGTGAAGAGCCAGATGAACGACTCATGCGTAGTATTGAAGAAAAAATAGATATCCCAGAAAGTCGTAAAGATGATTTCCGCCGAGAAATTATGAATTATATTGGTGCTCTTGCTTTAGAAGGTAAAATATTTGATTACAAAACAAATGAAAGACTTCATAAAGCTCTTGAACTTAAACTTTTTGAAGATCAAAAAGATACAATTAAGTTAACAAGTTTAGTTAGCAATGTTGTTGATAAAGAAACACAAGCAAAAATTGATGTTGTAAAAAATCGTCTTATTAAAAATTATGGGTATTGCGATATTTGTTCAACAGATGCACTCCACTTTGTTGCAAGTATTTTTGCTCGCGGCGATGTAAAAAGAAATCTAAATTAATTTAATAATTTTATTGATATGATTTCTTTTACTTCATAAGTTTTTTGCAACGTTTCTCCTGTAAAGGAAGGGTTCATCAAAAATGAAAATGGAAACCGATGTCAACCGCTTCAGAAAAATAGTAAGAGGAAAAATAAAAGACAATTTAAAACGGTTTATTTCTTCTGGTGAACTCATTGGAAGGCAAGGGAATAAACAAGTCTCTATCCCACTTCCAAGAATTGATCTTCCTCGGTTTGAATTCGGAGGTAATCAGCAGCGTGGAGTAGGACAGGGTGAGGGTGATCCTGGCGATGCCGTGAATCAAGGACAACCGCAACCAGGAGAAGGAGAAGCTGGCCAAAATCCTGGTGAGCATAGTATGGAAGTGGATGTAAGCCTTGATGAGCTAGCTGGAATATTGGGAGAAGAACTAGGACTTCCGCGTATTGAAGACAAAGGCAAAAAAAATATCACTCAAAAAAAATATAAGTACCAAGGTGTTTTAAGAAATGGTCCCGAAAGCCTTCGTAACTTTAAACGAACTTATAAAGAAGCATTAAAAAGACAAATTAGTATTGGTGATTATACGGACGAAAAACCAATCGTGATTCCTATTAAAGAAGATAAACGTTACCGCAGTTTTCGAATTGAAGAAAAGCCAGAAGCCAGTGCCGCCATTATTTATATGATGGATGTATCTGGATCGATGGGTGATGAACAAAAAGAAATTGTCCGTTTGACTTCATTTTGGCTAAACGCTTGGTTGAAACATAATTATGACAATTTAGATACACGATTTATTATTCATGATGCCATTGCTAGAGAGGTAGATGAACATACATTTTATCATACAAAAGAATCAGGTGGTACTTTAATTAGTAGTGCTTATAAACTTTGTGAGAAAATTATTTTAGATAATTATCCTACATCGGAATGGAATATTTATTTATTTCATTTTTCAGATGGAGATAATTGGAGTGGAAATGATACAAATGAATGTATGAATTTACTTGATAATACTTTGCTTCCCGCAAGTAATTTATTTTCTTATGGACAAGTTGAGAGTCGTTACGGAAGTGGGCAATTTTTAAAAGACTTAGAAAAACATTATGGCGAGCAAAATGAAAAAGTAATCATACATCAAATAAAAGATAGAGATGGGATTATGAATGCCTTACGTGCTTTTCTAGGAAAGGGGAAGTAATTTATGGTTATGGATCCTCGTCTTACAAGCGAATTAACACCCGAATTAAGAGATATCGTAACAGAAATTGAAAGCCATGCTCGAAATTTAGGCTTGGATTTTTTTCCGACTATTTTCGAAATGGTAGATTATCAACAGATGAGTGAAATTGCAGCTTATGGTGGTTTTCCAACACGCTATCCGCATTGGCGTTTTGGTATGGAATATGAGCGTATTGCAAAAAGTTATGAATACGGTTTGTCACTTATTTATGAAATGGTAATTAATAATGATCCATGTTATGCTTATTTATTAAGAAGTAATTCACTTGTAGATCAAAAAACAGTGATCGCCCATGTTTATGGCCACTGTGATTTTTTCAAAAATAATTATTGTTTTTCACATACAAATCGAAAAATGCTCGATGAAATGGCGAATCACGGTAGCCGTGTACGCCGCTATATTGAAGAAGTAGGGCATGATGAAGTTGAAGGATTTATTGATATTTGCCTATCTTTAGAAAATTTAATTGATCAACATGGACCACATATACGTCGTGAATATAAACCAAAAGACAAAGATAATTATGATGAAAGTTTAATATCTCCAGATAAATTACCAGTACCTAAACTTCCTTCATTGCGCGGCTATATGGAAGGATACATAAATCCAGATAGCTATGTAAAGGAACAACAGGCTAAAGTAATTCAAGAGAAAGAGAAAGAAAAAAAATTTCCAGAAAGTTCTGTTCGAGATATTTTAAAATTTTTATTAGATTATGCTCCTTTAAATTCTTGGCAAAGAGATGTTCTTTCTATTGTTAGAGAAGAAGCTTATTATTTTGCTCCTCAGGGGCAAACAAAAATTATGAACGAAGGTTGGGCGGTTTATTGGCATTCCAAAATTTTAACGCAATTGGTTTTAAAAGATTCTGAAGTGATTGATTACTGCGATCACTATGCAGGAGTAGTTCAAATGTCAGGACAAAGATTAAATCCTTATAAATTAGGGGTTGAATTAATGCGGCATATTGAAAAAAGATGGAATAATGGCCAATTTGGTTTAGAATATACCCTTTGTGATGACCCTCAAGTGAGAAGAAATTGGAATAAAAATTCAAATAAAGGTATGGAAAAACTTTTTGAAATTCGAAAATTTCACAATGACATCACTTTTTTAGATGAATTTTTAGATGAAGATTTTTGTGAAGATGCAAAATTATTTACTTGGGTGCAAGATAGGCGATCAGGACAAGCTATAATTCATGATAGAGATTTTAAGACAATCAAAAGAGATCTATTAGATTCCATGACTAATTTTGGACAACCTATTATTGATGTTGTTGACGGCAACTATCGTAACAGAGGTGAACTTTTATTGCGTCATAAACATCAAGGAAAAGATTTAAAAATTGATTGGGCTGTCGAAACTTTAAAAAATATTTATAAAATATGGAATAGACCCGTAAATATTGCGACAATTATAGAATCAGAAAGTAAAGTTATTCATTATGATGGTTCTGAACCACGTATTGAAAAAGGTGTTAACTTAGATATTTAGTTTTATAAAATAATTTTTAAAAAAGCGGAGCTGGTTTTAAAAGTTGTTGGATTTTTTCTTTGAACTCATCGACTTTGAACGGTTTTATGATATAGCCATCCGCTTTTAAGCTCATACCTTGTAATATATACTTTTTCTCTTTTATGGATGTGAAAAAAACAATTTTAAATTTTCTTTTTTGAAACCGATCTTTAACTTGTTGCATAACAGTAAATCCATTTTTATCTGGCATATAAATATCTAACAGTACAAGAGCAAGATCATGAATATTTGCCAAAATTTGAGTAACAAGCTCGTCAGCATTATAACAACATATTACTTTAAGTTCTAAGGATTCTAATACTTTTTTTGTAACAAGATGGATTTCTTCTGTGTCATCAAGAATTATTACAACTTTTCCCATTTTATTCACCAATTTAGAGATTGTGTTGTCTTTATTTTATCTCATAGATATTTTTCAATAAAGAATATCAGAAGTCGGAATTTTGATTGTATTTTTTTAATTTGATATTTTCTGAAATTTGACTATTACTTATTGATCTATTTTACAAAATAAGATTATGATTTTAATAGGTTTAAATTAAAAAAAATGATTAAATTTAAAGAAGAGCATATATGAGTGCAAATGAAAATCGAAGCTTATCGAATGAAAAAGAAGCCCTTCTTTTTTTTGCAGATATTAGTGGCTATACACAATTTGTAAAAAAGCACTCTTTTTCTTGGACACATGGGCAATTTATCATTTCAGAGCTTCTTAAAATATTATTAGATCAAATTGAAGAGCCAATTAAAGTATCAAAAATTGAAGGTGATGCAATCTTTTTTTATATGCCTATAGATTTAACATTTGATCAAAAATTTGTAAGTAATAAACTTTTTCTTTTTTTTGAAGCTTTTAATAATAAGAAATTAACACTTAATTCAGTAAAAAGCTGTGAATGTCCATGCTGTTCAAACGTAGATAGCCTTAAGTTAAAGCTTATTGTTCATTCTGGAAAAATATTAATTTATCAAATTAATCAATTTCAAGAATTATCAGGTTTAGATGTAATTACACTCCATCGCTTATCAAAAAATAAAATAAATAAAAACGAATATTTATTAATAACAGAGAATGCATTTAGTCGAATTTCATATTTTAAAGATATTATTTTCAATTCAAATATAGAAAAATATGACGATATAGGAAATATTAATACATTTGTGCATTTTCCTAATGAAATTAAGGAATCCAATCAAAAGCATGAGATAGGATTTTTAGATAAAGTAATATTTAAAACAAGGATGCTTTTATATACATTTATTTTAAGAATAAAAGTTTTGTTTGAAAGAAAGCAATCTGAAATACAAAGATGAGAGCAAATGAAAATATTTTTTATCATAAATTTAATAAATTTCATTATTTCATTAAATGTATTTGCAAATCAGAAAATTAAATTAGCTGTTGTAACGGCTCGAGATCAAAACGACCCATTTTTCTCAATGGTAGTTGATTTCATGAGACTTTCCTGTGAAAGTTTAGATATTGATTTAAAAGCAATCTATGCCAATGATGATTTAAAATTTTTAAATGATGAATTAAAATTAGCAATCTATGAAAAAAAATATGATGCTATTATTTTAATGAATTTTAAAAATCAACTTATAAAAATGTCACAGTTATTTGAAGAAAATAAAATTCCATTTTTTATATATAATTCAGGATTTGATTTTGAAACGGAAGAGGCAAATAATAATATTCGATTTAAATATTTATTAGGAGAAATGTTACCTAAAGATGAAGATTCCGGATATGAACTTGCAAAAATAATAAGTAAAGAAACAGGAGTTAGTTCTGATGGAAAAATTCATTTATTAGGAATAGGCGGAACAATAGCGGATCAGGCTTCTATTGAAAGGGTAAAAGGATTAAATAAATTTATAAATGAATCGAATGGTAAAATTATTTTAGATGAAATTACTTATGCAAATTGGAAAAGAGATGAAGCGGCAGATAAAATAAAAGAGCTCCATCGTCTTCATCCAAAATCAAGAGGAATTTGGGTTGCCAATGATGAGATGGCTCTTGGAGTTGTAAATTCATTTGAAATCATAAAATTTAAAAGTATTATAGGAGGGGTTGATTGGACAAAAGAAGCAATTCAATCTGTAAAAAATAAGAAATTGTATGTTACTATGGGTGGTCATTTTATGGATGGTGGATGGATCTCTATTTTACTTTATGATTATTTTCATGGAATTCATTTTACATCAGATCTTGGTTTTAAAATTTCTTCTTGGACGGCACCAATTGATCAAGAAAATATATCAAAATATATAAAATCCATTGGAAATAAAGCAAACTGGAAAAAAATCAATTTTAGGAAATACTCCAAATTTTTAAATCCGGAATTAAAAAAATATGATTTTTCTGAAAAAACGTTACTTTCTCAATTCAATTAATATTTTTCTTGCCTTGTTTTTTTGTTTTTGTTATTAATATTTGTTCGTATTTATTCTACACTAAGGGTGCCATGTCTAACTAATCTTCTTTCTATAAAATAATAAAACTTTTAATATCGAATATTTATTGGAGAATGATAAATTGTCATATCTATTATCCGTACAAAATTTGGCATATTATTTGCCAGATGGAACCTTATTATTTAAAAATTTCAATTTTAATATATCTAGTGGAAAAATTGGAATTATAGGTAAAAATGGTCTTGGTAAAAGTACATTATTAAAAATAATTATAGGTGAATTGAAGCAAACAGAAGGAGAAATTATTCGAAATGGTAAAATTTCATATTTTCCTCAAAATATCCATGAATATTTTGATTATAGCATATCAAAAATTTTGAATGTAGATAAAAAATTAGAAGCTTTAAAACGAGCAGAGCTAGGATTGGCTTCTATTGAAGATCTTCAAATAATATCAAATGATTGGAATTTAGAAAATGAAATAAAACAAATAATATCAAAATTTATTAAAAAAAATATATCATTAGATCGGATTGGAAATACTCTAAGTGGTGGCGAAATGATGAGTATTTTATTTGCAAAAGTATTACTAGAAAAACCTGATATCATTATTTTTGATGAGCCAACAAATAATCTAGATTTAGAACTTAAAAGATATTTCTATGATTTTTTAAATATTTCAAACTCAATTTTTATTATTGTAAGTCATGATATAAATCTTCTAAATAAAATGGATGCTATAATTGAAATTTCAAATTTAGGCTTAAAATATTACTCAGGAAATTATGATTTTTATTTAGAACAAATGAAAATAGATGAATCATCTACTTTAAATAAATTAACAAATTTGAATGAAAGATTATCAAGACAAAAACAAAAAGAGTTAAAAATAAAGGAAAATTTATTTCGTAATTCAAGTAGATCGCATAAAAGGGCAATTAAAGAAGGAATGTCTGCTCTTGAAATAGGTTCAAAAAAAGAAGTTTCTGATAAAAATCAAGGAAAATTAAGTTTATGTCATTTTGAAAAGACTAATAAATTAATTGAAGAAAAAAATTTAATAAAAGAAAAGCTTCGGAAAAATTATAAAATCAATATTGATATCATTCCAGTAAAATTACCTGATAAAAAAATTATGATTTCTTTATCAGATGTAAATCACAAATTTGATAATTCTGATCAATATTTATGGAAAAATAATATAAATATTATTTTTTTTGGAAGTTCTCGTGTTTTAATTAAAGGAAATAGTGGGTCAGGTAAATCAACTCTTATCAAAATGATAATGAATAAATTAAAGCCAACTATTGGCGAAGTCTTTTACGCAACAAATAAAATTGCTTATTTAGATCAAAGTTGTTCTTTACTAAATAGCGAGATTAGCATTTTTGATAATTTTAAAAACTTTGCATCACTTGATATGGAAGAGCATGAAATTCGGATAAAAGCAGGCCGTTTTTTATTTTATAAAGATCTGGTATTTAAAAAGGTTTCTATTTTAAGCGGTGGGGAAAAACTAAGGGCTACGTTGGCTTGTGTCTTGGCTATGAATCAATCTCCAGATGTTTTTATTCTAGATGAACCAACAAATAATTTAGATATAGAAAGTATGGAAATTCTTAGCTATCACTTAAATGAATATAAAGGAACCTTAATCCTGATTTCTCATGATGAAAACTTTTTAAAAGACTTAAGATTAGATCAAGTTTTAGAATTAAATGCCTTTGTTTGATATTAAATCAAACCTCTAAATTATAAATCGAACTAGAGAAGTAGTGTAATAGTTTGAAATTTAATTCCTTTAAATTAATACATCTAATTTATATTATTAATAATACTAATATAATTTAATTAAGTTAATTAATTTTTAATTATATTGTAATTTTATGTTGATTTATTTTATTTTATTAAATACTAAAATTTTAACAAATTGCATAAAATATAAGCAATTTTGGATAAAATAATAAAGGATTTTTTTATGAGATATAAATTTTATAATACTAGTACATTTTTTCTTGTTTCACCCATTTTATTTGGCTGTGGGAATGCAGTGGATAATAAGAGAAAAGCCCAAACACCTACTGAGAAAGTGATAACAAAATCAGAAATTCCATTTGACCAAATCAAAGAATTTGAAAATAAAATCAATAATCTTGTAAATGAAAATATGATATTAAATTCAAAAATATTAGAATTGACGAATCAATTATATAATACAGATAAAGATTTTAAGGATTATAACAAATTATTGATTTCAAGTTTAAAAACAAAATTAATAAATAAATTTAATATATTAGGTGATAATAAGTTTAATGAAACAATAAAATACTTAAATAATCTTGAAAGCAATAAAAGCTTAAATGAAATTAATTTTGATGAATTATTTAATTTAATATCTTCTTATTTAGATTATTATTTTGAAAATTTATATAAAAATAGAATTCATAAAGAATTAACTCCGCAATTAAATAAATTAATTTATGTTGATGATAGTAAAGAAAATTATAACAATATAACTCAAAAAATAGTTAGTGGAAATGCTAATGAAATATTTGAAGAAATAAACAGGAGAATCTCTTCTTCAAGTGAAGAAGAAAAAAATAAGTTATATAATGATTTTGCTAAAATTTTGAAAAATATTAATATTGATAATTTTACAATATATTCTAATGATAATACAATTGAATATATTGTAAATGATTTAAAAACTAATGCTAATATAATTCAATTAATTAATGAAAAAATTGCAATTATTGTTGATCAAATAAAAAGAAATAGTAAGACGGAAATTTTAAATAAATTAGGTATACCAACAGAAAAACATGAATCTTTTACGATTGAAAGTTTTAAGAAAGATATTATAAGTGAATTAGAAAATGAATTTTCTAATAGTATGAAAATTTATTTAATTCAAAAAAATATAATAAAAGATTATAAAAATAAAAGTAATTATATTAAGAATGAATATAAATTATTACAAGATGCAGTTTATGATCCTAAAATTAAAAATTATAATAGTCTATATAAATTCATTATTGATAATTTATTATTAATAATAGAAAATAAAAATAAAGCATTATCAAATTTAGAAATTCAATTAAGAAAAAATAATAATGAAATTGAATTGCTTAAAAACAAAACATCAATTTTTAAAACTCTTAAACCATTTCCTAATTTTACTATGGACTGTTCTAAAGATCTAAACTTAAGCTCTGGAAGGTCTCTAGAATATTTACCTTTTAATGACAGGTCTTCTATTGATAAATTTCCATATCTTATCGAAATTTCATCAATTGAAAGTACTGAAATTACTAATTATCAAATGTCTAGAAATAAAATAAATAAATGCTTAAATAATAAAAAAGATAACTCCGATAATAATAATATATTAAATATTGAATTTTTTAAATATAATTCTCAGCTATTTAATGATGCTTTTATTATTCATATTGAGGATAAAGTAAAAAGTTTATATTCTTTTCATTTTCCAAATAAAATAAAATATCTTAATAGATATTCTCCTCAATTACTTTCAGGATTTTTAGATGAAATAACACGAACAAGATATACTATTATAGATGCACCTAAAGAAACAAAACTAAATAATGATTTAATTAATGAAATGCATGCAATTATATTCTCTAGATATTTTTCTGATCAAATAACACATGGTCATAGTTCAGTATCTAATAAGTACTCATTGATTAATAATGATGAAAATTATGAATTTTGGCTTGTAGATAATAATGCTAAATCTAAATTGAATATTTTAAATTCTGATGATGAATTGATAAGTAAAGATAAGTATTTAAAAATTGAATTAAATAAATATACAGATATTATTTCAGGTAATATTTATATGAATGCTTGTTTCTACTCAATAAAAGATGATAAGTTAGTAGAAAAATGTTTTAATGGAAATTTTGGAGAAAATATAAACATTCGCCGTGAAATTATAGTTAAAAACAAATAAATTACAGTAATATAATAATTAAAATAAAGTGGTGTTAAAAATGAAACTAAAAATAAAATTATTTCTTCTATTATTATCTTTAATGAACTTGAATGCCTATTCAAAAAATAAAGATTTAACTAAAAAATACAAATGTGAAGTTGAATTTGCATTAGGTAAATACAATATTCAGCATAAAGAAACTTTGGAAAAATGTATTCAAAAAATTCCAGAAAATGAAGTGATTAAATTAATTTATGTTATTTCTTCTGCCAATCAAATTGGGAATGTTAAAAACAATGAAATTTTAGCACAAAAAAGGCTCGATTCAGCTCGTGATTTTTTAAATTCACAACCCGATCGTTTTAAAACAGCAATTACAGAAGAACTTTCCATGGGAAGAAACCATGTGTTAGGAAAAAAAGTTCATATTTTAATTTTAACAAGTAATAAATTAAGTCCTGAAATTAGAACGATTGAAATTGAAAAACCAATTGAAAAAATTGTTGAAAAGAAAGTTTATGTACAAGTTGAAGTTCCTGTTGAAGCAAAAAAAGAAGTATCAGATATTCAATTCTTTATCGGTTCAAGAGTGGCGCGTGACATCTTTATGAAAGACAAAATTGCTCCTTATTTTTCTTATGGATTATTAGCTGGAATTCAAATTCACCCATATGATAATTTTAAATATGAATTGGGATTAAATGCCAACCAAATGGTCAATGATGATGTTTATTCAATTAATACAGGGTATGCTTTAGCTGGAGCTTATTTAACCACAGGTAAGCACCAAGGCTTTTTTATTGGGGTTCGTGGCCTCTCTGGAATTGTTACCAATCAAAAACAACAAGCTGATTTTGATGGTGGTGGAGAAGGTCGTTTTGGTTATGAAAATTCTCATTTTAGCATTGGTTTTGGAGCGGGAAGAACTCGTTATGCGACAAGAGTGGGACTAGAATTGTCTATGAAGTTATAAAAGCCTCTTTTTTCTGGCTTTATATTGTAATATGTTTATATTATTAATAAATTAAATACTCTTTTTCATTAAAAAGAGTATTTTTTATTTCAGAAAGAATAAAGATAGAAGTAAGAGTTCCGATATCGTTTTAAAGGAGGATCTCAACTTATGAATATGAATCCAAAAGAGGAAAAAATCAAAAGTGAAAAATATAAAAGAGATGGTGCAAAATATGTTTGTACTAAATGTAAGGCAAAACATTTTTCTAGGGAAGATGTAGAAAAATGTTACGATAGCCATCCAGCAACACAAGAAAAGATGGTTAAATAAGTTTTATAATTTAATATATAGAATAAGAAGATATTATTTTATCAATAATATCTTTATTATTTGCAATTTTAGCAATTTCTTCCCAAAATAATTTTTTTTCAGTTTCTGGAAATTTTGATTTTTTAGAAAATGGTATAAAATAAGATCGAATTGTAAAATATTTTTTGTGGATTTTAATTTTATCAGACATTTTTTTAAATTTATTAATATTTACAGGAAAAGCAAAGTGAGCAATCACAGAGCCTTCATTATCTCTTATTAGTTTTAATATATTTACTTTATCACTTTTACTAGTTTCTAATCTATCGTGAAATATTTTTTCTAAGTCTTTTGTAATTGAGTAACCTCTTGCTGATCGAACAGGAATTGGCAGACTTTCTTGTTTTCCATTATATTCATATAAATTAGATTTCATTGTAATAACAACATAGCCTGAACATGCTACTTTAAATTGAGAAGAACATGTTTCTTTTTCATTTGGTCCAGATTCTGGAGGATATTCTAAATAAGAAGCACGCTCTTCATTATAAGATAGATTTAGCGCAGCGTCCATTTGGCCTTTTTTTAATAGTTCAAAACATCGGCTCAAAGGCATATGTTCTAAATTTAATTCTATATTTATTTTGTTTTTTAAGTTTTGGATTGCCATTTTTAAAATATCGATATTTAAATTTTCAGATTTATCTTTTTTATCTAACTCCAATCTAAAGTCATCTGCGCAAATATGAAAAGGCAAACTCTTTGCATGACAAAGAAAGGGATAAAAATTTAAAATGAATAAAATTCTAAAGAATAACAAAATATATTTTCCTTTAAAAAAGGCTAATCATTAAATAATTTAACAGTTTAAAAAATCAATGTATAATTATTTAGTCAATAAATTTCTTAGGTGGTAAATATAGACCTTGTGAATATTCTACTAACTCTTGAATGGATTTTGCAGCTAGCAAATCTCTTTTAGCATCTTTTCTGTCAATTCCAATATCTTCAGGATATATTATAATTTTTCTTTCTCGTAATTCATTTATTTTCTTAATATCTCTTTTTAATCCAACAGGGGTGTGTCCCGCTATTCCTCTTATTGCGTGTTCACGATCTTCTAAATTTCTGCACAAAAGTAAATTAGCAATTCCTTCTTCTGTAATGATTTGTGTTACGTCTTCAGCATAAATCATTATTAATGGTAATTCCATTTGAAACTTTTTTTGTACTTCAAAAGCATCAAGTTTTTCTACAAAAGAAGGTTCACCCGAAGGTTGGAAAGTTTCAACTATTTGAAGAACAAGTTTTTTACCTTTAAATATTTCATCATCATTCTTTTGGTATTCTAAACCAGCTTTTTTCCATGGATTTGATATATGTCTTCGTCCGCTTGAGTTTCCTCCAATGTTAGGAGCTCCTCCAAATCCTGTTAATCTATTTATTGTCGCTGTTGAACTATTTCCGTATATATCTATTTGTAAAGTTGCGCCAGCAAATAAATCTATACCGTAAAGGCCAACTAATTGAGCAATGCAGCGATTAGACCTTAAAGTACCATCTCCTCCTGTAAAAAATACGTCTGGTCTTGATTTAACATATAGATTCATTCCTGCTTCGCCACCTGGTGAAACAATTTTTTTTACGAAACCACACTCTATAGCTGGTATTAAAGTGGGAACTGGATTAATCATCATATATTCACATATTTTATTTTTAAGACCTAATTCAGTAGCATATGTAGGTAATAAAAGTTCAATGGCGCTTGTGCTATATCCTACACCATGATTTAATCTGTTTACTTCATATTTTGCATAAATTCCTTTTATGACTAACATTGCCATTAATATTTTTGTCTCATTTATTTTAGCAGGATCTCTTGTAAATAAAGGATGAATTGTTGTTTTTAAGGGGCTCTTTACTAAAATATCTACCCAGTCGGAAGGAATATCAACACGGGGTAGTTTATCAACAACTTCATTTACTTCAACAATGACAATGCCATCTTTAAAAGATGTTGCTTCAATAATAGTTGGTGTGTCTTCTGTGTTTGCACCTGTGTACAAATTTCCTTCTTTATCTGCTTTTTCAGCTATAACTAAACAAACATTGGGAGTCAGGTCTAAAAAATATCTTGCATATAATTCTAAAAAGGTATGCATTCCTTCAATTTTTAATTTTCCTTCCTGGCATAGCTGAGCAAGTTTTTTACCAAATATAGAAGCATATGAAAAATCAATTTTGTTTGCAATTCCATTTTCAAATACTTCTATATGCTCTGGTAGGATAAGAGTTGATTGAAGGATATGAATATCATGTACTAATTTTGGATTTACTTTGTTTAAAGATTTTGATAAAAAAACGGCTTGTTTTTGATTGTTTCCTTCTATACAAACTCTATCAAATGGTTCAATAATATTTTCTAAAATATTGACAATGTCTTCAGATTTTACCCATTTATTTTCTAATTTATTACAAATTCTATTTATTTTTCTTTTTTTATTATCTTTAAATTTTGAATTTATTTTTTCTTCCATTAGATTTAGCCTTCCAATTACAAAAAATATAAATGAATATCAATGCAACAAAATTGATCTTTTGAAATTGTATCTTAAATAAAAAAAAATAAAATTAAAAATACTGGATAATAAATAATTTTATATATTGACAAAAATTCAAAATTATTATATGGAAATAATACACACATAATCTTAATAATATTTTTAAAATTAAATAATTTTCTTTATTTAATTAAAGGAGTTTTATCATGGTAGAAAAATATCTAAATGCTTTTAGCATTTGTTCTTATGTTTTATTTTTTTTAGCTATATTGATTGAATATTTGATTTCATATAAAAATAATTTAAATAACTATGAAAAAAATGATTCATTTTTTAATATAGGAACAGGACTTTTTTATCTTATTTTTCCTGTTATATTAGGAACATCTTTAACAATATTTTTATATGAAATATTTTCAAAATTTGCTTTTTTTGAAATGCCTGGAGTATGGAGTGCATTAATTAGAGGTGAGAAATTATATTGGTGGGCATTTTTAATACTTATTTTTACAGATGATTTTTGTTATTATTGGTTCCATAGAATATCTCATGTAAGTCGTTTTTTATGGTGTATTCATGAAGTTCATCACTCTTCAAAAAAATATAACTTTACGGTGTTTTTAAGAGCTTCTTTTTTAGATTATGTTCCTCAAGGTTTATTTTATATTCCTCTTTTTTTATTGGGATTTAAATTAGAAGATATATTTTTCCAAATGGCAATTAATTTTACATATCAATTTTGGTTACATACAAAATATACAGGAAGAATTTATCTATTAGACTATATTTTTAATACAGCAAGTCATCATAGAGTCCATCATGCTAAAAATATACAATATTTAGATAAGAATTATGGAGGCATATTTATCATATGGGATATTTTATTTAAAACATTTGAAAGAGAAAAAGAAAAAGTTGAATATGGTGTTTTGCATGATTTAAAAACAGATAATGTATTTAAATTAAATTTTGAGACTTTTAAAATGATGTTTCGTGATATTAATAAAGCTAAAGGAATTAAAAATAAATTTCTATATTTTATTTATGTCCCTGGATGGAGTCATGACGGCAGTTCAAAAACAACGAAACAACTTCAAAAGGAATATTATAATAGTAAAATATAAATTAAATAATAAATATTTTTAATTTTAATAAATTTATAGATCTCTACAGTCTTTTATAAATTCTTCTATTGATTTTGTATTATACACATAATATTCTGTATTTTGTGACATTACATATTCAGATAAACCATAGTGATCTCTTCTATCCGAATTCCAATCATAGGTATAACCTCGGCCAGTCCAAGGATATTGAGGCCAGCCATCTTTAATGTCATATCTTTTGTAGAATTGATACGCGGCCCATTTAGATAAATCTTTTTCAAGAAGTTCATTACTAGAAACTTTATCATCTTTTTGAATTTCATCTTTTAATATTGATTCATTTAATGGAATATTATCTATCGGACTACAAATATTATCTTCTGTATTATAGTCTATAGATGCACAAGGTCTAAATACTCCTGGTCCCTTAAGTCCATTAAAAGCATTATTGTCTTTTCTGTATTCTACATTTCCAGACACTTGTATATTAGGAATAGAAATAAAAGCAAATTTGTGCTGAGGATCACTTGGGGCATCTGGAGGTAATCCAAGTAATTGACTAAATCTTAAAGATAATTGTTCTTTAGATAATGATTTTCTATCTGGAATTTTGTTACATGTATTTGCCATTTCATCTACTTGAGTAAACCAAACTTCAACTCCAGGAGGTAACTTTCCAGTTGTATTTTTAGTATAATTATAGGTTGTATATATTGCAGCTTTAAAATGATCACTTTCATTATGTTTTGGTAAAGGATTAAGAGCTATTTGTAATAAATTTTTCCATTTACTTTTTAAATCGTTTGTTTTTTCAACATATTTATTATATTCCTTAAAATAATTATCCCATTTTTCTTTATCTGCTAATGGCTCTCCTGACACACACTTTAATAAGGGAGCAGTGTTAGCTGTAGTTGAATCATCCGTAACAATATAAGCTGATTTTGCTAATCTGCAGGAATAAAATGAGGAAGACGAAGAAAATATATATTGATAATAACTTACACGGTCATTACTTTCCTTTTCATTAAAAGCAATACATTTTCCACTAGCTAAAGCTTCTTTTACTATTATTGAGGCAATATTTTTTATGTCATTTATATCTTTTGTAGAACAACTAGGACTTCTTTCAGTTGCATAAACAGAATTATAGCAAAATGATATAAAAATAATTGAATAAAAACCTGAATTTGATATTTTTTTCATAAATATGACTACTCCAAATTCAATAAGGATAATTAAATTTTTTATTTAAATATTTAAAAATTTTAAACAGCTTTCTTATAAAATTATTTCATAATTTTTATTAATAATCAATTTATATTTAATTTATTCTATTTATTTTTTATAAAGTTACTTGATTTAATTTTGTTTATTTATAAAAGTTAATATTTAACTATTTATATAAAATATTTGATGTTAAATTAAAAATTAAGCTTCATGGAATTTTTCTTTTGATAAAATATTGCTTAATGTATTTGTTAGTTCTGTCAACTGTTGAGCACGTATTAATAAATGGTTTGAGCAAGTGTCTGTCTGTGAAACAATTTCATTCATTTTTTGACTTGTTTGTTCCATTAAGCGTAGAGCATTTGTTGCTTCTAAGCTTCCTTTTGATTGTTCTGAATTTGCCGCACTTATTGTTTCTGCCATTTCACTTGAGCGAGTTGCCATATCCACTACTTTTGAAAGAGTATCTAAAGAACTTTGACAATTTTTTAAACCAATTTCTACAGATTTTGAGACTTGTTCAATTGCAATAGTAAAGTTATCTTTAAATGATTGAATTAACTCATCTACTCTTTGATTGGAATTTGATACAATACTTGAAATTTCTATAGATGCTCCTCCACTCATTTGAGCAAGATTTCCTACTTCCTCAGCAACAACTGCAAATCCTTTACCAGCATCACCTGCTCTGGCTGCTTCAACGGAAGCATTAAAAGAAAGTAATTTAGTTTGAAAAACAATATCATTTATTACTTTTGTTTTATCTGAAATTTGATTGATTATCATACCAACTTCTTGCATTTTTTCTAAATTCATAGCAATTGTTTTTTTTAATGAATCTTGGGATTGAATAATTGAATTCATAGCCATATTCAGTGACTGAAGTGATAGTAAACTTTGTTCAATCATTTTTTTTGTATCAGAAGATAATGAGGATGATTGTGAAGCTGAATCAGCTGTTTTTGAGATCATTTCATTCATTTGAGTCATAGCAGCTGCGGTTTCATGAATTGAAGAGGATTGTGTTTGTCCTGCAGAATTTAAATTTTGTGACGTGTTACTTAACTCTTCGGAAGTTTTCATAAGATCATTTGTTTGATCTTTTAACGATGAAATTACATTTTTTACTGGGATGACCACTTTTAATAATTGTTGCATACCAACCCAAAGTGATATGATAATTGCAATTAACATTGCAAAAGCAAGCCATAATAAATTTTCTTTTCTAACTTGAGATATCTCTTTGGCAATATCATCTGCATAAACACCACTTCCAATTAACCAGCCCCAAGGTTCAAACAATTTAATAAAAGAAGTTTTAGGCTGTGGATCCGGGTAATTTTGTTTGGGCCACATATAATCAACAAAACCAGATCCATTAGATTTAGCTAAAGCAACCATTTCTTGAAATATTTTTTTTCCGTTAGGGTCCTTAAAATCAGAAATATTTTTTCCATCTAGGTCAGGTCTAACTGGATTCATGATCATTTTAGGTTCTAAATCATTTAACCAGAAATATTCGTTATCGCCATATCTTAAGATTTTAACTTGATCAATCGCAGATTTTTGAGCTTGTTGTTTTGTAAGTTCTCCTAATTTTTCTTTATTATAAAAAAACTGTAAGGTTTGATAAACAGCTTCTGTTGCCGCTTGGACTGTATTTTTTTTAGAAAGCTCTATTCTTTCTTGATATGATGGCAATGTAACAAAGATAAATATCAGCATTAAAGGAACAGCTGTTAATACTGCGCCTCCAATTGATAATTTAAGTGATTTGATATTTTTTATTAAAAGCTGAAAAAAATTCATAATCACACTCATAGCAGAATTTAAAATTAATTAAGTATAAGTTTACATTAAAAAAATAAAAAATTTTAAGAATTATAGGTGAAAGTCAAAATTATGTTAGAAATGAAAATTGTGGCTGAATAAACAAATTATAAAAATGATTTATATTAAGACTCAGTAGGAAACTCAGTGTAACCTAATTTATCTGTTTCGTAATAACCTTTGCTTGGCATAGTCTCTGCTAAGTCAAATAAATATTTGTGTTCATTATAAAAGTCTTTAACTTGTGGAATATTTAATTTTTCATTTTTTATAAATTTTTCTACTAAATTTGGATTTGGAATAGAAAGTTTTCCAAAAGCAACAGCATCCGCATTTCCATTTTTTATCGTCATTTCAGCTGTTTCTTTAGTATATCCTTCATTTGCAATGAATTTTCCTGTAAATATTTTTCTGAGTTGAGGACTAATACTGTCTTTTGATTCATACTCACGAGCACAAATAAATGCTAAGTTTCGTTTTGACAATTCTGATACAAGGTAACTAAATGTTTCAAGTGGATTTTGATCTCCCATATCTAGAGCATCTCCTCTTGGTGCGATATGGTATCCCACACGACTCGAGCCCCAAGTGTCAATCACGGCATCAACAACTTCTAATGGAAATCGTGCTCTATTTTCAATTGATCCACCATATTTATCTTTTCTTACATTCGATTTGCTTTGTAAAAATTGATCTAAGAGATATCCATTAGCCCCATGAATCTCAACACCATCAAAACCCGCTTTTTTGGCATTTTCGGCACCCTTTTTATAAATATGAATTAGCTGATTTATTTCTGCTAAAGAAACTTCTCTTGGTGTTTCATAAAATTTTTCAGGTCGAATAAGCGATACTTTTTGCTTAGCTGCAATAGCACTTGGTCCAATAGGAGTCTGTCCATTAGTATAAAGAGGGTCAGATACACGGCCTACATGCCAAAGCTGCATAATGATTGTTCCTCCTTTTTCGTGTACTTCGTCTGTAATTTGCCTCCAAGCATATATTTGCTCTTCATTCCAAATTCCGGGTGTTCTTGGGTAACCAACGCCTAATAGCTCCACAGAAGTAGCTTCTGTTATAATCAGACCAAAGGAGGATCTAAGGCTATAATATTTTTTCATTAGATCATTTGGAATTCTTTGATAGTTTGCTCTAGATCTTGTTAAAGGGGCTAACACAATTCTATTTTTTAAAGATAAATCACCTATTTTAATGGGCTCAAATAAAATAGACATGAGGACTCCTTTAGAATATTTTGGACTTTCAAAAGAAACAGTAAATTCTAAAACAAATTTTTGTATAGCATATTTTTAAACTAAAAACGAATAAAATTAGACTCAAAAATTTATCAATAAAATACAAATATTATTAAAATATTTGTATTTTATTGATTATTTATTTACTTTTATTTTATTTATTTACATGTGTAGTAAGTTGATAAAAATAGATAATCATTAATACGAACTTGATTTTGAATTGCAAATGGAGATAAGATAAAATTATTATTTGTTTCATTTATATCAGGTATTATTCTAGCTTGAGGTGATAGGTAATTATCTAAATCATTTAAGTCAATATTTTGATTTTGAATATTTTGTCTTGATGAAGCCTCACTTAATAAACTATTTTTTAAATTTTTGCATGATTTTATAAGTATAGGAAGACTACTGAAATCAACTGCATAAAAATCAGTATATCTTTTAATTTCTTCAAATTCATAATCATCACATTTCATGTTTTTAATAAATCTAACATTAAGCTCAATAATCTTTCCATTTGCATCTTTTGCCCATTCT
Organism: Silvanigrella paludirubra; assembly: GCF_009208775.1. Classification (NCBI taxonomy): domain Bacteria; kingdom Pseudomonadati; phylum Bdellovibrionota; class Oligoflexia; order Silvanigrellales; family Silvanigrellaceae; genus Silvanigrella; species Silvanigrella paludirubra. The sequence continues at coordinate 647,006 of NZ_WFLM01000001.1, read as the reverse complement.
CCTTGGGTTGGATTATTTTGAAAAATACAAAAAGATCCTATTTTATTACTTGAATTTTGGGCTTGAACAGCACTAGAAAAAAATAATGGAAATAGAAATAACTGTAAAGACACTTTTTTAAAAAATACCATTGTGCACCTCTAGTTTATTTGCTTTATGCTATTTTTTAGAACAAAATTAAAAAACGATTTAACAGTTTATAGAAAAATTTGTCTACAACTAACTATTTATACATTTTTCAATTATTTTCAAGCATTATTTTTACATTTAAATAAAAAAAGAATAATTTCTAATTTATAGTTTAATATAAAAGATTATTTTATTATAATGCTTCCTTTATTTAGAGGGATAGAATTTTTAATTTCCTGTTTCCCTTCTACTTCATAATTTATTTTACGAACATCTTTAAAAACTTTTGAAAAATCAAAATTCACTTTTTTATTTAATAGATCCGATTTACAAGTAACCTTAAATTTCGAAGAAATTTTATTATTTATAATATCTTCTTCAAATTTTTTAAACTTAAAATTACATTCTAAACTTTTATCAAAAATAATGATATTTTGAAAATTTTTCTTGAGATAACTATCAACGGATTTCTTTGTTTTTTCTTCTTCTGGGCTTTTTGTTTTTCCTTCAAATCCATAGGCCATTATTGACGGTATTTTTATTTCAACTTCGGCAATATTGCTATGCTTTTCAGAGAGATCTATTTGAACATAAGCACCGTCATTTGGCATAAACTCTTGATCTGCAGATTTAGCATAAACAGGTAAAATAAAATATACTGTTGATGCTAAGAGTATACTCTTAAAAATATTTTTTTCTCTCAAATATTTCATTTTGGTATTCCTTTTTTGATAAAATGAGCATTCATACTCATTTTTTATATTATCAAGCGATTAAGCAGATTATACTATTCTCACTAAAAAGAGAAAATTTGTCACTTTTTTAAGACAGTCAATTGACTCATACCTAAATTGAAAAAAACTTATTTTATCCTATTTGGGGTTCTTTTGGATTATTATTAATGCAACGTTTGTTTAATGATAATTTCCTTTGGGATCAATGATTCAGCGATGTAGCTAAATTGTTCTCAGATAGGCAAATAAATTTAAAATTTGGATTGCCTTTTATTGGGAATATTCAATTTTATTTTTTTGATTATTTTTCTAAAAGTATAATTTCGAAGAATGGAGTATTGATAAAAATACAGTAACAATAATAAAACCTAATTCAACATACTCACCAATTGCTGATATGTCTTTCCAAAGTAAAGGTAGTGGTTTTATTTTAACACAAGATGGAAGTTTAGATTATTATTTAAATAATACTTTCATGAAAATATAAAATCACAGCCCCTTGAAGAATTTGAAAGTTGGGGGCCTATTTCCTTTTCAGGAAATACTTTAATAAGACTATGATTTCGGCAGAAAATTATCGTCATTAATATTCGTTTGTCCTCAAATGCTCAAAAGCAGCGGGTCATTGTTATCATATTGCAGGCTTTTCTAGAGAAAATGCGGATTTAATTTTCTTCGATAAAATGGAGATAGTTTTTTAGTAACTCATAGCAATGATACTCAAGTTCCTATTTTATACCAATTTAAAAATGATAAATTACATTGACTTTAAAATTATTCTATAATGAATATAAATCTCAAAAGAAGTTCTAATAAGGAATTGCGACCTTATAAATCAAGAAGTAACTTTATTTTTTAATATTTTTTAAAATAACTTCGTGGCAATAATTTAATTCATTTGCTATTTGATATAAATTTTCAAGTCTACTATATATATTTATTCTATTCTCAAGAGGGGCTTTAATATACCAGTTCAGAGATCTAATATTAACAATATGTTCTTTTAAGTTTAATGTTTGTGAATTTTTATTTTCTAAAAATTCACTCTTAAAAAAAGAAATAGAAAATAATTTTTCTATTTCGGAAAACTTGTTTTTAATAAAAAGTATTATTTCTTTTTCATTCAAGTCAATTTGCTCAGATATCAAAAATGGATTTTTATATTCTAATAATAATTTGTATTTTTTAAAATTATAAAAAATACATTTTAATGAGTTAAATATTTCTAAATAAATAAACTTTTTTCTGCTTGCTTGAAATATTGAAAAATCAGTTATTTGTTTAGACGTTTGATAAATATTTAAATTTACATTATTTAAGTTTTCTTCAAGTTCTGGTAATTGTTTTTTTTCAACTGAGTTTATAACATTTGATAGTAGAGAAATATTTTTCTTTAATTGATCATTAAATACAGCACTGGTTTTAACTGGAAATACAAAATGATCAAAAATAATTCCCACTATAGCACTGCCAATAATAATTCCAGATCTTAAATAAACAACTTGCAAAGTTAATTTATCAAGAGGATATTCAAAAAGCATAATTCCAAAACCAATGCCTCCTGAAATTCCTGCATATCGAATATGATCACTACATGCCACTAGATAGCCAAGTATAAAATAACCAACTATAACTGGTATAATTGATAAAAGTAAATACCCATTTAAAAAAATAATTGCATAAAAATAAGAAAAAATAGCAATAATAATATGACCTGATATTCTTTGCACACCTTTTTTTAATGTGCTTCCTGTATGGTTTTGCATTACAATATAAGCACTATACACGCCCCAAAAGCCCATAGGTATTTTGTAATATATCCAAATGGCTGCAAAGATGCAGGAGAGGACGCCACATTTTATTCCAAATCGTAAACTATCTTTTGTTAAAATCGTTTTAAAGTCATTTAAAACCACTGATGCGAATTTCATTTTGATTACTTTTCATATGAAAGTGAATTTTATTAATTATTTTTTCGGAGCTATCAATAAATGAGTAAAATTTTAAATTTGATATAATGCTATAATTTAAAAATTCTTTTTGTGCTGCAGATATTTCTAATTTTTCTTTTAGCTCATGAAACAAAAGCTCAATTTCAGAGTTCAGTTTATTTTCTTTAATAGATTGCGAGATTTTAGAAAATATTTGTTCTAAAATTGGTTTAATTTGGCTTAAGTGTGCAATGGATTTGCCTTCTGTTATAGAGAATTTTGGAAGACTTTTAATAAGTATAAAAAGTTCTTCATAGTAAGAAAAAGTTTCGTTTATGAGTTTTATTTTTTTATCTTTTTCAAAAAACTCTAATTTTATATCATCTTGAAATTGTTTTAATAATGATAATTCGTCGATAATTTGAATTTCCATTCTTCTATTTAGCATAGAATTTAATTCTTTTTCATGCAAAATTGAGTTTGATTTATGCTCATATATTAAAGATAATTTTTGTACTATTATTTTTTCATGCTCAAATACCTGCCAAATTATTTTCTGGCGCTTTGGCCATAGGCAATAAAAAATAACTAATGTTATAATAACGCCAATAATGGTATCTATTATTCTAGCAATTGCTAAATATAATGGAGATTCATTTTCAAATAAAGCAGCCATGATCATCAGGCTTAATATTCCAGATAAAAAATATTGATAACTAAATTTTTTTGAACCAAAACTTAATGTACACCAAATTGAGGTTGTTATTAAAGTAAATAAAATAAATAAAAAGTTATTTTTTTCTATAATTAGTGAGAGGATAAAACCGACAAAGCACCCAAGAAAGGTTGCATTGACCCTTTGAATTCCTTTTTTTAAACTAGCAGCTAAGGTAATACTTGGTATTGCAAAAATGCTCGAACCTATCCACCAGCCAAGTCCAATTTGTTTGTAGTAGGATAGGTAAAATGCAATCGCACCTCCAATGCTTGCTGCAATTGTGATTTTTAAAGCATATATGAGTTTAGTTTTGCTGAAAGAAAATTCATTTTTTATAAAAAAGAAAAATTCGTTTTTAATTTTCATTAAGCTTTTTCCGTTATATAAGGCAGTCAAAATAACCACCCATTCTTTTTATCAATATACTTTTTTTAATAATTAGAAAACATGGATATTAAAATTAAGTAAACCAGTTTATTTTATTTTGAGTGTAAAGAAAAATGAGTGAAGTAAGTGGTGATTTATTGAAAATTTTAAATTAGCTAAAAAAAGATTTTAGGAATTAAATGAATTTATTATTATAATTAAAGTTTAGCAATTTTTTTTTCATTTTTAATTAAATTTCTCCATAATTCAATACCATTTTTTGAAGCAAATTTTGAACCCTGATTTGTTAATATAATAATTCCAACTTCTTTAGAAGGGATATATCCTATAAATGAAGTTATGCCATTTATGTATCCCGGATGATATACATATGTGTTATTAGGTCTGTCTTTAATATTTAAAATGCGCCAGCCTAATGCATATGAGGATTCTATTTTGCTTTTATCTACAGGCCATTTTATATTCCATTTATGTGCATCTTTATTTAATATAACCGGAGTAAACATACTTTTTGCAATTTTTGGGGATAATATTTTTGGTTTATATCCGAATGCGAGTTTATAAAACTCTACCATGCCATTGATAGATGCAAAAACTCCAGCAGAAGCAGGAACAACTTTAGGATAATAAGGAGGAAAAGGGAGCGGCTTAAAAACCGTTTTACCTTTTACTGTGCCTTTAAGGTGAGGAAAAGCAACATCTGCATTTGATTTATTTGTTAATAATTTTATATCATTTATTTTTAAAGAATGATTTAAATTAGACATTATGTCATTTAAATTTAAATTATTAAGCTCTAAAGCATCCTCAACTAAACTAAAAGTAGCGTTACTATAAAGATAACAATCTGTAGGTTCACAATTTACGGGATGATTTTTTAATGAATTTAAAAGCTTTGTGCGATTAAAACCTTGCTCTATTTCCATGTTACCTGAAAACTGATAACCCGTAGTATGGCTCAAAATATTTGTGAATTGAATTGGATTTTTAAGATAAGGTAAATTAAAAGGTTCATATAGGTCAATTTTTCCTTTTTGAACCATTAAAGCAACTGCGGTTGCTGTTACTGGTTTTGAAACGGAAGCAAGTGGAAACAGAGTTTTGGAAGTAATTGGATTTTTGTTTCCTTTTCGATTACCGTAAACCGATTTATATATAACTTGATCTTTATATAATATAGCTATTGCATATCCTTGTTGTTCTTTTTTTTCTTTTTCAATTGAACGAGTAAAATCTTTAATTTTATTTAAAATTTCATTTTTATTTTCGTTTTTTGAATAAGCTTTATTAACAAAATTTAAGGATAAAATGAAAGAGAAAAAGAAGATTGATTTTTTTTTCATGGGGCACCAAATGATTGATCTTAAGTAACATATCGTTTCAACTCAGATCCTAAATCTAAGCGCATATATCCTTGTATCTATATGTATTCGCTGTCAAGATGTACTTTTTAAGTATAAGATATTATTAAAAATTAAAAATAAGGAGGGCCAATCCTTAATGAAAATGTTAGTTTAAGGTAACTGATTGACTTAATTAATTGTCATTAATCTGTTCAAATAAAAAATTGAAAATTATCAAATTTTATCTCTATGCTAGTACTGGTTAGTTTTGTAAGCTTTATTCTTTCATATGAAATAAAGATGAGGAAGTATTATTTATTATCGCTATAAACTAAAATAAAGCCCAAAAACTTATGTTTGATTTGGACTTTATTTAGGTTGATTAAATAATTATCGTAAAATTAAGATAGTTATTTTAGTTTTAAACAAATTGTTTCAATTTTCTTTTGATTATTGATATAAGTTGTAAATGGAAATTTATAAATACTAGTCTTTGATTTTAAGACTAAATTTTCATTAATTCTTTTAGAATAAACAAAAATTGCATTTTTAGAACTATTTGAAAAAGCGAATGGCAAAATTGCCGCCTTTGTTCCGTCATTAGAAATTGCTGAAACGGAAGCATAATTATAATAAACATAATTTGGAACTCCCGGATAAAAGAAACTACTGCTATCTCTTTTGATTGGATCTCTCATAACAATAAAGTTAGTATAATGAGACAAATCTAGTCCAATTTTAGGTTCAAATGCAAGGCCGCAAGATGAAACATCAGATGATTTAAAATCAGTATAAGCAAAATCATCATCTACATTTGCATTAATTACTAAATCATTAGAATTACATTCAGCTTCAGGTTGTGGATCTGGTTGTGGTGAAAATCCATCAATTTTAATTTCACTCTCGTCTGATTTTTGATCATAAATATCTGTAATTTGAATAGTTACTTTGTTTGAATTGTCAAATTTATTTAAATTTAAAATTGTTGAATTTTTTTCAGATGAAATTACAGATTCACTAGCAACAATGTTTTTATTTGAATCGTAGACTTTAACTTTATATGAAAACTGTGGAGTATTTGAATTTAATAAATTCCAATTTATACTTAGTTTATTAGAATTTCCATTATAAGTACCTTTTCCTGTGACGCTTTTTGCATAAATAAAATTAGGTCTTGTTATATTTGGTGTTATGAGATCGTTATGACAATGAGAATTTTCATTTATATAATTATATGTTACAAAAAGATAATATTGAGATCCGTCATTACGCACACCACAAGAATAAAGTCTAGTTGCTTGCTCAGAATCATGTAAAACTTTTTGAGGATTCCAATTCAATGTGGACTTTTCTCTAGTCATTCTATTTCGAATTAAATAACCAGCTTTTGCACCAGTTCCGCCATAATCTTCAATAAAACCTGCATATGGACTCATTGTAACATTTTTGGCATTGCTTTCACCTGCTAAAACACTAATAGTTGTATGATGTTTCCATGTTTTACTATTATAGTCATAAACCCATAGCCCATAAAAAAATTTATCTTTATCTTTATCCAAGCCTTGCCATATGCGGAAAGTCATATTATACCAATTATTCTTACTCCAATTTTGATAATAATTTAAAACTTGTGCAAAACATCCTCCCTCTGCAACGCTGCAATCTCGGTGTTTATAGATACCGTTATTTTGAATATAAGCCACATCTTCAGGATTTGTTGGATAAATCATATTTATTATATCTGTTTTGCCTTTACAAGAAGAGTCTGGACAGGATGTAGACCACACAGACATAAGTAAAGAATGAAGTCCATTCCCGTTATTCTGAAAACCAAAATAACCCGTTCCCGCACTTCCTTGAAACGTCGTATTCGCTATACCCCACTGAGCCATATTGTAATAATAATAAGGGGAATCTTCGGTTATATTCATATCTGCAGATAGCATATCAGAAAAGTCTCCACCACCGTAGCCTATTCCAACAGAGTAAGATTTTAAATCTATTAAAAAAATGTTTAAAATAATACAAAATAAAAATATTACATTTTTCATAAAAATCTATCCTTATAAAATTATAATACATTTTAATAAAATCAAAAAATATTTCACCTTCGATAAAAAAGAATAAACTAATAATTATTACGAAATAATTAATTATTTATTATATAATTTTTGTAATATTACATAATAAATACAAAATAAATAAAAGTATGATTTTATATAATAAGTATTGTATGTTAATCTATAAAATGAAGATAATTTTTATTTAAATATATTATTGGCGTTATATCAATATTTATTAATAGGTTATTTTAAATAAATTAACAATCCAATTAGGATATCTAGACTCTGTTGTTTTTGAGTTGTGCTTTGTTTTGCAATAGAGTAATCAACCTCCAAACTAAATCCAATATTTTCAAAGTTTTTTTCGAATGTTAAACCATAAAGATATAGATGAAAAAGTGAAACAAAGTAATTGCTTGTTGATTGTTGAAAATAGTAGGTGTAATTGAAAATTCCAAACATATTAAAAGAACTCCATTATTCATAGTTAGAAGTAGATTTAAATCCAAGACCATATTGAGGAGTTGAATCAATATTTATGTCATAGTTTATCGATGATGAATTTGCAGATGTGTAAATGTAAAGAAAATTTCGTCTGCTAACAAATAATGAAAAGCTAAGAAAATCGATCGGTTTTAAAATTGCGCTTATTTGATAAGAGCTAATATTCTTTTTACTTGTATTTAAATTATTCGTTTTAAAAGGTTTAAATGAAGGATATAAAAATTTTCAGTAAAATGCTGTTCCCAGACAAAATTTAGTCCATAGTATGCATTACTAAAGGAGATTGTGATTCTCAATATAAAGTTGGGATTATGTATTTTACATGAGTTTGTTACCCAAGGGAAACTGAAAAAGCTTTAGATTACTTTTATAAATTAGCAAATTAAGGGCATGTAAGAAGTGGTATTTATCGTTCTGTATTTTGTTCTAAAGAGCTTACACGGATGTATCCAATATGCAGACCAGCCATTTTGATTACCTCAATGTCAATAAAACCACTAAAACCTTAACTAGAATGGATCAACTAATTCAAAATATGACCGACCCTATATTGACAATATAAATAATTGATTTTTTTGTCAATATAGGGTGTACTTTAAATTAAAATAAATATTCGTTTCTGAAATTGATAGATTTCTTTAATTTGTAAATATAAACTTTTAAAATCTAAGTTTTTAGTAAATAAAAACTTAGATTTTAAAACCCATTTTATGTTGATACTTTACCATCAAGGGATTCAGAGCAAATTGGAGTTTATTATGATTAAATTATTTTTAAAGGTAAATATTTTTATAACTATTATTTTCACTAATTATTGTTTTGGTAAAGAATTTTATGCAGCTACAGAAGCTTGGATTCCTTATGTCTATCAAGACAAAGATAATAATCCTAAAGGAATAGACTATTTTTTGTGTAAAAAGATATTTAAATCACTTGGGATTGATTTTAAATTAGATTTTCTGCCTTGGTTGAGAGTTTTAGATATGCTTAAAAAAAATGAAAAAGATGGCATTTTAGATGTGATAAAGAATCCTGAAAGAGAAAAATTTATGATTTTTTCTTCACGCGAATTATCAACAATAGATTTTGCTATATTTTATAAAAAAAACAAACCTTTTAAATATGAAAATTTAAATAGCTTTACAGGAAAAACTATAGCTATCATGAGAGGATATAGTTATCCCAAAGATTTCCTTGAGGCTAAAAATTTTATAAAAGTAGATATTACTGGAGATTCTGGTTCAGAAAGAAATTTTAAAAAACTTATTTACGATCGCGTTGATCTTGTTATAGAAAATAAAACAACAGGACTACAAATTTTAAAAAAACTGGGTGAAGAAAAAAATGTTACATTAACTGAAAAGTCTCTTGATAAATTAAAATTGTATCTATCATTTAGTATGAAATATAAAAATGATGATTTAGTTAAATATTTTAACAATGAATTAAGCAAAATAAAAAGAAATTAATTATTTAAAATAAAATATATAATAACTGGTGACTTAAAATTAAGTTTTGAGTAGATGAGAATTTTATTTTAAAACACTTCAATATCTTGCTTCTTTTCTTGATTGGATATTACGATTATGGATGATCTTAGTTTTTAAGGTAGCAAAAACTGATTCTGAAATTGATTAATTAAATCAATAAGAGATTTTACTTACCCAATTAGTTTTTGTAATTAATATTTAGAATGTTTATAAATTATGATAGTGCGATTTTTACACGAATCCGGGTCGTGCACCAAGATATTGGAACTGATTATTATCAAAATAATTTTTTAAAAGTTGAAGAAGAAGTATCAAAATTTAATTATAAACCAAAAAAATGTGAACAGAGGTCTACCTATCAAACTGTAAAGGTCAGATGATGATTTTTAAATTTTAATAAAATTGTTTCCATTCCTCAATAAATTTCTTTGTTACCGTTATTAATTTTGTAACGTCCTTAATAATTCAGATATTTTTTCTAAAATTAGAATAATTCTATAAAAATTCTTCCTATATCTAAAATAAGCTTAATTTTAAATTATTTAGTTTAATTTACTAATATTAAATATAAATTAACTTATATTAGTATAATTTTAGTAAATTAAATTTAATAAAATTACTAAAATAAAGTATTGCAATTCTTCAGTTATGATAACTAGCATTATGGTGTGTGAAATAGGGAATAAAATTAAAATTTGAAAATCCAAATAAAAAAAGGCTCTAAAAAAACATAGGGAGGAAATTTTGATTGGGGAAATAGCAAATGTGATCTATTTTCCAAAGAGGATAAGACTGGAGAAGCTTAGTTTTAGTGTGTTACCCAAAGAAAATAATACTGATTTTTCCCAAAGATAAAAACATCAAGTAACATTCACTCCAATGAGGATGAGACTATGTTCCAATCATTTATATTATTAATTAATTTAGTGTCATCGTCTTTGGGAAATGACATCCTAAGCATAAATATTTTGAAGTAAGATATAATAAGGAATTTTATTTGCGATGTATGGATTTGAGAATCAAAGGCTGGTGGGATGAATTCGGTTATCATCTTAATTTAAATAATGAGATTAGGAAAAATTTTTCTAAATATTTATGTGATTGTTTAAAAATTGAAGAAAAAATATCTCTGAATATTATCAAAAATATATTTACTAAAAAACCTAGTCATAGTTTGATTTTTATGATTTCAGATTTATTTGCAAAAAGTAATTTTCAATTTTTCTCTATTAGGTAGGCGGTAAGGATTCGTACAAAAATGGGCCACTGAAAAAATTTGATACTTTAATAAACATTTTATGACAAAACTCATCAATAATATTAAATTCTGTCAGATTGATTTTGGCATGTGTTTTGGCATAAACTTTTCATTGATTTATCATGAAGCAATTTCAATATTTTTCCACTGCCAGAAACCGTCGTTTTCTTTACATTTTAATATAATCATGCTAAACTTGTCATGACTATAAAAAGGTGCTATGATTAGCTTATGGAGAGCCGATGAGTATTCCTGAATTTGATAAAAACGGTGAGTTGCCACCTGGCGAACATATTGCAACCCTTGAGCAAATAAACAATCGATTTGGAACAAGCAATCCAAGAAGAGAGGCTCTAATTTCAGGATTAAAAACTGCCATTGAAAACTTTAAGCTGGCGGGTATTAAAAGAATCTGGATTGATGGAAGCTTTGTTACTTCAAAGTTTGAACCTAATGATATCGATGGCTGCTGGCGTTATGATGAAAAAGTTAATTTAGATATTTTAGATCCTGTTTTTTTGCAGAAATCTCGCTTCCCAATGAAAGCCAAATATGGACTGGAATTTTTTCCTGCTGCTTTTACCGAAGGAGATTCTGGTTTGCCTTTTCCAAGATTTTTTCAACTTAATAGAGAAGGTGATTCAAAGGGTATCCTAGTTGTTAATTTAGGAGAGAATAAGCCATGATTACTAGCCAAAAACAACTTTTAGCTGCAAAAGAAAAAGTAAAAATTTTAAAAGAATCAATTATCACTGAGCAAAAAAAGAACAAACCAGAAGTATTAAAACTTGCTACAGTTGGACAAATCGAAGAACTTATTTCTGAAATAGAATCTGAAATAAATGAATATGAATTATTAAAAAATAATAAATCTTCTGAAATACAAATATTTTCCTTAGAAGATTTAATGAATGCTCCAATTAAATATCGTATAGCAAAAGGTATGACAATTGAAGATTTTGCTCGTAAAGTCCATATACATTCAAGGCAAATAGCTCGTTATGAACTTGATCATTACCACAATGCCACAACTGATACTCTATTAAAAATATTAGTATGTCTTGATGTAAAAATTTCTGGAATGGTTAAGTTATAAAATTAGCGGGATATTTAATGGTAAACTTTTGGGATGAAAAATTTGATGATGGAATAAAAAATGATTTAATGGATTGCGCATATTGTTTTAATAGATTCCATCCTGATAGAGAAGACTTTAGAAATTGGATTAATGATATATATCAGAATTTTATAAAATATTGCCCTGAAGATGAAAAGAAATTTCTTGAAGAATCTAGAAAAAATGGAAAATTCAATTCAAGATTATGGGAAATTTATACTTTTTATGTTCTAAATAAAACTGGCTATATTTTTGAAAAAACAAACAAAGAAGGACCTGATATACTTATCAAGCATGATAATATAAATATTTGGATTGAATGTGTTGCTTCGCAAAGCGGAAATAATGAAAATAAAATTAAAGATTCACCTATTGGAACTGTATATATTCCACAAACCGATGAAGATTACCTGTTAAGAATATCAGAATCATTTAATTCAAAGGCTGAAAAAATATCGAAATATAAAGAAAGAGGAATTATTTTAGAAAATGATCTTGTAGTGATAGCTATTAATACAGGTTCTCTTAATAAGGATATTCAAACTAAAGAATTTGCAAATGGATTTCCACTTATTGTAAATGCATGCTTTGGAATTGGGGATCTTACATATTCTATTCCAATTGAAGATCAAGATCAGCCCATTTCTCGTTGCTATCAAAAAAAAGATCAAATATTCAAAAAAAATGGTACACCTATAAATATTGATTATTTTAATTCTAATAAATATAATATTATTTCTGGAGTTTTATATACAAACAAGAGCGTTTTTGATTCATTTTACAATAATATAATGCCAATTACAAAATGCTCTTATAGTGAAAAATCAAAAAATATATTATTATTGTTCGCTTATTTTTTCAAAACTGTGCAAAAATACCTTAGAATTAATATGAGTGAGCAAAAAAGTTTTAAAAAAAGTATTTCACATATATCAGTAATCCATAACCCTTATGCTACAAATAAATTATCTACAAAGGTTTTTAAAGATTTTAAACATTATTTTATAGAAAATGATATTTTAAAAACTCGGTTGAATGAAGAAATAAAAAGTTTGATATCATTCAAAATGCCTTAAAATTATGCTATTGCCGTTTTTACACGAATCCCGTCTCCCGCTCTAGTTTGCTCATCTTTCTTGTTATGCTTATGTCATTATTGTAAAAATTTGTTAATTTTTTTTAATTTATTACATATTTTTCCCAACTCTGAACAGTCAAGCCAAGGAGGCTAAAGAAATGGTTATGAAGGAATTAAAAGAACCGAGTGAAGTTGAAAAATGCAATATACAGCTTTTAGAAGAGAACGAAGTCAAAACTCAATGGCAAAAATATCGTTACAGTAAACTTATTTGGTTTATACTTATTCTTATTTTTAATATTTATTATTTTATATGTAATTTTTAAATTCAATTTACTTTACTAAATTTTATTCTAATGATATTAAAAATTGCTTATTAAAACAAATAGTTAGTTTAATTAAAACCGTGTTTTTTTATGGTTTTTTTTCATTTTAAAAGGAATTTTATGAATAAATTTATTACTTTATCATCATTTTTGGTATGCTCCCCTTCTTTTGCTCAAAATAATAACAATGAAACACCTAGAAGTAATTATTACATGACCGAAATGACTTGCGGTACCGCTGATTTTTGTGTTGCTGAGATGTATGAAGGAAATGCACTTATTGCTAAAATAGAATCTTATGACACCGTAATTCATCCAACGTCACAAACAGCTTTGCAAGAGAACTTAATTTATTTTGTTGATGGTACGGTTGCGTCTACTTATATCCTTTGCTTAACAAACGGAAGATGTTTCTTATCAACGAATAAAGCAGAAGCAGATTACGCTTTTAAAAATGATCAATTTATTTATTTTAATACAAGACAAAAAAGAAATTGGGGTCAAATTATTACAAAAGGAATAGAATTGACTTCAAAAGTAGTTGATAAGGCGGGACGTTCTATTGTAAATGGTGGTACTGCCACAAAAGATTTTGTTCAAAAAAGCTGGGACAAATCACCTGAAGGCTTTAAAAGCGGGGTGATAGACGGAGCTAGAACCACTGAATATGGCCGTATGGGAATACCACAAATTACCGATATAAAAGCCGTGCAAGAATTTCAAGTCGCTGCTTCAAAAGCTATTTATAACATCATTGAACAAACAGTAAAAAATAATGCAACGTTAGGTGGCCGATTAGATACCCGTACATATCATGAAGGTAGGGATACAATAGGAAATATGTCAAATCGAATTGGAAACGGTGGCAAAATCGTTTCAGGAAAAGGCAAATCTCACGGCAATTGGGCTAGATAAGTTTTAATTGCGTTTCTTGAGTGTCTCAAGTCTTAAATATGCAATTACTACTTAACTTATGAATTATCTATATATTTTGAAAACCATATAAATTTATATTTTGTAATATTTGTTTTCCATATTCTTATTTTTAAAGGCCATATATGAAATTAAAATTATTAGCTTTATCTATTTCTTTGTTTCCAGCTCTAGAAACTATTGCTTGTTGTAGAGATGGGAAGGATGGGGGAGCAACTGAAACATACGCGCAAAGTATTGCTAAACAAAAAGCGTATTTTGAGGAGAAAAAGAGATTAGAGGATATTGCGGCAAAAAATGCAGAGAAAAAGGTTAAGGGAGAAATTTGGGAAAAAAATAAAAAAGAAATGGAAAGCTGGACGTATAATTATAGCAAAGCAAAATACCCTAAGCTTAGTTATGGAAGATTTTCAATTTTGCAAAATATGGCTTATTCAGCAATGAATAGATATATTCCAATTAATAAAGATGAAATTTTAAGCCAGACTTTAAATGCTGATGGTTCTGGCTGGGTTAATGAGCCGACAGTGCGGGAAAATAATATTAAAGAATATCAAAAATTATTTACTCCAGAATTTTATGAAGAATATGGAAGATTTCTAACCGCTGATCAAAATGCAGCTGTTAAACAACTTTTAGAAGAATTTATAATAAATAATACAGAATTCTTTTTAAGTGAATTTATGGCACATGCTTTTGTTTATGATGAACGAACTAATGGTTATAGTTTGATCCTAATTAACTCAAAATTTCAATACGGGAATTTTTTAAAGACAATTATTTCTGGTATTGAATATAGACGTAAAAATAAAACAACTCTTACTACTTGTGAAAATCCTGAAGATCCATATTACAAATATTGCACTTGACATCCCCCCCCCTAAAAATCTTCTAACGTCGATTTTTTGAGTTTGTCGTTTAAAATGAAAATGAAGAAATAAAAGGGAAAAGCACATTAACTTAAAAAATATTATAATTACCAGCTTTGCATTTATATCAATAGTTTCTTGTAAACCAGATACAAAAGACTATGAAAAAAAGTTGGCTAATGATCAACAAAAACTAGATGATGCCGTAAATCAAATAGAAAAAGATGTAGCTACATTTAAAAAAGAAGCTATATTTGAATATTACAAATTAACTTATAATTTTTTAAATTATAAGGAACCAAAAGATTGCGAGATATATAAAGAAGAAATGGATGCTTTTTTAGAAAGAGGTGAACAACTTGAAAAAAACATACTCAAAAAAGCAGATGAGAGAAACACTTCTATTTCTTATCGAATTTTTGATTTAGTACATGGGTTAAAGAAGGATTTTGTAAGCACTTATTATGAAAAATTAAGCATTAAAGCAAAGCAAGAAGGGTGTGAAAAAAAGTTATCAAGGATTTTATAATGAATTAAAACAAAAAGATATTGTTATATATATCTTCCCCTTTAATTACATTTTTTGATTTTTGTTCTGATCCCATTTTGTTTTTGCATAATATTTCTAGCTAACTAATCGAAGTTATTTTTTTATTCTTCACAAAACCAATTAAATAATTAAGTATATCTACCCTTATTAAATCTATTTCTTCTTCACTTATGAATAATTTATTTTCTTTTGCAACCTTAACAAGCCTAGTAATTAATATATTTAATTTCATATATTGGTAGGCGGTAAGTAACTGTGTCAAATAGGGCGGGAACGCTATCTATCTATTTAAATTTTCTGCCGTAAACCAAGGTTTATGTCAGGTATTTTGAGGTAACAATATACATGCTTAATTTTGAGGACACTGCATACCCGAGATTTAAAAAAACATATTCGGAAAATGAATTGCAAAAATTATTTTTTCCAAATGAGGAAGAAATAGAATTTTGTAGAAATAACTCAACAGGTGAAAAACCACTTCTCTGTATGGTTCTTCTTTTAAAATGCTTTCAAAATATTGGTTATTTTATTCAGCTAAATGAAATTCCAGAACTTGTTATTAAATTTATTGTTGAGAAATCAAATTTCAAGGGAACAATTAATGAATTGATCCATGGATATCAAGATTCAGGTACAAAAAGAAGGCATGTTAAATGCATAAGAGAATATTTAAGTATAAAACAATTTAGTAATGGTGGAAATGATTTACTTGAAAGGATATTGCCAGAAATAGCATTAATTAAGCACGAACTTATAGATTTAATAAATATTAGCTTGGAGTATCTCGTTAAAGAGAGATTTGAAATTCCTGCTTTTAGAACTATTCATGATATTTATAAATATCATAGAGCAAAAGTTAATCATAAAATATATAAAGATACTTTTGAAAAACTTGATGAGCCTGGAAGATATTATTTAGGAAATTTGTTCTTAGAAAAAAATCAAGAGCATTCATTGTGGGATGATTTAAAAAAAGATTTAGAAAAACCTAGTTTTAAACTCATGGCTGATATGCTGATGCGGCAAAAATTATTGCAAATCATGTCACGGTATAACTATTTAATTCAACATTTGCCTCCTATAAAAATACAGACATTCTATGAAGAAGCTAATGGTTATGATGTTGGAAGCTTATTTAAAGTTAAAGAAGAAAAACGACTTACATTAATACTTTGTTATTTATATACAAAAGTAGCTAAAATTAATGACTATTTATGCAATAT
This sequence comes from Silvanigrella paludirubra, assembly GCF_009208775.1. Taxonomy (NCBI): domain Bacteria; kingdom Pseudomonadati; phylum Bdellovibrionota; class Oligoflexia; order Silvanigrellales; family Silvanigrellaceae; genus Silvanigrella; species Silvanigrella paludirubra. The sequence goes on along the minus strand of NZ_WFLM01000001.1, from coordinate 630,353 downwards.
TTTTATAAAAAGAATTAAAAAATTCAATGTCCGAGCAAATTTTGAACTTCAAATTTATCTTGATAAAAAATCAGAAAAAACAGAATCAGTATTTAAAACATTTAATGAAATTGAGGATCAAGTAAAATCAGGAATTCAAGAATTAGACAAAATCAATGAAATTAAAAATATTGTAAATACTAATCAAGAATTATTTGATTATGCAAGAACACAAGTAGAATCTTGAATTAAAAATTTTAACAGATTTGTGTGGAATCATTATAAACAAAGTAGAAAAAGATTATTGAAAATACTTACTGTACTGAATTTATCATCTACTAGCGAAGATAGTTCAATTATAAATGCAATTGAATATATGTTATTTCATAAGGATACAACAACTGAATGGTTATATCCAGGGAGAATTTATAAACGTAAAGGCAAAACAGGCCCAATTCTAATTGATTTTTCATGGATACCTGAAAATTGGTGGAAGTTAGTAACTGGAAAAAAGAAAAGAGATAGTTTCCCTCAAAAAATAAATAGAAAACATTTTGAAGCTTGCTTATGTAATCAAATAATGCTTGAGTTACAAGCTGGAGATTTGTGCATAAATAATAGCATTGATTTCTCTGATTATAGAAAAGAACTTATTTCTGAAGAAGAGTCACTAAGAACGCTAGATGAATATGGAAAATTAATAGGAATTTCCTCAGATAAGAAACAATTTATTATAGATATTCAAAATAATTTAGAAAAATCAGCCAATTTTACTGATGAAACTTTTCAAGAAAATCCAGATTTTAAAATTCAAAATGAAGAACCTAAATTAAAGAAATATATTCCTATTGAAAAAGATAAAGCAAAACTAAAAGAATTAGAGAGCATGCTTGATAAAAAGATGCAAAAACATTCTATGTCATTATTAAATATATTAATTTCTGGAAATAATTTATTAAATTTAACAAAGTTCTTCGGGCCAAATAGTGGACATGCAGCAAAAATTAAAGATGAAGAAATGCGTTATATTTTAACGATTTTTGCTTATGGTACAGGTCTTGGTCCTACTCAAACAGCAAAAGCTGTTCCTGAAGTAAATAGAAGGAAAATTTCATTTTTGAATTTAAGGCATACTTCCGTTGATAAAATTGATAATTGTATTAGAAGTGTTATAAATATTTATAACAAATTTGATTTACCTAAACTTTGGAGAAATGGCTCAAGAGCTGCTGCTGATGGAACTCATTGGGATATGTATGATAATAATTTACTTTCCGAATATCATATAAGATATGGTCAGTTTGGAGGAATTGGATATTATCATGTTAGTGATACTTATATTGCATTATTTTCTCATTTCATATCTTGCGGTATGAGAGAAGGTATATTTATTTTAGACGGACTTTCAAAAAATAAATCAGATATCCAGCCTGATACAATTCATGGGGATTCTCACGCTCAAATGCTCACAGGATTTGGTTTATCGTATCTTCTAGGTATAAAATTAATGCCAAGAATAAAAAATTGGAAAGATTTAAATTTTTACAAACCATCTTCAAAACAAATTTTTAAACATATAGATTCCTTGTTTACAAAAGAAAAAATTGATTTGGATCTAATTGGAAAATATTTATATGATATGATCAGGGTTGCTCAATCAATTAAGGCTGGAAAAATAAATCCATCAACAATATTAAAAAGATTAAACACTAGTTCTAGAAAAAATAAATTGTATTATGCTTTTAGAGAATTAGGCAGAGTTATTCGAACAACTTATCTTCTCAATTATTTATCCGATCAAGATCTTAGAAGAATAGTTCAATCTTCAACTAACAAATGTGAATCTTTTAATAAATTTGTAAAATGGATTTATTTTGGTGAAGATATGATTACAAAGAACGACAGGGAAGAGCAATTGAGAGTTATAAAATATAACCATTTAATAGCCGTTGTTCTTACATTTTATAATGTATATGCAATAACAAAATCAGTTAAAGAGCTTACTTCCGAAGGTATCAAAGTTAATACAACTCTTATTTCAAAAATTAATCCATATCGAACTGGCCATGTAAACAGATTTGGAGTTTATGAAATTCAGGATCGAAAACTAGATGATATTGACTTTGAACTAAAAGTTTGAATGATGTAAAATGGGTATTTGTATAAACATAATGCTTAAATATTGAGCTAAAAATTCAAAGTGGTCCGATTCTGTACGAATTCTTACCGCCTACCTCTATTCCCCTCAATACCCTTGAATTATTGAAAAATATCGAAAACAAAAAAATGATCCTTAAATGAAATATAGGAGGATTTTTTGTGAATGATTTTATTAAAATTCCAGTTGAAAATGGAAGCCATCATTATCTCAACTTAGAAAAGATAATAGAAATTCGTTTTAAGAAGTTGAAAATAAAGTCGAGTTTTTTTATGGAACAAGAGTTATTTATTTGTCATATCAGACGATCGAAAGTTTTGAAAAATTAAAAGAAGTTATTAATAAAGAAATGGAAAAAAGAATACTTCAATAAAGATAATTCATATAAGTAAAAACCTATAAAAATAAACTCAATAAAGTTTATTTTTATAGGCAGCAAATTAAATTTTCTTATCTTGAAAATTATCCTTTTATTAATGAACTAATAGGATTATATTCATGAGATATATAATCTGAAGAAATAACTGCTGGACTAATTGCTTCAGTAGTAAGTAGTGGACTTATGTCCATTGCAAATGAAGAGCTAGTGAATATTAAAGCGCATACTGTTAATAGTTTTTTCATTAAAAATCCTCCTTGTTGATTTAATGATTTTTTAATTTAATGAAAAAAAATTAATAAAGCAATTTTAGTAGCTTGGCATAACATATTATTTTTCTTAATTTGAATTAATCGAAAAATTTGCATAGTTCATAATCTATCTTATTCCGAAATTATTCGACCTAATTCAGAATCTTTTGCAGCATCTCTTAATATATAATTATAGATTTTAAGAGCTAAAGATCAAACTGAATTTTCTGCAAATATAGTTAATTTATATGAACTTAAAATATGGTTTCAAACCCACAAAATAAAAATATAATCCTAAATAAAAAATGCCCACGAGCCCTCTTGCGAAGCCTACTGTGGGACTGCCTTTCTAATATCAATCAAAAAATATTTAAAGTCCATAAAAATTAGAAGAAAAAACCGCTGTTGTGTCAGTTACAAAACGGAAATACAAAATTATAGTTACTGATTGATGTAGCCCCTTATAAAGTCGAATACTTCCTATAAAATTAATGGGTGTTAAATATTATTAGTAAGACTAGTAATACGACTGAAGTCATATTTGGAATGCGATGCCGGAGGCGATTTACGGCAGAAGAAAAGCTTAGAATTGTTGAGGAAACATTGCAGCCAGAAAGTTCTACAAGTTCTGTGTCTAGAAAATACCGGATCCAACCGAGCCAATTGTATGTTTGGAGGAGACTTATGAAAGAAGGACAAATGGAAGCGGTAGAAGCAGAAGAAAAGGTAGTTCCCATATCTGAATTGAAGGCATTACAGAAAAAAATACATGAATTAGAACGTATTTTGGGACGTAAAACCCTTGAAGTAGAAATATTAAAAGAAGCGGTAAAAATAGGACGTGAAAAAAAACTGATCTCGCAAGAGCCCTTGCAAGGACTCGGAGATTTCAAATGAAACCAATTGCCGAAGCGCTTGGTGTTTCACGCTCTCACTTATTAAGCACTTTTCAACAAGAAAATAATAATAGCTCTCGAAAGTTAAGGGAACAAAATAATATCATATCAGATGAAGAAATTATTTTAATATTAAGAATAATAACAAATGGAAGACCAACATATGGATACAGAAGAGGGATTGGAAAACCCAAATTTAAAATAACAACAAAGATTGATAAACAAGCATTACATTGTCCAAATTTAATTTCGGGAGACTTTACCTCCTATAAACCAAATGAAATTTGGACTAGCGATATTACTTATATTCCAACTAAAGAAGGCTGGATTTATTTGTGCATAATTTTAGATACTTTTTCAAGAGCGATAATTGGTTGGAGCATGCAAGATAATTTAAAAAGAGAACTTGTTTTGAATTCACTAAATATGGCATACAAAAAAGATTTCATTTTCCAAAAGGAATCATTTTTTTCCACTTTGAAAAAAGAATTAGTGCATCGTTGTAACTTTCTTACAAGAAAAGAAGCAAAAATCTTCAGTCATAGAATATATAGAGGTGTTTTATAATCGAATCCGTGCTCACTCTGCCCTTGATTATCACGCACCTTTAGAATATGAAGAAAATTATGAAATTTAACAGTCCACTTTTCGGGGATCATACCATTATCAAAATCATCGTCTTGAAGTTTTATAAAACTATTTTTTAAAATAGATTCCTTGGAGATTAAATTGTAAAACTCTATGAAATTTTTTTCTATATCATCCAAAGTCTAAAAAATTCTTATAGTATTTTCTTCCCAATTAGTACCTTTTGTATTTACAAATTTTCCTATAATAAATTGATGACCATTTGTAATTACAACATATATGTAGCGACCCACCTTGGAAAATATTCAAGGTGGTTTAATTTGGGCCAGACAGTCCACAATTCGGTCCTGAGAATTTTCCAAGGTGGGTCGCTACAACTAAGTAGATTATTTCTATGTCTTCTGCTCTTGATATTTTGACTACATTTTTATCTTCTACTGCTGTATAAGAATATTCAAAATCGTATTCGCTTAACTACTTATACTAATCATATTGACTGCAAGTATTGGATATAAAAAGAAACTCCTTTTTCTTGTCATATTCTCTCCTTAGATTAAGAATTCTGTATAAAACTACAATATTTTTATACAGCTAAAATTTTTTTAGACGAGAGAGGGAAGTAAATATTCTATTTAAATTATAATCTCAAATATTAATTCTATGACTTTTATATTATTTGCAGGATTAAAATGTAATGTAATATAATATAATTGTCGTTGAGTTATTCTTATCTATCAAATTTTAAGTATTCAAATTCATTTAAAAAGAGATTATTAGAGCATAATAATAAGAATTTTATTTAATTATTTTTCAGTACTATAAAGTAAATTACCATAATATTTAATTCAAAAATCATTATTAATTTTTTAATTTGTAATTAATTTATCTTTAGTTGTTTTATTTAAAGAAATATAACAAACTGAATTTAAATTCAGTTTGAAGAGTATTCATAATTTTTATTTTTTAAGTAAGTCAATAAATATTTTAAAACCAATAAACGAATTGTTGCATGTTTATATACAAATTTTCAAAATAACAAAAATCGAATCTTGTTCTTTCAATTTTTTATTAAAAAAGACTTTTAAAAATTTCATAGAAACCCCAAAAATACAAATAAATAATATGACAAATTTTTGACATTAGCAATTTGTCATTTAAAAAAAATGAAATACATTAAAAACCTGGATCAAAAAATAATCTATAAGGAGTCAAAAATGGAAAATTTAAAAGAAAATAATGAAACTATAATTATTATTGAAGACATTGAAGTTTCTGGTCATACAATTTGTTATATGTAATTATTGCTATTAATTATTATAAAAAATTATAATGGAGTACATTTTTTGTACTCCATTATAATTTTTTTGGAGTAAAAAAAATTGAAAATTGGAATATCCCTTTCCCCACAACATGTACCTAAAGAGTATTATGAAAAATCATTAAAACATCCAGAAATAGATTTTGTTGAAATAGCTATTGAAGGTTTTATTTACCGTAAAGATTTTAAAGCAAAAGAAACACTTCAAAAAATATTAGATCACAAACCAGCAACTGCACATGGATATTCATTATCTTTGCTAGACCCTTCACCCTGGGAAGATAATAAATTAGAATTACACGAAAAATTTTTAAATTCTAATTCATTTTTAGCTTGGGCGGATCATTATGCTTTAACTACATTAGATGGAATAGCATTTTCCAGTCTAACACCAGCTCCCATTGGAATTGAGGCAGAAAATCTTCTTAATAAGAGATTAAGTATTATAGAATCCAAAATAACTTCATGTCCATTTTATTTTGAAAATCCTGCAGCACCATTTCTAATGGAACATCAAAATAGCGCGGTAAATATATTTCCAAAATGTTTTAAGGGAAGAAAATCAAAAATGCTTCTAGATATTTCAAATTTAGTTGCAAATGAAATAAATTTTGGTATCTCTGCAGATATGGAATTAGAAAAATTAAATGGAGTTTCAATTGGAGAAATTCATCTCGCAGGGGGTGAATGGCATGAAAATTTTTATAGAGATACTCATTCAAGTCCAGTTAATAAAAGAAGCTGGGATTTATTGAAACAATACCGATCAATATTTGAAGAAAATACTTTAATTGTTATTGAACGTGAACAAAAAATCCCTCCATTTGAAGAAACTTTAGAGGAGACTCGACGTGTTAGATCAATTTTCGGGATTTAAAAAAGAATTACAAGAAATATTAAATTTAAATAATATTGGAGTAAAAATTCAAAAAGAGCGATATAGGCGCGATCGTAAAGATTGGATTTTTGACACATTAAAAGGTGCCTTTATAAATGATGAAAATGATATTTTAATAAATTTACTTGATAATTATCTTGATAAAACTGAACCAATTGCAGGAGATTATGGAAGCTGGGGAGATTTATTAAATTTTCAAAATTATATTAGAAATTCAGATATTCCTTATTATAATAAATCCAAATTATATTTTTTTACAGCTGCAATTGCAGCACAACAAATAGAATTTGGACTTATTAAAACAGATGAATCAATTCCCTATCTTTATGAATTTGTAAAAGAATTTTTTATTCTATCAGAGGAAAATAGTATTTTATTATCTGTAAATGGATATATTTATGAAAAATATTCTCTAACAGGCATAATTAAAATTAAATCAATAAAGGGAAAAATATCTATTCAAGTATTTAAAAAAGAAAAAAATACTTCAGAAATAATTGAAAAATTAAGTAATATATATGGTTGGAATTCTCAATCATTGGCAATGAATAATAACTCAAAATATAACTCATTTTGGGGATTATCAAAATTTGAAATTTATGGATACTTTCATTCCATTAAATCAAATAATTATAATATGAGTTTTCAATCTTTCATTGAATCGGTATATCCTATTTGGCTTCCAAAAAGTCTAGGAATAACTACATCATTTTATTGTAATGCAAGATGTGCTCATTGTTATAATGCAAGTAGTCCTGAAAATAAGAAAAAATTTATAGAATGGAAGCAAATTAAATCAAATATTACCGAATGGGTTTCAATGGGCTTAAATGAAGTAGGAATATCAGGAGGAGAACCATTCCAATTCCCAGATGAATTGGTAGAACTCGTTCAGGAATTAAAGAATTTAAAAATTGAAAAAATTATTCCATTTAGTAATGGATTTTTAGGTAAAGACGATCTTAAATTATGTAATATATTAAAACAATTAAAAAGTGTTGGATTTGGAAACAATGCTGAAGATCATGTAAAAATTAGCACAGGTCAATTTCATTTACCATTTATATCTGTAGAACATATTTTAAATTTTGCAAAACGCCATTATGAAATTATTGGAAATAAATGTTTATTTGATATTGAAGTTTTAGAAAATAATGAATATTTAAAAGATATTATATCAAAAGCAAAAGAATATAATATAGCACATATAATAGAATGGAAATATCGATCAAAATTTAGTAAGTCAGGAAGAGCTAAATCATTACTAAAAATAAATAATTTAACTGAACCTAAACTCAACGATTTAAAATGTCCTGTTCGAAATAGAGCAGCGGTTTACCCTGATAGTGGATGGGTATATTGTACAGGAACTATTTATCCTAAGAAACATATTAGTTTTAGTAAACTAGAAGAGCTCTCAATTTATGAAATTTTTGCTAAAGCACATTTTGATGATAAATTTATATTTCTAAGTTTAGGTTCATTTGAAGATTATTTGAAATATAAAAATTCAAATATTGAAGATCATAAATTTAAGATGGATAATAATTCAACTCCATGCAGTATATGTTCAAAGGTTTATAGCTAATTTATGGACATAAAAAATATTATAAATTTAATTATTGGAAGATTTATATCAAACATTGGTTCAACTATTTGCACATACTCAATACTTTTATATTTAGTAAGCTCAAAAAGAGAATCAGAAATACCATTTGTAATTTTAGCTTCAGTAACTGGAAGTTTTCTAGGAAACTGGGTAATTCTACCCCGGCTATTAATTTTCTCATCAAAAGAAATATTAATTTTTGCAAATTTTTGTGCAGGTATTTTTACGTTTTTAATTTGCATTTTTGAAATAAATACAGATGGTAATTATATTTTATCAAAATATTCTTTAGCTTTGTTTAGTCTTATTTTTACTCTTTTTTCTATTTTAATTACAGCTTCAGCACAACAGTTTCTAGCCTCAGAGAATACAACTAGATACTTACATTTAGATTCAACATTTTTAACAGCAACAAAAATATTAGCTCCATCAATTTCAATTATATTATTATTTACTTTGAAAATACCAATTATTTATATAATTTTAATTAATGGACTTTCTTATGTAATATCAGCTTTATTTATATTTTTATTTTTAACAAATAACAAAATAAATTATTTGAATATAAATTCTTATAATCAAAAAGGATTATTCTCTTTTTATATTAATAACTATTTTTTTTGGATTATTGTAATTATAATTAATTTAATGGCTTCAACTTATAATGGAGGTATTTTAGTCTATCTTAATGAGATTAATTTAAATCCAAAAATGATCGCAGTATTTATGACAATTCAAAATATTTCTATGCTTGTTTCTGGATTTATTACTACTAAATGGCCTTTATTAACTAGACATAGAAAATTTGCTGGAATTATGTCAGGTGGTGGTCTTGCTATAATTGGTTCAAGTAGTAATTTATTAGTTTTATCTTTAGGTAATATAATTATGGCGATTGGTATGACATTACTTTTAAATGGATTTCGTTCCTTTATTGCTGAAATACCTAATTCTGATAGCTCTTTAAAAAGAATTTACTTTGGCCAATTAGCATTTATTTCATCAGTAACAAACTTATTTGGAATATTATTGTTTTCTTTTTTAACTATTAATATTTCCTCCTGGGGAGCAATATTTATTATTTCTGGATTCTGTGTTTTAATTATTAGCATAATGGGTACTTTGTATTCAATAAAAAGATTGGTATATTAATATGAATTATGGAAAAATTACTCCTTTATTAAATCTATATGATGGAAAAATTATTTTAGCTGCATGTAAGCTAGGAATTTTTGAAAAACTATCAAATGAGAAAATGACCGCAAAAGAAATAGCAATTTCATTAAATCTTGATTTTGATTATACTAAAGATTTTATGCTTCTTTTAAAAAAAATTGGGGTCGTTCTCCAAAATGATCAATATTTTTATAATACAGAAGAAGCGTTAACTTATTTAAATTCAAAATCAAAATATTTTCTAAAAAATTTACTTCTTAGTCTATCTACATGGGGTGATCACTGGAATTATATTGATGAAGCTGTAAAATTTGGAAAATCTGCAGTTGAATTAATTAATTCATCTAGCTCTAACGATACTTGGACGCAGCTTTTTTCTAATCAGGAAAGAGTCTCATCTTTTCTTGGAGCAATGACTGAAAAATCAAAAATTCACTCAGATTGGATCATAGATAATATTTCTATAAATGATAATGAGGTTCTAGTTGATTGTGGTGGTGGCTCTGGAAACTTATTAGTTTCTTTATTAAATAAATTCAATATTTCTAAAGCAATTCTTTTTGAAAGAATTGAAATTATTGAATTATTAAAAAAGGAGTTGAATACAAGATTTAGTAATATTCAATCTCGTATTCAATTAAAAGATGGTGATTTTTTTAAACCTTCAACAATACCAGAAAACGGAACAACATATATTTTATCTTGGATTCTTCACAATTGGAAAGATGCTGATGCTCATTTAATATTAAAAAATCTTAATGAACGCATGAGCGAAACATCAAAACTTATAGTTTTTGATACAGTTGTTCCATTTGAAGCTATTTCAGATCAAACTGAAATTGTAGGAAGATTTTCAATGAAACTCTATTTTGGATCTAGTGAGCGTAATTATCAAGATTTTAAAGAACTTTTTGAAAAATCAAATTTTATAATTGAGAAATATATACAAAAACCTTCAGAACCAACTAAAGCGTTATTTATATTAAAAAAAATAAATGTTAAGTAACTATTTTGATTTTTTAAGTTGCTTATTGAATGAATTTTTTTAGTCTAAAAAGTCTTGACATGATATTGTTAATATAAATTTAATTTTCTTATTTTCTTTATTTCTACATGTGATGCATTAAAGATTAGAGCCTGATCTTGTTCACCTAAATTTTCAACCGTTTTTGGATTCTAATAAATAATCATTTTCCTTTCTATTAAAGGTATTAAATATGCCTTTTCATTTACATAATGTGAAAGTGTTTGGACGCGGTTTACTTTTTCTTCTTTTGTACTCGACTTAAATGCTTGATCATATAAATCTTCAAGTTTTTGATCAAATAAAGGCTTTTCTTATAAATTAAATAAATTAACTTTAAGGGCGGCAAATGTAATTAGAGGATCTAATTGGACAATGATGAGACCTGAAATTTCAAATGGAACTTGCCATTCTGTTTCCCTTAATTCTTTAGGCAATGAATTAAATAATTCTTGCACTTTTTTAGGATTATATGTATTATTTAATTGCGCACGTCCCCAATAATTTTTAGGAAGTAATTCAGTTGAAACTGATGTACCCGGTATTAATTTTTGTAATGCCTCTCTATCAATTGCAAATTAAATAAATTTCCTGAAATTATGAGAGATGCCTAAAGGGTTATTATTTGTAAAAAATATGGAATGAACAGATCTTGGATTTTTTGAATAAAATGCATTGTAACTTAAGTTGGAATGATTTTCAAACTCAATTAAACTAATGTCATACTGAACTTCTTTTTTATTCCTTGTATAGAAATAAATTAAATCCAGAGCATTTTTTAAAGATAAGTTATTTTTCTTTAATTGAATCATACCATCCTAAAAAGCATTAAAGGTTGCTAAGGTTCCTCCTCTCGCATCAACCGAATAAGGACTTACGTTACTTTCATCTAAAAGCACATGCATTTTTGTCTCTCCATATGCTAAATTTACAAATAAGAAATTAAAAATTATATATAAAATTATTTTTATTATATTATTTCCGTATTTAATTTTTGATTTTTACAAAATGAATTATAAATCGATTATAAAAATCGGACAAAATGAAGTTATCATAATTTAATTCATTTCTCATGTTTATTTTTATGAAAATTAAAAAAAATATAAAATCAATCCAAAATTGCTATTTTCAAAAAGCAACGTCTATGTCAGATTCGCTTTAAAATAATTCAAACTAAACAAAGTGGCCTAATTTTTTAGCAATTTATACCTCATAAAAAAACATTCCAAAATATCTGTTAATCGAAAATACTTTACTCTCAGTTGAACTATTTCTGCGACAGAGCCGTTTTTAATGCGGTTTCATCTTTATTCTGTTTTTCTAAAATATTTTATTTTACATATTTTGCAAAATTAAATTTGTGTTTATCTAAAAAATAAGTAGGTTATAAAACTTGTTTCGCTAAACACATCGAGTCGTAAGGTAAATGGCCTTATATAGAGTTTGCAATAAATTGTATCAAGGATTGATAAAAATGTATACTGTAACCCAAAGAAATACAGCAAAATTTTCGCTATTATTTGTTATAGCAACTTCAATTTATAGTTGTAATAAACAGCAAAGTGGTGACTCGCAGGAAAAATATGAAAATCTAGTGTTAGAAGCTGCCGCTTGCGGTCTTGACATCACAGAGATTGAAGAAGTTAAAAAAAATTTAAGTGCGCGTGAAGATCAGCAAGAATATACAAGCAAATTAAAGAAAATAAATAAGGTCGCATTTTCTGAAGTTTATCTGCAGTATCATGCAATAAATGAAATGGTTGATTTTTTAAATACTTTGCGTTTGAAAGATGGAAACAATGATTTTATTAAAACAAAATTAGCTTATTTTAATAACGAAAAAAATGATCTCACAAAACTTGTTATTGACATGAAAAAAAACAATGCTTTGTTTCATTTAGACTCTAAAAATACAAATAAAAAACCTCTTTTTAATACCTTTGATGCAAGTAAAAAAATGATAAATACAATTGACAGCGTAAGTAAAAAAATCGAAATTCATCATCTTACCGAGAATGAGTTAAATAAGTTGATCAATTATGAAAATATTATTAATAAAAATGCAACCAAAAATTATACCACCAGTAAGCTTACAAAAGTAAAAAAATACGCATATAAAGGGGTTGAGAAATTTGCAAGTGGAGCAAATAAATACAATGTATTAATGAATTTTGTTACAATGCCAAATGCTTTTAGCAATATTAATAGTTCCTTTCAGAATGGAAATATTGGTACAGGTATAAAAGATTCATTGCATTTAGGCACGAATAATGCAGATTTAGCTTTAGATTTATTTAAAGCAAGTAGAAGTGCAGCATATTGGAATGGGCATCAGAATACTTTTAAAAATATTACTAAAGTACAGGTAGCATTAAATATTGCTTCTGCAGGTTTTGAAATTTATAATGCGGTTGAGTTATTTAAAGCTGCGAATGTAGAGACAGATCCTTTTAAAAAGCAGGATTATATTGTCAATGCCAGCCTTAATACGGCGAGTGCAGTTACTTCAGTGGGAACAGCTCTTCTCCTTCCTTTATCAGCAAAAGCTGGCCCTATAGGAGCAGCGGTTGGTTTTACAATTATGTTTTCCCAAGGAACTTACAATGCAGTAAGGATAGCAGATGAATTAAGGCGATTTGGTTTTAATGAAAACTATGTTGTACCTAGATCGATAGAGTCTTTTTTTGGTTTATATGAAATGGATAAAGACCTTAAACTTAGGACGCGAAAATCTGCTCATCACATTCAAGAAATTTATATTCCAGGCATTTTAAAAGAAAATAATGAATTATTTTTCAAAAATTATAGAGATAATAAACAGTCGAATTTGTATTATATAAGTAAGTTAATTTATCCTCAAATATTTTTATATATACCCTATACCCATTCAAAATATATTGGTGATGATCTTAGTGGTTACAAAACTGAGCAAAAACAACTTAAAAATGAAGATCATATTTGTCTAACAAATAATTCTTACTTCTCTGAAAATTCAGGAGAATTAGAAAAGGCACACCTGAATTATATTCAAAATTATTCAAATATTTTACAGCATAAAGAAACTACAAAAGATATATTAACTCCTAATAGTATTAGAAATAAAAGTTATTTATTAAGTTATGATGAATATAGCATCTATGCATCCTTGAAAAAAGATTTAAGTTTTACATGGCGTAATGATACAGATCCTTGTCCAGCTGTTGATTTAGATAAGCGAATGGTTGTTAAACAATCAAACAATACTCGGGAGCAAGAAAATCTGCTTGCTGCAGTTCCTGCAAATAAAAAAGCGAATTTATATTTTGTAGGCTATGGTAGTCAAGGCCAGCAAGGGAATATGATACATACGATTGTTGCCGATAAAAATACAATTAATTTATTTAATATACATCCTGCAACTTTTTTTATGCAAGTTGAAGGAGGAAATAATGATGATATATTTGAATTTTTTGATGAAATTCAAAATAAAACTGAGGATAAAGGTTATCTTGATGGAAAAAATGGCATTGATACACTGAATTTACAAGGCATAAAAGAAAAAAATTTGGTGCTAAGTCTTGATCAGAAATTAAAAGTAAAATCCAATTTACCTGAATTAAGAAATATTGAAAATGTCATTGGATCAAATCAAGAAGATACCATTCATGGTAACAAAGAAAATAACGTATTCTTTGGTTATAATGGTGATGACAAATTATTTGGATATGATGGGAATGATATTTTGTATCCTGGAAAAGGTAAAGATATTCTTTCAGGAGGTGGAAATAACGATACTTATGTCATCTTAAAAAATGATTTATACAATTCTGGGATTAATAATATTTCCGATTATTTTTCATTAATTGAGAGAAATATCACAAATATTAAAAGTGAAATTCAGAAAATAACTAATACAAAAGGAAATTTACAATCCTCTATTAATAAAATTAAAAATCATTACAGTTGGTTTAGAGAAGAATATAATTATTCGCCACAAGAATATTTAAGAAATTTAAAAGATTTTGACTATGCTAATCTAGATTTTCGCGAAGTTGCAAGAATTTCAGAGAATAATATTAAAGAAATATCAAGTAATATAATTAAAATTGAAACTGCTGTTACCGATCGTGGTGTATCAAGTGATATTAGAACTATGAAGGGTAAAATAAATGATTTAAAAGCGAAGTTTGCTAGTTACACAGAAATTATTTCAAATATTGAAAACTTAGCAAAGCTAGAAAATGATCCTTACCGTATTTATATAAGTGATAAAATAGAAAATTTTCAAACGCAGCTAGATAAAATAAATTTTCAGCAAGATTTGCTCTATTTGCTAGAAGAATTAAATCTATCTTATTTAAAAATTAAAACCCAAGGTAACGAAATTAATAAAAACTTACAAAGTAACCTGACGGGTATTAAAATTATAGATAATTATGATTCTAGTTTTGATAGTAAATCAGAGGCGTTTGATGTCATTATGACTGATCTTAACAATTTAAGGTCGCAAAAAATTGAAAATGATTTAATTCTTGGCTTTTACGTTGAAGATAATTTTGTCCCAGCAATTATAGTTCGCAGCTATTTTGCTAGTATAAATCATCAGCACCTTTTAATTTCAGACTTAAAAGGAAATATATTAACTTCTAAAACAGGTGAAATTTTTGATAATACTAGTGAAAATTCAAATTCAAAAGAATACAAGACGAGTATCGATACATATAAAATGAAAGCAGAAAATTCATTGCTTAATATGGCTAGTATGGATATAAAAACGAGTATTAAAAATATAATAGGGACACAAAAAAATGATAACATAACTGCTGATGATAAAGATAATATAATTTATGGTGAGGGTGGTTTTGATAGCATTTATGGAAATGGAGGGGATGATACTCTTATTTTGAATTTTGATTCAAGTAAAAATGTGAGTCAAAAAAATATCTTACTTAATAATTTATTCTTAGATAATAATGCAGATAAATTTTACTCAACTGTAGTTGGTGGCAGTGGACATGACAGCTATGTCTATAATGTAAATAATAAAGATAAACAAAATTCTGTTTATCTTTCAATCATTGAAAATGAAGATGCGCTTAATAAACTAGATAATTTAATCATTAATGATAATGAAAATAATATTAAAAATATTAATTTTACTAAATTTATCGATTTAAAGTATAAAAAGAAACACTTAAAAATTGAGCTTTTAGATTCTAATTTAAATAATACTTATATTATAATTGTAAAAAATTGGTTTGAGCACCAGAAAAATAGGCATCTACAAATTCAGTTAGGGGAAAATCTTTCTATCCCTGATGGAATTTTAAGTCAAATAACAAATATTTTAGATGGAAAAAATGGAAGTGAATTTAATGTTGATTTTGACAGTGAAACTTCTGATGTTAAACCTAATTCATATTATGTTATGAAGTATGCTAATTTGTCCGAGGCAATTAAATTTCAAAGAATTGATAAAACAAAGTCTGAAAATGGAAAAATAGCATTAAAATTTGGCAGAATAAATAATGATTTATATGTGCAATTCTTAGAAGGAAAAATTAATTATTCTTATATAACAATTAAGGACTTCTTTTATTGGCGTGAAGTAGTAAAGGAAGATTTACAAGTAGAATTAGATGACTCTATTATTTTATCAAGTGAAAAATTAGATTCTATATTGGAAGATTTATTAGATGGTGAAGTCAATCAAATATTTAACTAGGAACATTAAATTAAAAAATTAAACATAGTTTGAAGGATTCTTTATGCAGTTAAACTTAATAAAAAGTATTTTCGTTATAAGTATTTTTACCTGTTCAGGTATTTCTGTTGCAGCAAATTCTGACTGTAATTATTTGCTTAATTTTAAAAATCAAGAGATCGTAGTTAAAGATAAAGGTGAACAGTATCGAGTTTTTAATGAAGCTCATGAGTTTTTAAATAAAGTTGTTTCGAGATATGAGTTATTTTCATCAAATGATTTTCTTGCAAATAAGTTTAAAGATTATGTTTTAAGAGCAGTATTTGCTTCAACCAAAATTGAATTATTAAAAAATAAGTTAAATGAAAATTTACCAAATTTTATAGGGGGAGATGAATTTAATAAACTAACTTATAATTTATTAGATCAAATGAAGTATTTAAAAGCAAATAATGAGAAGTTTAAATTAATTGAAAGATTGTCATCAGAAAATGAAAGTTTAAAAACTGCGAAAAGTAATTTCGATAATGCAAGAAACGAAAAAAAAGCAGACGGAGTAATTAATCAGTTGCAAGCAGATATGGCAGCTATAAATAAAAAAATAACTAAAACACAACAAGACTTAAAAAATTTAGATATTCGCCCCATCCCAGTGGAAGATCATGTTGTTGTAACAGATTTTAGTTATACTATAAATGGTGAAGTTTTATCATCTAAAAATCTTCCAAAAATGAATGATTCAATTAAAATTAAACTTCTTTTAGATGAAATTGATAAAGATTTAAAAGTAATCTTGTTCAAAAATATAAGTTATTTATCTGATTATGAAACGACAGATCGAATAAATTTCTTAAATCAATCAAAGACATTTTCTTATGCAGAGTTCATAAAAAGTAGCGGAGAAAAAGAAAAGTATTATTCAATAAGTGGAATGAATTTTGAATTTAAAAAGCCTTCAACGCAATTAAAACAAAAATTACAGGATAAGATTAGAAATAATGAATACCCTTTAAATAAAGAAGCCTTAAATGAAAGACTTCATATTATTGATACACTATTGCAAGATAATATTATAATGGTTAATCAATTTGGAAAGAATTATATTCCAGCTATCAATACTAAAAGAAGAAATTCTGATTTAAATAAAAACGATTTAGCAAATACACAAGAATTTGAAATTTTTGAGAAACTCCCGATTAATCAAGGCAAAAAAAAAGCTGATATGATTGAAGAGTTCTACGATTTAAAAAATATGCAAGAATTGGGCGAAGAGACTCTAAAAAAATTTAAATCCGAACAATTTATTTTGGAAAAAGATGCGCGCATTGCGGACTCTGAGTATAAATTGCTGAATCAATTCTTGGATAGAACAATTGAAGTTCCAAATATCGTTGGCGAATTAAACGTTTATACCTCTAAACCAGCATGCAATTCTTGTATTACTGGCTATGAGTCTTTTAAAGAGCAAAGACCAAATGTCTCTTTAAAAGTGATAACTCTTATCCCTAAACTTGAGACTGAAATGAAAGCAGATTATCTCACACGTCATCAATAAGCTGATCCTCTGCAAAAATATTACATTTGATTTATGAAGAAAGTCCACTTTCGGATAAGTAGATGTCGCAATACCAGGCTTTAGATTTGAAGCAGGCAATGTGTGATGTTACTTAACTATTTCATAATGTTATTAGCTATAGTTCCATTCTCTTTTGGAAAGGACAAACAATCAAAGAGAGTTTGAGATCAAATTAAATGAAAAAATAAAACTCTTCATGTGTTGTTCTTTTAAAAGAAGAACCGCTTGTTAAATTTTTTTAATAAAATAAAAAAATTTATTTAGTAGCAAACATATGTATTTTTAAAAATAAATTATACCAATTATTATAATAATTTAAAAACTCTATCTATCACCAAGCTAATTCTAAATAGAATACCAAACTGGAATAAAACTTGCTTTAGGAATTTTAGATGTTTTGTATGCTAATGAGTCATATGTCTTGGAGGTGAGTTATGGGTCTATTTAGTAAAAACGAGCAGTCTTACGATTTAGGTTTTAAAGCTAAATCGTCTTCTTCAAGTGAGATTCCAAGTTTGAATGCAGAAAGTTCTCAAAATATAGATCCTGATACGAATAAAATTAATGAAGAAAATAAATCAGATCTTACATTTACTAAATATACTCAAAAAGATCTTGCACTACAAATAAAGCTTTCAAAAGAAGAAGAAAAATATTATTTTGAACCTTCCCAAACGCTATGTGAGTCCTATTTTAAATCGTTAACTTATTTTTTGAGCTCAGAAATTCATACAGATCCTAAAAAGTCTAAAATGAGTGAAAAAGAAGTTCAGCAATATTTAATTGAAATTTTTTCAAAAATAGAAAATAAAAGTGAAGTAGTAAAATTTTTAGAAAAAGAAAATGTTTCTCAAAAACTTATTTTTTCTGAAAAAGTTGCGGCAAAAACGTTTTATCCTGGTTATTCTGAATTAAATAATAAGTATCATGAAGTGGCTAAAAAACAGAATTTCCACTTTTGGTATAAAAATATGAATTTTAACTTTTACTTAACAAGGGAAAACCAGAGTAAGCATTATTGGGATAGATTTGATTATTATTTTTTAACACCTTCTGATAGTACATTATTTAATATGTTTGTTATTCCAGTACTTGGTTTTCATGCAGTTGTTTTTTCTATAGCAATACCACCAATAGGAGGTGTTGTCGCAACTACTCAAACGTTTGCAATTCTTACAGGTATTGGTACAGCGAAAACAGTTGTAGAAAATGCTACTAAGAGTGCTTATAATCTGGTCAAAAAAAATAAATATTTTTTGGCTGATCAAGAATTATCTATAGTAAAAGATAATAAATTACCAAATTTAGATGCCATAAAGTCAGCATTAAAAAATATTAAGGAATCAACTTCTAGAACTGGACAGTTTAATTTTTACTTTGCAAATGCATTCAAATATTACTGTGAATTAAAAGAAAATTGTGATAAATATTTTAAATTTGGTAGTAGTTATTATACAGAAAATATTTTTTTAGAACAAAAACAGTATGAAAAAGAAATTCCTAAAATTCGGGATTTATATTATAAAACTTTGTATTACTCACGTAGTAATAAAATTATTGCCGATACATTAAGAATACAATTGGAAGCGT
Source organism: Silvanigrella paludirubra (assembly GCF_009208775.1). Taxonomy (NCBI): domain Bacteria; kingdom Pseudomonadati; phylum Bdellovibrionota; class Oligoflexia; order Silvanigrellales; family Silvanigrellaceae; genus Silvanigrella; species Silvanigrella paludirubra. The sequence continues at coordinate 611,228 of NZ_WFLM01000001.1, read as the reverse complement.
TAAAGGCTTCAACATTACAATCTCTTTATTTACTAACAAGTGATCAAAATAAAATCGGTTTCTTTAAAAGCAGGGACATATGCCTTGAAGAAAATATGTCTAAAATTATGACTTCGAAAGCTACTGCAAGGGATGCGAATACTAGGGATATTATTTATAAATATATAACTAGCAAATATAATAAAGTTGATGTTAATTTAGCAAAACAATTAACTTCATTTGTTTTATTAACAATGATGCCAAATAATTGTGAAATAAAAAATAAAACTGCAGTTGAAAATATATTTAACAGACAAATGGAAGTAGACAGAAAAAAAACGAATTATCAAACAATTAAAAGCTATTATGACGAATTTCAGCATCCTGCCGATATCGCAAGAAGGGGGGTATATATACTTGCGAATCTTCCTTTTTCTCAAGCTTACTTTACTCAAATAAATAATCAAACTTATGCCATTAATGCTGGAGCATGGGTAGCATTTTCAATTTTTGATGCAATACTTTTTGCTTCAAATTCTAATTACGCTAAAGATAAATACGCAACAATCCGAAAATGGTCCGGCAACATTGCGAATGGTATGTATGTAGGATTCCATGTTGCAGGAGCTGTTAATTTATTTTCGAATATAACTGGGTTATTCTCTAATAGTATTATATCAAACTTAGCTTTTTCTCCTTTTGGCCTACTTATAGATGTAGGAATTATAAATTTAGCAGGACAAGTTTCTGCTAATGAAGCGCAAATTTGGAAAGAAATTGAAGAACAATTTGTGCAGAAAAATAAATGAAAAAAATAATAAACTTTGGGATCCTGCTTATTCCTTTTTCACTCATAGGGCAGTAACGCCTGGGGACTCAATGCATAAACTTGGTAATATTTTTAAAAAAAGGCTAGATAATATTGCAAAACTATCTGTTAAAATTAATGAAGATTCAATTGAATTAATTGAGCAAATGAAAAATTTCGACAATCATGCTTTTAAATTTTTTTCACGGAAGCCAACAGAAGAAGATATTATAAAAAAATATACAAATACTTTAATGAATTTAATTAGTTTATCAAAAGAACTTGAAGCATATGAATATTATATGGACAATATTGTAAAAGATATTAATGAAGAAATAGACTTAGCTTTAAAATTTTATTTAACTCTCATATCTGTTGAACATAGAGGTGCTTTTTCTATTACACAGTTTGCGAAAAATGAAAAAGTTTATCCGAAAATTTTTGCTAAAAATGAAGAAAAAGCCAATGTTTAATTGGCTTTATTTCGAGTTTTTTCTAACCCAAAATTGATTTACAAAATGCATAAATATTTTCAGTCATATTTTCATTTAAATACAAATAAGGTTCAATTAGTTCAAGTTCAATTAAATACATTTTTCCATTATGTTTAACCAAATCAATTCTAGCGTAATTTGGATTTATATGACTTATAAATTTTTTAGCTTCATTAATTTCTTCGAGTGAAGGAATATAGGAAAGATTTTTAGCACCAAATAATTGATGGGCTAAAATAGAATTTATAGCAGGTATTTTCTTTATAGCATGAGAAAATTTATGATTAAAAAAGAAAAATGAAAGCTCACCTTCATCCTTAATTTCTGAAAAAAATGTCTGTACAACTAAATCCCATTGTGACAAAATTTCTTCAAACTCCCCTTTTTTTTCAAATATATCATTCTTCGAAAACTTAAATACGTGTTTTCCGCCAAGACCAATAGCTGGTTTTGCAATGAATTCAATATTTAAGTTGCTTTTTAAATTCTGAGAAATAAAGTCTTGAATTAAATTAAAGTAATTATCTGTATTTTTATTTATAATAATAATTTCACCTACATTTAAATTCAATTTTTTTAAATCGAGTAAATATTTTTTATGTGAGTTCCATATAATTAAATCTGTATTATTAACCATTTTTTTCTTTTGTTGTTTTAATTCTAATAGCATATCTAAATATTCTGGATAGTTTTGTGAATAATCCCAGCATCTTTTTGGAAAAATAATATCAAATTCTTTATAATTATTTCTTATATTTTTCCAATTTATTAGTTCTAAATCTGCCCCAAGCTCTTTCATATATGGTTTTAATAACTTGTACTCGTCAATAAAGTCAGAGCAATTTTCTAAAAAAAAATCTTTATTATCTGAATCTAATAATGCAATTTTCATTTTTTTATTCCTAACGGTAGTTGATATAATTTGAAGAATATAATATTATTTTTTAAATAAAACAAGAATATATTTTGGAAATTTTAATTAGAAAAGTTACCAATAGTGTTCAAAAATAAATATTGCTAGGAGAATTATGGAAATATTTTACAAATTAAAAAAAATTGATTTCAAAAGTTCTGAATTAATTTCTTCATTCCAAAATTTACCTTTAGATCGTTACACAAAAGAGAATTATGATTACAGAAAGAGGCGTTACTCCTTAGGACAATTAAATTATAATCAAACAGTAAATTGGTTAAATAATAATGTTTTTTTTCAAAGCATAGAGACAAATTTATATAATGGTAATTTAAATAGAAATTTTGAAAGCTTGGAAGATAACGTCTTGCAAGAAATTGAAAAGCACATTTTACCTAATATTTTAGTAGAACTCCCAAAATTTGAATATCAAATTGGGATCCATCAAATAAGAGTTTTTTGTAAAAACAATAATTTAGGATTACCAGCGCCAGAAGGTATTCACCAAGACGGTTTTCAATTTATAGCAATTTGTTGTATTGCTTCAAAAAATATAAAAGGTGGCGTTACTCAGATATTTGATCAAGATAAAATAACGGTAGCATATGAAAAAAAGCTAACCCCTAATGATTTATTTATTTTCAATGATAAAATATTTTATCATTTTACGACACCATTTCATTCCGATGTTTTTAATTTTGAAGCTTATAGAGATGTCTTTGTTTTTACATTTAAATAAATATCTAAATCTTTTTTTTACAAGGAATATAATATAGAAGTGATTTCTTGCCTCTAAATAAAAAGAGGCTATTTATATTGTAGAAAAAGGATATTTGAATGTTATTTTATACTTTGATTGAGGAAGATGATCCTAAAACACCTTTTGTTCAAGTCTATTGGGCATATGCTGAGCATTTGGGTGCTGCATTGGAAAAAATATATTTTGCAGCATTAAAAAATGGGTTTAAAAATCCAGTTTGGCGCGAGGCAGATCCTACTACTGAAGATGCCCTTCCCGATACCTTTCATCTATTAAATAAGAATGAAGTTTTTTGGTCAGAAAGCAGAAATTATTTTCCTCCGGAAGAAATAATAAAGTTACCATATGGAGTAATTTGTTCAGGTATTGAGGGAGAATTATTTATAAATGAAGTTAAAAAAGGATTTAACATTTATAAAAAAGAAAATTTATATTGTTTAGAGGTAAATATTTCTGATGCTGAGCTAGCTCCGCTTTATTTTGATATCCTTAATGAATATAATTCATTTGATGCATTCTGGTATACTTTACATGATTATTCTGGAGAAGAAAATATAAATAACTTATTTGTTAACGAAGAGTTAAATAATGCCCAAAAAATTATTGCACATTTGAATGAAGATTTTAATAACGGCATAAAAAATGGATTTTGTTCTATTACCTCATTTATAAAAGAAGGAGAAACAAATATTAACATATCTGATCATAAAAAAATTGTGATAATGACTTATTCTCTAAAAATTTTAGATATTGCGACCAAGGTTTTAATTGATAAGGGAATTATGAATTTAGAATCACTAAAATCAATTGATGAAGGATTTTATCATTGGCATTTTCGATCACCGAATAGTTTGGATCGAGCTGATTTAATTAATAAACTTAAGTCATTAGGTTTTTTTGAATGGATTCCAGATTCAAATATTTCAAACAATTAATTAATTATACCTGTCGCTAAAATTTTATTTGTATCATCATTTCTTACTTGATAAAAAATACTTAATTCATCTTTTTTAGAAAGAAATGAATCTTCCACTAAAATACAAGCAAAACAGGATACGCTATTTTTAGCTCTCAAATGCTCTATTCCTTTGAAATAAATTGTTTTATTAAGTTCTTTAATTTTATAGCATCCTAATCTTTTAGATAATTCAATTACATATTTTCTTGAACCTTCTACATCTACTTCATTAACATGCTTCATTTTTAAATTTGAGTGAATAAAATAAATATGAGTTTGAGAAAACATTATAAATACTGAACAGCCTGAAAGTTCTTGAGTAAAAAGTAAAAGATTTTTTGAAACACCATAATCAATAAATAAATTACCTAAAAAAATCCCTTTTCTTTCAATTTTTAATCCTGTAATTTCATCTTCAATAAAAGGCAAATAAATGCCCTTGCAAATAATTTCTTTTTTATGATTATTTGGATTTCTAGTGCCTTCAAAGAAAAAATCTTTATTCATTAGTAATTCTTTTTTGTTATAAAAACAATAAAAACGATCATTTTTAAGTTGTGCTAATTTAATTTGATCATTTTTAATGAGAAATTGCTCCTTCTCAAATTCCTTTTGATAAAGTATTGCATTTTCATCTATTAAATTATCATGAGAAAAGTAGAATATATATTTATTTAATTCTTTTTTTAAAATATCTGACGCTCTTTCTAAATATTTCATATATTTAATCTCCTAAAGGGATGTCTTATTTTAATTGACATCAAAAACTCTTTAAGATTTAATCAAATTATCTAATTATTTATATGCAAAATTTATTAATCATTAAATATTTAATATAAATTTAATTTAACTGTAATGATTCAAATAGAGGGAGATTCTTAAATAATTCGACTAAAATAATAAATTAGATTTATTTAGACGCTTTTTTAAAGGCATCAACAATTTTAGGATCAGTATTTAAATTAAATGCAATATATAAATTTCCATCAAATTGTTTTGCTTCTATGGCAATTTCTACTATACTTTTATCACTTTTTAGCTCTTTTAATTTTGCATCTATACCTTCATCTGTTTCTATAATTAGATCACAGCGATTATTTACGAATTTTTGTACATTCGTTGTTTGTTCTGTTGTTATTTCTAGGTTTTTAAAATTAAATCCAAGCAAATAATCATGTCTTGCATCATGTCTTACGACACAAGTTGAGTATTTTTTAGCATCTTCAATGCTTTTTAAATTGATATTTTTTGATGATTTTAATTTATAAAAGTTAAAATTTTGTTTAAAAGCTAAAATTGGATATTGAAATATTTTCATACGATCTTTTGTTTTTACGAGAGGAAAAATTAATGTATTTTTTCCTTTTGCGGCCTCAACATAGGCTCTAGCCCATGGAAATACATTTATTTTATTTGGGCTAATATTAAGTTTTTTAAGAATTTTTACTACTTGATTCCCTATTTCTCCACTTATTTTATTATTTGTATCTAATGTAACATAAGGAGGGTTGTTTTCAGTGAATATTTGAAGTTTATTAAAGTCTTGAGAATATATTTTAGCATGAAAATTTATTATAACACATACAATTGCAATATATAATTTCATAGATTTCCTCAAAATTTATTAAAATAGTTTATTTCTATTTTATTTGAAAATATTACCCAGTTTATTTATTCATAATTAGTTTAAATATTTAACAAAACAAATTTCAATTCAAATTTTAAAAAATTTCAAAAGTGTCAATTTTATTTCAAATTTGGGGTTCCTATCTTTTTCTTAAAAAATAATTGAATTTTTAAATTATTTTCATTAAAAAGAATTTGTTTTGAATTAAGATTTATATTCATTTCAGTTTTAAAGTTTAAATGGATTTTTTGAAAAATATGAATTATATAATCAAAACTAGGAAATACAATATGAAAAAACTTAGATTTATTTTTTGTGATCAACTATCCGATTCTATTTCTTCTTTAAAAAATATCAATAAAGATGATACTATTTTTCTATGTGAAGCAATGGATGAAGTAACGTATGTAAAGCATCACCCTAAAAAGATCGCTTTTATTTTTGCCTCTATGCGTCACTTTGCTGAGGAACTTGAATCTAAAGGCTTTAATATACGTTATGTAAAATTAACTGATCCTTTTAATACAGGAACTTTAGAAAGTGAAATTACACGTGCCGTTCAAGAACTTAAAATAGATCATATTATAATTACAGAACCAAGCGAATATCGTCTTAAAATTTTATTGGAATCTTTGCAAAAATCACTTGGTATTGCAATTGATATTTTGAAAGATGAACGTTTTTTTTGCTCTCCTACTGAATTTAAGTTTTGGGCAAACGGCAAAAAGCAATTTAGAATGGAATATTTTTACAGAGAAATGAGAAAAAAATATAAAATTCTTATGGAGTCTGATGGTTCTCCTGTAGGAGGTCAATGGAATTATGATAAAGAAAATCGGAAATCGCCAACAAAAAACCTTAAATCCCCTAAGCGTATTAGTCACAAAAAATCGGATATTTTAATTGATGTTCTTAAGCTCGTAGAAGAAAATTTTTCGGATCATTTTGGTAATTTACAGCCTTTTCATTTCGCTGTTACAAGGAAACAAGCATTAATTGAACTTGATGATTTTGTAAACCGCATTCTTCCCTATTTTGGAGATTATCAAGATGCAATGATGAAAGGAGAAACCTATCTTTATCATTCGTTATTATCTTCTTATATAAATATCGGACTTTTATTGCCAATGGAAGTTTGCAAGCTTGCTGAAGAAGCTTTCAAAAAAAACAAAGCACCACTGTCTGCTACTGAAGGATTTATTAGGCAAGTACTAGGCTGGAGAGAATATATTAGAGGCATTTATTGGCTAAAAATGCCTGACTATGGTGAATTAAATTATTTTGAAGCAAACACACCATTGCCTGATTTTTATTGGGGCGCAAAAACAAAAATGACTTGTATTTCAGAAGCTGTTTCTCATACCAAAGAGCATGCTTATTCACATCATATCCAGAGATTAATGGTAACAGGAAATTTTGCATTAATCTCTGGATTAAATGTAAAGCAAGTGCAAGAATGGTATTTAGCCGTTTATAGTGATGCATTTGAATGGGTAGAAATGCCTAATACACTTGGAATGGCGCTTTTTGGTGATGGAGGTATTGTAGGAAGTAAACCTTATGCAGCTAGTGCTAATTATATTAACAAAATGAGTAATTTCTGTGACACTTGTCATTATGATCCTAAAGAAATGACAAGTGAAAATGCCTGTCCATTTAATGCACTTTATTGGGATTTCATCACTCGCAATCGTAATAAGTTAGAAGTGAATCAGCGCTTACCTTTTGTTTATAGTACCTGGGATAAATTTAGTTCTGAAAAACAAAAAGCTATTAAAAATAAGGCTGCTATAAGTTTGTTACGTATGAAGAATGGTGAATTGTAAAACTTAAACATTTTTTATTATAATAATTTATTTATATTCATAATCTATAAAGTCATTTTATTGGCTATAGCTTAATTAAAATAAATGATAGAAAAAAATGTGAATGTTCTCTTAAAAATATTTAATTTCATGAGAGTTTTTATGTCTTTTGTTTCTGAAGAAAACAATGAAGATATTTTTGATATTGATTTTTCTTTTAACTGCGCAGATAATTTAAAAATATCGGATGCAGATTTTAGTATATTTTGTGATTTAAGCCAATATTTATCTGAATGTATGTGCCAATAAGTTTTTTGGCTTTTTTCGAGTCGTTTTGCATTTTTTAAGCAATGAAATTTAAAATTATAACTTAGTATTTAAATCCGTAAGGCAATTGATATGGCTATCAAATGGTTTTAATAATCCATTAATAAATCTATTATAATTCATATTCTTTTCTCTCGATTTTTGAATTTATTTAAGTAAACAATAGGATACTTTTAATTATTTATTTTCAGAAATAGAAAAAAATTGGAAAAACTTTATTTTTAGACATTTTTCATGAACTTTTTTTAGTTATGAAATAATTTTATATAATTAATTTTTCATCTATCAATATATTTGAAGATACTAAGATAATGTTGTTAAAATATTGACACTAAAGAGCGCCAATTTTCCCACATATGATAATTTTAATTTATCATAAATTTTAGCTGTGATTTCTGTAATTACTTATAAATGGAGGAATTGTATGGCGAAAAGTTCAAATCAAGCTCATAAGTTCAATGAGAGCTCGAAAAAAACCGCAGTCGGAAAAAAGACAAAAGAAAATTTAAAAAATAATGAAAATAGTCTAGTCTATACTCCATTTTCAACGCCTGCATTTATTGAGGATTTAGAAGGTTTTTCTCAGGCTGAGATGAATAAACATTGGAACTTAAATGCAAATGCTTTCACGGAACAATCCATAACAGGAGATCCCTGGAATCAAGGATATTTTGATAGTACAGGCAAATTCGTAATCTCTCCTGCTCAGTCTTATTATTATAATTTAGCAACAACAACGATCCCTGCTGGAACGCCAGCAATTCCTGTTTCTTGGGAGGCTTTTCCTCGAAGAATTCTTTATTATCTTGGAAAAAATAATCCTTCTACAAATCCTTATAACTTAGATCAGGAAAAATTATTTGAATTAGCAGATACTGGATATTACACGGATAGTAAAGGAACTAAACAATCTTTTCCTCAAATACCTGTTACTTTATGTCCTAGTCCAAATTGGAATGGCGAATTGCAAGATTATGGTCCATATGGCCCAAGAGGCTGGCAAGATGAATATAGCGAATGGAGTGTGACTAGAAATAGTGATGGAAAAATTACCCGTGTCGATTTCGTATGCGAAAATCCAGAATACTGGTATACGCTTTGGAGAGTTGATCCAAATGCAGTAGCACAAAAATATCAAGATACTTTAAACTATGGATTGCCAGCAAATAGTCCCAACTTAATTAAGGTTAATGTTGAAGATCTTTATTTAAAAGATCCTGTTTCAGGAAATCCAGTCCTTGATCCTTTTACCAAAAAACCTTCATATAATCCGCTTAATAAATGGAATAGTGGACCCACATCACTCCGTGGAAAAACATCCTCTGGCGGGGCGATGCATTTAACAAGTTCGCCAAATACATTACAAACAGAAGTTGGATTAGCAGGTGCTGCTACCGTTCAAAGAAACGTTGGAAACATCAATTCACAAACTCTTATTTGTTGTAGTCAATACGGGCAATCTTTCCGTAATAGTGATCCGTTTATTGGGCAATCGGTAAACCAAGTTGTTGGTGGGCCTCCTGCATCACGGGTATCCCTTGCAAATCCAATAGGTCTATATATTCAAATGCCTAATTTTAATAATTATCAATTATTTGATGATCCAAAACTCCCTGCAGGCGCAAAAGTTTCAGATTGTTGGCACGTGGTAAGAGGTCATGAAATATTGATTGATCCTGTTACAAATAAACCATTTAATGGAAATTTTATTCTTCATGCTATTTTTCAAATTCCAGCTTCTTGGATTGCAGCTGGGGTAACAAAAACGATTGGAGATATTAAAATTAATTCGGGTGGTGTTTCTTCACCTATTCAATGGGCGGGTCAAATTGCACAAACTTATCATGTGGGTTTATACGCAAGAGGATTATCTGCTGATGATCTAGAGCCTGTTAGCTGTGCTATTAATCTTAGCAATCCCACTGAAGATAAAAAGTTACCTCCCGCACAAGCCCAACCAGTACAAATGATGTATCAATCCCTTTGGAATGCTTATTATGGAACTAAAGTACCTAATCCAGTAAATCATCCTATGTCACTTGCAACGAATTCTGTAATTGTACCTGTTCCTGTTAGACAAGGTGATCAAGGATTAAAAATGGTTTTAATTTGTACCACGGCCGTTAAAGGAACAAACAACGCTCTTCCTACTGTTACCGTACCAAATTCAAATATAAAAATTACTGTTGATCAAAATTCAGGTCTTCAAGATGTTACTTATGCAGCACCTGGTAATTCCTATCCAAGTGTTTTTAATATGCTAACATTAACTGTTAATATTGATAAAGATACCACACCTGGACTTTATGGAATTCAAGTAAATAACCCAGGTACAGGAATGCCTGCAGCCGTAACAGCTCCAGGATATTTAAATGTATTTCCATCATAAATGTTTAAAATAAAAATATCGGAATAAATAAATGTGAATAAAAGTGTGGAAAGTTAATTACTCGACGCACTTTATTTTTCTGTATCCTTCATTTAATGGAGATCTTAGTAAATGAAAATTTATTATTTTATTACCCTGTTTATTTTAGAATTTATTTATTCACTTTGCTTTTCTGTGAATACAATAAATTATAAATGGTTCAAATTAGCCATGGCTGTTGAAAGTGTACCTGGTGACTGCAGTATGCCTCCACAATTAACAACAGTAATACCAAGTGATATGGGTGTTCCGAATTCACAAGCAAATGCGAATTGTTTTGCTTGGCAAGAATTTCTTTCCTTAAATTGGGTTGCCGATAATGCCACTTGTTCCGCTGATAGTTCTATAAAACCAAGCGATTTTGGATTAGCAAATAATTCAGCCCCCGTTGTATGGGAAACTTATAAAGAATCCGCAGAAATATTTTTACCTCAAGCTCAAAAGCCAGCCAACTGGTGCAGCCAACAAGCATTGCCTGAACAATGGAAACAAAAATTAAAATCAATCATGAAAACATCTCCTCATGGTTATAAAGTAATGGCATCTATTTCTAAAGCAGCGAATAATGCCGATGTGTTAAATTTGAATTCATATGGACAAGCTGGTACCAACAATTCTTGGATAACGACACAATCTGGAAAATTAGCTCTGTATGAAATCCGTGTGAATCAAGATGAATTTAATTATATTAATGCAAATCAACTTTATAATGCACAAGTTCAACAACAATTTGTTACAACTCAAGGAATAAACTTACCTGATGGTTCTGCTACATTCACACAATATGGAAAAATAGGATCAATTGAATTAAAAGCTTCTTGGGTTGAACTTCCCGATCCAAAAACTTGGCCCTCTTTTAAAATTTCAAAAGCAGTTGTTCGTTACCCTAATGAAAAAAATCCTAAAGAAGTAACAGTAGGATTAACGGGTCTCCATATTATTCATAAAACAAAACGATCTCCCCAATTTATTTGGGCAACATTTGAACATATAAATAATGCGCCAAATTCAGATAAACAAAATTTGCTTCCTTGGTATACATTTTATAATTTAAATTGTGATCCCACTAAAGATCATTATAAATGTTACCCTAATGCACAGCCACCTACGGCAACACCACAAAATCCTTATTTTCCTAATTACCCTAAAGATCCCTATGAAGCACCTATACAAGTTGTTCGTATGACTCCAATTAGTAGTGACTCCGTTAATAATGTAGCAGGATTAAATAAATGGGTATGGGATAATGTAATTTCGCCAGCAAATTCAAAATCAGTTTTTCTAAATTACCAACTTGTTAATGTTGTTTGGGCAAATAGTCCTGAAGTTATTCAACCAGGAGCAAGAATACCTCTCCCTGATGGGAATCAACAACCAAATCCTAGTAACACAATCGTTGCAAACACAACCTTAGAGACTTATTTTCAACAAACAAAAAGTTGCTTATTTTGTCATCAAAATGCTTCATTAAAACAACAAAGCACCCAAACAGAAAAATTTAAAAATGAATTAAAATCTATTCCAATGCACATGCTCCATTTGCTTCAATTAAAAAATAACGATTCAGCAAAGGTGACAAAAAGTACGAGCGCGCCTTATGCATCAGATTATTCCTTTTTATTTTATAGTGCTGCGAGTCCTAATTCTGGAATGCATTTTAAGAATAAAAAATAATATGAGGATAAATCTAGTTCTTTTGAGCATTCAGCCTCTTTTTTTCATAAAGCGGGTGAATGCAAACTGAAAAAGCAAAGTTTTTGTAAAAACACGAAGGTAACCTCAAGGCCTCTATGATGATTCTTCTAAACTTGACTTTTAAGTCATTTCTGGAATAAAAAAAGAATATTTTTAATTAAGTTTAAGGAATTGCGAAGGCTTAATTCGAAAATAACGAATTGGTTTTCTAAAAAAGGAATTATCTGTGAAAGTTCTAAAAATTTTCCTGTTTTCATCACTTTTTTTAAATTCTATTTCATGGGCAAACATACCTACTTGGGCTCAAAAAACGGGTGAAAATAAAAAAAAAGATCATATTGTTATTCCTTGTCAAGGAATAGGACCCTCATTAGATCTTGCTCGTACAGAAGCAAAAAATAGTTGTATTCATTCAATCCAAAATCGACTTAATGTAGAATATACAGACAAGTCATATATTATTGAAGATGAAAAACAAATTGTTTTTCATCGTGAAATTGCTTCTCAAACTAAATATGAAAATCTTGTTTGTAATCAACTTAACGAAGAAATTGAATCATTTCATGATCACTATAGCGTATGGATTCAATGTGAGTATGATCTTTCAAAAATTAAAGTTAAAAAATTAAATGAAAATAATAATAATTTGAATACAAAAAATATTAAAAAAGACAACTCATGGATACAAAATCGTGGAGAACTTGCAACCCCATTACTTTCAAATAATAATATAATTCATAATAAATCTGTTTATTCCTCTTCAAAGATAATTAATATTTCAGTAATACCTCAATGCAGTCAATTGCTGATAAGGGGAAAAAAATCAAGTCGAATTGTAGATTGCAATACCAATCCCATCTCCGTTTTAATTTCTCCAGAGGAAACACAAATTATTGTTCGTTCCGTTAGTGGTTATTTACCAAAAACAATTCAATTATCAGAGACAAGGAATAAAGATGAAAATGTTCAAGTTATTCTTGATAGGGGCTAGTATATTAATTCCTGTTTCGTGTATTCATTCTCCAAAAGTGAGCAACTCTTTTTCTGGTACTTATTATTATAATAAATCCTATGCTTCAAATTCGACAATAGCCTTGCAGACTCAAGGTTGGAACGCTTCTGCAAATCCACAATTTTTAAACTCTGAAAGTCATGTTAATGATGATATTATTTATAATTATTATTGCAGCCGGGGAAGTCAGATAAAATCATTGAAATATAATATTACTTTTATAGTTCCAAAAGTTCCAGAAGGAATACCTTTAGATGATGCATTGAAATTACGAAAAAATTATATTGAAGAAGGAAGAAGTGCAATAAGAAATATATTTTTTATTATTTCTAAAAATAATGTTAATGAAAACTCTAAAAAATTATTAGATAAATTAAATCTTAATATGGACTCAAGTTCTTTGATTAAAAGAATTTCACATTTAATTAATAACGAAATTAATTTACAATCTAACGAAAAACTATCATTTTTTGCACTTTCTAATACAAACAATGATGATATTTTAAAACATTTTCAAAATACCCGAGGCAATAAAAAAGAATATGGTTTAAATCGATTTCTATTTTTAGCTTCTAACAAAAATAATAGTCTTTATCTTGTTTTAGCAGATACAAGTAGAATATTATATTTTAGTAGTAAAATATTTAAAACTATAGAATCTAAAGACTATTGGAAATGGGAAAGTACAGGATCTGATGATGAAAATGTGCAACAATACGCACTTAATGATATGCAACACCATTTTTATGGAATATCAAATGAAGTAAAGTTAGATACAGGTGGAGAATCTTTTTTGCCTTTTGATATTATTCCATCACATGAAACAAATATGCCTATTTATCCTTTAATGGAGTATTATAATACGGAAGCAGCATTTTTTATGGAACAATATACCATGCTTATTCCCGCAATTGAACAGCGCAAGTATTTTAAAAAAAACAAACAACTATTAGGTTATAACTATGAAACTCAAGAGCTATCACCATCTGCCGCAATTTATGAACGTGATAAAATATGGAAATCGTATGTTTCTGCATTTACAAATGTTGCAGAAGCAGCAACTCAAGATCCGGGTGTCATTTTTTATGAAGTTTCTATTGATCTCAATTTATTCTGCAAATATGGCCAAAAAATGAGTGATCTTGTAACAAAATAATATCTTAAATGCTTTTATTAAATACTATTTTCAATTTCGACAACTAAAATGCGAGCTTCGCCAATGGGATGGGCAACATGCTCGGTTCCATTTGATGCAAAAAAAATATCGCCATTATTTAAAATTACCGATTTCTCCTCATGGTCTTTCTTGTAAAACATTTTGACTTGGCCATGAAGCACAACAAATACTTCTTCTCCCTCATTTGTATGCCATTTATAAGGTGTATTGGTCCAATGCAAACTCGTCGTAACACCATTCATATTTGCTATTTGAAGAGATCCCCAAGAACGATCAGCTTTAAAATTTTTTGATTCAATCACTCTCATAAACCAAACTCCTAATATTAGTTCTTAAAAAATGGACATCTTTTTGAAAAGTAACATAGAAGTTTATAGAAATGAAATTCATTATATTTTTGGATTATTTAAGTTTAAAAAAGTGATAAAAAGATTATTCTGAAAATAAATATCTTTTTTATGACAATGCAGAGTTTGCAAAACAAATAGGAATGAATATGTAGTCACAATTTAAATATTTATATTTTTTATAATTCTGATGAACAAACTGTTCCTTGGTGAAAAATAAGATTCCAATTATCATTTGTGAGTTTCCAAATTGAACTTCGCAAAGAGTAAATTTCGTTATTTTTAATGGCAAGATAATTTGCTAAAACAACATTGTCTGAAAGAAATGTTATTTTAAAATTTTTTAAGGCATAATGAACATCTTTTTCTTCAAAAAGTGCATTTATAATTTCTGTCTTATTGAACGAAGTACCTGAGCTTGTAAATTCAAAAAATTCATCCGCAAGTAAAGAGTCAAGTTCAGATTTTGAATGCCTGATAGATGGTTGAAGTAGCTTTTCTTCTAAAAGTTGAATTTGCTCCAAAATAAGGATTTTATCCTCCTCCTCTTTTATTATATTCAATACATTAAACAAGCATTTAAGTAAATACTTCTATTAAGAATATGTTTAATTAAATTATAAATTAAATATTTTTTATATTTTTCAGTATTTTATCACGAATATTTTGATAATTAATTTTTTTATAATCTGATATTGGACTTTTTTCTCTATTTTTATATGCAACAAAACCTATACTACTTTTGATTTGACTGATTGGAATGATAAATTCTTTTTTAAGAGATCCACTTTTATCTAACATAATACTTCTAAATTCAAAATTATTTAGAGCTTCATCCCAAATTGTGCAAGTATAAGAATAATTTCTTGCACAATCATGATCATAATAAGAGCGATATTTATTACTTAAATGCGTAAGTTTAAAATTTTCAGGTACATCTAAATTACCTTTAGCAAAATAAGTCTCAATAATTTTCTTATATATTTTTTGACAAAAATCTGTTTTGGTAGAGTATAGAATTTGAAAATCTATATTTTTATAATTTCTTAAGGTAGCCGCAAAACAAACCTCATCTTTAAAAGTATTATTTAAATTTAAAATATGATTTAAGTCAAAAGTTTCTTCGTAAGAGACATCTAAACCAATATCAAAATAAAGACCAGGTTCATAATATCCCAATAAAGCTTTAACTATATCAGCAGCTATTGCTGGCATTGGTTTATAATAATTTTGAAAAGTTTTATTAATTCCTCTAAATGGTATATTTGCTTTATCAGACGAATAGGTTGAAATTGTACCTAATTCATCAGAAAATAAATAGCGCAAAAATTTAGGATTTTTCCCATTTTTTACAATCATATTATCTGATTCAAGGCGAGAAAAGAGATCAAATACATTTCGGCTAGAAATACTAATTTGAAGGTCTCGTGATAAATTTTCAATAACAGTTTGTCGAATATCTCTGTCAGACCAAATATATATTTGTAATTTGTATGCTCCTTGAAAAAAATATTTTAAATTTATAATTTTTATTTTTAATAATGTATCAATAAAATTTGAACAATCACTTCCACACCAAATATAATTTATAGTAAGTAATTTCATTTATTATCAACCTCTCTAATTAAAAAAATATTTTATTAATTAGTAAAATAATATATACTAATAATATATAGATAATTTAAGTATAAATGTCTAGTATAAATATATTATTTAAGAAATATTTTTATTTATTTCATGATTTAAATTATAATTAATTGATATTGCATATGTAATTATGTCTTAAAGAAACTTTATTATGTGTGTTTTTTGTTTTGAGTAAAATAAAATAAAACACAGTAATATCTGAGTTTTATATATAAATCAAATTGTTAATCTAACAATTTGATTTATACTATTTCAATTAAAAATAAAGAAATTAAAATTATATGTCTTTTTTAATTGATATTAAATTTTTCTTAAAAGAAATAATTGTGATAATATAAATAGATAAAATAACAAATAAATTATTTGAGGAGTTCAAAAAAAATATGAATTTCATTAAAATTTCAATATTAGTTGGAAATATGTCAAAAGCTAGGTTTGAAGCATTTAGTGATGGTGTTATCGCAGTTATTATAACAGTATTAGTTCTTGAAATACCTTTGCCTAGCAATCATATAAATTCGAATGAACTTTTTTCAGTTTTAGTTTTTTTGCTACAATAAGTATTTGGATAGTTTCACATTATTAATTTTACATATTATTGAAAGATTAGATCCAAAATTATAATTTTTGAGTTTCCAAATTGAACTGCATAAAGATTATATTTTATTATTTTTAACGAATAGATAATGTGCTAAATAAGCAAGAGGCTTAAATTGTAATTTAATCTGTTAACATTTCAATTATATTCTTAGCATCAGGATACATTTCAATTAATTTGGATCTATTCGCCATTTCAAAATCTTCAAAATCAAATCCAGGAGCAACAGTGCACCCAACAAAGGAATAACCACTATTATTTTCAGGTATTGCACCAAACCATGTTCCAGCAGGAATCACATGCTGAAGTTTTTGACCAGCTTTTAAATCTTGGCCAAGAACTACTTTCGTTAAAGTGCCATAAGGAGAAATTTCAAAAATGTTTAATGGAACGCCAAGATAAAAATGCCAAACTTCATCTGATGCTATTCGATGAAACGCAGACTTTTTACCGTTTGGAATAAGAAAATATATAGCAGTTGAAACATTACGCTCACCATTAGGAGTTTGAGTCTTACTTTGTGCACGGTAAGATTCTTTAAAGTATCCTCCTTCAGGATGTGGTTCGAGATTAAAATGTTTAATAAGATCTTTAATTTCCATATTCAAGCCTTTTTTATTTGCAAAAAATACTCATTTATTCAAAACGATTTAAATTTAAATAAAGTTTTTATAAAATGTCAACTTTTTTAATACTTTTTTTCTTGAAATAATTTTATTTTATTAAAGACATATAATTTTGAAAATGAAATACAAATTAATTTTTGTAACAAAAATCAAAAATTGAGGTTATTTTTTTACTATCCTTATCTTTTTCTATATGAATTAATATAATAATTAAGATTAAATCCCATTTTTTTTGGAGCAATAAAAAATATGAATTTCATATAAAAATTTAATATTTTAAACAGCAATTACAAAATAGATTTTATAAATCTATTTTATTTGACAATAAGCAAATTAATAAATTAAATATAATTTTGTATTAAATGAGTTTCATTAACTCTTTTTTGTTATCAAAAGATTAAGGAAAAAAAAATGCAGAATGAATTATTATTCTTAGATGAAATTGTGCTAATTGGTACCACAGTAAGAACAAATAATAAAAATGAAATGAACCCAGAAACTTCTAAAATTGGTAAGCACTTTCAAACATATTTTCAAAATAAAGTAGCTGAAAACTTTAAAGATCGTTGTTCTCCAAATACCACATACTCCATTTATACGGAATATGGAAGTGATGAACAAGGTGAGTTTACCCATTTTATAGGAGAGGTTGTAAAAAACTCTATTGAAGATTATAAGGATTCAAAATTTAAAAAACT
Source organism: Silvanigrella paludirubra (assembly GCF_009208775.1). NCBI lineage: Bacteria > Pseudomonadati > Bdellovibrionota > Oligoflexia > Silvanigrellales > Silvanigrellaceae > Silvanigrella > Silvanigrella paludirubra. The sequence goes on along the minus strand of NZ_WFLM01000001.1, from coordinate 593,329 downwards.
TATTATTCCAGCATGTAAATATAAAAAGTTTACAACCTCACCAGGAACAATTCCAGATAATGTGATCAAAGCATGGCAAGAAATTTGGAAACTTGATTCTTTAGGCCTTGGGGGTAAAAGATGCTATATTGCAGATTTTGAAATTTATGATCAAAGAGCATATCAACAAGAAAATTCTATTGTTGATATTTTTATAGGAATAAAGTGAATTTGAATCTCCTTTGGGGTAAGATGAAATGTCAAAATATTTTATAAAAACTAAAAATAAGACAGGCTATATTTTAAGCGAAATACTAGATGAAATATCTAATGATTTTATATTATTTTCCAAAAATAAAAACTTACCAATACTAGAAATTGGTGCAGGATATGGAGTAGTATCATTAGAATGTTTAAAAAATGGAGCCACAGTTATAGCAAATGATTTAGAAGTCGAACATCTAAAAGTTATTCAAGAAAAATCAAATGATTTTAATAAAAGTAAACTCATTTTAATGCCAGGCGATTTTGAAGATATCAACTTATTAGAATCTTCTTTGTCCGCTGTTTTTTGTTCTCGCGTTATTCATTTTTTTGATCCTGATAAAATTATGAGATGTATTAAAAAAACTTATAATTGGTTGGAAATGGGAGGAAAAGCTTTTTTTACTGTTGAATCACCATATTTAAAAAACTGGAATCATTTTCAACATGATTTTAAAAAAAGAAAAAATTCAGGGGATAAATTTGCAGGATATGTTAGGACAAAAGATTATATAAATATTGGGGAAATTTCTGATAGTTTGCCAGAATATATGCATTTTTTTGATGATGATTTATTATCTGAAATATTTAAAACTTGTGGATTCAAAATTGAAAAATGTTTTTTATTCGGTCGTCCTTATTTTCCCGAAGAAGTACAACTAGACGGTCGAGAAAGTGTCGGAATAATTGCAACGAAATAAAGATAATTTTTTTTAATAAAATGATTCATTTTTAAAAATCATTTCTTATTACTTGTAGGGATAATAAGGAGGAGGATCTTTTGGAATATCATGAATAGTGCATAGGAAAGGATTTAACCAATTCCATTTACAAGGATGCCAGACACTCAAAGCAGATATTCCAAACATGACAAATGTCAAAGCCAATGATTTTTTCATAAGACCCTCTATTCCATTTTGAAAATTATTTTAATAAGTGTAGACAAATATTTAATAATTTATTATAAATGTGATGTCAATTCGTTTTACTAAAAGTTTATAAATAGTTTTGTTACTATATCTGTTTTTATCATCAAATCCATATGATAATTAAAAGGAGAACAATATGGTTGTTAAAAAAACAAAAAAAGCGGCTACTAAGAAAAAAGCGACAAAAAAGCCTGCAAGAAAGAAAGTTGCAAAAAAAACTGTTAAAAAGAAAAAGAAAGTTACTGGAAAAAAACCTGTAAAGAAAAAGGTAACAAAAAGAAAAACAGCTAAAAAAACAACAAAAAAAGCTGTTAAAAAGAAAGTAACTAAAAAAGTAGGCGCTAAGAAAAAAACAGCAAAACGCGGACGTCCAAAAAAAGCTGTTGTTAAAACACCTAAAAAAAGAGGTCGTCCAAGTAAATTAGAAAAATTGAAAAGTAAAACAAGGAAACCTAGGAAGAAAAAAGTATCAGCAGAATCCAGCGGTGATATTTCAAATAATGAAGTAAGCTAATATTTTATTATTTTTTATTCACGCCTTTATTTATAATTCCAATGTATATTAAATTTCTCTAGAAAAAATTTTTTCTTTATATTTTTCTAGCGGTCGTGTATCATAAAATAATTCATTTCGAATAATTAAATTATCTAAAAAAGTCATCATGACTGCCGAACGAAAAAATCCTATTGGTTCAGGGCAGTCTAAATCCATCACCAACATAATTTGATTATTCGAAATGAATTGAGATTTAATAGTTAGTGATTTAAAAATTTGAACAAATCCTTTAGATGCTTCAAGCACAGATTGAATACCTGTAACAGTTGCGAGTGGGCTAATAACTTGAACATTTGGGTGTAAATATTGTTTTAACTCAGGAATGTTTTTCTCAGACATAGATTTATAATACCCCAAAGCTAAAGATAAAATTTTCTCATTCATACAAAACCTTTTTTAATTAAATAAATTATTGACTTACTATATTAGTTATAGTAATTTATATTAAATATAGTTTACTATATTTAATTAGTCAAGGAGTTAAATGATTAAAAAAAGAGCATACAATACGGAATCACGAAAAATTCAGGCAATTGAAACAAAAACGCGTGTATTAGCTTCAGCTAAAAATCTTTTTATTACTAAAGGTTTTGACAATGTAACAATGGATGAAATAGCAAAAATCGCAGGGGTTTCAACGCCCTCTGTTTATTCTTTTTTCAAATCAAAACAGGGTGTAATTCGATCGATAATGGATGAGGCTCTTGAAAAAGAAAAATTTGAAGAACTTGTACAAAAGGTAACACAAATAAAAACCTTAAAAGGGCGCTTAGAGATTTCAGCAAAAATTTCAAGAAGACTATATGATGCTGAAAAAGATCAAATAAATTCTTTTAGAAATACTTCTGTTTTAGGCCCCGAATTTAAAGCAATAGAAAAAGAAAGAGAAGAAAGAAGATATCAAAGGCAAGAAAAAACCTTAAAAGAAGTAGCAAATGAAGAATCTCTTGCAGAAGGAATTAACTTAAAAAAAGCAAGAGAAATTCTTTGGGCGTTTACTGGGCGCGATATTTACAGGTTACTTGTGATAGATAAAGAGTGGACTTCAGATGAATATGAAAAATGGCTTGCACATAGTTTAATCAAACTTATAGCAAAATAAAAATAAATACTAAAATTAAAACCAAGTTTTTTTTATTAGTTAAAATACTTATATTAACTATGCGCTATCGTAATTAAATTAGAATTAGAAAGAGTAACACGCCACCAAATTATAATTATAAATATTATAGCCACCACTGCTGCCTTTAGATGTATAGCCATTTGATGTTGTATCGGAATAACTCATAGCACCGCGAGCAACATATATTCCTGCGCCTATTCCAAAATCTGGTGTTACATTAAATAAGCCTGTTCCACCAATTCCAATGTTCCAATTAGAATTTATACTTGGATTAACGCTTCCTGAAAAACCATTAAATGTAATTGTATTTGAATAATTATTATATACACCAATATAAAGTGAACCTAAAGCATAAAGAGATATTTCTTTAATTGGCATAATTTTAAAACCAATATCACCACCTAATTGAAAAGTGGTAATTGTACTTGAAATAGAAACACCTGAATCTGAATTATCAGCTTTTACATTTTCATATCTAAATCCACCACCAAAAACCCAATCAAATGTACTTGGACTATCTGTAACTAAGACTTTAGCACCGGCATTCCACCCTTTAAAATTTGAACTACCAAAATTTGGATAATTTGAGTAGCCACCACTTCCCATAATATCAACCATTGCATAAATACTCGAAAAACTACCAATAGAAATTAAAAAAGTAAGAGTTTTAAAAATACAATTTTTCATATATAATTACCTATCCTCCTTGAAAAATAATAAAAAATTTTTTTTATATTAGATTTTAATCAAAATAGAATAAATTTCAAATATATCTTATTTTGACATTAAATGCTTGAGATTGATTAGCGCAATAAAAAATAATCTGCTTTTATCAAAAAAGATATAGCAATAAATTTGATTTAAAAATCGTTACTTTTAATGGTCTTTAACAGTTCGTATTGATGCATTTGAAAATAAAAATATAAAAATACATAAAAATAAAGCAACTCCAACTAATAGGAAAGTCGTAGAAATAGAAAAGAAATGAGCTAACAATCCATTTGTTAAATTACTTCCAAACATACCTAAAGAATAAGAAACATTGTAAATAGCATATGTTGTTGCGTATGCTCCAACTTTTCTTCTATCAGCAACAGTACTTAATTCAGATAAAGTCGGATTTAAAGCAAATCCGTAAGCAATATTAACTAAAGTAAGTGCAAGACCTGCTTTAAATAGATTTTTTGATAAACAAAGTAACGGAATTGTTAATGATAATAAAAAAAGTCCAAATATCATAATTTTCCAAGAACCAAAACGATCTGTAATATAACCAATTAATGGACAGCTTATTCCATAAATTAAACAACTTATTGTAAATAAGGCTCCAATTTGTGTAGAAGTGGCTAATGAATCATTTTTAAGATAAAGAGGAAATAAAGGCTCTAAAACACACCAGCACCATGATCCCATAAAAATAATTGCAGAGGTAACAAGAACGGTTTTATCTTTTACTAAATAATAAAGTTCTTTTAAAGAAACAGTTATATTGCTACGAATATTTTCTATCCAATTTAAACGAAGAAAAATGTCCATTAACATAAAGCATGCGGCAATAATAAAAGGGAATTGAAAATTAAATTTTTCAAAAAGAAACCCTCCTAGCAAAGGACCAATGACCAAGCCAATTGTATTGCCAAGCAAAGCATATCCAAGCATTTGAGCACGCTTATCTGTAAAATGATCTGTAATAAGTGCTAAACCAGATGTCCATGTTGTAGATGCAGCAATTCCTTGGGCAAGTTTAGCAACAAGTAAAAAAGAAAAATGTGTCGTGTTTGAAAAAATTAAAATTGCAAAAGCCTGAATTAGAACTCCCATGATCATGGGATAACGACGCCCTATACGGTCGGAAAGATAACCCGTTATTGGAGTAGAGATAATTACTCCTAGAGCATAACTAGCACTTAGAATTTCATACATCCAATCTTCAGAAAGTTTTGCGGGCGAATATGGTAAAAGAGGAATGATTAACCCATATAACAATCCATCGGTAAAAAGAGCTAATGTTACAACGATCATTACTTTTGTTGTTTGCTTCATAATTCACCAAAAAAATAGAATTTTTTGCTTTAATAATCGTTGTACCAATTTTTATGAAATACTTGATAAAGTACCATTCTTGGTTCAATGGATTGATTTTCCCTACCTCGGTGAAATATTCTCCCATCAAATAAGATTACGGATCCCGCATCAACTTCAGTTTGAAATCTGGGAAGATTTTTAGATTCTTCATAAGAACTTTTATGTGAGGATAAAATAAATTCTGTAGAACCGTTGTTAGGCATCATTTTTTCTAATGGAATAAGCAATGTAAAATAAAAAGGAGGCATTAATTTTATTTCAATAGAGTCATCATAATTTCGATTTATATCTTCACTATTATCAAAAAAAGGGTAAATATCCCTGTGCCAGGGACCATTGTCTGAATTAGGAACAGCGGGAACACCTCCAGCATGTTGAGAGTACTGAGATTTTAATTTTAATTTAATTAAAGTGCCGACAGGTTCTGGATTTAAAAATTCATTCGAAGAAAAAATTCCGTTTGAAGTATTTAAACTAAAATCATAACGTCCTTTTGCTAGTTCAATAATATTTGTACCATCTGGTGCATCATAATGAAGTTTTTTATTATAATATATTTTATCATATGCTGTAATATATTCTTTTTCTTTTCCACTGCATTGACTGACTATTTTTTTTACTTCATTGAATTTTTCAGTTGCAGCATCGTTGAAATTTTTTAGCTGTGCAAGTGTGAATACATTTGGAATAACAACGATTCCATCTTTATCAAGTTGTTTTGAGTATAGATCTAAATTCATTATATTATACCTTTCATTAAAAATTGTAATTCTATTGAAAAGTTTACCTTATCAACTCTATTTGGTTTTTCTATAGAATTTTATTTTTTTACAATTTAAAATATTGGATCTCAATTATACGATAAATATTTATTTTTTTAATTATATTATTTTAAATTATTTACAATTTAAATCTAAAAAATTTCTTAGAGATATTGCTTCGATAGAATTATTTGTTACCCTATTCCCGTCACCACCATTATCATTAAGTAAAATAATATCTTGATAGCTTCCATTTGGATTTGCTTTACGAGCAGTATAAACGACTCCAGGTCCATCTACAGGAGCCATTTCTCTTAAAAAAGGTCCTCTTTGAGAATCTGAAATAGATTTTGCTAGATCGCCTGTTATTTTCACTTCTTTAGTTATTTCACTTTGAATATTTCCAGCGCTGTAAGTTAATACTATTTTACTACTAAACATTGAATTATTATATAATTCACATTTTGTAAAAGTATTATATCCAGGAGCGACATAACCTGTATTTGTGGTTTTAATTAATACAGGACCAATATAGGGAACAATCGCAAATGCATTAGATGTAATAATAGCAGCGCTTATAGCTATGAATTTTAGCATAAAAACTCCTTAATTTTTTTAATTTTAAATGTAGTAATTCTATATAACAATTTATATTAATTTACAAGTTATTTATTAAATATTTCGATTATAATTTTTTTTATTTTAATAATAATTACATTATTTATTTAATAAATTATATTAAAATTAGATTAAATTAACATTAATTTTTAAAATTTAACAAAATTAGTATTTATTTTATATATAATCTTAAGTAAAACGAAAATCTATATTAAATAAACACCCTATTTTCTATAAAAAGTGTTTGTAATATAAGCTTAATAACTTGATTTTAGGATGTATTTATGAAATATATTTTTTATGCTTTATCAGTTATTTTATCTTTATATTTTGCAAATTCAGCTTTCTCTCAAAAATTTATTATTATTACTGACGTAGACGATACGATAAAAATAACTAAAGTTATGGTAAGTAATAAAGATTTTATTGAAAATGGAATTAAGACTAAAATGTTTTTTAATATGAATACTCTTTTTCAAAAATTCATGGAAAACAATGATAGCTTAAACTCAACTCCTTCTAGAAATATTTTGTATGTTACAGGAGCGCCTGGAATATTAGGGTATCCAGCTCTTCATTTTCTTCAAGCTAACCATTTTCCAATGGCGACTGAATCGAATTTTATAGGAAAGCAGACTCCTAGTATAGATAAAAATTATATTATCAATAAAATAAGAGAAATTAAAAATTCATCTTCAGCCAATGAAAATTTACCACAGGAAGCTATGTTTCCATTTGCAACAAGTTCTAAATTTATAAATAAGAAAATAAATGAAAGTATTTATAATGGAAAAGTTAGTTCTATCAAACCAATAATTGAGAATAATCCCGATGCTTATTTTATATTATTAGGTGATAATGGACAACTTGATCCTGATGTATATAAACAAATGCAATTATTATATCCAAATAGAGTATATACATTTATTCACTATGCTTATGAAGGTCCAAGTGATAATAAAATTGTTAATTATTCAAAAAATATTGTCAGAAAAAGATACGAAATATATCAAAATCAAATACCATTTTTTACCGTTTCTGATTTAGCACTTCAATTTTATAAATTAGGTGTCATTAATAGAAATGATCTATTAGAAATATTAAATACTTCTATTTTAGCAATTGATCCAATTTATTACAGCAACAGTGATAAACATATCTTTTTGAATAACCAAAAGTTAATTTATGACTCATGGATGACAGGTTGCTTAGGATTTATGAATTCAGAATGGAACAGACTTGTATCTAATGCAGTTATAAATGACGCAGAATTAAGTGAAAAATTCTTTTATTTTAATCAATTAATTACGAATAATTCAGGATGTAATCCTTATAAATGATTTTTATATAATGTAAACAATTTTAAAAATTGTTATCTAATCTAATATATTACGATTTATATTTAAATTATTTAGTCACAAAATTAACACTCTGCATAACTAAAAAAAAATTATATTGGTATAATTAAATTATGACTCATTTATAGATTTCTATAAATTAGAAATAATTATTTATTTTTTATTAAAAAAATGCGAGTTCCAATGTTTTTAAAAAATAAAATATATTATTTATTACCCCTATTTTTAAATATTATATTTTCTATAAGTTGTAATATAACTGATAATAATAAAACAAATAATAAAGATCTAAGCGAAAATAATATTTTAATTAGGTCTAGAAGAGATTTTATATTTTGTTCTTTGGTGAATAATAATGGTTGCACAGGTATGGCTGTTGGACGGTCAAATAATTTTCCTACAAATAAACCCTATTTTTTTGCCACTTCTCATACAGAAGAAGGAATTCATACTATTGAACAAATTTTATTTGCAACAAATTTTACGAATAAAATTTGTACTTTTTCTTATTTAGATTTTGGATTGAATCCTTGCAATTTTGGATATTTTGGAAAAAATCCTTATTTTATTTATGATAGAAATTGGAGTACAGGAGATCTAATTGCGGGGGAAAGTGATGGAAGTGTAGTCCCTTTTCTTAAGTTTCCAAATGGGAATATAATAGAGATAAAAATTTATTTGGCACCCCATGGATCAAGTGAATTTACGCCAACTTTTTATGAACCTAAAAATATTGAACAGCAATATTATAAAATTTGTATAAAAGATTGGGAACAAACCATTCCAAAGAAAGGTCGTTTAATTCAGGGTTTTATGATTGCAAATAACTATAAATATCATTTTAAAAGTAAGGAGCATTTGCTAGAATCTTTAATTCAATATGGTTTCACAACATCTACAAATGATGAAAATCCTTCCATACTAATTCCAGCAGATAATGAATTTTGTCCATAATTATTTATTTTTAAGGTTTTCTTTTTATCTTTTGGAGAAGGTCTAGGACATTTACCAAGCCATGTACAATCAATAGTAGGTTTATAATATTGAGGATAGACTGGAATCATAATACAAAAAGAAAAAATTAACGTAACTAATTTTATTTTATTCATATTTCACCTAATTAATAAAAAATATAATATTTTATTTAAATTTCATTTTTAGAAATAAATTTACTTATTAAAGATGCCTTGAATTCTGCTAACAAGCTTGTATAAAAATTTATTAGCATATGATTAAAAAAAAATCTAGTTAATTTTACTTTTATACTATTTCAATTTTCCTGTTTCTAACAAATATTTTTTAATTTCTTCAATTTTATTTTTACCTTCATTTAAAGCTTTTTCATTGGTATGCACAGAATGAGTGCCGAGAACAAGTGGATAATCATGTTTTTTAGAAGAGCCAAAAAGAAAAGTACAATTATCAACGGCCGTAAAATTAAGTTTATGATTTCCTTCTTCAAAAATAACGAGTTCAGAGCTAAATATTTGTTCATTTACTTTTATTTGCCCCATTTGAGCAAAAGTCCATGCAATATTATGCATTTCTGGTGGGACATAATTCCAAACTTCTCCTTTTTTAAGCTTAACAATAAAACAATTTATATCTAATGGTGCTTTTATAAGGCTTTTGGCATTTTCATATTCCCCTAACAAAACAGTAACAGGGCCTAATTTAGGGACATCACTTGGTGAGATAAATAGTGCGGAAGATTCTGTATTTTCAAGATTAGGTGGTAAAGAAATCCATAACTGAAATCCTTGTACTGGTTGTCCTCTTAATACTTTTGCTCTATGCCACAAACCTCCTCCTGCAATGACCCACTCAATTCCCTCTTGTTGAACAGTATCTATTTGTCCATTAGAAGATTCATGTTGTACATCAAATGTTAAAGGATGAGTTAACGTTGCTATTCCTGAATGAGGGTGAAATGCAAATCCAGGTCCATTTTTTGCATTGACATAATCCAAAAACACAAAAGGCTTTAGCATTTCTCCAATATCGTCAGGACTAATTAATCTTGTTATCGCTCCATGAGAAGATCCTTTGGTACGGAAAATTATTTTTCTTTTATTTGATAAATTATTCATTATTTTCCCGCCATAACAAAATTTATATTTGTTATTATTTTATATTGATTTGTTTACTATTATTTTTTGTCTTATTTAAATAAAATTGAGAAAATCCTATTCCATCTGTTTTTAAAGTAAATGTAAAAGAGGTTTTATCGTTTTGTGTAATAGATAAGTTTTCTGAAAAATTTGTTGCGTCAGTTATTGAAATAATTTTACCTTTTTTTTTATTCCAATGAAAAATTAAATTGCTAATTGGTTCATATAAATTATCAAACCTTTTTATATAAATTGCGCAAGCTATTTCGTTTGAGTTTTCTTTTGATTTTAGTAATTTAAAATCATTGTCTCCTGATTTAATTTCAAGTTCTTCTATATCTAATAATTTAAATGTCATTAAGTAATTATTATGATATTCATTTGTAATTAGGTCAAAAAAACGGACATCAATTGCAAAATTTGTTAGTGAATCTAGAATTTGAAATTTAGAGATTTTTTTTATATTTTCTAGTATATTTGGATATTCTCCTTCATGCAAAATATGAAAAAGAGAATCATCATCTAAAGTTTCCCAAATATATAATTTTATTCCTTGCCCAATTCTTATTGAAGAAAATGAATCATCCAAAAATTCTTCTTCACTATATTTTGCTTTACTAAATCCCTCTTTATAAATGACATAAATTCCTTCAAAATTCGGTTCAGTATAAAACATAACTTTTCCACGTTCTACAGAACTCATTTCTTTTCTCCTTATTAAACAAAAATTATTATAATTTAATTTTCTTATAAATCAATTTAATAGATTAATAATTTATTACAAATATAGTTATGGTAATATATTTTAATTTTTTAAATAAATAATTTATTTAGTTAATGTGTCATTTATAATTTATATATATGCATTATAGTAAATAAAAATACTTAATTCATATTGATAGTAATTAAACAATTAAAAATTATTTAATTAAAGATATCATGTTTTTTTAACATTTTTAAAATTTCTCCCGATTTTTTTAATTTTTCAAGTCCGTTATTTAATATTTTAATTTTATCATTAACGTCTGATCCAGATTTAGACCATGCTACAAATAATTTATGAATATAAATAGGTGGGGTTAAAAATACAAATTTATTTCTTGTGAATAATAAATCTGGATTATTCTTTAAATAATAATCAGCTACATGTTTGTCAATCATAACGGCATCAACGTTCCCTTCGTCTAACATCATTAAATTTTTTTCATCTGAAACAGATTCAATTTTTTTTAGATTCTTATTGGCATCAAATTTTTCTTCATTAATGTATCCTCTAACTACACCAAATTTTAAATTATACATTTTGCTATAGGTATTATTTAAATTATTTTTATCATACTTATAATTGATTGTATTGATTTTATTTTTATTAATCAAAAAACCCACTTCACTCTCAAAAAATGATTCTGAAAATATAAAATTTACCTCTTTTGACTTATCATAATATTCAGGAAAGTAACCATCAATACCATCATGCGCCTTTTCGGCTTCATTAACAGCTCTAATCCAAGGATAAAAAATAATTTTTAATTCATACCCTTCTAGTTCAAAAGCTCTTTTTAATATTTCTGCTAATGGTCCATTATTGTGCAATTTTTCGCCTATATAAGGTTCCCAATCTAATGAAGTTAAAATAATTTCTTTTGTTTTTGCAAAGGAGTAATTGCTAAATAATAATAGAATAAATACAATTTGAAAGTATTTTCTCATTTTTCCTCTTTTAACTTGTTTCTATAAAGTGACTTCATTCTCTAAATTCTAATATAATTTTTGTTAGTTTAAAAATAATTAAATATATTTTGATAGTTCAATGATTTTTTAACTGTATTCTAAAACTTAACTTAGCTTATACTTATTCTAATATTATGACTTTCTATTATTTTATACAATTATTTCAAATATTTAAAATTTTAGCTTTCTATAAAAAATAATTCTTGCATCACATTATACATAGTGATACTAGGTAATATGTGGTGCATAGAATGATATGGAGCTAAGTATGGATGAACTTAATTTGGATAATTGGAAGACTCAAATTCGAAGAGGGTATTTAGAATTGAGTATTTTAATGATTATCAAATTTAAAGGGAGAGTTTACGGTTTTGAGCTTATAGATGAGCTTAAAAAATACGATTTACTTATTAAAGAAGGTACGCTTTATCCCCTTTTAAATAGAATGACTACCGATCTTTTGCTGTCCTCTGTTTGGGAAACAGAAAGTTTATCAGGACATCCTAGAAAATTCTATTCTCTTACAAATAAGGGGACGCAAATTTTAAATTTAATGCAAAACGAATATGAAAAAATGTGGTCTATATATTGCGAGTTAAAAAAGTAAGGAGTGTATTATGACAGATGTTAAGTTAGAAAAATATCTTCATAGATTGGATAAAGCTTTAGGATCGATATCAGTTAGTGAAAAAGCTGAAATTATAACAGAAATTAAAAGTCATATTTTAGAAGCATTGAGTCGAGATCCATCACAATCAATTGAATCAGTCTTAAATTCCTTAGGAGAACCTGAGCAGGTTGCTTCAAGATATTTGCTAGAAAAAGGCTTAAAGCCCAATAAACCACCGTTTCATCCTATTTTTAAATGGCTCATAATAGGATTTTTAGGTACTTTATTAATTTTTGGAATTTTTTCATCTGTTTTACTTTGGAAATTAAGTCCAAAATTTGTCATGAATAATAATATTGGATATTTTGAATTATTAAATGGATCTTTAAAAGTTAAATTTAATTTAAATAATGATGATGATACATCAATCTATTTTTCAAAACCAGATCAAAATCTTTCAAAATCTATTATTGTAGATAAAAATAAATTTTCTGAAATTAATTTGAATTTTGCACAAGGTGATATTTTTGTCACATATACTGATAAAAATGAACTTTTTTGGAATTGTGAAAATACTCATTCAGATGACAAAATAGATATTAATGAGTCGGAAAAAGAAAAAATTCAAATTAATATGAGAAATATTTCTTTTGCTAAATGTAAAATTCAGGTTCCTATAGTAAATAAATTAGTGATCAATGGTTTAAATGGTTCAATACACATTGAAAATCCTGTATATATAACAGAATCTACTCTTGAAAATGGGAAAATATTTATCAAACCTGACACTAAATTAAAATACAATTTTAATAATAAAATTGTTAATGGTTCTATCGATAAATTTTCATCTACTAATAGCTCAAATGCCATTGATTTAAAAACTTCTGTCACAAATGGAAATATAATTAAAAATTAGTTTTGAATTTGTTCTTTAGGAATTGTTTTTAAGGAACATTATTAGCCAAGCGAGGAGCAATATAATTATGTCTTTTTATTCAAAAAAACTTATGATTGGTGTTTTATCAACAGCACTTATTTCTGTTTCTTTTCAAGCTTTTTCTAGTTCATCTTCAAAAGAGTATATGTTAAATAATGGAGCTTATGTACAAATTGATATTTCTAGTACACATAATAACAAAGCTGAATTAGAAGTTAAAATGCCTATCATGAATGCTTATGGCAATGATGGAAAATCTCAAAAACCTGAAGATCAAAATATTAGAAATGATGTCGATAATTATTTAAAAAACAATATCTCAACTATAGTATCTTTTGAAAAAGATTTAGCTTGTAAATACGAATTTAAAAAATTTGAATATGATGAACAAGATAAAGAAATTGAAGTTAAATTTAATTTGATTTGTAAGAGCGATTTGCATGGAAAAAAGGTTAATTTTGATTTTTCCAACAAGTTTAAAAATATTCAAAAAATTTATTATGAACTAGAAGGAAAGCATGAGGTCAAAAACTCATTATCCCAAAATAAAGGAAACGCTGTAATTCAATAGCATTAAATTTGGTTATGGAAATCAATATGTTGTTGATTTTTATTTTCTTTTAGAATGTTCTGTTTTAACTAATACATAATAATTTAATATTGTTATGTATTTTTTTTATTTAAAAAAGTCAGAAAAATATTCTTGACAGGCAGAAGAACTTCAATTACAAACCATCTAGTCGGTAGAATTATCTTTCTTACCGGATTTTCTTTCAAATAAAAACAAACCAATTAGTTGGTAGTTAAGGAGCTCTTTATGATGAATTTTAAAAACAATAAATTATTAGTCGTTGGTGGAACGAGTGGCATGGGCTTTGAAACTGCTAAAAAAGTTCTAGAAAACGGAGGCCACGTAATTATTACGGGATCTTCAAAAGAAAAAACTGAAATTGCTGTTCAAGAATTAAAAACATTAGGAACAGTTGAAGGATATACAGTTAATCTTATGAAACAAAATGAAGTTTCATTATTTTTAGAATGGATTGATAAATCGCATGCGGACATCAATTTACTTGTTAATGCTGCTGGGGTTTTTTTACCAAAACCATTTATAGATTATAATGTTTCAGATTATGATATGTATCAGGAAATAAATAAATCTTTTTTCTTTATTTCACAAAAAATTGCCCTAAATTTAATTAAGCTAAATAAACAAGGTTCATTTGTGAACATAGGATCTATGTGGGGAAAACAAGCAGTAGAAGCAACTCCTTCATCTGCTTATTCAATGGCAAAAGCAGGTTTACACTCTTTAACTCAGCATCTTGCAATGGAACTTGCTAAATTCAAAATTAGAGTCAATGCAGTTTCTCCTGCCGTTGTACAAACTCCAATTTATGAAAGCTTTATTCCTAAAGATCAGGTTCATAGTGCACTTCAAGGTTTTAATTCTTTTCATCCAATAGGAAGAGTGGGTACACCATCAGAAATAGCAGAAGTGATTTCCTTTTTACTCTCAGAAAAAGCTTCATGGGTAACGGGTGCTATTTGGGATGTAGATGGTGGAGTAATGGCTGGTAGAAATAAATATTAATATAAATAAATTACTGTATAAATAAACAAAACAGAAAGCGAGAATGATTATGAGTAGAGAAATATTTGTTGAAAAACTTATAAATGAATTGGCAATGAATAGAAATGGATTAATCATAAAAGACTTAAAAACGAATTTAGAAAAATATGTATTGTCTGAAAATTTAACGGATGAAGAAATTGCTTTGTTAATGATTTCTTTAAGTAAAGTATTTCGCAATAATACATTAAATCAATTTGCTTTAGAATTTGCTGACCAGTTAAATATTGATAACAATATTATTGAAGAAGCAAAACAAATTCCTGGAATTAACGGAATGCTAAATTCATACCATAAATTTCGCCATTATATAGAAGTAAATGATAAAAATGCTTCTTATGAATATGGAAGTGTTGGTTTAAAAATGGGAATTTTATCTAAACCACTTATGAATCCAGGTACATTTGAAATTATATTTATATCTATAAGTATTATAAATGGCTGTGAAAAATGTGTGATTGCTCATGAAAATCATGCTACACACATGGGAGTATCTAGAAATAAAATTCATGATGCCGTGCGAATTACTTCTATATTAAAAGGGTTTAGTGAAATTTAAAAGCTCATATCAGATATATAAATTTAATATGAACTAATTATTTTGAATACCCCATTTTTTCTGTAGTGAGAAAAAAATATGATTTTCTTTTAATTCTTTAAGTCCCTCATTAATTTTTTTGAGAAGATCATCTCCAGAAATGAGGTTTTTATCCTTATTTTTGGAGATTAAAAAAAAGTATTTTTTTGGTTTTATTCCTTTAATTTCAAATTCTGCTAGCCCAGAAAAATTTAATATTCCAATATTTTTTAAACTTGAAAATGTTTCTTTTTCTCCAATTATAAAATCACAACGATTTGCATTTAATAAATTGATCAATTGATTCTCATTTTTTGCATATATTTTTATGTTTTTCTCAAAATTTAAATCTTTATAATTTCTTCCGAATCGAGCACAAAATGTAAACAAATCATAATCTTTTATATTTGTAATAATTGGTTTCTGAGGAAATTTACTTATCTTGTAATATAAAACAGTTTTTGTAGTAAAAATTAAATCAGAGAAAAAATAATCGTTTCTTCTTTCTTTGTTTTCAGTCGCTCCTAAAACAATTTGATAGTTTCCATTTTTAGTTAATTCTAAACATCTTTTCCAAGGTAATCCTTCTACAATTGTATCAAAATTTTTTATCTTTGCAATTTCTTGGAGTAAATCAATTACAAATCCTCTACTAATATTTGGCTCTTGAGCTTCTGCAAAAGTAAAAGGTGGTCTATTTGCTGCATCCCAACAAGCTGTAATATTTAGTAGAGAAAAAGCTGGATAAGGCATAATTACAAATAAGAATAACATAAGTTTCGACAAAAATATTTTATTCATTTTCTAACCCTTTAATAAAAATAAACGCAAAAGATATTTTATGAAACCTTACCTTTAATAAGTTCTTCAATTTTCATTGAAGTTATTTCAAGATTTTCACTTTGTTTAGATACTCCTTCAGAGGACTCAGAAGTTAAAACAGAGGTCTCTTGACTTTTTTGTGTTACTTTGTCAATTTGGCTCATAGCAGATGATATTTGACGAATTCCAACTTCTTGTTCATGAGTAGCTTCTGCTATTTGCTGCATAACACGAGCAAGTGATAGTATGTCATCAGCTATTTTTTGAAACGTTTCTTGAGCTAATTCTGTGACTTTTTTTCCATCATCAATTCGATCTTTAGTAATTCCCAATATTTTATTTACTTGTTCTTGGCTAGTTGTAATAAGATCTTGTATTTCTTGTGCAGATTTTCCACTAATTTTAGCTAAATTACCAACTTCTTCAGCAACTACGGCAAATCCTTTCCCATATTCTCCTGCCCTAGCAGATTCAATGGACGCATTTAGTGACAAAAGCTCAGTCTTTGAAACTATATCATTGATTACCGTTGTTTTAGATTGAATTTGTCCAATAATACCAGAGATATTTTGTAATTGTTTGTTTGATTCATGAATGGTTTCCATGGATTTAACAAGATCATTCATTATTTTTTGTCCCTCTTCCGCTTTTTGAGAAGAGTTTTTTGCAATTTCACTTGATTCTTTCGAATTTTCTGTTGTTCTATTTATCATACTTGTAATTTCATTAATTGCAGCACTTGTTTCATGAACTGAGGAAGCTTGCTCAATAACAGATTCTGAAAGCACTTTTGAGCTTGATTTTAAAGTACCACCTATTGTTTTCATTTTACTACTTTGATCCTTTAACTCTTTAATTGAAAGTTCTATTGAATAAGTAGTCTTTCTTATTATAATCATAACAATTATTAAAATAATAAAGGATAAAAATATTGTTATAGCGACTGTTATAGAAGTCATAAAGGTTAAATTTTTTCCTTTTTTAGTAGACTCAATCGCTCCTTTATTATTAATTTCTGTAATTTTATTTAAAGAGTTTTCAATCGCAAGTTGAAATGGTCTGCCTTCAATATTAAATAACTTATAACCTTCTGTTTTTAATCCTTTTTTGGAAAGTTCCACCGTTTTATTTAAAATAGCTGAAAATTCTTTCCAAGAAGTACTAAGTGTTTCATAAGCTGCTTTTTCATCTGGATCAGAGATAAATTTTTCATAAATTTCTCTCTCTTTCATAAAATCTTCAATTGCTTTATTTAAAATTTTTATTCCATCATCTCTATCTTTATCAGTTTCATCTAAAAGTATTCGAAGAGGTCTTCTACTAATGGAAGAAAAAACTTTTAACATTTTTTGAGAAGAAACTATGCTTGGTAGCCAATTATTTTCTGTTTCTGCAGAATATACCTGAGTTTTATTAATCATTAAAATAGAGTAAATTGAAATAAATAAAATGAGTAAAAATAATATAATCATGGACAAATTTAATTTAAAAGAAAGACTTTTATTATTCATCAAATAATTCCATTAAAAAGTTTAAACCATATTCAATCCTTATAATTGTCGGTTGCTTCAAAAAAAAATAAAGACAAAAAAAATGTATAAAATCATATTGTTAAGGACTTGATAGAGCTTTACGCCCTTTTTATTCATTTTATTATTTGCTATATCTTTAATGAAAAACCATCTTTTTTGAAGGTGGCTATTTGAAAATGTATAATATTTAATATTAAAAAAAAGGAATATTATTTGAAAAATAATAACACTCTCAATTTAGATTCATTAAATTTAAAAATTTTTCCTAAAGATATTAATCTTACTTTAAGCATAGAGCATTTAAGTTTTTTTAATAATGAAATATCCGATTTTCCTGAAAATATTCTTAATCTAATAAACTTAAAAAGCTTAAATATCGCATCAAATAAGCTTACTTGTATTCCAAAAGAAATTAAAAATTTAAAAAATTTAGATATGCTTGATTTAAGCCATAATAAAATATCAAGATTTCCAAAAGAAATATGTGAATTAGTTAATTTGAGTTCCTATTTGTATATGAGTAACAATTTATTTTCAGTTTTTCCAGAAGAATTATGTAGCTTTAAAAAACTAAAGTATTTAAACATAACAGATAATAAAATAAGTGAATTACCTATCGAAATTGGAAACATGTCTCAACTTATAGAATTTAGAGCCTATAATAATTTAATTTCTAAAATACCCGAAAGTATTTTAAATTTAAAATTAATAAGAGAGCTTTATTTCATGAAAAACAAATTAGAATTCTTGCCAAAAGAAATTGGAAACTTATTTAATTTAAGAATTTTAGATTTTACAGACAATAAAATTCAAAATATTCCAAAAGAAATATCAAATTTAAAAAAGTTAAAAATTTTAAGTTTTCGCAATAATAAAATAGATTTTATACCAAAAGAAATTGGAAAATTATCAGATTTAATGTATTTAGATTTAAGAAATAATTTGTTCAATGAACTTCCCGAGTCTATTTGTGAATTACCAGATTTAGAAAAATTGGATTTGCGTTGGAATAAAAATTTAAATTTTCCAAGCTGGTTAAAGCATTTAGAAAATAAAGGTTGTATTGTTTTAACTTAGCTTTTAATTAAAAATATTTTCAAATTTATTTTTTGAAATTCTATATAAGATATTTTTAGTTTCTTTTTCAATAACAAAAATATGTAACCATTGATTATCAATTAAATCGCTTAAAACCTTATGCTTATCAATTATTTTCTCTATTTCAATATAAGGCGCTTCTATAAAAACACTTAATCGCAATGGTTCATGAACTAAATTTTTTCCGTCATGAACAGATTGAAAGGGCAAACCTATTTTAAGATCTCCTCCATTTCCTTCCAAAACTCCAAATAAACCAACAATATTATGAATTGTTTTGTCGCCAGATCCAAAAGTATTTCTTTCCACAGCAGATGCATAATATTGCATGTTAATCCAATTTGTTACTATCATAGGTGCAGTCATGATAAGTTCTAGTGTTTTCATTCCTTCATCTTGATCAAAATGATAGTCATGTAAAAAAGAACGGCCTTCTAAATTTAAATTTTTAGTGCGTTCCCTTGGTGCAATTATAAAACATGCATTATTTACAAGAGCCCATTCGGGCCGCACTTCCGACCAATTTGTTGAACGTAAAGATGCAGATATAGAATAATTATTAAAATAATGAGATCGTTCTTTTTGTGAAGATTCTGCTATTTTTGAAAGTTTATTTTTCAAATTTAAAAGTGCTGGATTTTCAATTAAACTAATATCTTCTTCTAAAATACGAATTTCATCACTTACTGTCTCATGTAAAGCGGGTAAAAATAATGTTTCTTTTAATAATTTAAATTTATTTTTTTCAATTATTTTTATTCGCACTTCTTTATCATTCAAAGTTTCACAAATAACCCTAGCATTTAAATCTCCAGAATAGCCACCACAAGCACCGCAATTTAAAGATGAAGCAAAAGCATTATTTGTAGTTAAACTACCGTGTCCGCAAATAATAACGATTTTGCTAAATTCAGCAATTCCAAAATGAGTAAGAACAAATTCAGCAATTTCAACTTTTTTTTCAAGGTTTAAATTTTGATTTAATTTTGAATTTTTAAAATATTTTTTATTGAATAAAATATTTGATTTATTATTATTTGAGATTGATTTTGATAAAATTTTAAAACCAGATAGAATTCCAAATAATTCAACATAAGCAAATGAAGAAGCAAGACCTTGTTTTAAACCAGTTGTAAACTTATTTAATGATGTTATTCCTAAAGCTTTTTTTTCAAAATTTTCTTCAAGAATTTCATTTACGGCTATTTTAGGTTGCATTAAAACAGGACAGCGATAAGTAGAAATTTCATTAATAACCTGATTACATTCAAGTGATACTCCAAAAAAACCGGCAAATCCATGAGTTGAGACTTCAGGTATTGTTTCTTCTATTTTTCTTCGAATAATTTCAGAACGAACATCAATACAAAAGATCATTTGAATATCTTTTTTAATTATATCAGAAGAGTTAAATCCATTTTTTGTTAAGTTATGAGACAATTTTCTTTGATAAGATAGTTCAAAAGCTCTTTGCCATATACAAAGCAATTTAAAAATATGATCTACTTCGTTTTTAGAAAATAGACTTTCTTGGTGTGTTAAAAATTTAGCCCAAGCTTCATCCCAATGCTTTTTTGAATTTTTAATGACACATTCATATGCCATAAAAATTGCAATGATATCTTCTAATTTTGTTCCTTTATAGTTCTTATTTAATTCAAGATCATTTTGCCATATTTGGTATTTTATATGTGAACACCATCCCATAATGTGTTTACAAACTTTCATTAAATAATTTTTAAAATTATTTTCATTATTAATATTCAAAATAATAAGACATTTATTTATCATTTCTTCGGGATTATCAGGAATATTTTCTTCAATTAAAAAATTATTTTTATATCCTAAATAAGAAATTGTTTTATCGTAAATAATAAGTTCTTTCCACTCAGAATAAAGTCTTTTTTTGGTATTTTTAAGACTAAAAGCAGCTTGACCAAGGTCAAAATAAGAAGAACAATATTTTGTAATTTCATCAACAATAATTTCTTTTACGTTAATATTTTCTAAATTTCCCAAAAATTCACTATAAGTGTTAAAACTTAATAAGTGTTCTTGCTCTTCTAAACTTTCTCTTAAAAAGGACTGAATATCTTGATTATATTTAATATTAAAATGATTTAATAATTCAATAGATTTTTTAATATCATGATATGTTATAACTCCATTATTATATTTATCTAAGAAATAATTAATTGGTAAAAATAAATTTTCTCCATTTATACAACTCAATTCAGATAATGTTAGATAAAATGGTTTTTCTTTTAAATTCCAAAATGGGTTAACACCAACAAATGAATGTAAGGGCCAGGATGGGCTGACAACATTTAAAGAGTCTTTTATTATATTAGAAATAGGATTCATAATTGATAACCTCATTCTTTTTTAAATAGTTTTGATGAAATTGCTGGAATATAGCCTCCATTCCAAAAGAACACCCATATTTTTTTAGAATTAGAATTTGATATGTCTTGAATTAATTTTGCTAAATAAATACCAAATGAAAATAAAACAAATATAAATATGGTAGAAATCATATTTATAATTCCAGAGTCAAAGTCTGATGGAAATATGTATTTAAATTTTTTAGAAACTTCAAATTCAAAAAATAAATATAAAGAAATACTTATTACAAAAAATAGTCCCGAGTATAATGGGTTTTTTTTAAGTGCAAAAATAAGTTCTTTTCTTGAACCAATAACTTGTGTCAAAGCTAAAATTAGTATTCCCACATAAATAAATTGAGCTGAATTAAATGGGAGTTCTTTTTGAAAAAAAGCTATTAAAATGAAAAATAAAGAAACAGAATAAGAAAATATTAAACCAAAATTTGATAAATTTCTTTTAGGAGCTTTATTTTCCTCTAAAATACTAGGTGTTGATAAAAATGAATAGGCTTTATAAAAGCCGTGAGCTATCATATGAAATAATGCAAATGTATATGCACCAATTCCACATTGGATCATCATGAAACCTAATTGACTAATTGTGGAATAGGCAAGCTGTTTCTTTATATCTGTTTGAGTCATCATTACTAAAGCAGCAAATACTGCTGTAAATCCTCCAATGATAGAAAGAATTGTATGAAAAAAAGTAGCGTGAATTAATATAGGAGAAAAACGGAGAATTAAAAAACCACCTGCATTTATGATTCCAGCATGCATAAGTGCAGAGACTGGTGTTGGTGTTTCCATGGTTTCAGGAAGCCAAAAATGAAAGGGAAATTGAGCTGATTTTGCTAAAGCACCTATGGCAACAAAAACTCCAATAAAAGAAGAATATTTTTCATTTTGGAGTTGTGTCATTGCTTCGGAATTATGGGAAATCGATATAAGCTCAGAAAAATTTAAGGTGTTAAAAAAATAATATGTTAAAATAATCGCTATGAGAAGAGAGCAGTCTCCAATACGACTTACAAACCATTTTTTATTTGCTGCTAAAATAGCTTTGGGTCTATTAGGATAATATAGGAGTAATTTGTGAAGGCCATAACTTATTCCGTGCCATGCTAAAAAAAACATCAATAAATTATTAGATAAAACAAGAAGAACTACAAAAAAAATTGTGAACTGATAATCTTTAAAAAAACGATATTTATTTGGGTCACCATCAAAATATCTTATTGAATATTTAAATATGCAAAGTGATAAAAATAATATCATAGAAAGAATAACGACAGATAATTCATCCGCCCTTAAACCAAAATAAATTTGAAGTGTAGAAAAGAAAGTACCACTAAAAAAATTAAATTCAAACGATTTATTTAAAAACACATATAAAAGTAACAAAAAGCCACTAAAAAGCTCTATAACCCTTAAGGCCAAAGAATATTTTAAAAATTTATCACGAAAACAAAATACCCACCCCAAAATAAGGCTTAAAAGCGGAATGGACAATAAGGCAAAGCTAATTTCAAATGGAAAAGACATTAACTATTCTCCTCTGTTAAATAGAACAAAGGAATTATACGAAATTTTATTCGCTAATTCAAATTCATGAGTAATAAATTATGAATTGGTAATGTTTCTTTTCAATATGTCATCTGCTAAAATAAAAGTGAGTCCGTAAACAGAATTCTTGCTAGGCTAAAATAATGATTAAAATTAAGGCAGATACAACAGAGTCAAATGCAGAGCTATCCACAGATTCATCTAAAAGCTGGACTGTGTTTACTAATCATGCCCATGTCATGATTTTGCTTTCGCAAGACCCAAAAATGGTTCTTCGCGAAGTTGCATTAAAAATAGGTATAACAGAACGAGCAGTCCAAAAAATTGTAGCTGACCTACAGGAATCTGGATTTATTATTAAGGAAAAAACGGGGCGTTCAAATCATTACAAACTCATTTTTGATAAACCCCTAAGGCATCCAATTGAAGCTCATAAAAAAGTAAAAGAAGTAATTCAACTTATAAATTCTTAATAATTAATAGAAAAATGTGCTTTGACAATGAAAAAATCAATAGATTAAAGAAATATTTTAATAAATGATTTTTGACATAAGTCTTAAATCAATGTAAAAAAAGGATCCAAACTATTTAAAAAAATCTGTAAATACGATATTTGGTTGAATTTAAGTGCTTTTCCTATTGCCAATTCATTAGAAAAGTATTTTTAATTTAGAAGATTAATTAAAGGGCATTTATGAAAAAACTTATTAATGGTATAACTGACTTTAGACGCAATATTTTGCCTGGATATAGAGAAACATTTGCAAAACTTGCCTTAGGACAGTCTCCAGATGCCTTATTTATAGCTTGTTCAGACAGTCGTGTTGTTGCGAACTTATTTGCTTCTACCGATCCCGGAGATGTTTTTGTTATTCGAAATGTAGGTAATATGATACCTCCATGCAGTCGTAATGGATACTCTGTGGGAGACGAATCTGAAGCGGCTGCCATTGAATTCTCATTACTAACCTTAAAGGTTTCAAGCATTATTATCTGTGGTCATTCTGAATGTGGTGCCATGCAGGGAATTCTTCAAAATCGTCTTACAATTTCTTCGCCAAATTTAAGGTCATGGCTACAGTATGGTGAGTCGGCTTTAAAAAAATTAAACGATGGTTTTGAAATAAATAAAGGATTAAAACCTCATAATCAATTATCACAGATAAATGTATTAGAGCAAAAAATTCATATGGAAACATACCCAATTGTTCAAGAACTAATTAAACAAAATAAGTTAAAAATTTATTGCTGGTGGTTTGATATTGCAACGGCAGATGTATATTCTTATAATGAAAAGGAAGGAAAATTTAAAATTCTTGATGATGAAGAAGCTGCTTTAATATTAAGCACATTGGAAGTTAAGTGAATTCTAATAATTCACTGTTTTGTTTAATTAAAGAGCTTTTTTTATATCTTTTTTTATTTTTTAAGATTAAGTCAAATTTTTTTATAAATTATCTTTCCATTTTTAAAATTTTAGGATATCAAGATAAATGACACTAAAATATTTTTTTAACCAATTAAAAATCATAATGGTTAATTGCGAATATGATTTACTTGAATGGGGTTTCATCTTTGAGAAAAATATTGCCTGCATTTATCTTATTAATTTTAAATCTCTTTGTGATATCGTCTTGTGGCAAGAGTTCAAACTCAAATAGTTTTACTCAAGATACCCAAAAATTTTTTTATAGTAAAAATTCTAATTCAAGTATTCACGAACATTCACAACAGCCTACAAATTACTATATTGTGTCTCATGTTACCCCAACAAATAGCGCTTCTACTTATTTCCCCTCTGATGTTAATGAAATAAGCGATAATCACCAAAGTTATTTTTTAATTAAAATAAATGAACTTAATAATTCAAAAATTATAATTTCTTGTCAAAATATTATTTGTAAATTTAATAATAATTCATACCCATATGAAGAAGTAAAGGGACTTTCAAAGCTATTAATTAAATTAAATTTTCCAGACAAAATAACTGGGCTAAGTGACGAAAATGGTTATAAATACACAGCTACAAAAATAGCAGATTCAAACGAAATAAAAAAAATAAATAAAATTTTCACAAATTATAAGTCTTAATTTTATCAATATCAAATTCATCAAAATTTTAAATTTCTTATTTTATTCATTAATAAATATTAAAAAAAATTTTCTAACAATAATGAATAAATTCTTCAAAATCATTAGAGTAAGAAATGAATTAAATAGTCTAGATTATGATAAATTTCGTTTAGATGACCCAAGAGGGGCGAATCATAAATTAAAAATATTGAAAAGTGATAATGCTAAAAAATCAATAAATTCTATAATTAAAAATATTGTAAATAATTACAATAACGAGATTCAATATGATTTAAATAAAGTCAATTATAATGAAAAAACCTTAGAAGTTTTTAATATAATTATGAAAAATCTTGAATTTAATGCAAGTTTAATAGCAAATCGTTCATAAGTATTATTAATAAATTCTTTTAGAGCAAGCATCTTCGAATTTTTTTAAATAATTATATATTTCTCTTTTATCAAAACTAAAACTAATTAAATCTTTCGGAGTTCTGCCATGTTTATTTTTTTCGGTACTTAATCTTGGATTTTTATAAATTAAGGATCTTATAATTTCCATATTTCCACTTAAAGCGGCAAGATGTAATAAAGTATTTCCATCTATATCTTTCATACTAATATTTTCATTATCTTCAATGAATTTCTTTGTTGATTGAAAATCATTATTTTTTAATGATGATAAAGGATCCTTTTGATCTGCTTGTAAATTTCTAAATGAATCTATGTGAGTAAAATTCGTTTTTTTAGTTTCAGGTTTAGACGAAAGGGGCATTATCTCTTTTTTATTTTTATCTATTTTTTTAATTATAATATTGTTACTCTCTTCTTTTTTTGTTTTTTGTATCAAACTAAAAGATGAAGATTGATTGGCAAATTGAAAAACAGGGCTTTTCTCAGATAAATAATTTGCTTTTGTTATTTCATAATTTATATTTTTAATAGGAAAAGCAATTTCATTTTTAGATAATACAATTTCAACTTCTGATGCA
The DNA here is from genome assembly GCF_009208775.1 of Silvanigrella paludirubra. NCBI lineage: Bacteria > Pseudomonadati > Bdellovibrionota > Oligoflexia > Silvanigrellales > Silvanigrellaceae > Silvanigrella > Silvanigrella paludirubra. The sequence goes on along the minus strand of NZ_WFLM01000001.1, from coordinate 567,590 downwards.
TATACTAATTCTTTTTTCATAAATGAGTTAGTATCCATTTTGTTATTTTTTGAATACTTAAATTTTTTATTATTAAAGTAATAATCTGTATATTTTATAATATCACCATTAAATGGAGCATCTTCTTCAGGATATATTTCATTATGTTTGAAATTTTTATAAAATGTTAATCTATTATAATTATTTTTCTTAGTAATATTGCTTATTTTAGGATGTTCTAATAATAATTTAAGGATGTCATAATCCTTAGAAAAAGCAGCACACCTATCTGCAAACTCAAACACTGAAATATTATCATTATTTTTATATATAAAATTAACGTCTAAACTAGGATGTCTCAACAATATTTCTAATTTATCTTTGATATTTTTTTTAATTAAATAATATAATATGTTAAAATTTCTTTCAGAATCAGTATAGTTAAGATCAATATTTTTTTGTGATATAATATAGTTAAAGGAATAATCGCATAAATTAAAACCGAAATAGCATAATAATTTATTTATATTTTGAACATAGTTAATATCTTGATTTTTTCTAAATCCAATGAATGAAGGTTTATATTTTTGAAATCGATCTGAATTAAAATTTGTTAAATTTATAAAATATATCGGTGTATTTTTTGTAGTTAAAATATAAAAACATGAAGAAATCATCGCCTTAATTTCATTAATTAAATCAGTTGCATTTTTTTTGACTCTATTTTTAAAAGGAGGTGAATTGGTATTTGGATCATAAAAAATAATGGCATATTGATTTGTATCAATAATTGGTTTTATATAAAGAGCCATAGCGTGTTGAGGTGAACAAACAAGAATTTTTAAATCAATATCCCCATTTTTTTTTATATAATCTTTAAATATTTCAGATATATTATCAAATAGAGGATTATTAGATTGATCTCTTGTAAAATTACAAACTGAAACGTCATTATAAATTAAAGATTCTCTCGTTAATTCATCAAAATTTTGTATATATTTTTTAAATCTCAAAATCTCTTGATTATGCTCTAAATTTTCAAACCTAATAAAACTTTTAGAATTATAATGATCTTTTATATATTCAATAGAAGAAAAAAACCAATCTAGACTCACTTTATTTTTTTTAAAATCTTCTGATAATTCATTTAAAATTGAAGATTGATTCTCATCATTTTTTAGTTTCAATTTTCTTTTTGTATAAAAAGCATCGTGTAAATTTAAATTTTTTAAATTGCCAATTTCATTTAAGCAGCATAGGATCCATACTAAAGATAAACCTGCGCAATATCCGTCTCTAATGCCAAAAAAATTTTGCAGAATTTGTCCTGAATTAATGCAATATCCTTCAGAAGAATCAATTTCTGAAAGATACTTAGTAAACCAGTTTTCCACATTTTTATTTTGATTTAAAGTCAAATTAAAACTCCTAAATTAACTGTGGATTCTTAACAGCCAAAGTGAAATTTTTCCTTTTAGATGGCTATATGAGTCATCAAGCAGGATCCTAATTCAGGTTATAAGATCTAGTTGCTATAAATTGCATCAATAAAGTGCGTTTTTGAGTAATATTTCATATAAGAGTCATTTTTGTGTAATATGGCACGAGATTTTATTCATGAGAAATGAAGCTCATTTTATCGAGCTTCATATATAACCTATAATAAATATTAGTAAATTTTATAGACAATATTATTTGCAGAAAATTAAGTATTCATCTTATAGATTAAAGTTTATTAGATAAAAACTTCCAAGCACGTAAAGTCTCTGCAACGCCCCAAGCTTGCGCAATACATCCTCTAGGTTTATAAGGACTTTCAGCATCAAATATTTCACTGATAAAACCAATTCCCGCTTCATTGATATGTTTTTCCAAGGGCTCTAAAAAACCTATAGCAACAGAAGCATTTAATGTTACATTATAATAAGCTATAGCATAATTTCCAAGTAACCAGCTCCAAATTGTCCCTTGGTGATAAGCACTATCTCTTTCAAAAGGGGTTCCAATATACTTATTTTTATAATCGTTTGAATTTTTTGATAGACTTTTTACACCAAAAAAAGAAACAAGATTTTTCCCACATATATCAATAATATTTCTTTTTTGATATTCGTTTAAAGGAGAATAATTTAAAGAAACAGCTATAATTTGATTTGGTCGTAAAGATTCATCATTTCCATTAGGCCCGTCAATGACGTCGTAACAATATCCTAAATTTTCATTCCAAAAACGTTCGAATCCCTGTTCAATTAAATTGCTTAATTGAGAATATTTTTTTTTATCCTGATTTAAAATATCTGCAAAATATTCCATATTTTTAATAGCATTATACCAAAGTGCATTTACTTCAATCGTTTTTCCAATTCGAGGAGTAACAACATAATTTCCAATTTTGGCGTCCATCCAAGTAAGTTGACATCCTTCTTGTCCTGCAAATAAAAGTCCATCATTGGGATCGCATTTAATATGGAATCGTGTTCCTTTTAAATGATGTTCTATAATATTTTCTAATTTTGAATAAATTTCTTTTAAAAAAGGAAGATCCTGAGTTAATTTAAAATAATTTGATATTGCTTCAAAGAACCACATAGTCGCATCAACAGTATTGTAGTCAGGTATTTCGGAGTCATCGGGAAAACGATTTGGCAGCATTCCTTCGCTAATATAATGCGAATAATTTTCAAGAATAGATTTTGCAATATCAAATTGTTCTGTTGCGCAGCATAAACCAGGGAGACTTATCATTGTATCCCTACCCCAGTCCCCAAACCAATGATACCCAGCAAGTATACTTTTTGCTTTTTTATCTTTTTGATTCGCTCGATTTACAATAAAAATATTTACAGAATAGATTAGTTGTTCAATCCATTTTGGAGTATATTTTGTGGTTTTTTTCCAATTTTGTAAAAGAATCTGATTTTGTTTTTTTATCTCTTGAATACTATTTACAGAATTAAAATTATTTTTTTCTTGATATTTATTTGTACTTATTTTTATTTCAGAAATTTCATTTAATTTTAATTTAGTATAAAACGAAGAACCTAATATATGGTTTTCAATATGATCAAAGCCTCTATTGAATTCTTCTTGAAGGTCATAATTTGAATATAAAATATTTTCTATTTTACTAGTTAAAAAATTTGAATTGATTTCAAATAAAAAATCATTTTGATGATTTAAAAAATCAATTGAATTTCCATTTTCAATTGATTTAATATTAATATAATTTAAATTTGAAAGGTGATGAAAATTTCTATTATTTACAAAAACATCACATTTTAACTTTATAACTTTATCGGTATTTGTAGATAGTAGTTTGTAAGTAATATAAACAATATTTTGTTCAATAGGAACTATTATCCTTTTTTCAATAAAAGTACCATTACAATTATAAACCCAAACAGGAATATTTTCATCTAAATAAAAACATTCTAAATGAATAAATCCTTTTGGAAATAAATTATTGTCACTTGCCCATTTATTTGAACTTAATAAAAATAATTGATTTTCTATTTCAATCGTTTCTTCAATTTTAGAAACATATAATTTTCTACTAAGTGGTGGTTTATCTGAATAGATAAATAAACCATGATATCTTTTATTTAAAATTCCAGAAATGGTTCCTGAAGCATAACTCCCTAAACCATTTCCGATAAGCCATTCCCGATAGATATCTTGTTGAATAGATTCTTTATTTAAGTAACAAAAATGCTCTGAATTTTTTTTAGGTTCAAGCATTAAATATCCTATGCTTTATTTAATCACACCACATAAAATTCTTTTGCCTGCATTACCAGCTGGAGCTGTTTTTTCATCGTCAGGATCGGCATGAATTACAAAAGCCTTTCCTGAAACTGTATATTTACTGTCTTTATTTAGAGTTAATGGAGATTTAACTGTGATATCAATCATGACAACACCCGATGGATTTGCTTTGATGTTTCCAAGATCTCCAGCGTGCTGGTGATCATATTTTCCAGCTGCAATTGAAGTGCCATGGACGTGTTCCTTATCTGGATTAAAATGTCCTCCTGCATTCATAGCGGCTGGATCGGAACAATCTCCTTTTTCATGGATGTGAAATCCGTGAACACTATTTGGCTCTAATCCAGTTACTTTACCAGTAATTTGAATACCACCTCCAGAAAGCTCTACAACAGAAAGCATTGCTTCTGCTTTTGAGCCGCTTTTTGGCATTAAAGTAACATCTTGTTTAAGTGAATCTCCCTTAGAAGTTTCACAAGATACAATTAAAAATGCTGTTGATATTATTCCACTAGCAAAGAGAAACTTACGATTCATTTCAAAATCCTTTCATAATGAATTTAGCCTTTTTTCTTTCTTTTCTTTTATTTCCATTATAGTCGTTGAATGTAATGGTTGAGCTTTTTCTTTTGGATTCATATATACTTTAGCAAAAGCTACTGCAATTGCCGCTTCTGAAAAACCAGTTACGATAAGATCTAATTTAGCAGAATATTTTGCAATATCGCCAGCAGCAAAAATACCTAGTAAATTTGTTTCCATTTTTTCATTTACACAAATGCCATTGCCAGACAAATTAAGTCCCCATTCTTTAATTTTTCCTAAGGAACTATTAAAACCAAACATGATTAAAGCATCATCAACTTGAATAATTTCTTCTCTATGATCATCTAAGCCTTTAACTAAAACTTCTTTTAATTGACTATCCCCATAAAATCCCGCAATTTCCGAATTTAAAATAACTCGAGCATTTGATTTTTGCAACTTATTAACAGAATCATCGTGAGCTCTAAATTTATCGGATCGATGAACTAATGTAACAGATTTTGCTATCGTAACGAGTTCATTAGCCCAATCTAATGCGGAATCACCACCACCTGCAATGATGACATTTTTATTTTTATAAATAGATTTTTCTATAACAGCATATGAAATGCCATTGCCTTCAAATTTATCGGCACCTGGTGCTTGATGTTTTTTGGGACTATAGGAGCCAACTCCTGCGGCAATGATTATCGTTTTTGTAAAATGAATTCCTCTATTTGTTTGGAGTTCCCATATTCCATCCTGATTTTTTGACAGACCTTCTGATGTTTCATTTAAACAAATTTCAGTTTGATATGGTTTTATCTGCTCAATTAAATTATCTACAAGATCACGAGCCAATATTTTTGGAAAACCAGCAACATCATAAATATATTTTTCTGGATAAACAGCGGTAAGTCTTCCACCTAATGCCGGCATGGAATCAATTATTTTACAACTTGCATTTCTCATTCCTGCATAAAATGCTGTAAAAATACCTGTAGGACCACCACCTAAAACGGTTATATCGTATATTTTTTCTGTCATATTAAATCTCTTTTAAAATATATAAAATAATAATTATATTAAGTTGTATAAAAAATAATTATTATTTTTTAGTCTTTTTTAAAGTTACTTGTTAAACGAATTTCATCTAACAAAATATTTGCAGCCTCTTTTAATTGAATATCATTTTTTCTTACAACTTTGGTAGAAAACTCTGGAGTATCTTCGTCTTCTGATAAAAAGCTTAGCTCTTCATTTGATGTCTTTAATTTATCAATTTTTTCTTTTTCTTTTTCTTTGGAAGCTGTATCCTTATTGTTTACTATTTTTTTCTCTTTCGTTTTTAAACTATTTTGGGCAACATTTTTCTCTTTATCTTTATCTTTTGTGTCTTTGTTCTCTTTTAAGGAAACTAAAGTATTTTTATCTTTACGGGCTTTATTAATAGCGTCTACAATTTTTTTAAATTCTGCAGATTTATCAACACGCTCTGAACTCATTTTTTGTAATTTAGATATATCCTCTTTTAAATCGCGCTCAGGTTTAAAATCACGTGAAGCCTTTATTGTTGTATAAGGTAATGCATAATCATTTTCTTTTTCACCAATGTCTGTGGCATCTATGATATCGGGAATAATGATATCGGATAAAACACCTTTTTCTTGGTTACTTTTACCACTAGGTCTAAAAAATTTAGCAATGGTAACATGAATAGCGCCATCGGTAGAACGACCACCCGTGCCAGGCACCTCAAATACCGTTTGCACAGTTCCTTTTCCAAAAGTTCTGGAGTCGCCTAAAATAAGACCTCTTCCATAATCTTGAACTGCTCCCGATAAAATTTCAGATGCAGATGCTGTGTATTTACTTACTAAAATAGCTAGAGGGCCCGTGTAGGCAGGTTCTTTAACTTCAACAGACAAAGTTCTTACATTTTTTTCTTTATCTTCTACTTGAGTGACAATAGGATCTTTAATAAATAATGCAACAATTCTTTGTGTTTCAGATAAATCGCCACCACCATTTCGTCTTAAGTCTACAACGATTCCGTCTACTTTAGATGCTTTTAATTTTTTTACTTCACGTAACATATCATTTGATGAACTGCGGCATGAGCTTGGATTATCTTGGCATCCTTTATAGTCAATGTAAAAACTTGGTAAGTTAATGATACCTATTTTTTTATTATTTATATTTAAAATATCACTTTTAGCTTCACTATCTTTAATTTGAACAACAGCTCTCTTTAAAGTAACTGTAAAACGATTCATTTTTCCATCAAGATCTTTTCTTAAGATAACTAACTTAACAATTGTGCCTTCTTTTCCACGAATAAGTTGCACAACTTTACTTAAGTCCATTTCAATCACATCTTGAATTCCAGACCCATCACCTGAATCAACGGCAACAATTTTATCATTCTTTTTTAAACGTCCATCTTTTGCAGCTGCTCCTCCAGGAACAATGGCATCTATAATGGTATAACCATCAATCCCTTTTAAAGTAGCGCCAATCCCTACAAACTTTAAACTAAAGTCCATTTGAAATTGCTGATTATCTACAGGCGTTAAAAAACTAGAATGAGGATCTAATGAAAGAGCAAAAGAATTTAAAAATAAAGAATAAATATCGTCCGTTGATTTACCCTCAACATCCTTTTTAATTAAGTCATATCTTTTTGAAAGACGTGTTTTTATTTTTTCAATTTCATCAGAATCTTTCATATTTAATATAATAAATTTAATTGTTTTACGCCAGCGATCCTTTAAGTCTGCAGGTGAGTTTGCCCAGTCCGTTTTTTTTCTATCGGTTTCAATAAATTCTTCTTTTGTGAAATCGGGTTTTTCATTAAGTGCTGATTTTGCCAATATAGTAGCTTCATTTAAGCGCTTTTTATAGCGTTCGTAAATTCCATTTTCACCCGTTATGAGTCTACAATCATAATTATTAATATTTTTAAATAAACTAGGCTCTTGTTTTGCAAATTCAGATATGTCTTCTTTTGTAAAATAAAGTTTTCCAGGATCAAGAAGTTTTATGAACATATCAAATGTTCTTTTTGATAATTCTTCATTAAAAGAACGAAAATCATAATGATTTTTTAAAAAGTCTTTCATTCTGTCTGATAAAGTCGAACAGGTTAGAAATGGGATTGTTGATTTTGTTGCTTTTTTAGGACTCTCTTCAGAGATAGCAAATTGAAAAGAAGGAATAATTTTAAAATATTGTCCTATTGGAACAACAATAGCTATCGCTGCGATTGTAAACAAAATTTTTCTTTTAGGTAAAGTCATTGAAAAGCTCTCACTTTCGTGTAGGAATTCTTAAATTCCTTCTTGAAAATCTTGATGGAATTGAAGACATATCTTCATCCTTATCTGTGTACACAATTGTTTTTTCCTGTGCACGAAATGAGCGAGTAATATTTGTTCCACTTTTAAACTCGCTTAAATTTTGTTCACTATATGCTAGACTATCATTTGTCTCAACAAATTTACCATTGAACCAGTAAAAAATCTGTCCTTGATGAAATCGAATTCGCGCTTCTCCAGCTGCATCGACTCTTTCATGAAGCTCATCTAAACGTGATTTAATTCTTTCATAATTATCATCAAATAAAGCAATAGCTAATGAAGTTTCTTCCTCATCTGCTCGAACCGTAATACGATGACTAAATTTTTGCTTTAATTTTTCACGAAGAGAGCGTAAAACGCGATCGCGATCTGTAACCATAATTTCGGGATCGAGATCAAGTACTATATACAATGAGGCTAAATACATGGCGCACCCTAATGAAGCAAGGGTTGAAAAAAAAAGAGAGCACGTCCCCCAACCTACAATCAGAAGCTGGGATTCGCAATTTTTGAGTTGCTCTGAGTTGTTCTTTCCTATTATGCCATATGGACAGATTTTTTCAAACAACTCAGATTGGCCTAATTTATACGATTTAAATGACAAAAAGCCAGAAGGAATCAAATCTTGGTCTGGGCACAATATACGGTTTGTTCTTCAAAAAGGAAGCCGAAGTGCAGAAGGGTTTGAAAGTCTTTATGAACCTAGAATTTTTTTAAAAGGAGAAGTTCGAACACGGCTTCAAAATTGGCACGATTTTTATAACGCTCAGATCTGGTATACTTTTCCTAAGTCAAAATCAGCACTTAACATGAGGCAATTTATTTCGTTTGATGAACATGCTGTATTCCCATGGAAAACCTCTCCTCCCTCGCGAATGAGGGAACAAGATTATATGACTATGTTTGATGAAGGTGGCTGTATTTTGGTTCAAAGCGGATCTTTTTCGATACCCTTTCTATTTGGCCATGCTGTTTATGAAAGGATGATTTTAGGAGACCATAATATATCTATGTGCGCTATAAATATCGAATGTGATGAAAGTTTTCTCAATCTTGAAATAAGGTTACAGAATGAGATATTAGATAAAACTCTATCTAATGTTCTTTCAAATAGAAAGACATACTATAATAACCCACCTTTTTATACTCTCCCTATGGAATCTGCTGTAAAATTTTATGACAACTTTAAAAAACGACTCGCAATAAATCAAAATTAATTTTTAAAAATGACATTCAAATGAACATTAAATGAAAATTTTAATTTTACTCTTGGAAATTTAAAAAAAATAGCATATATTTTGAAAACGTGCCTTCTCATATTTAAATTTTGTTGGCATTCATGATTTTTCTTTCAAAAGTTTGAAAGATTTATATAAATGGTTCCCTTTAGAAAGGTAAGCCACATGTATCACCTTAAGTGTTTGTGCAATTCAAAACGATCTTTATCTCATTCTAAATTATTAAATCTAAATACAATTTGCACAATTACGACCACCACATCAGGGATCACCCCTACATCTATTATTACGTTAAACTAATAACGTATCTTTATTTTTTCAATTAAATAAAAAAATAAAAAATAAATAATAAATTTTTATTTATTATATAAATCAATCTGCTTTTAAAGAGGAAAGTATGAATCATTATATTGTGCATAAATTTGGCGGATCAAGTCTTAAAAATGCGAAAAGTTTTTTTGAAATTAACAACATCATTCAAGAAAAAAATAGTATTATTGTTGTTTCAGCAACAAAAGGAACTACCTCCTCACTTCAATCTATACTTGAATTAGCAAAAGAAAATCACTCCTATCTTGAAATATTAGAGACTATTCAGAAGAATCATTTAATTATTTGTGATCATATTTTAACAGATAATAAACAAATTGTAAAAAACAATATATTGGAAGATTTCAATATTATTAGAAACATTTTAGAAACTGTAAAACAAATATCATTTTATTCAAGTGAAATTCAAGATTATGTGATTGGCTTTGGTGAAATTTGGTCAGCAAAAATTTTGAATGCGTATTTATCACAATATCATAAAAGTGAATATTTAGATGCTTCTAAAATTATTTTTACTTATTATAAAAATGAAATTCAATGTATTGACTGGGGTTTAAGCCAAACAAAACTAAATGAATTTTTAAAAGATAATCCATTTGACAGACTTGTTGTAACAGGATTTATAGCAGCTGATATTCATGGAAAAAGAACAAATTTAGGAAGAAATGGGAGTGATTTTTCTGCTTCTGTCTTTTCTAATTTATTAAATGCAAAAAAACTATATATTTGGAAAGATGTAGATGGAATTTATAACGCAAACCCAGAAAAAGTAAAATCAGCATTTCCGATTGCAAAGGTTTCCTATAAAGAAGCATTAGAATTAGCTTATTTTGGAGCTAAAGTAATTCATCCAAAAACAATAGCGCCTGCACTATTAAAAAATATTCCAATTTATATTAAAAACACATTAAATCCTAAAGGGGAAGGAACATTAATTTCAAATGATTCTGAAAATTCAAAGTATTTAATTAAAGGAGTTACAAGTATTGAAGATGTTTCTTTAATTAATATTGAAGGAGCAGGAATGATTGGTGTTTCGGGGATTGCTTCTCGTATCTTTGATATCATTCAACGTGAAAATATTTCAGTCATTTTAATTTCTCAAGCTAGCTCAGAATATTCAATTTGTTTCGCTGTTTCTCGTTTGAATTCTGAAAAAGCTTTAAAAGCATTAAATATCAATTTAGAATTTGAATTATCAAGAAAACAAATTGAAAAAATTTCTGTTAATAATCATTGTGCCATACTTGCTATTGTTGGAGAGCAAATGGTAGGAACTTTAGGAATTGCTAGTAAATTATTTTCAACTTTAGCAAATGCAAATATAAATATAACTGCAATTGCCCAGGGTTCTTCGGAAAGAAATATTTCTGTTGTAATAGACAAAAAAGAAGTAAACAAAGCTTTAAAAGCGGTTCATTCTGGTTTTTACCTATCTCATAAAACAGTCTCCATCGGTTTGATTGGTTGTGGCCTAGTTGGCAGTGCTTTAATTAATCAAATAAATGAAAATTGTAAAATATTAAAAGAAAAATATAATGTGAATTTTGTGATTAGAGGAATCATGAATAGTAAAAAAATGTTACTTTCTCATGATTTTATAGATTTAGAAAACTGGAATCTTCTTATAAAAGACAATGCAATCGAAGCAAATATGTCCGAATTTGTAAATCATATGATAGATGATGATGTAACACATTCTGTTGTGATTGACTGTACTGCTAATAATTTAGTTGCAAATGAATATTTAAACATGATGGAAAAAGGAATTCATATTATAACACCCAATAAACATGCTAACTCTGGCGATATTATTTATTATAAAAATCTAAAAAAATTAGCTTTAAGAAAAAACTCTCAATATTTTTATGAGGCAACTGTTTGCGCAGGGCTTCCTGTAATAAACACATTACAGGATTTAATTAAAACTGGTGATGAAGTCTACAGCATTGAAGGAATTGTTTCAGGAACTTTAAGTTATATTTTTAATGAAATGTCAAAAGGAAAACTCTTTTCTGAATGTGTATTAGAAGCAAAAAATCTTGGTTATACCGAACCCGATCCAAGAGAAGATTTATCCGGAAATGATGTTGCTCGTAAATTAATATGTTTAGGGAGAGAAATAGGACTTAACCTTTCATTTGATGATATTACTGTAAATAGTCTTGTACCAGAGCATTTAAAATCATGTTCTTTAAATGAATTTATGGAACGTATTTCAGAATGTGATAAAATAATGGGAAAATTTGTCGATAGCGCAAATCAAAAAAATGAAAAAATTTGTTATGTAGGTTCAATAAATAAAGACGGTAATGTAACAGTGAATTTAAATTCTTATGGAAATAATCATCCATTTAATCGCCTACAAGGAACTGATAATATGATTATTATAAATACAAAAAGATATCATAAACATCCTCTTGTTATTCAAGGCCCAGGGGCTGGTGCTGAAGTTACGGCAGCCGGAATATTTGCAGATATATTACGCTTAACTTCATCTTTAAATTGAGGAATAATTTTATGATTAAAAAAAATTTAAAGTCTGTTAGTGCGTTTGCTCCCGCTACATGCGCCAATGTAGCGGTTGGTTTTGATATTTTAGGATTCGCTATACATAATGTAGGAGATATTGTTACTTTAAAAAAAAGGGACGATAATCAAATTATCATTGTCGAAATAAGTGGAGAATCAAATATTCCGTTAGAAACCTCAAAAAATGCGGCTTCTGCAGTTGTAAAAAAACTGTGCGATGATCTTTCTATTTCAACTGGATTTTCTATTTATATTCAAAAAGGAATTGCCATTGGATCTGGAATGGGTGGATCCGCAGCCTCTTCCGTAGCAGCGTTGGTTGCTTTGAACGCATTTCTTGAAAACCCATTATCTAAAAATGAACTTGCAGAATATGCTCTTTTTGGTGAAGAAATTGCATGCGGACATAAGCATGCAGATAATATAGTTCCATCTCTTTTTGGTGGAATGACTTTAATTCAATCATCGAATCCCATTAATGTAGTTACATTACCTTCGCTTGAAATATATAATATAGTCATTCACCCACATTTAAGAGTTAATACTAAAGATGCTCGAGATGCATTACAAAATGATTTATCATTAAAGTTACATGTTAAACAATGCGCTAATTTAGCAAGCTTTATTTCGGCTATATATAAAAATGATCTTGAGCTTTTAAAAAAATCAAGTGAAGATTATGTAGTTGAACCACAGAGAGCTAAATTAATACCTAATTTCTACGAAGTAAAACAAAGTGCAATGGATTCGGGCGCAATTTCAGTATCTTTTTCAGGATCGGGACCAAGTCTATTTGCTTTTGCAGAAAATGAGTTTATGGCTAATAAAATAGCTAAAAATATGCAAGATAAATTTAAAGAATATGGAATTGAGTCTGATTTTTGGATTTCAAATTTTAAAGCTCAAGGTGCATACATTAAAGAAATAATTGAAGGATAAAGATATGTTGTTTATAAGTAGTCGGAATAAAAATTTAAAATATTCTTTAAGTGATTGCATTAAATTAGGACTTGCAAAAGATGGTGGTTTATTTATTCCAGAATATTTTCCAAAAATAAATTTAAATGACTTTAATGTAAAAATGAAAATTCCAGATTTTGCTGCGATGGTTTTAAATGGTTTTTTTGAAAATGATATTTTACAAAATAAATTATCTGAAATTTGTGATCAGGCTTTTTCTTTTCCTATTCCCCTAAATAGGATTAATGAGAGCACTTTTATTTTAGATTTATGTAAAGGTCCCACTCTATCTTTTAAAGATTTTGGAGCTCGTTTTTTGGCAGAATGTTTATCAAGAATAAATAACAAAAATAAAGTAACAATAATGGTTGCTACTTCTGGTGATACAGGATCAGCTGTAGCAAGTGCTTTTTATAAAAAAGAAAACATAAATGTTATTATTCTTTACCCTAAAGGAAAAGTATCTAAAAAACAGGAACAACAACTTGCATGTTGGGATTCAAATATTTTATCTTTTGCAGTAAATGGTACTTTCGATGATTGTCAAAAGCTTGTAAAAGATGCTTTTCAAGATGAATGGTGGCAAAATGAAATGCATATATCAAGTGCGAATAGCATTAATATAGGGCGTCTTTTGCCTCAAATTGTATACTATGCTTATTCAAGTTACCAATTCTTTTCTTTATATAATAAGAAACCAAACTATATTATACCTACTGGAAATTTAGGAAATGCTACAGCTGCTTTTTGGGCTAGAGAAATGGGTTTCCCTATCAATGAAATTTCTTTATCTACCAATGAAAACAAAGTGATTTGTGATTATCTTTCTTCGGGAACTTATCTACCTCAAAAGAGTATTTTAACATTAGCAAATGCAATGGATGTGGGGAATCCAAGTAATTTTGAGAGACTCTCTCATTTGTTTCCAGCCTATGAACTTTTTAAAAAAAATATTATGGCAATAAGTGTAGATAACATAAAAATATCGCAAACAATACAAGAAGTTTATAATAAATATAATTATATTATATGCCCTCATACGGCAACTTCATTTTATGTAAAAAATAAATTAAATTTAGATCCATCTATCGTTGTATCAACTGCAGACCCATGCAAGTTTGATGATATTATTGAGCCTATTATTTTAGATAAAGTTCCAATTTCAGAAGAATTAAAAAAATTATTAAACAAAAAACTTTCTTTTATAAATATTGAGCCAAACTTGACTGAGTTAAAAAATAATATTAATAAATGATTTTTAACAGATACCTCCTCATTTATTATATAATGAGTCATTCATTTTGGAAAAATATATGAAATCAGATGAAAATCCTAAGGCTCTTAAACATAAACTAGGTAAAAATTATTTTATACGAATGAATGAAGCGATTAGTCCCATTTATCCTAAATTTGATAAAAAATCGTTTTTAAAATATCATATATCTTTAGAAAATTTAACTTTAAAAGAAAGGGTTTCAAAAATACGAGATATATTATATGAACTTCTGCCAAAAAATTATAATGAAGCTATTTCAATATTAATGAAAACTTCATCTTCTCCAAAGCTCGAAGATTTTGATTTATGGCCTATAACAGATTATATCCAATTTTATGGCCAAAATGATAAAGAACTTTCACTTAAATCTTTAAAAGAGTTAACAAAATTATTTACAAGTGAATGGGCAATAAGACCTTTCCTTATTAATGATACACAAAAGACTCTTTCTTTTTTAATAAATTGTTCTGCAGATCAAAATAAACATGTTCGCAGATGGGCAAGCGAGGGATCTAGACCAAGGCTACCTTGGGGTGAACAACTTAAAAGTTTTATAAAGGACCCTAGCCTAACCCTGCCTATTTTAGAAAATTTAAAATTTGATGATGAACTTTATGTTCGTAAAAGCGTTGCTAATCACCTGAATGATATTTCTAAAGATCACCCAAATATTATATTTGAATTATTGAATAAATGGAAAAAAGAGGCTAATTCAGAAGAAAAAAAAGAAAAATTAAATTGGATTATAAGGCACTCACTAAGAAATCTGATTAAAGAAGGAAATCCAACTGCACTCTCTTTTTTAGATGTATCTACTAAATTTGATATTCATATTGAAAACATTTTTTTTAATTCAGACAAAATATATATGGGAAAAAATTTAGAATTTTCATTTATCATTTCCTCTAAAATGAAAAAACAACAAAATTTAGTTATAGATTATCGTATTCATTTTTTACGTGATAAAGGAAAATCTTCTATTAAAGTTTTTAAGCTAAAGAATATTTCAATTTCTCCTGCTGATAGAATTACAATAACTAAAAAACACTTATTTAAAGAGATTAGCACTAGAAAATATTATAATGGAGATCATAAACTAGATATTCAAATTAATGGAAAAGTAATAGAATCAAAAACTTTTAAAATATTTGGAGCAAATCAAATAAAAAAATAATTTTAGTAATATTCATGGTATAATAATATTATTATTTTTTATAACATTCCATAATTGTTTTTTATAACCCGTACAGGAGGATGAAATAATTAAATCATTACGAATTTCAAAACAAATAGATAGTGCATTATTTATAATAATATAATTATGTTCTCCCACATTTTTTATTTTAAAAATTTGACCCGCACTATTGCTGCTACATTTACTAAATGTTAATTTAGTATTTTCACTAAAAAATTCTGTTTGCAAACATTTTGATTCATCTATTGCACTTTGTATTTGGCCTGTTTGTAGAAAATTTAATAATGTATTTTCTGAGTCGCAAGAAGAAACAAGGACGGATTCATTATCTATTGCTAAACAGCTCTCATTATTTTCGGTATTTCTTATTTTTATATTTTTTAAAGAAGATAAAATTAAATTATTTTTATTATTTAATAAAATATTGAGATCTGTTCTAGATTTTGAACATTTTTCTAAAATTGCTTGACCTTCTTTATTATCTACACAATATCTTTCTCCCGTTTTTAAATTTAAATAACTTAATTTAGAAAAACCATCATATTGCCATATAAAATTTTGAATTGGTTCATAAGCTTTGGCACGAATCTGTCTATTAATAGCAAATGGAGTATTGATAATTTTGCCTAAATTTGCAAGATAGGCATTTCCATCTTTAGTGATTGAAATATAATTTGCTGAATTACAATCTTCTCCAAAAATAAAATCATTTTCATTATTTAATAATAAACATTTATTTGTATTACTATCTTTTAATATTTCTGCTATAATGTAATTATCTGAAGTGGCTTTATACATTTTACAAACCCAGCCATAGGGTGAATATATTTTCTTAAATTCATTTATACTATCCATACAGTCTATTTGGATTTTTGGTGAAATATATTGATATTCTGAATTATCTTTTCTTTTATAACTTGAAAGATATAATTTTTTTTCAAATATTTCATTACTCAATAAGTTTTTTTCTAGATTATTAATTTGATTAGTTTTAAAATAATATATTTTAGGAGAATTAATTCTTCCAAAATCTGAATTTTGGACTAATTTTGCTGATAAAATATGATCAGGATGCTGTCCTTCACGTCCATCTTCAAAAAAGACTCCATATGGGTCAGTTGCAAAAATAAATTGAGGATTCTCAAGTGAAAATATTGAATTTATATAATTTTGTATCTCTTTCCAATTATATTCTGTTTTTTTTCCATTAATTGTTCTAGTTGTTTTATTAGAATCATGAAATAATTCTGCTAAAGTTACTCCAAAATGAGAATTCGAACTTGAGCTTGAGCTACTTGGTAATCCTAAGTCTTGTATTTCTATCCATTGTCCATTTTGTTTCGTTAAAATAAATTTATGAATTTCTTTTCCATTTATATATTCCCAGCTTTCTAACCAATTTGGTGATGAAATACCAATCATTTGTGCATAAGCTGCTTTACTACCTTCTATGCTTTCAATATAATTATCATGAATATTATAACCTGCTGTTAAATGAACTACTTTTATACAAAGCCCTTTATCAATTTCTTTTTTAATTCTAGGATTCATAAAATAAAGATCATCATTTGCATGAGCAACAATTACAAATATTTTACCTATTTTATCACAGTAATTTTGGGCATAAATAATTTGAGGAGTTAATAATATAAATTGAAATATATAAATAAAACAGTAATTTGTGAAATTTTTAAAATCAATAACCATTGTCCTATCTCCAAGATAGGACTAGCTTATCGACAAAATTTTATTTTTCTTCTACATCAAATGTCATCATCATGCCTGAAGTCAAATGCTCAGCGATATGACAGTGTGACATCCATTTTCCAACATTTGAAGCTTCTAATAAAATTTCAACTGTATCTCCTGTTTTTACAAGAACAGTATCTTTCCAAACAAAATTTGTATTTTTAATACCTGAAGTACTTAACACTAAAAATCTTTGCCCATGAAAATGGATAGGATGCTGCATAGGGTGTTTGGATTTAGGATCATTAAAAATACTAATTTTATAATAATTGCCTTTTTTAAAGTTCCAATGGACATCCATATTTGTTTTTTTGGTATCTAAATCTAAAAGTTCCCAAACAACATCTTTTGATGTCATCATAGAATTCATTTCAGGCATAGTATCTTCCCATTCTATTTTAGGAGGATTTTCTTCTGCATGTTCCATTTCCATTTTTACAGTTAGTAATAATTTTTTGTCGATTGGTTTATCAAAATATGGTTTTACTTTTTCAATTTCAGCAATCATATCTTTATCATTATGAATTTCATTAAATATTTTAATATAACTATTTTTGCTTTTTTTGTTTGTTACTTTTATTTTACCTAAATTATAATTCTTCTCAGGACTTAAACTTTGAATTGGATATATTCCTTCTTTTTCAAATAGAACATCGACAGTATACCTTTCAGAAGGTGCAATAATAATACTTTTAACCCATTCTTCTTTTTCAAAAGAGCTTGCATCACCAGCAATCAGTTTCATTTTTGTATTTGGTATAGCAAATTGAAATGTCCTCGTATTTGCTGTATTTGTTAAATATAATCGGACAACATCTCCTTTATTAACGTCAGCTGAGAAATCAGAAATACCATTGATTAGCATGACATTTCCAAATCGACCCATGGCAGCATAATTAGCATAGTTTTTATAAAATGGTTGAGCATTTTTATCTAATAAAATATCATCTAATACAATAGGAATTTGTTTATTAAATGGTTCTTCTTTTTTCGCAATATCTTTAACAAAATAATTTCCATATAATCCCATGTCTTGTGAATAATCTTCCCTTACATGGGGGTGATACCAATATACTCCTGTATCTGGAAATTTAAGCTCATAGACAAAAGATTCACCTGGTTTTACAGGAGCTTTTTGGCCTAATCCAACAGCGCCATCATAACGATAATCTAATCGGAGACCATGAGAATGCAAAGTTTGATCACTATCGGTTTGATTTATAAATTTTATTTTAACATGAGATCCTTTAGTTACTTCAATAATTGGCCCAGGAATCATTCCATTATAAGCATATCTGCGAATTGTCTGACCCCCAATTTTTTGTTTCACTATGGAAGCAATTAATATAAAAGTTTCACCATCTTTTAATTTAACAACTTGTGCTTTTTTGACAAAGTTTAAATTTTTTATAGATTCTGAAAATTTTTCTTCATTTGAATTAGAATCTGATTTATTCATATGCATAGAATGTGCATTTTTATTTTCATATGCTAAAGCAAATTTAGTAATAAAAAAGAACCCTAAAAGAAAAAACGTTTTATTTATATAATTCATAAAATTCCTTATTAATTAAGTTACAGAATTAACGACATAACCACCATCTATAAAAATACATTCACCTGTAATATAGGTAGAAGCATTAGAAGATAAAAGAAATATTATTCCATTTAATTCAGAATATTCACCAATTCTTTCAAGAGGAATTGTTCGTTTTATCGTTTCTTGACCTTGTGGACTCAAAATATAATTTCTATTCATATCGGTTTCAAAAAAACCAGGAGCAATTGCGTTTACTCTAATTTTATATTGTGCGAATTCCAAAGCTAATTTTTGAGTTAAAGAAGCAACAGCAGTCTTTGAAATACCATACATTGGATTTCCAATTCTTGTTCTATTAGCAACAGTTGAAGAAATATTAATAATACTTCCCTGTATTTTTCGAGTAGACATATCTTTTGCTGTGATTTTAGTTAAATTCCATAAGGCTTTTAAATTTGTATTAAAAACCTCATCCCAATCGTCTAAATTTGTTTCAAAAATAGGCTTTTTTACTTTTGGAGAATAACCTGCATTATTAATAAGAACATCAATACCATTTATGCCCTGAAATAAATCTGTTAATTTAATATCGACAGAATTATAATCTAAAATATCTAAAGGTAATATAGTAATTTTACCAATTTTATCTTGAGCTTCATTTTTTAAATCTTGTAATAAATTTACTCTTCTTGCACAGGCAATAACATGAGCACCTGCTTCGACTAAAATTTTGGAAAAATGTCTTCCTAAACCAGTTGAAGCTCCTGTAATTAATATTTTTTTATCTTTAACAGAAAATATTTTATTTTGCATATATTTATTCCATAGAGATTAAATCATTCAAATTTGACGCCTACGGCATGTAACCATTCAGGCGTAGGATTTAAAATTTTTCTTGCTTCTAAATCAAAAAAGGCTAAAACAAAATTGGCTTCAGTACATATTTCGTTTTTTGAGTTTATTATTTTTTGGGTTAAATTTAGAATTTTCGATTTTGCATCAGTACAAATTGTTTCAATATTTATTTTTTCTCTTAATTTTATTTCTTTTATAAATTTTAAATTTGCCTCTAAAACAATGGGGCCTTTTTTTAATTTATGAATTTCATTTAAGCCATATCCATTTATAGTAATAAATTCCCATCGAGCTTCCTCAAATATTTGCATATAAACAGCGTTATTTACATGACCAAAAGAATCTAAATGATTTTCTTTAATGATCATTTCATAGTTAAACTTGGAAGCTTCTTTAATTTTAGTCATAAAACTCCTAAAAATAAATTATGGAAATCAATTTTGCCATAACCCCTATCTTCCTGTTATAACATTCGTAACAAACCGGAACAAGAACCGGTAATTTAAGGACTTAAGATGTTTAAGAAAAATAATTTAATAAAATTATGTATGGCAGTTTTATTTATTCAACACGCCAATGTTCAATGTAAAGAAAATATAGTTTTAGAAGTTAACCCCTTGCTTTTAATAAATCAAGGAATTGGATTAAATACAGAGTTTGCTTTAATTGAGAACTACTCTATTGGATTAAATTTAGAATATTTTAGGCAAAATCCTTATATGGCAAATGGAGTTACTGCAAATCGTTATATTTATACAGCAGCTCCCTTTTTACATTATTATTTTTTTACGAATAAAATGTATGGTCCTTTTGTAGGTGCAAAAATAAATTTTACCTATTCTCAGTCTAGTATCTCAGATTCTGATACAAATTTTCAATACAATATTTTTTATGTAGCCCCTGTATTACAAGCAGGATACCGTTTCATTAGTGAATCTGGATTTACAGTTTCTGCCTATGTTGGTATCGGTATTAAAAATAAAAAAAATACTTTTGATATTAGTGATTTTCCAAATTCAAAAATGGATAATTCAGATTGGAAGCTTGCTAATGAAAGATTACATAAAAATGTATCCCAATTTCAACCTGATTATGGGCTAACTTTGGGATACATGTTTTAATATTTATAAATAATATTTAAAAAAATCAGTTTTTTAATTTACTGAATAAGATTTTTCTTGAATTTCTACTTCTGCAATTCCACCATGACCTGACAAAATCAATTCAATATTTTTCTCGGCCATTTCTGATGGTAATTTTGTTCTTTGAGATAGATACATAATTAATATAGAAAACGCTGCTAAAACAATAAAGTCGTAGCCAACTGTGATTATTTTTAATCCACCTTCAAAGGATCCAAATTTAGTTAATACACAAAGACCAGCAAGGTAAACAAATATCCATGAAGCATTTTTCCAAGTTGAGATATTTTCTTTTACTTCTTTACGATAAATTAAACGAGAAAGATAAATAAAGAAACCAACAAGTACAGCAATAAATAACTTACTCATTATCTCCCAACCAGACCAAAAAAGCATAAGGTTACAAATATAAAATGCAACTAAACAAAATAATTTATGCATTGGAAGACGAAATGGTCTATGTAAGTCAGGTTGTTGCTCTCTTAACGCAACAATACAAATTGGTACAATGGCGTATCCAGCAATCATTGTAGAAGACAAAAAAGCAACCATTCCTTGCCATCCAGGAAAAGGTAAAAAAGCGAGCATTCCAAAAAAGAAATTTACCCAAACGCTTGTTATTGGAATTCCTTTTTTATCAATTTTCTTTATCTGTTCTGGAATATAACCATTTGCACTCAATGCATAGAGAACACGAGAACTTGATGCTGCGTAAACAATACCGGCCCCAAGAGGAGAAACAATAGCATCTACATAAAGCATATAGGCAACCCAAACGACACCAAGAGTAACTGCTAATCCAGCAAGAGGTCCTGCATCCCCTGCAAAAGCCAATCCTGACCATCCATTTTTTAGAGCTTCTTCAGGAATGGCTACTAAAAAGGAAATTTGTAATAAAATATAAAGTAAAGCCCCTAAGAGAACAGACCCAATAATAGCTTTTGGAATATTTTTTTGGGGATCCTTTGTTTCAGCTGCCATCATAATTCCAATTTGAAACCCATTAAAAGAAAATACGATCCCAGCTACAGCTAATGCAGAAAGAATTCCATGCCATCCATAAGGAGCAAAACCTCCTGCTGATTCTAATGTTAAATTATTTGTTCCTTTAGCGTTTAAGAAAAAGATAATTATGGCAATGGCAGGAACAATTATTTTCCAGATGCTAAATATTTTATTAGTATCTGACATGAATTTTACACCACGTGTATTTATATAAACCAGCAGTAGCATAAGTATTGTCGCAATAATATAACCACTTGCTGTTAAATGATGAATATTGTTTTCAACTCTTGTCAAGGAAGGAAAAAAATTAGTCATATATTGAATGGTTGCTTGAACTTCTATGGGTGTTAAAACTAAAAATGAAAGCCAAGAAATCCAACCAAGCAAAAACCCAGCTAATTTTCCATGAGTAAAAAATGGGTAGTTAGCAATACCGCCCGCAATTGGAAAAAGGGTACCTAATTCAGCAAACGTTAGAGCGATGATAATAATAAATACAGTTGCAATTAACCAAGACACAATAGCAGCAGGACCAGCGTGTTGGGCGGCATATAAAGAACTAAAAAGCCATCCGGACCCAACCATCGCTCCAATAGAAGCGAACATCACACCACCAGCACCTATTTGTCGTTTAAATTGCATAAATTATCTCCGAATCAAAAGTTTCACTAATGTAAAAACAACACATGGTTTATATGAAAACGAGTCTCTTGTCTAATGAAACTAGAGTCGCAATCATTTCATATAACCTAAATATAATAAATACAATAATTTAAGGTTTAATCTCTCTATCTATCTAGCATAAGTAAGAAATTAGGATCTTTTCAAAAAAGAATTTGGTGGTCTATACATATAGACATATTCAAGCTGCGTTGATAGTCTTTTATTGCATAGATAGATGCAAAGTATTTAAAATTGTTATTTATTATAATCATACCAAAGGAGTTCGAATGAAAGGTGACGTTAACGTTATAAAAGCATTAAATGAGGTTTTAACGGGAGAACTTACGGCGATTAACCAATACTTTTTACACGCTAGAATGTGCAAAAATTGGGGATATAATCGAATTGCAGAAAAAACGTATAAAGAATCTATTGAAGAAATGAAACATGCTCAAGATCTCTTAGATCGTATTCTATTTTTAGATGGTATTCCAAATCTTCAAAAACTTGATAAATTAAATATTGGCGAAACGGTTAAAGAACAAATTGAAGCCGATTTAGCATTAGAATTTATGGCTGTTGACCGTTTAAAAAGAGGCATCGATACTTGCAAAACGGCTCGTGATCACACAAGTGCCGAAATGTTAGAAGAAATTCTAGAAGACGAAGAAGAACACATCGACTGGTTAGAAACTCAGTTGAGTCTAATTAAGGACATTGGCTACGAGAACTACCTCTCACAACAACTGCATGAGCATTCGTAAGAGTTAATTCATTCTGTTGTTTATTTGCCTCTGACTCCACCATAAGTTTTAAAGCATCTAAACAACAGCCGCACCCTGTTCCTGCCTGGCATTCATTTTGAACACCTTCCGTAGTAATTATACCACTTTGGACAATTTTCTTAATTTCACTACATGAGATGCCGTAGCAAAGGCACATGAGCATAATCCCCGTTCCCCTTCTCTTCCGAAGTCCTTGGATGTCTATCGGAGTTAGATTATCTCAACTGAGAACTATTCTCAAGTTTTTGTGATAATAATTCTCATTATTGGTAAAACGGGTTCTGTTGCAAAATTACCCTTTTCTGAGCATGTGATGAACTTTTATTCCAAATAAGATAGCTCTCTCCGATTTCAATGAGCAGAAACCAAGCATAAGCTTCTTAATCTTTTTTATAAATCGATGGTCATACCCTACATGGTTATTTAAATATTTATTTTTTCTAATCAGGATATTATCTTTAGAATTAAAGCCTTCATTTATCGCCTTTAAAGCTGCCGTATTGGAGCCGCTTTTATTAATATTTACTTTCTCTAGAACTCCACAGTATCGGAATGCTTTTTGGAAAAAAAGTTTAGCCAGGTTTTATGGATCTTCTTCTTACACTTATGAATCTTTTTCAATAACTTACGGCTGTATTACTTTCAACAACAATGAATTAAAGAATATTTTTATTTAAGGACATATTGGAAGAACTCTTCACAATTTTTTTCAAATATTTCATTGGTAAAATTGTTTTTATAATATTCATAATTCCTTTGAATTGCTTTCTCAGAAAATTGAGAAACATTGTCTTTTAATATTTTATTTAGTGAAAAATAGTCTCCAGGTGTATAAATAAATTCAGATATAGTAAGATCTTTTAATTCTTTTATTCCCGGTAATATTAGAGGCTTTTTTAGAGCCATTGCCTCTATAGCAACGAGAGGTAGCCCCTCATAAACAGAAGTCATCAAAATAATATCTGCATTTAAATATAAGTCATTTGATGAATCCCATGGTAAAATTTTAATTTTTCCCGTTTTTACAGAGATATGATTTGATAAAAGTTCATAGTCTTGTCCATCGCCTACAATAAAAAAGTCATAGGCATTAATTAAATCAGGATAGATTTTTAAAGTTTCACATAAAAATATTTGATTTTTATATGAACAAAGTCTACCAATTAGAAAAATTTTTTTCTTATCATTAGAAAAATTATTTTCATGATTACTAAAGTTATTTGTTAATAAATTGTTTATTACATGGAAATTTCTTTTGTTTTTCTTTGTAATATTCATAAATACTTCTTTCCAGTATTCTGAAATTACAATAAAATTTATAGGTAATTTTAATATTAGTTTATTAATTAATTTATTAACAATATTTTTAGTTTCTGCATAAGATGGAATGTATGCAATTGAATTAATTTTCAACCTTCGGCAAGAAAAATGAATAATTGCAGACATTTTAACAGATCCTTGAATAGATATTACTGTATGAATATTTTCTTTATTCAATAGTTTTTTAAAATAATTATTGAATAAAAAGTGAAATATCCCTTTTAAAAAATCGACTTTAGAATAATTTATATCATGAATTATTATTTTAATATTAGGTATTTTATTTAATTCTTCGATGAATTTTACGTTATTTTTATGAGAGCATACTATTATATTTAATAAACTTCTT
Source organism: Silvanigrella paludirubra (assembly GCF_009208775.1). Taxonomy (NCBI): domain Bacteria; kingdom Pseudomonadati; phylum Bdellovibrionota; class Oligoflexia; order Silvanigrellales; family Silvanigrellaceae; genus Silvanigrella; species Silvanigrella paludirubra. Next base: position 543,023 of record NZ_WFLM01000001.1, on the reverse strand, counting down.
TTTGAAAAATTTTTAATTATTTTAAGCGACATTATTTCATGCCCACCAAATTCAATTGCTTGATTAAAAAATAGTATGTTTCTATATTCTATCATAATTAGATCTTTCCAGTAAGTATTTGATCCCATTTGGATATTATTTTTTCTTTGTCAAAATCTTTAATTCTATTGTATCCATTTTGAATATATTTTTCTTTTTCAAAATCACTTAGATTTAGAGTTTTGAGTATTGCATTTTCTAAAATAGAATTGTCGTATTCTTCAATAATTAAGCCGCATTTTCCGTTTAATAATACTTCATTAAATGGTCCATGTTTGTATTTATAAGCAGCTAAAACAATTTTTCCAAGATATAAAGCTTCTAATAAAACTAATCCAAATCCTTCACAATAGCTTGCATGAATAAATAACTTAGCGTTTTTTAAGTATTTAAAGACATTTTCATGAAAACCCATTAAAATAACATCTTCATTAAGGCCAAGACGATCAATTAGAGTAATAATGTTCTTGTAATCTGATCCATTGCCAAAAATAAGAAATTTTTCTTTAATATTATTTTTCTTTTTTAAATTATAATAAGCTGTAATAAGCGATGTATAATCTTTAGGGTATTCCACTCTTCCAATTGCAATTATGTATTCATAATTAATTTTATCTTCTTCTGGAATAGCTTCTTTACTTAAAAGATTAATCTTATCAAAATCTATAATATTATATATAAAATCAGATTTTTTATGTATAAAATTCTTCTTGAAAGATATAAGATTGCTATTTGAAACGCATATGGATATGTCAGTAAATCTGTAAACAAATTTTGATAAAATTTTAATATAAAATTTTTGATTTTTTAAATGTGATATTATATCTATATGTACCCAATTTATACATTTTTTGAATAGAATAATAGATAAAAATGTTGACAAAAACGTAGGCCAATATTCTAAAGCTCCAATTATTCTGTTAGAATTGAATGCTATTTTTATTAGTTTCAATAAAATAATGGGAAAATTAAAGTAAATATTTTTATCTTTCTCAATCCCATAATGAATTGTAACTTCTTCTGGTATTTCAGAAATATATTCAATGTGATTTTTAACTATAAAAATATGTATATCATATTTTTTTTTATCTAGCTCTCTTGTTAAGTTTAGAAGAACTCTTTCTGCTCCTCCGCTACATAAATTCATGATTATAAAAAGAATTTTATGTTTTTTTCTTTTTTCCATGGTAAATAACCTCGTTTTTTGAGTTAGGAGTATAAAAAATCATTGTGCACAAAAATATTTGTCCAAGAATATAAGAAATTATAGCTCCATTTACTCCTAGCTTAGGAGTAAGAATTAAGTTAAATAATATATTTAATATTATTGAAGATATTTTTATTATAGTTACATATTTTTCTTTTTTTAAACTAACTAAATAATCATTAAATGGAGCATATAATGCTTGGAAAATTAAAACTATGGACATATATCTTAGTATTAAATTTGTACCAGCATAATTTTCTCCTAAAATAAACTCAAGGAAAAATGAAAATATAACTAAACTTAAAAACGCAAATAAAGAATATTTAATTGTAATTTTTTGTACACTAAAAGCATGTTTTCTCGTTTCAGTAATATCTTTATTTGCTAATTCAAAGAATTTTTTATAAGATATAGTAAGTATTGAATTTAATGGCAAATAGGCAATATAAATAAATCTAAAAGCTGACGAGTATTTCCCTAAATCAGAAAACCCAATTAAAAATGCTAAAATAATTTTATCAAAATTAACATATAATGACTCTGAGAAAACTAAAAGTGCAAACCAACCACCATTCTTAAAATTAGAAATGATTGTAATTTTATTTAAAACGAACATGCCAAATTTTTTAATAACTATGTAATTAATTATTACAAAAATTATGATATTAGATAGTAAAATAAGCATGCACCAATAATCAAGAATTTTAGGGTTATGAATATTATAAATTGGAAAAAAGTACATTATTCCAGCAGCAATTGTTTTTGATATTCCACTAAGAATTTGTATCAGAGTTGATTTACTTAACATAGAATGTGCAATAAATAAAGATGAAGCATTTACAAGAGTTGTGGAGATAAATACTTCAGAAATAAGAAGAAATAAAAATGATAAATAATTTATTTCTTTAAACCAAATAAAATTTATTATAAGTCCAATAATAATTAAAAATATTGATAAAATAAATGAAATAAACAATGATGATGTGTATGTAGTTTTGGCTTCAATATTATTTGTTATATCTTTCATTATGAGCGGATAACCACCCCATCCAGCAATGCTAGAAAGAATAGCTGCAACACTTATGGCTGCAGTGAATTGTCCGAATAAAGTGGTTCCTAAGATATTCGTAACAATTAAAAATGAAAATATTTGGAAAAAATATCTAAGTATATAACCGCTTGATACATTTAATATATTAATAATCATAAAAATTTTATTTTATCCCTCTATTATTAAATATTTTATAATATATTTCAAATTATAACTTGTTAAAAAGTAGCAACTAAACATCATGAAAATTATTGTTGCAAAAGAGTAGAAAAAAATTCGATTCGAAATCATAAATTTAACACCAGATTATTCTAAAATTTGAATTATAAAATTCTAACTTTAACAATATTTTCATTTAATAAATTACATTTTGTTAATTATTTAGATAAAATAAAAAACATAAGCTCAACAAAAGTCTTTATATAAATATTTTATAAAATGCAAATAAGTTATTTTTTTTTAAATCTCTTATATTATTCGAATATTTCCTTAAATACATATAACTATATGTAATTTAAATTAAATTTTTTTAATACAAAGTTTAAACTGATGACGTATACACATGTTAATTAGGGTGTGTTGTCAAATATTGAAGAAGAGTTAACTTTTGGTTTTGTTGCAACTATGCTTTTGAATTTTATTAGAAGTTTTATAAATTCTTATTTTCAAGAGAAATAAGTAAGTTAACAAGACTATTTGCCATTTCTTGAACTGTTCCAGCATTGATCCAAGAAGGAAGATTTGATCTTGGAATTGGTGGAGATACTTTAACTTCTAATAAGTTAATTGCTTCATAGGGATCATTTCCTAAATGATACATTTCCCATTCTTCGTTTTCTATTCCTGAAGGATCAAAGTATCTAACCAATTTATACTCTTCAGTCCTGACACAGCGAATATGATTGGGTTGCCTTACAGATCCTGGTGATAAATCTGTGACCACTTTTCCGGGAACCATTCCTTTACGAATAGCATCAACAGTAGCATTAAAAACTTCAAATTCTTCTAACTTCAAATTTTCATAAGGCTGCCAAGATGTTTGTAAAGGAGCTGTAATTTCATCATCTGTTATAAATAAAACTCCTTGCCTTCTAGAACCATCTTTTTCTCTTACAATACCATCATGCTGATTATTTAAAATAAGAGGAGATAAATCAATTCCTGGAAATGGCGGTATTGGACGATTTTTTAGAAATTTATTTGCGATTTCTTGTCTTTTTTCTTCATTTATACCAGCTAATCCAAGTATTGTGGGCAAAATATCAACATGACTTGTTAAAGATTGAATTTCTCTCAATGCATCTTTTGAATTTGTATTCGCATGAATGGATGATGGAAGTTTTATTACTGCCGGTACATGTAAAACTTCTTCATAAGCAGTATGCCACTTTTCCATCATCATATGATGAGCAGCGCCACATTCGCCATGGTCTGTTAAAAAAACAACAATCGTATTTTCTGCTTGACCTGTTTCTTCTAATGTTTGCAATACTCTATTAATATGAGTATCCATGAGTGCATGTAAATAAGCATAAAATTGAATAAACTTTAAGGAAACTTGTTCTTTATTTTCTGCAAGTGCAAATGGAATTGAACTTCTTAATGCAACATTGACTGCATAATTTGTTACGTTATCTTGTGTGATCGCTCCATTTTTCTCCATATTTTTTGCTTCATTTAGTCCCATTTTAGAACTTAAAGATAGACCCATTTTATAGGCATAATCTTTTTGACAACTAGGTTTATCTTCTAATGTTTCATTATAAGTAGGAACAATTTCAGAATTGGCTTGGGGGAAACCCTTCTCATTTAAAGGAACTTTCATTGTTCCTCCTACTGGAAAAACAGATTTTTCTCCATGCTTAGGAACAGACAATGGTCCTAAAGGTGATTGTGTTACGTTATTATTATTTGATGATTCCGAATTTGCATTAGGAAGTGCTACAGCTGTAACTGCAGGATAAGTTGCAATATCATGCGGATTTACAAATGACACTACGGCAAACCAAGGAGGAGTTTCTGCTGGATTTGGTACGTTACCTAATGGATCATTTTGTTCTTGTTTTGCAAGTGAAATTCCAAATGGAGCACCAAGTCCTTCTCTTCGTAAAAAACTGCAAGCACTATCTGCAAAAATAGGATCGCGATAAATTCCTAAATTATTAACAAGAGAACCATGTGGTTCTGGGTATGAAAGTTCCCAATTATCAAAACCAAATTCTTTTAATGAAGAAATTGAAGGATGCGATAAATGCCATTTCCCAAAATAATGTGTTCGGTAACCTGCAGCTTGCATCCAGTTACCTAATGTAGGAATGCCATCTTGTTTTAACCAAGGAAACTGACTTGCTTCACCACTTTTAAATATTCCATCTGTTTGTGTTACACCTGTTCGAGTTCCATACTGCCCTGTAAAAAGTGCGGATCGACTTGGAATACATGCACTTGATGCAATCATATGATTTTTTAATACAACAGCATTTTTACGTAAGCGCATTAATCCAGGAAAAAATTCCTGATACGGATTTGCAGAAGTAACATCACCTTGAAAACCAAGAATCGATTTTAAATGATTATCAAAACCCTCTGTTTGTTCGGTAACGTTCCCAGGATGACGATATTGGTCTGCAATAATTAAAAGAATATTTTTAGGACGTGCTGAAGAACTCATGTTTTTCTCCAAAAATTAAATTGAGGTTACTAAAAAATGAGAATCGAACAGAAAACTAATTGGACTTACAAGAACAACTGGCTTATACAACTTATTAATTTATTTGACAATGATTTTAGAATAAGAATATACCCAACCGAATTTAATAATTGTTTTCTTGTGATTATTTATTTATAAGGGGAGTTAAGATGAACTATAAAATAGCACTATCTGTTTTGTCCACTTCAATTTTGTTACCTTCTTTTTCATACGCAATTGCATCAAAATATGAATTAGATCCTGTTCATACTAAAGTTGAATTTGGTGTACGTCATTTAGGAATTAATACAGTAAAAGGTGAGTTTAAAAAATTTACCGGCACGATTGAATATGATCCAAAAAATCCTCAAAGCACTAAAGTAAATGCTGAAATTGATGCAAGTTCAATTGATACTGGAAATTCAAAAAGAGATGAGCATGTTAAATCTCCAGATTTTTAGATGTTACGAAATTCGGTAAAATTACTTTTGTTTCTAAAAGTGCAAAAGCAAATGGTAAAAATGGATTAAAAGTAACAGGTGATCTTACAATTCATGGCGTTACAAAATCGGTTGTTCTTGACGTAACAGATATTGCAGGACCAGGAGTTAGTCCACTTGATAAAAAGCAACATCTTGGAGGCTCTGCATCTGTAAAAATAGTTCGCCAGGATTATGGTATTAAATGGAATGGAGATGGAATGACAGGAATTGCAGGAGAAGCTGCGGTTGGTAATGATGTTAAAATTCAAATAGATCTTGATTCCATTGAAATGGCATCTTCAAAATAATTCTTTGTCATTTCATTAAAATTTAATATTTTGTATTTTTAAAATTATTAAAAGACTTAAGTTTTTTTATAAATACAAAGCTACTTTTTTTCTTAGAACAGGTATAAGATCTTTTTCAAACCAAGGATTTTTTTTTAACCAAATATTATTTCTTGGTGAGGGATGAGGCAATGGAATACATGATGGTAAATACTTTTTCCATGCTTTAACAACGTCCGTTAAAGTTTCATTTTTTAATGAAAAATAATATTCTTGAGCATATGATCCAATAATAATTTTTAATTGAATGTTACTTAATTCTTCATGAATTTTTTCAAACCAAATTTCTTTACATTCTTTTCTTGGTGGTAAATCTCCAGATTTTCCTTTACCTGGATAGCAAAATCCCATAGGAACTATTGCTATTTTCTTTGGATTATAAAATATATCTTTATCTATTCCTAACCAATCCCTCAACCTTTCTCCGCTTTGATCATTCCAAGGAATTCCAGATTCATGAGCTTTGATACCTGGGGCTTGTCCAGCAATTAAAATTTTTGCACTGGCAGAAAAATTTAAAATTGGTTTAGGCTTTAAAGGAAGTTCATTCACGCAGTATTTGCACTGCAAAACTTTTTTTAGTATGGAAGTCAATTTATTTTTTCCCTATTTCATCAAATATTTGCAAAACTACCATCAGCCAAAATGTGAGAACCATATAGGTAACTTGAATCGGAAGAAGCAAGAAATAAAACAACTTTAGCCATTTCATCCGCAGAACCAAAACGTTTTGCGGCAAAAATTATTTTCAAATGGTTCCGATTTACATTAAATAATTTTATAACAAAACTCAAATTTTAATGTTACATTTAAAAAGTCATATTAAAAATCATTTCTTAATTTTTTCAAAACTTCCTTTTGGAAATTTATATTTAATACCTAAGATTATTATTGACGGAATTTAGAAAATAAATCATGATGCCCACGGTTTTTGAGATTTTTCTGTTATAAGGTCTAAATATATGAGTCAGAACAAAAGCATAGATATAGCTGTTATTGGTGCAGGAATATCTGGTCTAAGATCCGCCTATCTTTTATCTAGAAGTGAAAATAAAAATATAAAAAAAATAGCTCTTTTTGATAAAGAAGAAACGATTGGTGGTGTTCTTAAAAGCACATATATAAATCATTTTAGACTAGAGCATGGTGCTCAAGGAGTTTTATTAAATAGAGAATCATTTTTAAAATGCCTTCAAGATTTAAAAATAGAAAATCAAGTCATTTTACCAAACCAAAAAGAACAAAAACGTTATATTTTAACTCAAAAATTATGCGTGGCTTTAACACCAAATATTTTTAAATTAAAAAAGAGTGGATTATTAAAATTTAAAGATATTTTTAGAATATTTTTAGAAATATTTATTAAAAAACCTAAAACTATTAATTTAAATGAAACCCTTTATTCATTTTTTGAACGTCGTTTTGGAAAAAAATTTGCAAATACTTTTCTTGTTTCCCTATCTTTTGGAATTTGGGGTGGTGGATCAAGAAAGTTATTATTAAGGTATACTTTTCCTAAACTACAATCACTAGAAAACGGTTATGGTAGTCTAATAAAAATGGGTTTTATTCATTTATGCAAAAATTTGTTTTTAAAAAAGAAAAAATCCTCTCCAAAAGGATTGGCAAGTTTTTCGAATGGAATGGAATTTCTAGTAAATACTTTATTTAATGAATTAAAAAAAGAATGCTTAAAAAATAATATTGAACTTGTTTTAAATTTAAATTCTAATGTTAATTTAATAAAAAGAGAGTCTAATTTTATATCTGTAAATTTTCTAAAAGAAAATAATTTATATCAAGAACAATATCATTGTGTATTGTATTCAGGACAACCATGGAGAGATCAAAATATTTCCATTCAATCAATGGAATTAGAAAAAGGAGAATTAGAAAAATCCTTTCTTAAATTAAAAAACATTGAGTCACATAGCATTGCAATTATTGGATTAGGTTCCAGTAATATTCCAGAAAATACAACATCCATCAAAGGCTTTGGCGCTCTAGCAGGTGAATGGTCTAAAGATATTTTAGGAACAATTTTTGTTCATTCCACCTACCCTAGTCATGCCCCGACTAATTCTAATTTGTTCAGAGTTTTATTAGGCGGTGATAGAAATCCCCTCATAAATCAAAAATCAAATGAAGAATTAATTGAAATTTCAAAATTAAGATTATTGGAAACTAAAATTATTGATAAAAATATTTATTTTGATTTCACTCATGTTGTTAAATGGGATAATTATATTCCTTTAGCAACAATAGAACAAGACAAAGTTCTTGAAGCTATTTGGAAAATAGAAGCATTGGTTCCGGGTCTCTTTTTTACTGGCAATTATATAAAAGGTCCTTCCATTTCAGACTGTTTAGAACAAGCAGAAATAGTTTCTAAAAACATGCTAATCTATATAGATAATTTAAATTAATAAATATTTTTTAAATACGAAAATGATCTTATAAAAATCCTAAATTTAAATTTGTAAATTATGATAAAGTAAATCTATATTAATAATAAATTTAGTTTTTTAAATTATCAAAATAGAGCTTATTTCAAAATGACGAGAATAAAATTGTGGTTATTTGCATGAATCCCCTAGATCATTGGCATTAGGTTAAGAAATCTTGTAATATTGACCAATCATTTTCGCTGAATAGGGGTCTTGGGCGCTTTGATGCAAAAAGCAAAGATAATTCTAAATGAAAAAGGACTAAAAATATTTCATCTTTTTGGAAAGCAATTTTGAGCTAATTTCCAATTTTTTTTTTGGCATACTTTTGAAATATTAAAATAAAGGAATCAATTATATATTCTCATTTTTCATTAGATTTAAATTTGAACTAACCATTTACCTTCAAGAATTGTTATAGCTTTTCCATTTAATATAACTCTTTCATCGTTAACTAAAATTTTAATAACACCTCCTCTTTCACTTGCTTGATAGGCAATTAATTCTTTTTTATTTAATTTTTTACTCCAATAATCAGCAAGTTTACAATGTGCAGAACCCGTAACAGGATCTTCGTTTACACCTAATTTAGGAGCAAAAAATCTAGAAACAAAATCATATTTCGAAGAATGAGTTGTAACAATAACTCCTCTTGCATCAACCTCCAATAATCTTGAAAAATCTGGGGATAATTCTTTTACAATATCCTCATCCTTAACAAGAACTAAAACATCGTCAAATGCTTTTACTACTTCAAGAATTTCGTCATTTAATTGTAAAGCTTTTTTATAAAGCTCTTTAGATATGTTTTGACCAATTTTTTGTAAAGGAAAGTCTAACGAATATGAATCAGATATTTTATTTACCAAAAGTTCGTTTGATAATGAATCAAATATAATACTGTCACTTAAAATTAACTTCGTAGACATTAAAACATGAGCTGCAGCAAGTGTCGCATGACCACAAAGCTTTACTTCTGCAGTAGGAGTAAACCAACGTATATGAAATCGATTTCCACCTAGTGGCATTACAAAGGCTGTTTCTGATAAATTCATTTCTTTGGCAATTTGCAGCATATTTAGTGGAAATTCGTCTACAATCATCACTGCAGCAGGATTTCCTCTATAAGCAGTGTCTGTAAAAGCATCAACAATCCAAATTTTTGTCATACAGAACTCCTTCCAAAATTATTTTGGATATTTTATCAGTTATCTGAACTTTATATTTTTATAATACTTTTTATAAGGTAAAGAGCAATATTAATATGGAAGGTAATTTTAACTTATGTTCATCTCTAGATTATGTATTGTAATATAGAGGTTATTTGCAAGTCAATGGCATTCGGTTAATGTTATGAGTTGTAAGTTATGAGTTTTTTGTCATCTGCTGTTAACTTGTTTGAAAACTTGGGTTAACCAAAAAATAAAAGAGCTACATAAACTCATAATATGGATGGTATCCATGATAAAATATTTTTTTTGGATCCATTATGGAAGTATTGATACAAGCATATTCAAAAGTTTCGAATAGTGGATATATTAAACCTAAATTTATTAAATTTTCGTGAAACTTTAAATACAATTCTTCTTTTTTATCCAAATTATTTTCAATACCAGCTTGTTTTATTATTTTTTTTAAATTCAACAGATCAGAGTCTTCATAACGAAAAATTTCATTTGTATTTGAAAAAAATAAAGATAAATTATCTTGCACTGGATAGTTAAAACTTGAGCTTGCTAAAATAACATAATGCTGAATAGGATTTAAATCAAAATCAAGTGAGTCACAATATTTAATTTGTACAGGCAAATTAAAATTTTGCAGAGTTTCAAATAATAATATTTGAAGTTTATAGATAATAGATTCTTTACCATATAAATTATATACAACAATATTAATAAAAGGGATTTTTTCAAATTTTTCTAAAAATTCTATATATAATGAATTAAAATCATCCATTTTTTTTATAAAATTATACTTTTTTATAGAAGTGGGTAAAAATTGATTTGTTTCAATGGCCGATAAATTAGAATTTTCTATATAGTATTTAATAAAAATATTTTTATCAAGCGCAGAATTTATTAATTTTCTCAAAAATAAAAAATATTCTGTTGGTCCTGTATGATGAAAATGCTCAAGGGCAATAATCATCGAAAATTTAGATTCAACATGCAAAAAATTTGGATAATATGAATATTCTTGATCTAAAGTAATATCAGCTTTAAATTCAGAATTCGGTTGGCTAAAAATTATCTTTTGAAACAATGAGCTGTTAGTTGAAAAATGTAATGGAAATTTAATTAACTCTAATTGTACTTTATTATTTATATTTTCAATTACTTGAAATGCTCCCGTTCCAATAGGATATTTTTTCCAAAGCCAAGGTTTATCATCATCAAGTGCTTCATACGGAACAATACTTAAAGCAGACCTAGTAAAATAGATAGGAAAATGAGAACAAGGATATTTTAAAATAATATCAAATGTATAATTATTAATTAATTTAATTCCTGAAACACAGTCTTTATATATATCAGTAAAATCATCAATTTGATATGAACCTTCAATACAAAGTAAAATATTTTTAAAACTATTTCTTGCATTAAAAAGCATTCCTCTTTGCAAACTAAATTTAAAATCTTGTGAATTAACTTCTCTTTTATTATGAAAGTAAAGATTTTTTTTTATTTCAAAACGAAATATAGTAAAATTTTCATTTGCTGAGTATTTTTCAATTAAATATGGCTTAATATTACCATCATATAAAAACCAAGGCGAAAAGAGGGCTCGCGCTAAATCATAATCACCTGATTTTAAATAAAATGGAGATAAATCAAGTGAGATCAAAGGAGTTGATATCCTAAGTGTATTCATTTAAATATCCCTATTTGCTATTGAAGCGATAGTATAATTTTTAAGAACTTTTTTATATTCTTGTGGTTCAATTATAATTGATCTCGTTAATAATCCCGCATTAAAACCAAGAAGAGGTGCCTGAAAAATATCAGAATCTATGATAAAATGTTTAACAATAATAATTGGATTACCAAAGGGCGGAACACTACCAGGAACAAGGTTATAATCTCTTAACATAGTTTCTTTATCTAAAAATTTTAATTTCTTTCCATATCCAATAGCTTCAACTAATTTTTTTTCATTTAATTTTGAACTACCAGGAAGTATGCACAATACCCTTTCTCGTAATTCAATATCTTTTTGCAATAGTTCAAGTAATAAAGCTTTAGCACCCACAATGTTTTTATATCCAGCTTCAATTCTTACGCTCAAACTTTCTTCACTGGTTAATGTTGGTTTATGATCTAATAAGGAATACTTTGCAAAAGATTGATTTAAATATGAAATAAGATTATCAGAAACTAACATTTTTTTACCCTACATCTTAAAATTATTAATTAATATTTGCAAGTTTTGAATAATATATTACAACTTGTTTCGCTAAAATATCCATAGAATCAAAACATATTAGTTTTTGCTTAAATGGTAATTTATTAAGAAAAAATGACAGATCTGTACATGCTGAAAGAATAGATTTTGCACCTTTTGTAATTAATTCTTTTTCAAGAGAAAGCCATTTTTCAATTTTTATTTCATCAGAAAATTCGATATTTTTAATCATATTTAAAAGTGAATCAAATTTTTCTTGGATACTGGAATCTAATATAAGAGATAAGCCATTTTTATTAAATTCATTTTGATAAAGTTCTGAAGAAATAGTACTTGCTGTTGCAAGTAAAGCTATTTTTTTATCCTTAGTATTTTGTATTATAAAATTAACTGTTTCATCAATTATATTAAGTATAGGAATATTAGTAAACTCTTTATACTCTGTAAAATATTTATGAACTGTGTTACATGGTATTGCTATAAAATTTATTTTACTGTTTGATAAAGAATCTAAAGAATATTTTAAATCAAATAATGTAATATTTTTATCGATAGTTTCTTTAATACTAAATGGTGTTGGAAGTGAAATAATATTTATATAAGGAAAATCATCATCTTTTTGAAAATTTAAAATAGTTTGAAAATAAAATATTACTTTTTCTATAAATGGGCCAGTTGATTTTGGCCCCATACCTGCAATAATTCCAATTTTTGGTTTATTTATATAATGATTTGAATTAACTTGTGGAATGTAATTATCAAATTTCATGTTTTTCCTTTAAGCAAACTTGTAGTTTGTATTGTTTTAACTTCTAAATCTACTTGCATTTCACAATAAAACTTTAAAATTCTAAACGCAATAAAACCAAATAAAGAAAAAAATACAAGACATCCTATTAAAAAATATTTTGGATTAAATAATAATGAAGTTAAAGCTATGCATGATCCAACAATTGGAAAGCTCAATCTATTAATTACAACAATTGCACTTACAACTTGTGAAAATAATTCTTTATCTGTAAATATATTTCTAAAATACCTAATAAACACCGAAAACATAGGTAACAATGAAAAGATCATGCAATAACCAATAATATAAAAATGGTAACTTGTACTTGTGCAAATTACAAAGGCTCCAATCATTATTGAAATAAATGAGGCAATTCCTAAATACATTTTATTTATATTTACAAAAATAAATGAAATGATTAGAATAACTATACTTACAATAGCAGCATACGATGTTAAAATAAGAATATCTGAATTTGATTTTCCAAGTTCTGTTATGACACGAAATGGAGTAATAACATTAACATAACCATAAGTAAAATTTACACAAAGTGTAATAAAAATTATAAATAGTAAAGGCTTATTTTTTACTATATAAGAAATTGAACTATAGAGTTGTTTTATAACATTCGATTTAAAATTATTTATTTTTAATTTTGGCTCGTGAAAACGAGAGTGTTTTAAAAGTAAAGGCATTATAATTGAGGTTATCACAAAAAATGTGGAACAACCAAATAAAAAATAAAATATTTCACTTTTTTTAATAAAGAAAACACCTACAAGTGGGCCAAAAATAGTTCCTAACTGTTCAAATATTTGTAAAGTCATTTGGAAAGAAACAAATTTACTTCCAATAAATTTTGTGGCAAGAACTTTTTCTTGGCAGACAAAACTTAATGCACTTAATATTGCTAAAATCGAAGAACAAAATGCAATAAGAACCCAATTTAAATTAAATATAATAAAAATAGACAATAGTGAAATAATAATTGCTCTTAAAAAATCAATAAGAAAATACGAAACCTTGGTAGGAAATTTATCTAATAAAATTCCTGCATATGGTATAAGCAATAGTGTAGGAAGCCACTCTATTACAAATGAAATTCCCGAGAATGATGTGCGGTTTGTTAAAGAATATATATAAATAGGGATAAAAAAAAGTATCGCTTGTTCACAAAAAACGGTGAAACAGCGGATTGTTAAAAATGGTATAGAAAAACCATCTTTATTTATTTTTAATATTTGAGTAATGCTATTTAATGCCATACTGGTGAAAATACTCCATCTGTAGTAATAATTTTAATTTTACTTAATTCACTTATTACATTTGATTCTTCTCCTGAAACTAAACCAACCCATGCCCAATTTGTTTCACCCATTTTACACACTTTTGTATTTGGATCAATTGCATTGATATATGAAAGGTTATCATTTGATGTATAATCAAGAGAAATAAAAGTTGTACTTAAAGGAACTCCATAGCCTACACCCAAATAAGATTTACTTGAATTTAATGTATCATTAAAAGTATAAATATTGTCTTTTATTTTTATTTTTTTAAAATTTAAAAATTCATTACTTTTAAGGACAATAGAAAGATAGTTTTTAAAAAAATCTGTAACACTTATACCAAATGAATAACAAATAAGCTCAATTAAATTACCCCCTGGTGGCCTACCAATATTTGCATCAATTAAGTATATATCATTAGCAGTTATTATGAATTCAATATGAAAAAAAGATTTTTTTAATTTATAATGACTCTTAATTTTTAATAAACAATCATATATTTTATCTTTTTGAATTAAAGTAATATTTTTACTATAAGGAAAAACAAGTGAACATTCAGTGTCTTTTATCTTTCTTCTTCCTGTAAATTCAAAAATATTAACTTCATTATTTAAAAAATATCCTTCAACACTAACAAGTTCACCATGAATATACTGCTGCAAAAAGTATTGAGAAAAAAATTCTTCTGGAGTTAAAGATCTTTTTGAAATTTCTTCTAACAGAATTTCAAAATTATCTACAATAAAAAAACCCTTTCCTCCTGCTCCATATTTTAATTTAATACAAATTTTTTCATTATTTTTAAAATAATTACTAATTTTGTTAGAATAAAAATCTTCTAGAGAAAAATATTTTGGTGAATATTCCTCAATATCACGGCATATATTTTGTTTGTTTTTTGTAATTTGACATGAAGATTCAATTCCTTTTATATTTAAAAATTGAGATACTTCAGAGCATATATGAATTCTGCTATCTAGTAATGTTACAAGGCCTTCTATTTTTTTATTTTCATAAATTTCATGATAATTTTGTATTCCTGCAACAATTCCATCAAATGATGAGGTTTCGCATTTTAAATACGTTTCGTCTAATATTTGCTTTTTAGCATCTCCTTCTTGATTTGTTATTTCAGATAAAATAACTGGATTAAAGTTTAAATATTTTGCAGCTTCACATAAATATTTGACTCCCAAAACGGATGATTCAACTATAAATAATAAATTTTTCACATTAAACCTTTTATAATATAAAGTACTGTTACTTTTTTCTAATATAAATTCTTTGAAGCCATCTATCAAAACCATCAAAATTTGCTTGTATTTGATCTCGACCATGAAGAAAGCGATGATTATCAATTACAATTGCATGCCCTTCTTCTAAAAGAACTTCTTCTTTTAATTTATAAACATAATCTTTTATAACATCTAAAGCTTCATGACTTTTTTGAGATAGTGATACCATCATTCCATCTATAAAATTAAAAAAGAAGCTAAAATTATTATTTTCTTCTAATTCAATTGCTTTTATTTTTCGATAAATAGTTTCAGATTTAAAAGTTGCTGGTTGTCTTATAAAATAATCTTCATTTTGAATAATATTCCATATATGTTTTGGCACTGCCTCAAAAACTTTTTTCATATCACATAATAGGGTTGGTGATAAATTTTTTGACTTGCGAACGCAAATTAGAGAAATATAGTCTGGCTTAAACTTTGAAAATGCTATTTCAGTATGTAATGATAAATGATGTTTAGAGCCTAGACTGCTAGTATATTCTTGATGATTTATAGATGGAAATACATTATGAATTTTATTTTTGTTTTCATCTTCAAATGAAAATATTCTACCAATAATATAACCTATAAAAACGAGATTTATTTCACTTATATAATGTTTTTTTTGAATAATTTCATCTGGGGCATTTGGTGTATACGGTAATTCAAATTCAATTGGTAAATTTTTAATAACTAAATATCCATTTTTTTGAATTAATAATTTTATTTCATTAATTTCTTCAGAATGTCTTTTTTCAATTAAATTTACTGCAATCTCAAATTTCTCAGGATTAAAAAATATTGTATTATCTGAGAATTCACTCAAATTATTAATTTCTGATTTTAATTTATTTGATATTTCTATATAAAACATCTTTATATATACCTCAAAATTTATCTAATTTTCAAAAAAACTTTCACATATATTTTTATTTGGGCCATCATCGTGATATTGAACAAAATTTAATATTGAATTACTGTCTGTTATAAAGCGCATAAATCTTTCAATGCCTATTCCAAATCCTGCAGTTTGCACTTTACTTGTTTCTTTCCAGTCGGCATATGCTGGATAATATGATTTACCCAATGTAATTGATTGCTTTACAATTTCTTCTTTAGATTGAGGTCTAATACCTCCAGTCGTTAATTCACCAAATCCAAATGGAAGCATTAAATCATAAGTATCGAATGTTCCTTTTTCGTTTTCATGATAAATAGAATCTCTTACTCCAGCAGGGTAATCAAATATCCAAAATGGAGAATTAAAATTATTGGAAAGAATTGTATCTTCATCTTGCGTAAAATCTTGATTACAATTGGTAGATTTTCCAACTAATTTTTGTGCTTCTCTAAATGAAACGATAGGAAACTGTAATGTAGAAAGAGATTCTAAGTTTTTAAACGGTATATTTTTTTTATTTAAAATAGATATGATATCGTTATCACTTAACAGAATTTCTGCAGTTTTATTTAAAATTTTATTTGCTGTCAAAAACACTTCTTCCATACTTTCTGTTCGCCATTCAATTTCAAATTGAAAAAAATTATAAATATGTTTTCCAGATTTTTCTTCGCCATCCATTAAAAGACGCAGACAAGGAGCTACACAAAATGCTTTTTGTAAAAATTGAAGTGACATTTGTTTTTCAACAACATGGCTAACGGGTAAATAATAAGCTTCTTTACCTATTGCTGCTACAGATGAATCATTTTTTAAAATATTTGGTAATTCTTTATTTCCAAGAATTGCAATAGAATGCTTTGCTCCTGGTTCATATTTTTTTGAAATAATACAAGGTAGAATTTCTTTAAATCCCATTGAAATAACAGAGGACCTTAGTGAATTTATTGTTGAATGTGTTACTAAATATGTTTCTTCATATGAAATATTCTTTTTTGCCATAATATCTCGCCTATTCTTTAAATTGTTTATGATCTAAAAATTTGATATTCTTAATTATAAAGAAAGTCAATTTTAAATAAAATATATTTATTTTAATTTTAATAAATTAATTTACTAGTTTTATCTTTAATTTGAAAATATAAAATTAAATAAAAGGTTCTGTTGCAAAGAATCGAAGGTAACAAAGAATCTTGGAATGGATAAAGGTGATGCCACTGATATTTTACCTTGATGTAAGTCTAATCCATTCTCCAACTTCCATAGATGCTTTTCCTAAGCTTATAAAACTTCTTAAGTAATTTTGGACAGTATTCCACAATCTAACGTTGAATAGTCGTATGATCTACAAAAAATCCGCGCTCTGCCAAAAGTTCTTCTACTAGTCTGCAACTTAGGGAGTCAATGCCATTCAGTTAAGCTAAAGAAGAACGAGAATTAATTTTAAAAGCAAAAATAAAAATTAGGTTAATAATATATAATATGAATTCAAAGGAGTCTTATTTAGCAATATCAATTATAAATAAAGATATTTCAATTCTAGAAATGAAGAGAAAAAAACGGTCATTCTAAAAGCCTATGTTTTGAAAATTTTAGGTTATTTGATAAAAAAATCTACACTGAGGAAAAGAAACTTAAAGAAACATTAATTTTAAGAAAAAGTTCTTGGAATTTAAAAGTGAATATATAAAGTGCATTAAATATTATTTCAGATAATTTGATTCAATTAGTATCATTTTCATTGAATGAACTAAATAACTTACTAGAATATATAGGAACAAAAATATCCCGAGTTAATTATCGAGAAAGTAAAAATTCTTTTGGACAAAGAAAAAGAGTAAAATCAACAATTCTTTTATCAGGTTCAGCTTAACCGAGTAGCATTGCTCCCAAGTCACCTTAGTTGACAAAAAAAGTCTCATAATTTAAGCAGAAACTTGAAATTGACCTTCAATTTGTGTACTAAAAGGAGAACTCTTTTTGCAAATCATGCAGTTCTTATTGTTTTCATAAAGAGAATTTCTGAATTCAGTTCATTTCTCTCTTAAAAATAATACTTGTACCAGCGGAAAGCTAATTTTATGCTAAAAATATTTCAGTCAAATTTTGGCAATATTTCTTATTATGACATGAACTCAAATTCAAATAATTGCCTTTTATTAATTCATGGACTTTCTTGTAGCAAAGAGATTTTTCATTATTTAATAAATAATTTATATAGTAACTTTAGAATTCTATCCATTGATCTTCTTGGACATGGAGAAAGTGAAAATTCAAAAAATAAAAAACAATCCTATTCAATCTCTGGATTTGCAGACTCTATTATAGAACTATTAGCTGATTTAAAAATTAAAAATTTAAATATTTACGGCTGGTCTATTGGTGGCAATATTGCATTAGAAATACTTGATAAATATAATTTCATACAAAATGTTATTTTAGATGGATATTCACCTTGCTCTTATATTGAAAAAAACTTTGATAAGGTATTTATTTTTAATGAGGCAACGCCACTTATTGGTAAAAATAATTTAACAAAAAATGAAGCAAAATTTTACGTTTCAAATGGAGGCTTAAAATCAAATTCATATCAAAATGAATTTAAAGTTGATAAAATTGTGGAAAATGTTCTAAGAGCTGATGGAGAAATGAGAGAGTATTGGTATAAATCAGTCATGAATTTAGAAGGAATAAGCCCTAAAGAATGTGTTGAAAAGCATAGAAAAAAAATAAAGATTCTAATAGGTGAAGAGGATCCTGGCATTCAATTAAATTATTTGAAAGAAAACTTTGATGATATATCAATATTTTTTAAAAATGTAGGACATGCTGTTTTTTGGGATAAACCTGAAGAAGTAAAAAAAATTATTTATACCTTCTTTAATGTCATTTTCTATATATAGTTTAAAAAAAGTTTATTTTTTTTCAAATAAATTTTAAATTTTTAACCAAATTATGGCATAATAAGTTTTATAAAAATGTATAAAATAGAATTTTGAAGAAACATTTTCAATTTTCTTCTTTTAAGTATTACTTATTTATTATAAGGAGAGTTTTAAAAATGAATATTTCATTTATAGGTTCAGGTAATGTAGGAGGTACTCTTGCAAAAAAACTTTTCCAAAAAGGTCATAAAGTATTTTTTGGAGTAAGAGATGTAAATTCAGATAAAAATATAAATTTAAAGAAAGAATTAGGAAGCTCTATAGAAATTAACAGTATTATTGATTCTATAATAAAAGCCGATATCATTTATTTAGCAACACCCTGGAGTGCTGTTGAAGAGTTGATAAAATCTATTTCAAGTCATCTTAAAAATAAAATTTTAATTGATTGCACAAATCCATTAAAAAAAGATTTGAGTGGATTAGAAGTAGGACACAATACATCTGGATCTGAAATAATTCAAAATTTAGCACCTGAATGCCTTGTATATAAATCATTTAATACAACTGGATTTAATATAATGGAAGATCCTATTTTGGAAAATAGAAAATCAATTATGTTTTTTTGTAGTAACGATCAAAAAAACAGAAGTGTTGTTGCAAAATTAATAGAAGATATTGGCTTTGAATCTTTAGATGTAGGTCCATTATCTAGTGCTCGATTATTAGAACCTTTTGCCTTATTATGGATACAATCTGCATATAAATTTGGAATGGGCAGAGATTTTTCTTTTGGAATTCTTAGAAGAAAATGAATTTAAAAAAAATAACATAAAGCCCAAACAATCTACAAATAAAAAAATGAAATCTACTCGTAGTTTAAAACTCTTTAAACTTGTTCAAACTTAAAACTTGATCAACTGAAAACCGTGGTTTGCGAGGCCAATTTCCAGGAGCTTCAGGGCCAACTGCAATTAACATTACAGGCACATAGCGATCTGAAATTCCAAGAACCTTTTTAACTCCTTCAGGATCAAAGCCCACCATTGCGCCACTGACAAAACCTTTTGCTTGAGCTGCAATCATAAGATTCATTCCAGCTAAAGAGGCTGAACGAATAGCTTCATCACGAACTAATTGTGGATTATCTTTATACATTCCCGTTGCCATTCCAAGCCAACCATCATGAGCTTTTTGATCTATAGCACCAGATTTAAGCATGGGAGAAATTGCTTCAGAAAGTTTATCTATTCCTTTGAGATCTCCCAACACCGCAAATGTAACAGCAGCATCAGATATTTTTTGTTGACCAAACGCAACAGCTTTTAATTTTTCCTTAACATCCTTTTCAGTTACTGCAACAAATCTCCAGTGTTGAATATTAAAAGAAGAGGGGGCTTCACAGGCATAACTAATAAGTTCTCGGATATCTGATTCGCTTATTTGTTTTGTATTATTAAAATTATTTGCTGATGTGCGTTTTTTTAAAATTTCTAATGTAGATGACATGGCAATCTCCTTTATTTCAAATTACGTAAAATATGATACCACTATTTTTTTTAAATTCTATTTTAGCCAATTAAATTTTAAAATATTTTGTATGCTTGAAATTATAAGCCTATTTTAAAAAATATTTTATTATTTATTAATGATGATTTGTTACTATAAGTTAAAATAACATTCAAATTATTAAGGATCAGCTCTATTTAAAATTTTAATTGCTGTTGAAGAATTTGCAGTAGATTTAGCAACCCCCAAAAAGTCATTGCTTGAGTTATTCCCCCAGCAATAGACATCATCATTAGATAATAAAACACAACTTACGGCATCACCAGAAGCAATATCAACAATGATTGCACCAGAAGGAAGTCCAACAACTTTTTGAGGAACACTATAGTTCGTTAAAGAAACACCAGCACCTAATTGTCCTGTCGAATTATCTCCCCAGCAATAAGCAGATTGATTATTGTTTGTAACAGCACACGTGTGATTATTTCCTGCAATAACCATACTCGCTCCAGTGAGATTTGACACAGTCACAGGGGTAGTGGAAGAGCCTCCTGTTGAACCATTTCCCAATTGTCCATTTGAATTGTTTCCAAAGCATTGGACGTTTTGAGCAGTGGTAATGAAACACATATGTCCTCCCTCTCCACTAGATACAAAAGTCGCATTTGATGAAACTAATGTTGGAGAAGTCGCAGATAAAATACCCCCCCAGCATTTTAATTGATTAGCAGTAGATACGGAGCAACTCGTAAAATCTGCGCATGAAAAAGAAAATGAAGTGCCACCCGTAACTGGAGTAACTCCACCTGATCTCACTGTTGTAGTCCCATCTCCTAATTGCCCGCTTGCATTATCACCCCAACATTTAATGCTACCATCATCAACAAAAAGCCCACATGAATGATTATCTCCAGCATTAAATTTCTTTAATTGCCTGCCAGATAAATTTGTTACGGAAACAGGTGTTAATTGATTTGTAGATGATGTAACGCCATTCCCTAGTTTACCATTTGTTTGATCACCCCAACATTTAAAACCTGTTTTAAAATAACCGCAAGAATGTTGATATTCAGAAGCAATAGCAACGGAAAAATCACCTCCCGTTACCGTAGTTGTTGGTAATGCTGAAGCAAGTGTAGGTGTTACTCTATTCACTAAATCACCTGTACCAAGTTGTCCATTTGCATTGTAGCCCCAGCATTTTACAGTTCCATTTCTCATAACAACACATCCACTCGTATCACCTAAACTAATTAAACCATATTCACCTCCATTTGTTGTATAGGAAGGAACATATCCAATTTTTATAGAATAGTTTACAAGTTCATCAAGAGAGTTAAATGTATTTTCTGATAACGGAATTGTAGGATCGTTTAAATCGTAAAGCTGATTGCAAGAAATGAAAACCACAAAAATATTTGAAAATATTAAAATACTTTTTATATTCACAGAAATTCCTTTATTTTAATATAACTTTATTTCATTTTAATATATTTTTAATAATATTTTAGCCAACTAAAAAACCTTCAATCTGATTTATAAAAATTTTATTTATATTAATATTATTATAGATTAAAAATTTTTAAATATTTTAAATTTGACAATTTAAATGCAATATTTTCCTAAAATTAAATCTTTTATTATGTCTATATTTTTATTATTTTTTATTTAAAATATTTGTATAATTAAAAATTATATTGTAATTATCTAATGGCTCAATTAAAATAAATCCTTTCATGGAATACTTATCAAATGATTTATAAACATACTATTGGTAATAAAATATTTCAATTTAAAGACTTAAAAACTTTACTTGCAAAAGCATCCCCTGAACGCTCTGGTGATAACCTTGCAGGTATTTCAGCAATTAATGCGGAAGAAAGAATGGCGGCTAAATTTGCTTTAGCTGAAATTCCATTAAAATATTTTTTAACTGAAAGTTTAGTTCCTTATGAAGAAGATGAGGTAACAAGACTGATAATAGATACCCATGATAAAAATTCATTTCAATATATTTCTCATTTGACTGTAGGTGACTTTCGAAATTGGTTATTATCTGACGAAGCAACATCAGAAAAATTAAACCATATTTCAAAAGGGATAACCCCTGAAATGGCTGCTGCCACTAGCAAACTTATGAGAAATCAGGATTTGATTACAGTAGCTAAAAAATGCCGCGTCGTTACAAAATTTAGAAATACGATTGGACTTCCAAATAGATTATCTGTTCGCTTGCAACCAAACCATCCTACAGATGATTTAAAAGGCATAACAGCTTCCCTTATTGACGGACTATTTTATGGAAGTGGAGATGCAGTTATTGGTATTAATCCTGTAAGTGATAACTTAACAACTTTAGCTACTATGAATGAATTATTAAACGATATAATTTTAAAATTTCAAATTCCAACTCAATCCTGTATTTTGACTCATGTAACAAATTCAATAAAATTAATAGAAAAAAATATTCCCATTGATCTTGTGTTTCAATCTATTGCTGGAACGCAAAAAGCAAATGAACATTTTGGAATTAATCTTTCTATTTTAAATGAGTCTTATCAAGCTGCTTTATCGCTAAATCGAGGATCGATTGGAAATAATGTAATGTATTTTGAAACAGGACAAGGTAGTGCACTTTCATCGGACGCTCATTTTGATATAGATCAGCAAACATGCGAAGCGAGAGCTTATGCAGTGGCAAGACATTTTTCACCTCTTTTGGTAAATACCGTTGTTGGATTTATAGGTCCTGAATATTTATTTGATGGAAAACAAATAATAAGAGCAGGTTTAGAAGATCATTTTTGTGGAAAATTACTAGGTCTCCCAATAGGTTGTGATATTTGTTACACAAATCATGCAGAAGCAGACCAAGATGATATGGATATTTTACTTACATTATTAGGGAATGCAGGCGTTACTTTTATCATGGGAATTCCGGGTGCTGATGATATTATGTTAAATTATCAGAGTACATCTTTTCATGATGCCCTCTATTTACGTGATCTTTTAAAGTTAAAAAGAGCTCCCGAATTTGAAAATTGGTTATCTAATATTGGTTTACTTGACACAATAGGTAACATTATTTCTCCTTCTTTAAAACATCCATTACTTCAAATATCATAAGGTAAAAATTGTGAATAAAAATAATATTATTAAAAAAGATGTTTGGAGTTCTTTTAAAGAACATACAGATGCAAGAATAGCTCTTGGTAGAACAGGAAATAGCATACCCACTGATGAATTATTAAAATTTGGCATGTCACACGCACTTGCAAAAGATGCAATATATAAAGAATTAGATATAAAAAATATTCAGAAATTATTATTAGAAAATAATTTTAAATCATTTATTGTAAATAGCAAAGCATTAAATAAAAAAGAATATTTAATGAATCCTAATTTAGGTAGACAGCTTTCAGAAAACTCATTGGAATTTTTAAAAGAAAAAAATATAGATAAAGGAAATATTACTATAATATTTGGTGATGGTCTTTCAGCAACAGCTATAAATATAAATGCTTGTCCCTTATTATTTGAATTAAATCATGCATTGAAAAATACAACATTTAAATTAAATCCTATTATTATTGCTCAACAGGCTCGAGTTGCATTAAGTGACGAAATAGGCGAAGCATTACAAAGTCAAGCCTCCATTATTTTTATTGGAGAGCGTCCTGGCCTTTCTTCTCCCGATAGTTTAGGAATTTATTTAACTTGGAATCCAAAAAAGGGAAAAAAAGAATCAGAAAGAAACTGCATTTCAAATGTTAGACTTCAAGGACTTTCATACAAAGAAGCTGCTTTTAAAACAGCATGGCTTTTAATTGAAGCTCAAAAAATAAATAGCAGTGGAGTTCTTTTAAAAGATGAAAGTATATTTATTGAAGATTCTGGGATTGTTACTTTAGAAACTTGATACATTTTTATCAACAAAAGCAGGAAAAAGACAATTAGAAATTTATTTTAATTGCCTTTTTTAAGTAAATTATCTTACTTCATTCCAAGAAGAAATTACTTTTGTAATTAGTCCATACTCTAGGGCTTCTTGAGCTGTCATCCAATAATCACGCTCTATATCTTTACGAACTCGCTCTATCGGTTGTTTTGTTTCTTTTGTATAAAGTTCCGCTATTTTTTCACGAGTTTTTAAAATTTCTTTTGCATGAATTTCAATATCAGATGCTTGGCCTTGGATACTTCCACCTATTAAAGGTTGATGAATTAATAGTCTTGAATTTGGCATAGAATAACGGTGTTTTGATTCTGCGGCAAGTAAAACAACAGTAGCAGCACTAGCGGCAAGCCCTGTTACAATAATTTTTACTTCTGGGCGCACAAAACGAATGGTATCATATATTCCAAAGCCTGAGTTGACTTCACCACCTGGGCTATTTAAGAATAACCAAATTTCCTTAGTTGCATCAGCGGCTTCTAAGGCAAATAATTGTTCAATAACTCTTTTTGCAGATGCTGCATGGATAGCTTCTGAAAGAATGACGATGCGCTGATCAAAAAGTTTTTTTTGAGTCGTGGCTTCAAAAATTGAGGTCAAATCATCATGGTTTGGCATTTGGGCTCCTTCTCATTTCAATTTTAGGAAATGATTTGATTTTAATTATAATTCAAACAAGAAAGTGGGACAAGCTTAGAAATGGCAAAAAAAATGCGCACAGGTAATGATCTGGTCCATATTCCTCGTTTTGAAAAATCGTTATCTGTAGGAAATTTCATTCAAAAAGTATTTCATCCCAATGAGATTGCCTACTGTGAAAGCAAACCCAAGGGCAGAACAGCGTCCTATGCCGCTCGTTTTGCTGCCAAAGAAGCTTTTGCTAAGGCTCTTGGTACTGGACTTTATGCAAATGGTGTAAGCCCAAAAGAAATATGGGTAGAAAATGAAACAAATGGAAGGCCTTTTATAAATATTACAGACAATATAAAAAAAATTTTAGCTTCCTTAGAGATAGAAGATTATGATGTTTCCTTAAGTCATCATGAAGAATATGCTATTGCCACAGTTATTCTTTTTAAAAATTGACTTCTTATAAAAGACAAATAGATTCTTATGTCAAAATTTTTTTTTGACTGTAAATTTTTAATTTAATATGATTTTCAAGAAAGACTTTTTTAAATATTAACATATATAAAATAAGTAATATGAATATTAAATTTCTTGAAGCAAAAATACCTCCTCCAATCATTTTCATTATTTCATTGTTAATAATGTATATATTAAATACATATTACTCAATAAAGAAGATTTTGATTTATCCTTGGAACTTATTAGGAATTATTTTTATTTTAAATGGTATTTTAATTATTTTTACCTCAATATTCCAACTCAAAAAAGCAAAAACTACAATAAGCCCAACAGAACTTGATTTGACAAGCAAGCTAGTCACTTCTGGTATTTTTCAATATACAAGAAATCCAATTTATTTAGGAAGTCTTGTTATTTTATTTGGATTCGCTTTTATTTTAGGAAATTTAAGTCCTTGGATCATGCCATTTATTTTTTATACTTATATAACTATTTTTCAAATAAAACCTGAAGAAAAGTTCTTATATTCAAAATTTGGTGACTTATACTCCGAATACAAAAAAAAAGTTCCAAGATGGGATATTACTATATTTCAAATTATCAAAATTTATAAAATAAAAAAGGATAAATAATGGTAAATTATATTTCTAAAATAATAAAACATAGAAATATAGTTTTAATTATGACAACTATTATTACATTATTTTTTATTTATCAACTAAAATCGCTAAATATTATAATAGATCCAGACTCAGTTCTTCCACAAACACATCCAATGATTGTAACGCAAAATTTAATAGAAAAAATTTTTGGTAACAAGGTTACAGTTGTTATTGGAATAAGACCTCAAAATGGTACTATTTTTCAAAAAAATGTTTTACAAAAAGTACAAAATATCACAAATAAAATTCAAAATTCGCCGCTTTCTGTAAGAACTAACATAACAAGTTTAACTTCTAAAAAAACAAAAAATATTGAAGGTAATTCTGAAGGTATGATCGTTAAACCTCTAATTCATAAAATTCCTACAAAGGATTCAGAATTTATTGAATTAAAAAAAGCAATCGATAATAATCCAGTTTATAAAAATCTTATTATTTCAAATGATGAAAAAACAACATTAATTATTGCTGAGTTTAAATTCCCAAAAAATGGCTTTTTAGAAATTAAAAATTTTGTAGAAGAAACTGTACAACCAGAGCGTGATGAAAATATTCAAATATATCTTTCAGGAATGGCGATGTATTTAGGTTTACTTGAAAAATATTCTTCGCGAATGATTTTTTTATTTCCCCTCTCTCTTTTTATTATTGGTTTGATCCACTATGAAGCTTTTCGAACAAAACAAGCTCTCATTTTACCTCTTGTTACAGCATTATTAGCAGTAGTTTGGTCTGCGGGTTTATTAGGAATGATGCATGAACCTTTTGATGTATTTAATGCCTGTACCCCAATTTTAATACTTGCCATTGCTGCAGGTCATGCTGTACAAATTTTAAAACGATATTATGAGGAATACTCTAAAATAAAAAATGATAAACCAAATAAAGATCCAAGAGAAATAAACAATATTGCTGTATTAAATTCACTATCAAAAGTAGGACCAACCATGTTTGTAGCTTGTTCTGTAGCTGCTCTTGGATTTTTTTCACTTACTATTTTTGAATTGCGATCCATAAGAACATTTGGAATATTTACAGGAGCAGGAATTATTTCAGCACTTATTCTAGAAATGACTTTTATTCCCGCACTTAGATCTTTATTAAAACCTCCAGGAGAGCGAGAACTTAGTAGAGAAGGATCTATTAGTATTTGGGATAATGCTACAGAATGGTTTTATAAAATTTCAATGTTTCATCGTAAATCTGTATTTTATTTTGTTGGAACACTTATTTTAATACTTTCTTTGGGTGGTTATTGGCTTAAAGTAGATAATTCACAAAAGCATGATATAGGTAAAAATGATCAATTTATTTTAGATGACAAAAAAATTAATGAATATATGGCGGGTACAAATCTATTTTATGCTGTTATTGAAGGTCCCACTCAAGATTCTATTAAAAGACCAGATGTGTTAGTAGCTATAGATAATTTACAAAATTATCTAAATAAAAATGAAAATATTGGAAAAACAATTTCTATTGTTGAATTTATTAAAAAAATGAACCAATCTATGAATAATAACAATTTAAAATATTTTAATATTCCAACAAGTCAAGATCTTGTTGCGCAATATTTGTTTCTTTATTCTAATTCAGGTGATCCTGGAGATTTTGATAGCTATGTAGATAATGATTACAAACGTGCACTTGTCACTGCTTTTGTTAAAACAGATTCCTCTCTTGTTCTTGCTGATCTTGTTAAAAATGTTAAAAAATTTGTTGCAGATAAATTTCCTAAGGACATTAAAATTTTATTTGGTGGAGGAAGTTTATCTACTGTAGCTATTAATGAGATTATTGTTCATGATAAAATTCTTAACATACTTCAAATTATCACCACTGTTTTTTTAATTACTTCCTTGGTTTTTCGTTCTTTTTTAGCAGGGTTTTTAATTTTAGTTCCACTTTTAGCAGCTGTTTTTGTTAACTTTGGAATTATGGGCTTATTTGGAATACCACTTGAAATATCTACTTCTTTAATTTCAGCAATGGCTGTTGGTATTGGCGCTGATTATGGTATTTATATGAGTTTTCGAATGCGAGAAGAATTGAGAAATTCAATAGATGAGTCTACAGCTATCAAAAAAGCATTTATGTCTGCTGGAAAAGCAGCACTTTTTGTATCTTCTGCTGTCGCAGGAGGATTTGGTGTTTTAATGTTATCTTATGGCTTTATGATTCATATTTGGATGGGTTTTTTAATTGCTACTGCGATGCTTGTAAGCTCTATCTCAACATTAACTATATTTCCATCACTAATATTTACTTTAAGACCAAAATTTATTTTTGAGGAAAGAAAATAATTTATGATTCAGAAAAATTCAATTTATTTTTTTATTTGTCTACATGGTATTTTTATAAACTCAAAAATAAGTGCACAAAATTTATCTGCAAATGATATTGCCAATCGGAATTATATTACCTCTAAAGTTATTGATTCTTCATCGGATTCAACATTTAAATTAATAAATAATTCAGGACAAGAGCGAATTAGAGATACAATTGGTCAAACTAAATTAATTAAAGGAACAAAAGACAATATGCGTTTAGTTACTTTTCTATCTCCAAGCGATGTGAAAGGAACAAAAACTTTAATGATTGAGCATACAGGAAAAGATGATGATATTTGGATTTACTTACCTGCTCTTAAAAAAGTAAGAAGACTTGTTTCAAATAATAAAAAAGATTCATTTGTGGGCACTGATTTTTCTTATGGTGATGTTATTGGTCATAAACCAGATAATTGGAATCATAAAATTTTAAAAGAAGAAAAGATAGATGATAAAAATTGTTGGGTAATTGAATCTACACCTAAAAATGAGGAAACAAAAGAAAACTCAGGTTATTCTAAGCAGATAAGTTGGATTGATAAAGAAAGTTTCGTTTCTATAAAAGGTGAATCTTATGATACTTCAGGCGAGCTATTAAAAAAATTTAAAGCAAAAGATATAAAAAAAGTAGATGATAAAAATTCAAAATGGCAACCTATGTATTTAGAAGCTGAAAATGTACAATCAAACCACAAAACTATCATTGAATTTAAAAATTATAAAGTAAATGTTGGGGTTTCTGATGACCTATTTACAACACGTTCTCTTGAAAAATAATATAAGAATTTTTCTTTTTTTAATTTCGTTGTTTCCTTTTTGTAATTTAAGTATTTTTGCTCAATCTATAGATAAAAGTTTATTAGATAAAATTGATTTAACTGGTTCTGTTCGTGGATCTTATTGGACTAATGATAAAAATTTTACAGACACAAGAAACTTTGCTGTAGGTTCTGCATGGTTAAATTTGCGTTCTGAAGAAATAATTGGAACAAAATTTTATTTAGAGACTTATTTACAAGATGAAAATATATTAGGAAATAAAATAAATAATATTGTTTTTAGAGAAGCTTATATTGATAATACTTTGGGAGACTTTGATTTTAGAAATGGTCGTCAGATTATTGTTTGGGGGAGAGCCGATAAAATAAATCCAACGGATAATCTTTCTGTTAAAAATTATAAAAAACTTTTTACAAATGATGATGATCAGCGTCTCGGGGTTTTTTCATCAAAAACTGTATTTAATTTGAATGGATTTCGATTTATTGGGATTTGGATTCCTGAATGGGTATCTCCTGTTTATCCTATTAAATCCCAACCTGGTATTTCTTTAAATAGTAAATCTCCATCTAATCCTGAAACCCAATTTGCATTAAAAATTGATAAATCAAGTGAAACTATTGATTATTCTTTTAGTTACTTTAATGGATTTTCAAAAATCCCTAATTTAACTCTTAGCTCAATTGATAGTAATGGATTAAATATTGATTTAACATTTGATCATATTCAATCTTTTGGTGGTGATTTTGCAATTAATTTAGGAGATTTTGGAATTCGCTCTGAGATAGCCTATACAATAACAACAAATAGCCAGGGAATTGATTATTTTAAACAAAATAATTTTTTATATGCTGTTATAGGAATTGATAGAAATATATTAGAAAATTTTAATTTAAATTTACAGGCTTTATATCGCCATATTTATAATTTTCAAGATCAAAATTCATTTACAAATTTATCTTTATTATCAATATTACAACAACAAAGAATACTTACACAACAAGAAGCACAAGATCAATATGGTTTTACATTTCGTCCAAACTATAAATTATGGAATCAATCGTTGGAAATTGAAGCTGCTATTGTTTATTGGTTTAATAAAAAAGATTATTTTATTAAACCTAAAGTAAACTATTCTATAAATGATAATTGGAAAGGGATTATCGGAGCAGAAATTTATGGAGGACCAAGTGACAGCTTTTTTGGAGAATTAAAAAATGCTTCCGCCTTTTTTACTGAAGTGCAGTACCTTTTTTAATTATAAAATAGATTTACTTTACAAATCCGGCACGTTCTAAAAAGCGAGTAGAATGTTTTCCTTGCATAAAGTCAGGATGTTTTAAAACTTCTAAATGAAAAGGAATATTTGTTCGTATTCCATCAATTATAAATTCTTTTAAAGCACATTCCATTTTTTTAATGGCAAGTTCTCTTGTATCAGCTGTAACAATTAATTTAGTTAACATGGAATCATAATAAGGTACCACAGTATATCCATGATAAACAAAACCATCTACACGTACACCTAATCCACCAGGGCTAGAATATGCTGTAATTTTTCCAGGCCATGGAGCAAAACTTTTTGGATCTTCCGCATTAATACGACATTCTATGGCATGGCCTTTAATTTGAATATCTTTTTGTGTAAAAGGAAGTTTTTCACCCATCGCAACAAGTATTTGTGTACGAACAAGATCGACACCCGTAATTTGTTCCGTTACTGGATGTTCAACTTGAATACGAGTATTCATTTCCATAAAATAAACGTTTTTATCGTCATCCATTAAAAATTCAACCGTACCCGCGCCATGATAACCAACTTCTTTGGCTAATGAAACAGCATAAGATCCAATTTTATTTCTTTCTTTTTCATTTAATAAATTACAAGGAGCTTCCTCGATCACCTTTTGATGACGGCGTTGAATACTACAATCACGTTCTCCCAAATGAACAATGTTGCCATGTTTATCTGCCATGATTTGAATTTCGACGTGTCTAGGGTTTTCAAGATATTTTTCTAAATATACTTCTGAATTTCCAAAGGCTGCAGCAGCTTCTTGGCGGCAAGTAAAATAGGCTTTTTCAAGGTCAGAGTCTTTGTGAACGATTTTCATGCCTCGTCCACCGCCCCCACCACTTGCTTTTAAAATAACAGGAAAACCAATTTCTTTTGCTGTTTTTTTGGCGACATCAATGCTTTCAATTGCAGATTTAGAACCTGGTAAAAAAGGAAGTCCTGCTTTACGCGCAACTTCGCGAGCTGCTACTTTTTCGCCAAGTTTTCTCATTTGCTCTGGAGTTGGTCCAATGAACTTAATATTACATTTTTCACAAACTTCAGCAAAATGTGCATTTTCAGATAAAAATCCATAACCAGGATGAATGGCATCGGCGCCACTTACTTCAGCCGCCGCAATAATAGCAGGGATATGAAGGTAACTTTTTTTGCTTTCTGCTGGTCCTATACAAATACTTTCATCAGCAAGTTTTGCGTGCAAACTATGTGCATCAGCTTGGGAGTAGATGGCAACACTTTTGATACCAAGCTCTCGACAAGCGCGGATAATTCGAACCGCAATTTCGCCTCTGTTAGCAATAAGAATTTTTTTCATGTTTATTTACTCACATTATTTTCTGTTTACTTAGCAGGAGCAACGATAAAAAGTGGAGTTCCAAATTCTACTGGTTTTGCGTTATCTACAAGAATCGCAACAATTTCACCGTCAATTTCAGATTCAATTTCATTCATGAGTTTCATTGCTTCTACAATGCAAAGTGATTGACCCTTTTTAATTCTTGAGCCTAACTCAACAAAAGGTGCTTGGTCAGGACCAGCGGAACGATAAAATGTACCTACAAAAGGACTTGTTATTGTTGTCCCTTCAGGTTGTTTTTTTGTTTCTTTTGGTGGTTCTGATTTTGAAGGAGCTGAAGAAGATACTTCATTTTCTTCAATGGACTCCATTGAAATATTTGCTGTATTTGAAGAACTTCTAGCATGAGAAATGTTTGGAGAATACCCAGCCACTTGTGGTTGAAATACTCCTGTATGAGAAACATTTCTTGCTAGTGATATTTTTTCGCCAGAAGATTCTGCCTGCACAACATCAAAACCATGCTTCGCCATTAAGGACATTAATTTTTCAATCTTATTTACATCAATCATTATTGTGGTTCCTCTAAATATATACCTTGTTTCACAATTTAGACAAAGGTACTTGTGTATAGATATACCCAAAAAAAGAACTTTTAAAGCTCTTAACTAAAACATCAACAGATTTCCATAATTCCTTAAGTAAAGTCAATACCTTGAAAAAGAAATCCCTTTTATTTTAAGAAAAAAACAAATTTTAATTCTTCAATGAATAATGAAAAAGCTGGTGGATTTAAATATCTACCAGCTTTAAAAACTCAATTCATTTATAAAAACTTATTTACGATTTACTCTATCTACATAAACAGCTTCTCTTGTATCTATGCGAAGAATATCACCCTCATTAATATGGAATGGCACGCTTACCACAAGCCCTGTTTCCAATTTTGCAGGTTTACTACCTCCCGTTGCGGTATCGCCACGAACTCCAGGAGATGTTTCTACAACTTTTAATTCAACAAATGTTTCTGTTTCAACACCAATAGGCTTGCTATTAAAAAACACGACCTTAATGATTGAATTTTCAATTAAGTAGTTTTTTGTGTCACCAACTTCGAGGTTGGTTAAAGATATTTGTTCATAATTTCCTGTATCCATAAAATGATAACCATCAGCATCATTATATAAAAACTGCATGTTTCTTTCTTCGACATCAGGTTTTTCGAGCTTGTCTCCACTTTTTATGTTGTGTTCGACAACTTGCCCTGTTCTTAAGTTTTTTACTTTTGTGCGCGTAAAAGCTGCGCCTTTTCCTGGACTAACATGTTGAAAATCAACAATAATCCAAGGATCATTATTCATAAGAACTTTTAGCCCACGGCGAAAGTCACGGGTATCGTACATACTACTCATAAAGAAAACTCCTTTTCATGCGAAATTGGAACTAACATCTTAATTATAAAATTGCAATGCAGCTTTTTCAGGATTTTGCTGATTATAAAGGAACGGAAAACAGGATTTTAGAGTTTTAGCCAACCTTTTAAGCCATAGCCTGCTATACCTATATATTCATTTAATAAACCAACAGTTGTTACAGCATTTGCAAAATTAAAAATCCCGCTTCCATTGGACTCAAAGGAGGTTACAGGAATAGGACAAACTTGAAAACCTTGTTTTTCAAAGGTACGTTTTGCTCTAAACATATGGGTACTACTTGTAAGCAGAATAATATTTTTATTATAATTATTTTTTTCAAATATTTCTCTTGAATATGCTGAATTTTGATAGGTATTTTTGCTTTCATTTTCAGTAATAATTTTATAATTTATTGCTGAATTTCCATAAGTATAATGTATAAACTCTTTCATAGCTTGAGCTTCACTTTGAGAAATATACTTATTTGTATAACCACCCGTAATAATTATTGGAGTTTTATTTGATTCCCATTGTTTTTTATAGTTTGACTCTTTTAATAATTCCGTTAATCCTAATAATCTTGTTTGTGAAATAATTGATGGCAAATCTTTTTGATATATACCAGCGCCAAGCACAATGATGGCATTCGCATTTTTTGCACAATTAGGAAGAGGATCAGGAATTAGCTCTATCTTTTGGCTTAAAAAATTTTGATTTTGCAGTTTTTTAGATTCAGGGGAAAGTAAAAAATTTGAAAGATAATCTGGGGTTTTTTTAAAGCATATTATGATAATAAAAAAACTTGCAAAGGTAAGTAAGATTTTCATTAATTTTCGAAAAATACAGAGCCATAATAACAAACAACACAAAAGCAGCATGATGCTAGGTAGTCCCGCATCAAAAGTGAATTCTTTTAAATAGTTTTTGAGATCTAAATTCCAATTCGAAATTTGTGTTGTTTCATTCATTTTCGAATTCCTTATTTTATTGATATAAACCTTTGAGCACTATTATTTGAAATATGTGCAAAAGGTTTATACCAAGTTTTTTTGTTTTTGCTAAGGAATTAAAATTGATTTTATTAATCACATTCTGTTAACTTATACTTTTTATCGTTTAAGTCATAACATTTTATATACGGTTGATTTACAGTATCACAAAATCCTGCATAAACTTTACGAAAATGCTCACAATGTTTTTTTGCCTCTGGCCCATAAAAAGATGCCAGTTTGTCTCTTCTTAATAACTCAGGTATATCTACCATTAAATCTACAGAGTCTTGTTTACTACAAGAACTCCACAAAAAGAAAGAAGCTATCATAATGAAAAAAGCTTTAATCAATTGGTTCCAATACATGTGATTAACCTCATTGAATTATTCTTCTTTAACGATAGCTTCTTTATTTATTTGGATCAATCTGTTAACTTATGTCATTTTTACCATTCTAAACCAAAACCTGTTTGATATTCTGTAACGCGTGTTTCAAAAAAGTTCTTTTCTTTTGGAAGATCCATAATTTCATTCATCCAAGGAAATGGAGTTTCTTCTTCACCATAAATGGGTTCTAAACCTATGCTTTCGATACGTCTATCTGCAATATAACGAATATATCTTGCAAATTGGGATCGAGAAAGCCCAAGAATATCACGAGGGAGAGAATCTGCAACAAACGCATCTTCTAACTCAACAACATGCTCAATATTTTTTCTTACTTCTTCTTTTAATTCTGGTGTCCAAATATCAATATTTTCTTCGATATATTGATTAATTAGTTTTGTACCAAATCGACAATGTAAGCTTTCATCACGAACAATATATTCTAGTTGTTCTGATGTACCAACAAGAAGATTACGACGTTTAAAGTTTAATAAAAGAACAAAGGCACTATAAAACTGCATACCTTCCATGCCAATATAATAAGCGCACAAATTCTTTAAAAACAGAGAACGGCCTTCAGCTGTTTTTGTAGAAAAGCTTTCATTTAAAATCCCTTCAAAAAACTGGGATTGAAAATCGTGTTTATCTTTAATTGTTCCTACTTTTTTAAATTCACCAAAAACTTCTTGTTGATCCATAGAGAGAGATTCCACAATATGGGAATAACTCCAAGAGTGGATACTTTCTTGAAATGCTTGTGCCGTTAAATACTGACGGCATTCTGGGTTGGTAATATGCTTATAAATTGCCATAATAATATTATCACCCACTAACACGTCTGTATTAGCAAAAAAACTTAATATTTTTTTAATAAGGTGACGCTCATCTTGAGTAAGGTAACCTTGATTTTTCCATTGAGCTATATCAGAAGCCATTGAAATTTCTTGTGGGAGCCAATGATTTTTACATAAATTTTTAAACTCATCCCATGCCCATGGGTATTTAAATGGCATAAGTTGAGGTCTAACTTCATTAATTAACATAAATGTTCTCCTTTAAGATGAAAGATTTTTATTGACAAGACTCACACTCTGGATTGTCTATCGAACAAGCTTTCACCTCGGGCGCTATAATTGCTTCTTTTTTTCTTGAAGATATACTTGATTTTTCTACACTTGTAGCTGCTTTTGTTCTTAAATAATAAGTTGTTTTCAAGCCAGAATGCCATGCATAGCGGTACATTTCATCAATTTTTTTCCCACTAGGAGCAGACATATATAAATTTAAGCTTTGAGCTTGATCTATATAAACTTGACGTAATGCGGCACAGCGAATCAATTGCTCTGGTTCAATATCAAAAGCTGTTTTATATAGCTCTTTGATGTTTTCAGGAATATTTAATTCACTCACAGCACCATCGCAAAGTTTTAATTCACGAGAAAGTTCTGTATTCCACAAGCCTAAGCTTTTAAGATCATCTATTAAATACTCATTAATAATTGTATATTCACCACCCATGTTACTTTTCACATAAAGATTTTTATAAGTCGGTTCAATAGATTGAGTACAATTTGAAATATTTGAAATTGTTGCCGTTGGTGCAACTGCTAAACAAAGACTATTTCTCATTCCTGCAGAAACAAGAGAACGAATTTCATCCCAGTCTAATAGAGTGTTAAAGCCATCTTGAGATAATAGCGTATCACAAGGTAACAACTCTCCCGATTTTGAGAGATAAGTTGAAGGCGCTTCTGGTACCTTAACATGTGAACCTAATTCGGTTATGGTGTCCTTTGGAACCTTACCCTTAGACCAAGTAGAGCCTTGAAAACTTGAGTAAGAGCCTCTTTCTTTTGCTAAAGTAGCAGATGCTTTAATTGCATGAAAACTTATTTGTTCTGCAATTTTTTCAGAAAGCCACATTGCTTCTGGTTTTGAATAAGGTATTTTTTTCATATATAAAACATCTTGAAAACCCATAAATCCCATTCCAACAGGACGATGGCGATGATTTGCCGTTTCTGCTGATTTTATAGGATAAAAATTTTCTGTGATCACATTGTCTAACATGCGCATTCCAACACGCACGGCATGCTCTAATGTTTTTCCAGGATTTTCAGATTGAAAGACTGCTTTTAAATTTATAGAACCTAAATTACAAACAGCTGTTTCTTCTGCATTTGTATTTAAAGTAATTTCTGTACATAAATTACTGCTATGAACTACGCCGATATGACGTTGTGCACTTCTTAAATTACAAGGATCTTTGAATGTAACCCAAGGATGTCCTGTTTCAAAAATCATCGTTAAAATTTTGCGCCACAGCTGAACAGCAGAAATTTTTCTGAAATTATGGATTTGACCGAGCGATGCTTTTTGCTCATAATCTTCATATAATTTTTTAAAGTGATCTCCATAGGCGTCATGAAGATCGGGAGTTTCTGAAGGACAAAATAGTGTCCATTCACTGTTACTTTCTACTCTTTCAAGAAAAAGATCAGGAATCCAATTTGCTGTATTCATATCATGAGTACGACGACGTTCATCGCCTGTATTTTTTCTTAATTCAAGAAAATCTTCAATGTCTAAATGCCATGTTTCTAAATAAGCACAAACAGCGCCTTTTCTTTTTCCACCTTGATTCACCGCTATTGTAGAGGAATCTTGTACCTTTATAAAAGGAATAACACCTTGAGAACGGCCGTTTGTTCCTTTAATCCAACTCCCACTTCCACGGATGTTACTCCAGTCGTTACCTAAACCTCCTGCATATTTTGATAACATCGCGTTATCAGAATACTGACGATAGATATCGAGAAGATCATCTTGTGTTGTTGTTAAAAAACACGAAGACATTTGAGAGTGGTTTGTACCTGAATTAAATAATGTTGGGGTACTTGGTACATAAAGCATTTGAGAAATGACTTCATAAAATTCTGCCGCATATTTTGTGGCTTCGGTTGCATTGCCTTCTGCTAAAGCAACACCCATAGCAACACGCATCCAAAAATGTTGCCAAGTTTCATATCTCATTCCCTTTTTATGCAAAAGGTAACGATCATAAAGAGTATGTGCGCCAATGTAATCAAATAAATAATTACGATCATGTTTTATGCAAGAATTTAAATATTCGAGATCTAATTCACGTAGACGATTCGATAATTGCCCTTGCTCTGTTCCATAGTGAACATATTGAGAAAGAGTGGGATAAACCTTTTCCTGCTCTGGTAAGTTTGAAACGGTAGCTTCTAACCCTATTGTTTTTAAGACTTCGAGCCTGAGTTGCTCAGAAAGTATACTTGCCGCTATGTAAGAATACTCTCTTCCTTGCTCTATAAGCGGACGGACATCGAGAATGATGTTCTGCAATGAAGAGTTAAAATCAACGCTAGAAAAAT
Organism: Silvanigrella paludirubra; assembly: GCF_009208775.1. Taxonomy (NCBI): domain Bacteria; kingdom Pseudomonadati; phylum Bdellovibrionota; class Oligoflexia; order Silvanigrellales; family Silvanigrellaceae; genus Silvanigrella; species Silvanigrella paludirubra. The sequence goes on along the minus strand of NZ_WFLM01000001.1, from coordinate 505,104 downwards.
TTAACTCAGATAAATTCGCTTTAGGATGATGAGGTTTATAAGAGGACATCGCCATGAAATATTTCTCCAGATGGTGTACAAGTCGTTCCACTTTTTAAGTCAAGGAAAAGAGCAGTTAATACATAGCCATACAAATGAATGGTACCCAATGCCGCAAAAATTCATCTACCGCAAATCTTCTCTTAGCGAGGAATTGCGGCACTTCATTAAGTAGGATGAAAATGCCGACACTTGTTATATATAGTGTTAACGCATGTCAAAAGACGCTGTCAATAGTGTGAGCATAAAAGTTCCTGACACAAAAGTTATTCAAATTTTACGAGCATTAATACTTAAAAGCGTAGGAAATAAGCAGATAATTCAAATGAAAAAGATGTAATAAATGGCATCCAAGAAATGACAAGCTTTTGACAGCGCATATGGGCAAGGAGATAGGTCAATTGGATGACGAGGTCAAGCCTTGGGAAGAAGTTTTAGGACTCTGGGTATTTTTAGACCTTAGAAAAGCGATTAGATTATCACCTGCTTCATCTAAATCCTTTTTGGAAGACAAAAGAATACGTGTTTTTTTAACAACTGAAAAACTTTTCGGATCGACAAGTTGTGATTCCATATATTTATCGGAATGAGACCAATAGATAAGAATAATTGCAGAAGGCCTCAAAGATAAAATTTGCTCTTTAGGGAGAGAAGCGACGCTAGGCATTGAATAAAAAGAAGAAGGCATATAAGGGGAAATTTTGATACTTGAATATTTTTCCGCAATAAAAACTTGAGAAAAAGAACCATTTGAACAGCTAGCTGAAATTACACTTTGCATTTTAGGTGGTAACATAATTGCAGAAGATTTTAATTCTTGACCATCAATAAAAGTCGTACAATTTTTAGCATTTAAAATTTTTATTGATTTCTGTTTTGCAATATAGGGCATAGTTATTGATTTTAATTTATCAATTAATTTGGAATCAACCTGTGATTCTAAATTATCTTTAACACTAAAAGAAGAATATTTTTCATAAATAATTCCATAATCTCTAGCTAAAGAATTTGAAGTTTTTAAATTTGATATTGCAGACCAAAATGCTAGCGTTGCATAAGAAAAAGAAACAGAAGAAGGATTGTTTGATAATAATAAGACTGCATCTCTCATATAAATAACAGACAATTTTTGAGCTTTAGAAAAGTTTCCAGCCAAAATAAATCCACGCAATTTATTTGAATATAAAAGAAATTTATCTTCAACAAGAACATCTTCTTGATTACCTAAACTATTAATCATCCATTCTTTATTTAAATCACGATTTTGAACAGCATTATAGACTCCATCTTCAGAAATACGGCGTGTAAATGAATTGGAAAAATAAGGTAACCAAATGGGATCGTCAGAAGCGTAAAAAACGAGAGCTTTATCAAATTGAGATGACTTTTTTAATTTATTTTTATTTGTTGATTGGCAACCTATAAAAAAGAAAACAAATACAAAGAAAAAAATGATTTGTTTACTTAAGGAAAAAAGATACGGGACTTTAGGCATTGATTTAACCTCAATTATTATAATAAATCATTGAAAAATCTATTTTATAATAAAGAAAAAATCAATAAAAATATTACTTACTTCTTATACCACTTTCTTTTATAACTCTCTGATATTTTTCTTCTTTTTTCTTTTGGATGAGATCAACAACCTCACATGCTTTGAGATTCCCTTCATTACACATCTCATTGACAATCTCTTCGTCTGATTTTTTTGCTTGATCTTTAGAATCGCCGATGGATACTGTACAAGAGACTGCAAAAATACAAGTAATTAATATTAAAAGATTATTTTTCATATTTAGATGACTTTCATTAAAAATTTTACTTTAAACACTCTAAACTCAAAAAAAAAGGACTCTTCTTATTTAGTCTGAGATTCTTTAAGCTTCAACGACATTTCCTTAAATTTTTCAAGGGGGAATGAATAAGTGATATCATGTAAGATAAAAATGGTTCCACAACGTTTTTTATTGCTATCAAATATATAGCGTTTTCTTAGACGAAAAATTTTATCTGAATTATCTAAAACCGCCCAAAATAAAGATTCTTCTATATTTTCATTTCTTAAAAGATTTCTTAACTGCAAATAACTCAATGAAGATAAAGAAACATCATTCCAAGCTTGAAAGTTAAGAGAGTTCGGCTTCGCACCCACCAAATTTGCGAAAAATTTATTATGGTGCTCAATTTTTCCCAAATGATCTAAAACAACTATGGGATCTTCAATGGTATCTAAAACAACATCAAATTCATTTCTTTGAGCATTCAAACTTTTAACATTATTATTATTAATTTCACTTAGTCTTTTCCAAAGCTCATTTAGTTCTATTATTAAATTTTTGATTTCAAGATTTTCAGGTAGAGGGAATTTTAATTTTTGTCCAAAACTTGGTTTATTTTGTAAAACTTCAGATATTTTTTTTATAGGATAGGCTATTTTACCAGAAATTTTCTCAGAATAATAAACAGATACAATTAAAGATATTAAAAATATAATAACAGATAAAATTAAAACTTTTGTTGTAAAAGACTCTCTATCTACTATAATTTTTGAAGTTTTTTCTTGATAATTCTGAATTTGTTCTTTTAAAAGACTACGCAATATAAAATATTCATTATAACCCATTTTTTTTTCATTATTTTTATATTTTTCAAATAATTCTCTAATTTTTTTAAATGAATCTATATTAACTTTCTCATTCTCTAATTTAACTAAATTATCTTCAAAACTTTCTACCTCTTTTTTTCGAAGTTGAATTAAATTATTTTGAGCTAGGAACAAAGAATCAAGATTATCAGACATTATTAATAAACTATTTATAGATTGATAATTAAATATTAAAGTGTTTTTTGGATTTTTAGCGCTAAAATAAATAGATAATATTAAAAACAAAGAAAGAGCGCTAGATAAAAAAACAATCTTTAATACTTGAAATAAGATTTCTCGTCGCATAGGAGGTAAAACATTCATTTTTTTCTCGCTATTCTACACTAATAATATGAACATCAATTCCGACCGCATCATGAATAAATTCTAGTAAAATGGAACCACGAAGGCGTTCTCTCAAAGGTGTTAATCTTGATTTACCAAAGACAGCATGACGAATTTTATTTTCAAATGCAAAGTTAACTAAAACATCTGAAATATTTTCACCTTGTAAAATGCGAACAATCGCTCCTTGTTTCGTTGCTAATTCAAAATTTTGTTGTAATTTTCTTTGGAGTTGTGAATCAATATGAGAAGGATCTTCTGCTTTTTTTTGAACATAAGTAACATAAACACGGCTCGATAAACGAGCCGCCATTTTTGTTCCTTTACGAATAAGAGTTGGAGCATTTGTCGGATCGGAACTAAGCGCAACCATAACAGCTTCTTCAGCAAAAACTTTTCCTTCTCCAAAACTATTTTCTTGCATTTTTTGAAATTGATTTCCTGCTGCTTCTCTTAAACAAATTTCACGTAAAAAAGATAAATTATTGTAAGTAAAAAAATTTATAAGAGCATTATCTACCTTATCTTGATCATATATTTTTCCAAGACGGAGTCGTTCTCGAAGATCTTCCATACTAATATCGGCCATAACAATTTGATGAGCCAACTGTAAAATTTTATCTGGAATTCTTTCATGAACAGAAGCTTTTGTTGCAGAAGAAACTCTATCTGCAACAGATTCTAAATGCTGAACATTTAAAGTTGTTATTACATTAATTTGTGAGTTTAAAATATCGATCACATCCATATAACGCTTTTCATGCTTACTGCCACGCGCGTTTGTATGCGCTAATTCATCAACCAACACAATTTGAGGATTTCTTTTAATTATAGCGTCTACATCCATTTCATAATATTCCATATTACCAACGGAATATTTTTTTAAAGGAACTTGTTCTAAGCCAATAACAAGAGATTGTGTATCTGGCCTTCTATGGGGTTCCACATAACCAATGACAACATCAAAACCTCGCTGTTTTAAAGCCTGTGCCTCAGAAAGCATGGAATAGGTTTTACCTACACCAGCAGCATATCCCATAATAATTTTTAAAGATCCTCTTCTTTTACTTTCAAGAATTTCTTCAAATGTTTTCATATTAATTCTTCAATTTAGATGTTTCTTTATCTAATTCAATATTTAAAAGTAAAACATTCACTCTTTCCGTACCAATAAAACTTAAGGTTGGATTTTGAGTTAACTTATCAACTAATAAATTCAAATTATTTTCACTTATATTTCGAGCTTTCGCAATACGAGGAATTTGAATTTTTGCAGATTGAATTGAAATTTCAGGATCTAATCCACTTGCCGATGCGGTAACAAGATCTGTTGGAATTTCTTCCCTTTTGATAGATGGATTTTGTCTGAGAAATTCTTGAATAGATTTCTCTATTCTATCTATTAAATCTTTATTTGTTGTTGCTAAATTTGATGCTCCAGAGCTTGTTGCATCATATCCTTTTTCACCAGCTGCTGAAGGACGTCCCCAAAAATATTTTGCTTGAGAGAAATTTTGTCCTATCAATTCGGATCCCACAGGTATTCCATTTTGAAAAATAAGACTCCCCTTACTTTGTTTTGGAAATAAATTTAATCCTAAAAAATACGTCGCATAAGGATAACAAATACCAACTAAAAAATACATAAAAAGGGAGAAACTGATTGCTCGATAAAATGTCTTAAGCATAATTATTTTAATTCCTATATTAAATTAAATGCATTTATTATTAGATCGATCATTTTTATACCAATAAAAGGAACGATAACTCCACCAAGACCAAATACAACCAAGTTATAACGTAACAAACTCATTGCCGAACGTGGTCTATATTTAATTCCTTTTAAAGCTAGAGGAATTAAAATTATAATAATAATTGCATTAAAAATAACAGCAGATAAAATAGCACTTTCTGGGCTAGCAAGATGCATGATATTAAAAATACCTAAACTTGGAATGGATGCTAAAAATAGCGAAGGAATGATAGCAAAATATTTAGCAACATCATTTGCAATGCTAAAAGTTGTTAAAGCGCCGCGTGTTATTAATAATTGTTTTCCTATTTCAACTATTTCTATAACTTTTGTTGGATCGGAATCGAGATCGATCATGTTACCTGCTTCTCGAGCAGCTTGAGTCCCCGTATTCATTGCCAATCCTACGTCAGCTTGGGCTAATGCAGGAGCATCATTTGTCCCATCTCCTGTCATTGCCACCATCAATCCTTCTTTTTTAAAGGACTTTATTAAATCTAATTTATCTTCAGGTTTTGCTTCTGCAAGAAAATCATCGACACCCGCTTCAGAAGCAATTGCAGCGGCTGTTAATTTATTATCTCCTGTTATCATGATTGTTCGAATGCCCATTGCGCGAATTCGTTCAAATCTGGCGCTGATACCAGGTTTCACAACATCTTTTAAATATATAACGCCAAGAGCTTTTGATCCTTTTGCAACTACAAGAGGAGTGCCACCAAGTTTTGAAATTTTTGTTACATTAGCTAAAACTTCTTCAGGAAGTTTTGATCCCAATGAATTTACCCATGATGAAATGGATTCCATAGAGCCTTTTCGAAAAGACTCAGAAGGAGTATCCACACCACTCATTCTTGTTTCCGCAGTAAAAGGAATAGGAATTGAGTTGGCTGGCAATTGAAAATAGGCATGTAATTCATTTGCCAATTTAATGATAGAGCGACCTTCTGGAGTTTGATCAAACCAAGAAGCAGCGAGAGATGCTTTTGCAAGTTCATCTACCGTAACATTGGGACATGGAAAAAACTCCGTCGCCATACGATTCCCAACCGTTATTGTCCCCGTTTTATCCAATAATAAAATATCAACATCTCCAGCGGCTTCTACAGCTCTACCTGACATCGCAATCACATTTCTTTGCAAAACTCTATCCATTCCTGCAATCCCAATAGCAGATAACAACCCACCAATTGTTGTAGGAATTAAGCAAACTAATAAAGCAATTAATGAAACAATGGAAACAGATGTATTTTGAAAAAGAGCAAAAGGTTTTAACGTAACAACCGCTAATAAAAAGATAATTGTAAGCCCACACAATAATATATGAAGAGCAATCTCATTAGGAGTTTTTTTTCTTTCAGCCCCCTCTACCAAAGAAATCATTTTATCTAAGAAAGATTTACCAGGCTCAGCTGTTACCATTACAATAATTTTATCAGATAAAACCGTAGTCCCCCCTGTTACTGCAGAGCGATCCCCACCGCATTCACGAATCACAGGAGCAGATTCTCCTGTGATTGCAGATTCATCTACTGTGGCCATGCCTTCTACTACAGTTCCATCAGATGGAATAACTTCACCAACATTTACAACAACATGATCGCCCTTGACTAAAGTTGAAGCAGAAACGGTGCGCATGATTTTTGTTTTGAGATCGATAATACTTGCTTGCGTATCACGTCTGGTTTTTTTTAAACTTTCCGCTTGAGCTTTACCTCTTCCTTCTGCTAAAGCTTCCGCAAAATTAGCGAATAACACGGTAAACCATAACCAAATCGAAATTTGTAATGTAAAATTCAAATTCTCATAATTATTAGAAAACAAATCTGACAAAATAGATAAAGTCGTTATTAAACTTCCAACAGCAACAACAAACATAACAGGATTTTTATAAAGAATTTTCGGGTGAAGTTTTACAAAAGATTGTTTTATAGCTGGCAATAACAGTGGAGTAGAAAAAAGATTGGAATTTAATTTTGTCATTTTATTTAGCTCCTGAAGAAGAAAGAACAGAAGAGAATAATTGCAAATGTTCTAAAACAGGGCCTAGTGATAATGCGGGAAAATAAACCAAAGCACCAACAATAAGTATAGTACCTAAAAGCAAAATAATAAACACACCACCATGAATTGGAAATGAATTTTCAGACATGGGACGTGATTTCTTTTTCGACATAGAACCTGCTATGGCGAGTAAAGGTATTAAATTTAAATAACGACCAAAAATCATTAATATTGAAGTTAAATAATTCCAAAACGAAGTATTTGCATTTAAAGATCCAAAGGAACTTCCATTATTCTGAACAGTGGAAGTAACAGCATATAACATTTCACTAAAACCATGAGTTCCAGGGTTTCCAATTGATGATTTTGCTATTGTAGATACCGAAGCTATAGCTAAACCAACCAAAATTGCTACACTAATTCCAATTACAGGAAACATCGCTATTTTAATTTCATAGGATTCAATTTTTTTACCTAAATACTCTGGCGTTCTACCAACCATTAAACCAGCAATAAAGACAGCAATCACAACAAAAAGTAACATTCCATATAAACCAGAGCCTACTCCACCAAAAATAACTTCATTTAATAACATATTAACTAAAGCAACCATTCCTGCAATAGGAGTCAGACTGCTATGAGCAGACATTGTGGCACCACAGGAAGAATCCGTTGTTACTGTAGTAAAAAGTGAAGTCGCAAAAATACCAAAACGTGTTTCTTTACCTTCCATGTTTAAAGAAGAATTTAAGTGAAGTTGATTTACAAAATTTGGATTGCCTAAATATTCATAATAGGAAAAGACAAAAACTCCTACCAAAAATAAAATAGCCATCGTAATCCAAATAGAAACAGCGTGCTTCATATGTTTTGCCATTTTTCCAAACGTAAATACCAAAGCACTAGGAATTAAAATGATAGTTAAAATTTGAATAAAATTAATCATGGCGCTTGGATTCTCAAATGGATGAGCCGCATTTGCATTAAAGAAACCACCGCCATTTGTACCAAGAAGCTTAATAGCGGCCTGTGAAGCTACAGGCCCCTGGGCTATCACTTGATTTGCCCCTTCTAATGTTTTTATTTGTGTGTATGGAGAAAAATTTTGGATCATACCTTGAGAAATATAAATAAGAGCTAAAATAAAAGACAAAGGAAGTAACAAATAAAGAATAGATCTTGTTAAATCCACCCAAAAGTTACCAATTCCTTTTGTTTCGGAATGGCAAAAGCCTCTTATAATCGCAATGCATGCTGCAAAACCTGTCGCAGCAGATAAAAAATTATGGGAAGTTAAAGCAACCATTTGCGAAAAATAACTCATCGTACTTTCACCAGAATATGCTTGCCAATTTGTATTCGTTAAAAAACTAACCGCTGTATTAAAAGATAGCTCATTAGATAGCCCGGGAAAATTTTGTGGATTTAAAGGTAAAACATTCTGGAATTTTAAAAGAAAAAAAGTGAATAAAAATATAATTAAATTAAAAACAATTAAATCAAATGTATATTTCTGCCAAGATTGATTTTCATTTATATTTATTCCCGTTACTTTATAGATTAATTTTTCTAAGGGAGACAAAATCGGGATTAAGAAGACCTTTTCACCACTCATTAATTTATTGATATAAAGGCCTAAAGGATAAGATGCAGCAAGTAAAACCAAAACAAAAAAAATGAGTTGGTAAATATCTTGAATTTTCATTTTAAGTTAATCCTCTGAAAAAATTAGCATATAAAATAGATATAAAAAAACGATTATGGAAACAGCAATTAATCCATAGTCAACGAACTGTGAGTACATGTATATATTCCTTGATCAATAAGATTTATTCTAAATTTAAATGAGAAATATAAGGTACTATGCCTCCTTTGTGGTATGGTATTCAGAGGTATATATTCCTGCATTTTGGTAAATGCAACTTTTCCGAGGAACATTCGAATGTCTGAAACTCAAAATATGTTTGAACAGTTTGATAAAAAACAAAATAGAAATGAGATTCATACGTATGAAGAAAACATAGAGAGTTTTACAATAGGCGCAGAAGAAGCTGCTCAAATATTAGGTGTAAATCGATCGCGATTATCTCAATTAACGAGTAAAGGTGTTTTTACATATGAACGCCGCAAAATTGATACCAGAAATCGCCTATTTTATAAGCTAAGTGAAATTTTAAATCATCAAAGATCGCAATTACAAGGAAATCAATTTCATAACTCGTATTTAGAAAAAGCCGTAAAGTACCAAACAGAAGAAAATATTGAATTTCATGAAAACAATAATTATTCTGCCGAAACGGTTCAATTAAAAAAAAGAAATTTAAAAAATCAAACAAATTCAAAAGTCTTATTTTCAGCGAAAACAATTTTTTTAAGTGAGCAAAATAAAGAAGAAAAAATTGAAACAAAAAAAAATATTCATTTCATAAAAGAAAAGTCAATACAAAATGAAAACCTCATTCAATCTTTAAATCAATATAATTTAAAGAAAGAACACTTGTTACAAAAAATGATTCTCAACAATAAAGAAGTTATGAATCAAATTCAACTCTCTATTTTTCAATTAAACTCTGAAATAAAACAATTACAAGAAACATTAAAGGAATTAAATACTAAATTTGAAAATTCATTAAATAAACCAATAAAAAAATGGAAAATTAAAAAAACGAAATTTCTGCCAAAATCAACAGCGAGTCGCTAAGTAAAACTGAGTTCCCATTTGTCTGACAAGCTCAAGTTGTTGATCCATTAAACTCGCATATGATCTTTGCAATAAAGACATTTCTTCAAGAGTTTTACGAATTTCTATTTGGTGAGAAATTAGCGTAAGCTTTACAGCTAATTCTCCACATGATTCCGCCATAATTCGATCACTGACCAAAATTTCTTCAACTGTTTGGCCTATATTTAATTTATTTAAATTTTGAAGATCAAAAATATATTCTTCCTTTAGCATCATTGTAATTAGTTTGTCTAAATGACAACAAACTGAATCATTTTGAGTCAAAATGACAGCCGCTAATTTTTCATAGCCCCACAACTTACATATGTTTTTATGAATTCTGAGTTGTTGTAAAATTGTTCCATGTACTTGAACTAATGAAGAAAGCCCGCTAGAAATTTCACTCGATACTTTCATACACTCCCCTATATTTTATAATCTCGTTTCATATTTAAAAAATAACATAAAAAAAACCACATGATGATTATGATACCATTCATGCGGTTTTTCAAACTAAACGAGTATAAATGAAAATTATTTGTTTTCAGCAGCTCTTTTTGCTTTGTATTTTGCTATCATGTCGTCTTGAACATTACGTGGAACAGAAGCATATTTAGCAAATTCCATAGAGAACTCACCTTTACCTTGTGTACCAGAACGAAGATCTGTTGAGAAACCAAACATTTCTGTTAATGGAACTTCAGCTTCAATTTGGCAGTAGCCGCCGTTTCCAGCTGTACCCATAATAACACCACGACGTTGGTTGATAAGACCCATCATTGTTCCTTGGAACTCTTCAGGACCTTCAATACCAACCTTCATGATTGGCTCAAGAATAACAGGTTTTGCATTCATGTAAGATTCACGGAACCCTGTCATCGCACATGTTTTAAATGCCATTTCATTAGAGTCCACTGGGTGGTGTAAACCATCATTTACGATAAGTTTCACGCCAACAACTTGAGCTCCAATAAGAAGACCTGTTTTCATTTGCTCTACGAAACCTTTTTCACAAGCAGGGATAAATTGTCTTGGAATAGAACCACCAACAGTGTCGTCAGAAAATTCATAGATTTTATCACCAGCATCAACCAATGGTTCCATATAACCAACGATACGAGCAAACTGACCAGAACCACCAGATTGCTTTTTGTGTGTGTAGTTAATTTCAGCACGTTGTGTAAGTGCTTCACGGAAGTTAACTTGTGGTTTGCCAACAATGGTTTCACAGTTAAATTCACGTTTCATACGTTCAACATAAATTTCAAGGTGAAGTTCACCCATTCCAGCAATAATAGTTTCGCCAGATTCTTCATCACGGGAAACGCGGAAAGTTGGGTCTTCTTTTGTAAATTTATTTAATGCTTTTGAGAAATTTGTTTGTGCTGCTTTGTCTTTAGGAGCAACAGCCAAAGAAATTACCGCATTTGGAACATACATAGAAGCCATAGTTACGTTAATTTTGCCGTCTGTGAATGTATCACCAGATGCACAATCAACACCAAATAAAGCAACAATGTCGCCAGCAGAAGCTTCTTCAATATCTTCCATTTCGTCAGAGTGTAAGCGCACAATGCGAGGCACTTTAACGCGTTTTTCAGAAGCCATATTGATTAGCATATCGCCTTTTTTCACAGTACCTTGGTAGATACGCATGAAAGTAAGCTGCCCATAACGTGTTTCATCAAGTTTAAACGCAAGCATAACAAGAGGAAGATCTGGCTCAGATTTAAGAGGATATGGAGCCTCATTGTTAGATTGGTCAAGACCTTCGTTAGAAACTTCGTTTGGAGCTGGTAAATAAGAACCAACAGCGTCTAAAAGAAGTTGAACACCTTTATTCTTAAATGCGGAACCGCAGAATACAGGAGTAAATTGTAAGCTAATAACGGCTTTACGCATAACTTTTGCAGCTTCTTCAGCAGAAACGTATTCGTCGCCTAAGAATTTTTCAGCAAGAACATCGTCAAAGTCAGCCAGAGCTCCAATAAGATCACTACGACGAGTTTTTGCTTCTTCGATCATGTCTACTGGAATTTCTTCTTCACGAACGTTTTCACCATTCGCACCATCGAAATAAAATGCTTTCATAGTAAGAAGATCGACAACACCTTGGAAACGATCTTCTGCACCGATAGCCATTTGAGCCATCCAAGCATTATGATTTAATTTTTCGCGAAGCTGTTGACATACGCGGTATGGATTCGCGCCAGCGCGGTCCATTTTGTTTACAAATGCAATACGAGGAACACGGTAACGACGCATTTGGCGGTCAACTGTAATGGACTGAGACTGAACTCCAGCCACAGAACAAAGAACAAGAATAGCACCATCAAGAACGCGAAGGGAACGTTCCACTTCAACTGTAAAGTCAACGTGACCAGGAGTGTCAATAAGGTTGACCCATAGGTCTTTCCACTGGCAGAATGTAGCAGCGGACTGAATTGTTATTCCTTTTTCACGCTCAAGATCCATACTGTCCATTGTTGCGCCAACACCAGATTTTCCTTTTACTTCTTCAATCTTGTGGATTTTTCCAGTATAGAAAAGGATACGTTCGGAAAGAGTCGTCTTTCCTGAGTCGATATGGGCAGAAATACCAATATTTCTTACACGGGAGAGGTCTTTGATTGTCATGATTAATCCAACTCAACATAAAAATGGTTAAAACTTCAGTCCAAACCAGCGGACGGGAAACACGCCCTGTGTTATCTGATTTTTCATTGAATTTCAATAGCCATTTTTAGGCTTTTCTATTAGGAAGATACTAGATTGTTGCTTTTATACCATATTGGCTTTTATCAACACGTTTCTTCCGAAGATAAGCCTCTTCAATCACTTCTTCAATCCATTCCTTTCCTAAAACACCTTCATGCTCCCACAATTTGGGAAACATACTGATGGAAGTAAGGCCTGGTAATGTATTAATTTCATTAAATATAAAACGGTTGGTTTTTTTGCAATTCCAAAAATCTATCCGGCATAAACCAGAAATGCCTGTTACATTGGCAATTTTTTTTGCAGATTCTTGCAACTCAATCATTCTTTCATCTGATAAACGGGCAGGAATAAAAAGTTCCGCCTCTGAACTATTGGCATATTTTTCTTCATAAGAATAAAAATCTTTTGGCGCAATTTCACCCGCTTTTGTCACTTTAGGAGAATAAGCTGTACCTAAAAATGCACATTCTACCTCAGTTCCCACCATAGGCTCTTCAACTAATGCTTTTTGATCAAAAGCAAGAGCTTCTTTTACTAGTTTTTCTAATTCTAAACGATCTTTTGCCCTTCCTGTGCCAACCGCAGAACCTAGAGAGTTTGGTTTTACAAAACATGGATAGCCTATTGATTTTTCTATCCGTGATATTGTTTTTTCTTTTTCTTTTTCAAATCCTTCAGCCTCAATGAGCTCATATTTTGCAACAGAAACACCCGCATCTCTTGCAAGTCGTTTTTGAATGTCTTTATCAATTCCTACAACACTTGAACGCATATCGCAGCCTACATATGCTACTTCAGCTAATTCAAATAGACCTTGCAATCGACCATCTTCTCCATTTTGTCCATGTAAAACAGGAAAAAAACAAGATGCATCTAAATTTAAAATACGAAATTGATCTGTTTGGCCAGAATCAGAATAAGAAAATTGTAAAGGTTGTTTTTGAATTTCATCTTTTATATAAGGTAACAAAAGTGTTTTTAGATTTTTTCTTCCCGCTAATGAAACAGGAATACTTCCTTTGACAATAATTGCAAGATCTTCAACTGTAACATTTACAAAATCACTTGCTTTAAATGTACCTGACAAACTATAAAACATGCCATTTCGATTGATTCCAACAGGAATCATTTTATATTTTTCAGGAATATTTTTTAAAATAAAAAGAGCGGATCTTAATGAAATTTCATGTTCACTGGATCTTCCGCCAAACAATACAGCTACTACTTTTTCCTTATTTTCATCGCGTTCCATTTTTTCTCTCCCTCTTTTACAAAAATCATACACCCAAATTGGAAAATACACTTACCCCACTTGAATTGAAACTGAACAAGGGTTATGAAAAAATAGATAATACAAATGTATGGTATCCTTCCCAAAGGAAGCATACTACACAAGTACCTGGTTGCACGTTATCGAATACCTATCTATATCTAAGCATGTGCAATTTATCTTTGCAATAAAAGGAGAAGACCATGTCGGCTGTTGAATCGAATGCGAATAAATTTAAGGCTCTCGAAACCTTATTCCAATCTGTAGAAAAACAATTTGGGAAAGGCACGATCATGCGCCTTTCCGATGAATCAAAAATTGCTCAGGAAATACAGGTAATCCCTACAGGCTCTATTAGCCTTGATGTTGCCCTTGGCGTGGGCGGCATTCCAAAAGGGCGTATTGTCGAAATTTATGGGACGGAGTCCAGTGGTAAAACAACACTCACGCTACATGCCATTGCCGAATGCCAAAAAAAGGGAGGTATCGCTGCTTTTATTGATGCCGAACATGCTCTTGATGTTGGTTATGCACGTAAAATTGGTGTAAACACTTCTGATCTTCTTGTTTCCCAACCCGACAATGGAGAACAAGCACTTGAAATCGTTGATATGCTTGTTCGTAGTGGCGCAGTGGATCTCATTGTTGTCGACTCCGTTGCTGCTCTTACTCCAAGAGCAGAAATTGAAGGCGAAATGGGCGACAGCCACATGGGTCTTCAAGCACGTCTTATGAGCCAAGCACTTCGTAAGCTGACAGGAAGCATTTCTAAAACAAACTGCTGCGTTATTTTTATCAACCAAGTTCGTATGAAAATTGGAGTTGTATTTGGCAATCCCGAAACAACAACGGGTGGCCAAGCGCTTAAGTTTTATTCCTCTGTACGCCTAGAAGTCCGTAGAGCGGCTGCCATTAAAAATGGAAATGACACCACAGGGCATCGCACAAAAGTAAAAGTTGTAAAAAACAAAGTGGCAGCGCCATTTAAAGAAGTTGAGTTTGACATTATGTTTGGACAAGGAATTAGCAGAGAAGGAGATCTTCTTGATCTTGCTTCTTCACCTGATGCCGAAATCATTCAAAAAAGCGGAACTTGGTTTACTTACAATGGAGAACGCCTTGGACAAGGAAGAGAAAACGCAAAAGAATATTTGCGAGAACACCCAGAGACATTAGCAAAAATAGAAACAGCTGTTAGAGCGCGCGCTAATTTAATTAAAACAGCAACATCCTCTGACAGTGAAAGCTCTTCAGAAGAATCCGGTGTAAAATCCCTTCCAGGAGCAACACAAGTTCTTCCTTCTTCACAATCTACACCAGCAAAACCTGGACGCCGCGGTGCCGGGGCGACAGCAACTGCAGAATAAAAACTTATCCCACAGGCTCATAAAATTTTTAAAGGTAACAAGAATATACTTGTTACCTTTAAACATAAGCGCAATGTATAAGGGTTTTTATAAACAAGCCCTATTTTTTTCTAAATTTAATAATTTTATTTTTCTATCAACTCCACCAGCATAACCCCCCAAAGATCCGTCAGAAGCAATCACACGGTGACAAGGAATAATTATACTAAATGGATTTTTTCCATTTGCATTACCTACTGCTCGAAACGCTTTTTCATTGTCAATCTGTTTCGAAATTTCAAGATAAGAAAAAGTAGTTCCATAAGGAATCTTAAGCAATTGGTTCCAAACTTTTTTTTGGAAAGGGGTACCTACTATATCGAGATCTAAATTAAATTCACGACGATGACCCGAAAAATATTCCGATAGCTGTTTTTCTGTTTGAGATAAAATATAATTTATTTTTTCATTTTTATAATCATGAAATTGATAGGGTTGTTTTTGCCAATAAACACCTTTTAAACCTTTTTCTGAAGCAACAAGATAAAGATCTCCAATTAGGGAATTTATTTTTGTTTGCAATAAAATCATGTCATTAATCTCCTTCTTTCTGAAGATAGAACAGAAATTAATACAGGATTTCTATTTTATTTGCAAATATAAATTAAATATAATGAATTCATTTAAAAATAGAAAGAGAGAGGATTCAAAATAAATTAAAAGAACATTCCCACGGTAAAATTAGCTGTATATAAAGAATAAGACCCTTCACCTCCCGCATATTTGTTACCTTTACTATCTGTTGCATTTTGGTAAACCATATAAGCATTCGAATAATAACCGCTAGGACCAAGATATAATCCAGTGTTAGAATCAAACATAATTTTAAAAAGTAGACAAAGGCCAATCCCATAATTTAGATTATGGATAATATAAGGTGAATATGTCTGTTGGAAAGTTGCGGTTGTCGTTGTTTGAAGCCAAGTATCATAAAATGAGTAATAGGCATAGGGATTAATTAAAATGTCTAATAACGAAGTTGTGAATTTGTAACCAAAATCGAGTCCAGCTAAAAACGAGTCATATTGATGACTAAATGAAACTTGAGATTGAGTAGAAGGAGGATCAAATGTCGCATAATCATATTTAGCACCCAGACCAACATAAAAATCTTTTGAAGTCATAAACGGAACAAGCAACTTTATTCCAGCTTCGTAACCAGTGTATGTGTTACTTTGAATTTTAATTGCAGTATAACCGCCACTTACTAGTAAATCTATTTTGCCGCCACCAGAACTAGAAAATTCCTGAGAAAAGCAGATATTAGCACTAAAAAGCATATTAATGTATATAAATATTTTATGTAAATTAATAAAAAACCTCCATAAATTATCTTATTAAATTAATTTTACAGATCTAATTTTATATTAAAATACACCAGTTATAGGGAAATCAAATATGAAATTATTGCCTAATAATCAAATAAACAATGAAAAAATTTTTACCTATTTATAGTAAAATATATTTAATTCTAATTTTATTTTTACTTAAAAATAAATATTTTTCAAAAGATTATAGTTACTTAAGATTATTATAGAATGGCATCCTAACCACCATTAATCATTAAAAAGAATTTCTTATGTTTTTTATACAATTAAAACAAGCGATAAATTAACAATTTAACTTAAATAAACAAAAATAGAAATTATTATTACATGATATTATTGATATATTACAAATTTATTTAAAATAACACAAATTTTTAATTGATTTAATTAAAATATAAATATAAAATAGGAAAATTATATACTATTATATAATTATAAAGGAGAACTACATGATTAAATACTATATATTTTTATTAATTTGCTTAGCTTTTTTTGCATCTCATAAAAATACAAACTTCATACAAATAGATAAAAAAGAAATACAAAAATAAATTTTATTTCAAAATTTATTATCTATAAAAATAAAAACAAAGGAGATAAAAGTTTTATCCCCTTTGTTTCTTTTAACACCCAAAAAATCATACACTTAAAATCACAAAACAATATCATATAAATAAATTTGATTAAATCATCCATTTTATGTATTAGTTATAAAATAAAAATGAATTCTAATATCATTCATTTTTATTTTATAACTAATATTTAAACTTTAAGTTGATTATATGGAAAATAATAATTTAATAATAGCTACATTTCAAGGAAAAATTAAAGAAAAAAATTTAAATTATAATCAAAATAAAATTAAAGATTCTTTAATATTTTGCGAAAATAATCATGTAGATATTTTATGCATGCCTGAATGCTTTTTACAGGGTATTTTCGAAAATTTTAATGACGCTTCCCAAAATTCAATAAATTTGAGTGAAAAATATTTTAAAGATTTTTGTGAGAGTATTAAAAATTTTAAAACAACACTGATCCTAGGATTAATTGAAGAAGAAAATAATAAAATTTATAGCACAGCTGTTGTTATTGAAAGTGGATTATGTATTGGAAAATATAGAAAATCATATTCTCATCCACCTTTTGATTATTTTAGCTGCGGAATATCATTTCCTATATTTGAAAAAAAAGGAATCAAATATGGAATTATCATTTCTACAGATGCCTCTTTTATAGAACCTGCAAGAATACTTGCTCTACAAAATGCACAAATTATATTTTGTCTATCCTATAATAAGAACAAAAATTTTCAAACTATTTCTGAACATCTTGAAAAAAGAACGAATTACATCACAAGAGCCTACGAAAACAAAGTATGGCTTATTACAAGCGATATTATTTGGGATTTTGATGGCAAATATATTTGTTCAGGTTATGCTTCCATTTTTGATAGCCAAGGGAATTTAATTTTAAAGGGAAATAAATTTAAAGAAGAAATTTTAATTCAAAAAATTTCGTTTACTACATTAAATATTTATTCCAATGAAGTGTTTTTTTCTGGAAAATCATGCCTGATAAAGCTTATGAATTCTGCTTATAATAACTATTTTAATAATTATATAAAACAAATAAATTTAACAATCATTCAATTAAATTCACAAGATAATTTTAATAAATCTGAAATTAAATTTCACTTAAATAAGTCATTGCATTTTCATGATGAAGATAGACTCAATAAATTAATTGATAAATACACAAAAAATAAAGAATCTCCATTAAAAATGTATGCCATTTATTCTGAATTTAATTCACATATTTCATCTTCAGAAAAAGAACTTATTGGAATTCTTGCAGCACATATTCTAGATGATAAAATACTAATCAAGCATTTATCTATAAAAGAAGAACTAAGAGGAAGAAAAATAGGTTCCTATTTTTTAAACTATATTTATAACAAATTTAATAAAAAAATAGAAGTAGATACGGATGAAGAAAATGTAAATTTTTATTTAAAAAATAAATTTGAAATACACCCAATCGAAACTGAAGTCTATAACATTGTAAGATTCAAATGTATTAAAAAAATCAAATGACTAATTTCATAATTTTGAATTTTATAGCAAATAATAAAAAATTTATTATTCTCCTTAACCTATTGAAAAAATAAAAATTTAATAGTAAAACCTGAAAATTACTTTATATTAACTATTTCACTTAGGTTTTTTAAATGTTTAAAAATAAATTTATTTTAGCGATTATTGTAATTGAAATATTTATTTTTTCTGAATGTTTTTCTGAAACTAGAAAAATAAAAGAGATCGAATTTAAAGGCAATGAAAATACATCAATTGAAACTTTAAAAAGTATAACTCAATTGAAAAGTGGGGAAGAATACAATAAATCGAAAATAGATAATGCTATCCAAAATATAAAAAACACGACTGTTTTTACAAATGTAACTGCAGAAATTATTGAAGTTAAAGAAAGTAAAAATGAAATAAAAATCGTTTTTAACATGGAAAAAAAATGGACAATTATCCCTTATCTAATAGCAGGTTCTGGAGGGGGAACTTCATATTATTCTGTTGGTGTTTTTGATACCAATCTTTTTAATGAACTTTATATCGCTAATTTTAATATAAAAGTTGAAAACAATAAACCAAATTTATCGTTATCATTATTAGATAATTATGCCTTTGATAATAATGTTATAATGGGAATAATAGCTAATGTCATTAATAAAAAGGATATCTATTTTGACTCAAATAGCAAAGAAATAGGATACTTATCATTCAAAGGATCTTCTATTAATCCTTATTTTCTCTGGAAATTTACTGATTATTTTGATTATGGTGGAGGTATTTTATATCAAGAATCTAGTGAAATAAATGATATTTTAAGTACAGATGAAGTAAATATAAATCAACAAAATAATATTAAAACCCCTTATAGCTATACTACTGTTTCTTTGCAATCAAGACTAAACTTAGGCATTATTAACTTTAATGAATTAACTCAAAGTGGGGTTCAATTTACTTCATTGATAAATTCAACCGCAGGATTAAATTTAACAAATTCAAATAAAGAAGATTATAATGAAACAACAGCAACTATTTTAGGATTTTATCCTATCTCTTTCTTAAAAAGCACATATATTGCAACTCGCCTTGGATTTTATGGCACTGATTCTAATAACCCAATTAAACTCACATTCTTGGGAGGTTTAGATAAAGTTAGAGGATTTAATTATAGCCAATTTAATGGGAAAACAGCTTATTATCTCAATTTTGAATTCAGATATACTGCTTGGGAAGGTAATACTTTTGCTTTTCAAGTAGTTCCCTTTTTTGATATGGCAAATACAGGAAACGATGTGAATCAAATTATTTCCAAACAAAGCGCATCTAGTTATGGAATGGGAATTAGAATTCCATTTAAAAATATAAATAAAATAGCTGTAAGAATAGATTATGCACAAACTATTACTCCATTTAAGCTAAACGGATTAAGCTTTGGCTTAACTCAATTATTTTAAATTTTATTTTATCTTTTTGACCAAGAATTATATTATACATTAATTCCATAATATTCTTTAATTTATCACACTGTAAATCTATTTTTTTTGCAAATAAAATTAAGGTTTTCATTTCATCAAATGTTTGATTATTTATTTCACCTGCTGTATTTACCGAACTTACAACTTCAACAAAACTTGAGTTTTTTTTATTTGTATAGAGGTGTTTTATAATCGAATTCGTGCTGACTCTGCCCTTGATTATCATGCACCTTTAGAATATGAAGAAAATTATGTAATATAACAGCCTTCTTTTTAAGGATCGTATCACCTTTTCTTAGGAAAAAAGTATCATCTGTAAAGTTGGATCACGATCATAATATATAATATAAATCACTTTAAAATTTTACACTTAAACATTAATCTCATTTATCAATTGTTTATTTTTATTACATAATTTTTTCTTTTTTTAACTTTTTCAAATATTTTATTTACTAATCTTGCTCCTGGAATTTCTATAAAATTATATGAAAGATGGGATGCTACAATTAATATAAAATAATATAAACAAAGCAATAGAATCCAATGAAAATCAAAATATTTTTGAATCTTCCATGATAATACAATAATTAAAGGATGAATCAGAAATATTGAATATGCGATTTTTCCTAAATAAGATAGAAAATAAGTATTTATAATTTTACTAAGAATCGTTTTGTTATTAATACAAATACAAATTAATAAAGGATAAACAAATAAAGCATTAACAAAATCTGAACCTTCAAAATATAAGTTTTTGAAGGTCCAAATTGTTATAAGATATATCATTATTATAAGAGAAATAACATTTAAAATATAATTCGGAATCATATAAAACATTTTAAATCTAACACAGAAAAATCTATAAATTAACACTCCAATACAAAAATCCATTAAATATCTTAACATACCAGCATTAATATAAATTATACTAGGATTCGATGCAACATCAACAAAGCCTAAACCAAAAGATTTAATTATAATAAACATGCAGATTATAATTACAAACAAATATAAATATGATGATTTATTTTTCTTATACAAAAAATAAAACCAAATAGTTTCAATAATTATTTGAGCTGAAATTGACCAAGAAACATAATTCCAAGTAAGAGTCTCAGTTAATCCAATATTTTGAAGAAGAAAAAGATGAAGAAAAAAAGTAAAAATATTACTTTCAGGAGGAACCAAGTAAGATTTACCTGAAATAATATATAATATAAATAAAATTAATGTCAAAAATAATGTAATATAATGCAAAGGTAGCAATCTTGAGATTCTTTTTACAAAATAATCTTTAAAATTAATTTTTCCACTATATATTTTATCTTCATAAACTAGTGCCATTATAATCCCACTTAATATAAAGAAAATATCTAATCTAAAATTAGGGACATTAAAATTTAAACCAAAGGCAGAATTTGCATGAAAAAGAGCCATAATAATAGCTGCTATTCCTCTTAAAGAATCGATTCCGCTAATTCTTTGAGAAATTTTTATATCTTTAACTTCTTTGTTATACATTCATAATCTCATTTCATTAAAGGACACACTCTCATATACATTTTAACGACTACTGATTAATATCTTTTATTATAAATTTCAATAAATATATTGTTCTAATTTTTTTTATTAGATATTTCATTAAATTATATAATTTTTTCATTAAATTTAGTTTATCAAAAAATTAGTCTTTTTTTATTTGCTTACTTTTTCATTTCTATATTAGATATATAATTCAATTATAATCGGAGATTATATTATCAGAAAATTTTAATGCTTTTCACTTTTTAATTTTATCTTCTTTAATTTATTCAAAAATTTCTCAGAACTTCCTTATGAGTTTAAAAATAGATTTTGACAAACTCAACATTTCCATGTCTAAACAAAAATGCTGTTTTTAAATCCTCATTGAAATAATAGCTAAAGTAATTCCTTTTAGTGGACAATATGCTATAAACTTATGCGTTCATATAGAAGGGTTGTCCAATTTGATAGCTAAGGAGTTTGGAGTTTCTTATCCCTCTTTGAATAGTTGGAAACGCTGTAATGGCAAAAAGGATAACTTAAATTATTCTTTGCAAAGCAGCTCGATTAAAGTACGAGTTTATTTTGCTAGAGAAGCTTAATTATGCAATTTTTTAACTTTGTAAAGTAATGTGCATTTCTAAAAGTGGTTTTTATAAATGGTTTAAAACAACAACAAAAATTGATAAACAAGCATTAAATAGTCCAAATTTAATTTCAGGAGACTTTACCTCCTATAAACCAAATGAAATTTGAATAGCGATATTACTTATATTCCAACTAAAGAAGGCTGGATTTATTTTTGTGCATAATTTTAGATACTTTTTCAATATCCATAATAGGTTGGAGCATGCAAGATAATTTAAAAAGAGAACTTGGTTTGAATTCACTAAATATAGTATTCCAAGAATCTAGTGAAATAAACGATATATTAAATATAGATGAAATGATCTAAGCCAAAGTGGGCTTCAATTTACTTCATTAATAAACTCTACAGCAGGATTAAATTTAACAAATTCAAATAAAGAAGAGTATAATGAGACGATGTAAATCAATTTATTTCCAAACAAAGTGCCTCTAGTTATGAAATGGGAATTAGAATTCCATTTAAAAATATAAATAAAATAGCCGTAAGAATAGATTATGCACAAACTATAACTCCATTTAAGAGTGATATTTCAAGAGATGTGAGACATTCACTTTTGTTCTACCTATCATAAATATTTTGAATTTCTAGGTTTAATAATTTCATTCTTTTTCATATATTCAAAACTTATTTCAATCACAAAATGTAGCGTTTGTCATGAAACTTCACAATTTAAGCTAAACGGATTAAGCTTTGGCTTAACTCAATTATTTTAAATTTTATTTTATTTTATTTTATCTTTTTGACCAAGAATTATATTATTCATTAATTCCATAATATTCTTTAATTTATCACATTGTAAATCTATCTCTTTTGCAAATAAAATTAAAGATTTCATTTCATCAAATGTCTGATTATTTATTTCACCAGCTGTATTTACCGAACTTACAACTTCAACAATGCTTGAGTTTTGTTTATTTGTTGAATCTTGAATTTCTTTTGTATTACTTAAAATATTTGTTACTTCAGAAGCAATATCTTTAAATGAATTTGAAACATTTACTGAATTATTCTTAATTTCTCCGACACTATTATTCATTTCAAGAATTACAATTTCAGCCACTTTTTGGCTTTCAGATATTAATGTATCAATTTCATTGGCAGCTTTACCACTCATTTTCGCTAAATTACCAACTTCTTCAGCAACAACGGAAAAGCCTTTTCCTAATGCACCAGCTCGAGCAGACTCAATAGATGCATTTAAAGATAATAACTCGGTCTTAGATACAATATTATTAATTACTTTTGCTTTTGCCGAAATATCTCCTATCATTTTCGAGATATTTTGGAGATTTTCACTTGATTTACCAATCTTTCCTACAGATAGAGTCATTGTTTCTATAATTCTACTTCCCTCTTTTGTTTTATTATTTAAATGATCTACAATGCGAATACATTCATCTGCATTATTTTTAGTTTGCGCAATAATTTCTACCATTTGATCCATTTGGGATTGTATTTGAACAATCGAATCACTTTGAGATTTAGACAATCCTGATACCCTGATAAAAGAGCCACTTAGTTTTTTGTTTGTTGAATAAATATCATCGGATTGTTGCCCTATTTGAGTAGATAAAATTTGCAAAGGTTTTGATACTATTTTATTAATAATACTAAAAGACAATATCACAATTGAACAAACACAAAGAAATAAACCAAAAATTGCTGTATAGATCATTTTATTAATCTGTTTATTTAATTGGCTTAATTCTGCTTCGATTACAATAACACCATCAAAACGCGAGGTTTCTTTATCTACAATTGAAGAAATATAAACTCTCTTATTACTTTTACTTGTTAAAGCGATAACACCTTGAATCGATTTTAGATCAGAAATATTCGTATACTCAGATAAATTCAAATTTGAAGTTATTTCATTAAAATCCTTGTTATTTTTAATTTCAATACCTACAAATAGAGTCTTTTTTTCACCAAAAATAATTGCTTTAGAAATATTTTCATTTATAAATAAACCTTTAACAGAGTTAACAACATTTTGTTTCTCTAAATTATAAATATTTGCTGATAATGAAGGCTTTAAAATTAATACGGAATTACTTATAGATTTATCAAATTCATTTTGAAATTGAGATTTTGCTTCTAAAATTTCATAAATAAAATAAATACTAATTGAGACAATAACGATTGGAACAATTACAATTAGAATTTTTAAATTTAAAGATTTATTATTAAAATAATTCATCAATTAAAATTTCCTTAATTCAAAATGAATTTCTATATTTTTATCGGTATTTATAAGAAAAATATTAAGATTTTATTTTACTATTTAACTTTAAGATTTAGCTTTTTTAGAACCTGAAATAATATCATTCATAGATACTGTAATATTTGTTAACTTATTACATTGAGTGTCTATCTCTTTTGCATACACAACCAAACCATTCATTTCATTAAACGTTTCACTATTTAATGATGTTGCATTGTTTACTGAACTTAAAACTTCATTAATACTCGTTGTTTGCATAGAAGTAGAATTTTGAATATCTTTTGTATTATTAAAAATATTAATCACTTCATCAGAAATTTCTTTAAAAGAATGAGAGACATTAACTGAACTATTTTTAATATCTATTACACTATTATTCATTTGTAAAATAACACTTTCAGCTACTTTTTGACTTTCAAAAATAAGTGTTTGAATTTCTTTAGCTGCTTTTCCACTCATCTTAGCTAAATTACCAACCTCTTCAGCAACAACAGAAAATCCTTTTCCTAAAGCTCCTGCTCTAGCCGATTCAATGGAAGCATTTAAAGATAATAATTCTGTTTTAGATACAATATTATTTATGACCGCTGCTTTTGTTGATATATCTTTAATTATTTTTGAAATATCATGCAAATTTTCACTTGATTTATCTATTTTCTCAACAGCAGAAGTCATACTATGAACAATATTATTTCCTTCTTTTGTTTTTGTATTTAAATGATCTACAATGCGGTTACAATCTTCTGCATTTTTTTTGGTACTATCAACAGCATGGACCATTTGCTCCATTTGGCTTTGAATTTGATTCATACCATCACTTTGTTGTTTAGATAAATTAGAAACTTTTATAAATGAAGAATTTAACTTTTTATTTGTATCATAAATATCATCCGATTGATGGCCAACTTCAAAAGTTAAACTATTTAATGGTCTTGTAATAATTTTGTCAATTATATAGTAAGATAAAATAATAATTGATAAAATACAAATTAATGTGCCTATAATTGCACTAAAAATCATTTTTAAAATTTGTTTGTTAAGTTGATTAATGTCAGCCTCTACAACAATAACTCCATCAAATCTTTTAGACTCAACATCTATTATGCTAGACAAATATACTCTTTTATTTTGTTTATTTGTTGAAATCACAACACCTTGTATGTTTTTTAAATCATTTTCAGTTG
This sequence comes from Silvanigrella paludirubra, assembly GCF_009208775.1. NCBI lineage: Bacteria > Pseudomonadati > Bdellovibrionota > Oligoflexia > Silvanigrellales > Silvanigrellaceae > Silvanigrella > Silvanigrella paludirubra. The sequence continues at coordinate 479,732 of NZ_WFLM01000001.1, read as the reverse complement.
TATAATCAGCTATATTTAAATCTAAAGGCATTTCAACTAATGTTTTATCTTCTTTAAGTGATAAGCCAATAAAAGGTGACTTTTTATCACTAAAAATTACTGATTTAATAATATTTTCATTTATAAAAAGTCCTTTTATAGAGTTTAGTACATTTTGTTTCTCTAAATTATATATATTTGCCGACAAAGATGGCTTTAATATTAAAACAGAGTTTATTATTGTTTTATCAAATTCATTTTGCAATTGTTTTTTTGTGTCTAATATTTGATAAACAAAATAAAGTCCAATCGTTACAATAGTAATAGGGATGATAACATATAAAATTTTTATATTTAAAGACTTGTTCTTTAAATCCATCCCTCTTTTATCCTTTCAAAACGATAGCGTCATATAAATATCGGTTTAAAAAATAAGATATTTATTTAATTTTATGAGTACTGGAATAAAAAATATTTATAATACAATAATATCATATATTTAAAAGGCATTGCTATTTATCATTGAACAGTTAAATAATCGGAGGTAGGTTATAATATTTTTAATACCTTTAAAAATAACTTTATTATAAAATATCATCATCTTATAAACAGTTAAAATAAAAAGATTATTTTAATATTATATCATAAAAATCAAGGATTTTTACCCGTATACTTTTTTATAATTGAATTATATTGAGCTGTTTTAGTAAATGAATCTATAGCTTTTTTTACTTTTTTGATAATTTTTGGATCCGTTGATTTTGCAGTTGCGATATAATTTTCTTCTGTTTCTATTTTTTTTCCAAAGTCAAACAAGGATAAATCTACTTTCTGATCTCTCAAAAAAGAATAGGCTCCAATAGATGTTGTATACCATGCATATATTGTTTTATCTTGAAGATCTTTTAAATTGATATAGTCATGTGGAGCCGATCGAATATCTGATTTATTTAATCCATTTTTAGGATTTAATAATGATAGTTCATATGATGTAGCCAATAAAACACCAATTTTTTTATTTTTAGCTTCACTAATTGAATTAATAATTTTAGAACCCTTATAAGTTACAAAGATAGTATCTGCATTATATAATTTTGCACTCCAAATATAATTATTTTCTCTCTCTTTGTTTCTAGTAAAAGGGATAATAAAAGTTTTTTTATCTAAATTTTCTAGACATGACTCTTGCGCTCTTTTCCAAGGCATCCAAATCACTTTAAAAGAAATATTATTTTCTTTTAAAGCTTTAGTTATAATTTCACCTGCAATTCCGCCAATCTCTTTTTCTCCCCATTTTTCTGTCTTAGCTGGAAATTCTTGGGTAATAATTGTAACATCTTCTGCATATATATTTTTAATTGATAAAAAATTTAAAACAAACAAATAAACTATAATTCTATTTATAAATTTATTATTTATTTTTTGTTTTAACATTTTTTAATCCTTTTCAATTATTTTAATTGATAATATTTAAGTTAATTTTTTTTATTTTAAATATTATCAAATATAATTAACTATTTTCCAGTATATTTTTTTATAATTGAAGAATATTCAGGAGTTTTCTTGAAACTATCAATTGCATCTTTTACTTTTTTTACTAAATTAGCGTCCGTATTTTTTGCTGTAGCAATATAGTTTTCTTCTACATCTACTTTATTTCCAAATTCAAATTTGGATTTATCAATTTTTTCAGATGAAAAAGTGGCAATTGCTCCAATTACACCAGTATACCAAGTATTAATTTTCCCAGCCTCTAATTTTTTAGCATTTGTCACATCATTTGGAACAGCTTCTATATCTGTACTATTAAAACCATTTTTTGTATTTAATATTGCAGTTTCATAAGATGAACCTAATAAAACTCCAATTTTTTTCCCTTTAGCATCAGCCATTGAATTTATTTTTGCTGATCCTTTTTGCGTAATAAAAATAGTTTCTGCATCATAAAGTTTAGAAACCCAATTATATTTGGGCTCTCTTTCTGCATTTCTTGTAAAAGGAATAATAAAAGATTTTTTATCTGAATTTTCTAAAGTTTCTTCTTGAGCTCTTTTCCAAGGGAGCCAAGACATTTTAAACGATATTTTTTTAGCTTCTAAAGCTTTTGTAATTATTTCTCCGCCAATACCTCCAACTTGATTTTCACCTAGTTTATCTGTTTTAGCTGGAAGAACTTGTGTACAAATTGTGATGTCCTCTGCCTTTGCTGATAGAGATAAAATAAAAGATACTGAAATAAATGTTTTAAAAATTGTTGCTTTATTAAGAAAAAAATATGTCATGTAAAATGTCCTTATAAATAAAAATAATCAAAACTATTTTCCTGCATATTTTTTTATAATTGCAGAATATTGTGGTGTCTTTTTAAAACTTTCAATGGCATCTTTTACTTTATTTGCAAGTTCTGCAGGTGTATCTTTTGCTGTCGCTATATAGTTTTCTTCACGATCTATATTTTTACCAATTTCAATTTTTGAAATTGAAATTTTTTCTGCTTTTAAAACAGCAATACCACCAATTACTCCCGTATACCAACCGTATATTTTACCAGCTTCTAATTTTTTTGCATTTGTCGCATCATTTGCCACTGCTTCAATATCCGATTTTGTTAACCCACTCTTTGCGTCTACTATTGTACCTTCATAAGAAGACCCAAGTAACACGCCAATTTTTTTCCCTTTTGCATCAGCTAAAGAATCTAATTTATTTGTTCCTTTTAACGTTAAAAATGCTGTATCGGCATCATAAATTTTAGCAACCCAATTATAACTAGATTCCCTTTCTGCATTGCGAGTTAAAGGAATAATAAATGATTTTTTATCGCTATTAGATTGTGTCTCTTGTTGAGCTCTTTTCCAGGGTGACCAAGCCATTTTAAATGTAATTTTTTTAGCTTCTAAAGCTTTTGTAATTATTTCTCCTGCTATCCCACCAATTTTGTTTTCACTTACTTTATCTGTTTCAGATGGAAAATTCTCTGTCATAATTGTTATGTCTTCTGCATAAGCTGCCACTGTAAAAAACAAAGATACTGACATCGAAATTTTCAAAAATAAATTTTTCTTGCTTGACATATTCAATACCCCTTTAAATTAAATTCCTTTACAATTTAACAGTTCTTTATTTAATTCAAAACTACGAAGTCAATATATTGTCTCAAAAATAGGATTCATAATTTTGTCTTATTATTTCAAATTATTTAGTAATATACTTCTCTACAATTTCAGAATATTTTTTTGTCTTTTTAAAATTTTCAATTGCATTTTTTACTTTATTAATAAGAAGCGAAGATGTGCTATTTGTTGTTGCAATATAATTATCTTCTTTATCTATCACATTTCCATATTCAAATTGATTTCTATCTAATTTTTCAGTTTTTATAAAAGCATTGCCACCAATAATGGCATCATACCAAGCATCTATTTCACCTGTTAAAAGTTTTTTAGCATTTAAATTATCATAAGGAACTGAAGAAATTTCATTTTTAAACGCAGCTCCTTTAGCATTTATTATTTTTTGTTCATAAGAACTTTCAAGAAGAACTCCTATTTTTTTCCCTTGAATTTCTTTTAAAGAGTTGATTTTTTTATTTCCTTTTTTTATAAAAAAAACGGTATTTACTTCATAAATTTTTGAAACCCAGTTGTATTTAGCTTCTCTTTCTGGATTTCTAGTGAGAGGAACGATAAAAGATTTTTTATCTTTATTTGCCTGAACCTGTTGTTGAGCAACTTTCCATCTTGACCATATCATTTTATAACTTATTTGATTCGTTTTTAAGGCTTCGGTTAAAATTTCTCCACCAACACCACCTATTCGATTTTCGCCTAAATTTTCTATTTCAGAAGGAACACTTTCGGCATAAATATTTATATCCTCCGATTTAGCTTCCAGAGAAACACAACTTAAAAAGGCAAACAGAATGACATTTACTGCTCGAGGTGTTTTTATCATAGTCTCTATTATCCTTAAAATATCGATTTTCAATGCTTATTTCATTTTACACTTTAAGAATTGAGACTATAGAAATACGGAGTCAATACATTGTCGTTTCTTTAAATGAATGAGGAAAGTTTTTCTAACACCTGATTTACAGTTGGCATTTCTCTAAATAAAAAACCGTGTTGTTTAAATATATTTGAATTTGTAATCGCTTTATTAATTTCTGTATCTTTTAAAAGATTTTTTGATACCGCTATTATTAAATGAATATTAGTAATATTTTCTATATTTTTTAACCTTCTGATTAATGATGACTTATGCCATTTATGAAAAACTTCTAAGTATATACTCTTACTTAAATTCACAAGTTTATAATCTGGAAAAAAAAACTCATTACCATCAAATAAAAAATCATCACATTCGTTAATAATTTTCCAATCAAGCGACTTTTCTAAAAATAACTTTTCAAAAATTTCTAATTCTTCTGGCATATAAGATGAATAATTAAAATCATATTTTGGAATAAAATTTTTATTATCGAGATTTAATATCCCTTTTTGTTTTTCTGATTTTCCTAATAAAACTTCAGCTTCTATTTCCCAATTTTTTAATATAGTGACAGTTGGAAAAAAAGACGCTAAATTAAACCCATATTTCTGATTTTGTACAAAAAGCGAAAGTGGACCATCAATATCAAATATAAGATTATCATTATCTTTTGAAATTTTATTTTCTAATTGAAAAAATTTTAATTTTCTTAAAACATATCTTAGATCGCTTTTATGAACATCTTTTGTTAATATTTTAATTTTTATTTTTTCAGTATGAAATAATAAACCCTGAACTAAAGAAATATTATATTTTCGTAAAAGTTCAATCGCATTAATTTCTTTAAATTTAAATATTGTATTATAATTAGGCAAATCAGAATATATTTTATCATAAATATTTTGAAAAGAAATTTTTGAATAATTTGATATATTGATTTTGTAGTTTTCTAAAGTTAGACATTTATCAGACTGAATATATAAGCTTGATTCTGTAAATATAAATTCTCTGAAATCGGAAATATCTGAAGTTTCATTTAAATCAAATTCGAGTCTGTCATTTAATAGCTTTATCAATCCATTTTTAATTTTGATATCAATATCTACTACGGAAGATAAATTTTTAACGTCTTCCTCTAAAATAATCTTTGAATTACCAATTGAATTATTATATATTTCTAACATATTTTGACAAAATAGATTCAATTGTTCATCATGAATATCTATAAATATAGGCTTTATTTTTCCTTTATATTTTTTATAATTAAGAAGTTCTTTTTTGGTAAGCACTATGCATTTTCCTTCTTTTATTGACAAAATACTCGCCTGTTCCAGCTGAAATTAATTCATACAAATAAGCTTTTTTACCTTCTTTTGCTCTTAAAATTCTTCCGAGTCTTTGAACGTGCTCTCTTACAGCTCCACTACCTGAGACAATAATTGCCACATTTGCATCTGGTACATCTACTCCTTCATTTAAAACTTTAGATGTAACTAAAATACAAAATTTCCCTTCGCGAAATGAATTTAAAAAATATTCTCTTTCTTTTACTCTTGTATGATGAGTTATAACGGGCAATAAAAATTTTTTACCAATATTATAAGCAGTTTCATTATCTTGAGTAAAAATTATAATTTTATCGTATCTATGCTTCGTTATGATTGACCAAACTTCATTAAATTTATTTTCCGTTGTTAATGATATTTTTTTTTGTTTCATATATGCATTAAAAGCGGCTTTACCTTCTTCTGATTTACAAGACATTCTTAAAAAATTTTGCCAAGCATTTGGTATACTAAAGTTGATATTATTTTTTTTCAAAAATTTTAAATAAATCGCTCTTGCCTCATCATAAATTAATTTTTCATTTAATGACATTTCAACTTCAATTGTTATTACTTCATATGGAGATAATGTGACTCCTTCTAAACTTTTAATATCTATTTGATAACAAAGAGGACCGCATAACTCATACATTCTCTTATCTCTGCCATCACTCCTTTCAGGAGTTGCTGTTAGGCCCAATCTAAATGGAGCTATTGAGCTTATTGCTGTATATTGCATTTGTTCACTTGGTAAATGATGGCATTCATCAAAAATTAAAAAACCAAATTTGTTACCTTTTTGTGTTACATGAATTAAAGCGGAATCATATGTAGCGACGGTAATATCTTCAATAATATTATAGCCACCCCCTAATAAACCAATTGGTCTATTAAAATATTTTTTTAAAACTTCGAACCATTGTGTCATTAAATCTATTGTAGGCACATGAATTAATGTCGGTCTTTGGATTTTAGAAATGGCCAAAATTCCCAAAATTGTTTTACCAGCACCTGTTGGTAAAGTAATAACACCTAAAGAACCATAAGAAATCCATGAATTTAAGGCTTCATTTTGATAATTTCTTGGATTAAGATATGTAACAATTGGAAATTCTGTTGGAATAAAATCTTTTGCATTATCTAAATATGAGATCTTATTCTCCCGCAAGGATAAAATAAATTTACGATAATGATAAGCTGGCGCTCGATAAGCAAGTATACGATCATCCCACTTGAAAAATAATAAATATTTGTTAAATTCACAATTGTATTGTTTAACAATAAGAGTTCCTTTGTCAAAAAAAATTTCAAGCAAGACATTACCTCCAAAATAGGTGTGTTAGCATGAATTATGATTAAACTAAAGAAAAGGCGAATCTATGATAGAGTTCAAAGGTATTCATAAGTGGTATAATAAAAAACTCCATGTATTAAATGACGTTAACTTATTTGTTAAAAAAGGGGAAGTTGTTGTTGTATGTGGTCCTTCAGGATCTGGTAAATCAACTTTAATCCGTACTGTTAATGGACTTGAATCGATAAGTGAAGGTACTTTAATAGTTGATGGAATTAATATTTCAGACCCCAAAACGAATATCAATAAATTGCGTAGTGAAGTAGGATTTGTTTTTCAGCAATTTAATCTTTATCCCCATTTATCTGTTTTGGATAACATTACACTTGCCCCTATTAAAGTAAAAAAAATAAAAAAAAGTGAAGCAGAATCGATTGCTCTTGATCTCCTAAATAAAGTTGGACTTTTAAATAAAAAAGATTCATTTCCCGCACAATTATCTGGTGGGCAACAACAACGTGTTGCCATTGCAAGAGGTCTTGCAATGCAACCTAAAATTATGCTTTTTGATGAACCCACTTCGGCACTGGATCCAGAAATGATAGGAGAAGTTCTTAAGGTAATGAAAGATCTAGCAAAAGGTGACATAACAATGATGGTCGTCACTCATGAAATGGGTTTTGCAAGAGAAGTTGCAGATAGAGTTGTTTTTATTGATTTTGGTAAAATAATTGAAGAAGCGACTCCCGAAGAATTTTTTAATAATCCAAAATCGGAACGAGCAAAACAATTTTTAAAACAAGTATTAACACCAATGCAGGCTTAGTTTTTTATTTTATTTTTTAAGGAGTTTTTATATGAAAAATTTTTCTAGAAGAATTGTTATTTCCTTAATCTCAGCAATTCCTTTATTATCAATTATTTCTGTTTCAAAAGCAGATGTTGCTGAAATTAAGAAAAAAAATGTGCTTGTTGTTGGAGTAAAAGATTCTCTTTATCCATTTGGTTTTATAAATGAAAAATCAAGAACCTTAGAAGGATATGATATTGATTTTGCAAAAAATATTGCGGATAAATTAGGAGTAAAATTAGAACTAAAACCAGTTACTTCAGCAAACCGTATTCCATTATTATCAGAAGGTAACGTTGATCTATTAGCCTGCACAATGACAATTACTCCTGAAAGAGCTCAACAAATTAATTTTAGTTATCCTTATTTTGTATCAAAACAAAAGTTTATTGTTAAAAAAGGAACAATTAAAAGTTTAAAAGATCTTGAAAATAAAAAAATTGGTACTACAAAAGGTTCTACTTCTGAAATTAACGTAGCAAAAGCAATTCCAACTGCAAAAGTACTTTCATTTGATGACTATCCTCAAGCTTTTCTTGCTTTACAACAAGGAAAAGTAGCTGCAATTACAACTGATGAATCTATTCTTGCAGGTATACTTTCAAAGGCAACAAAAAAAGAAGATTATGAATTACCTACATTCGACATCTCAAAAGAACCTTATGGTTTAGGAGTGAATAAACAAAATCCTGAATTGTTAAAAATTGTAAATCAAACCATTTTAGAAATGGAAAAAAATGGGAAAGCAGCTGAAACTTTTAATAAATGGTTTGGCCCAAAATCTTCTGTTCCGCTTTCAAGAGACTTTAAAATCAGCCCATAAAAATGCAATAGCATTTCATAGCGATTTTTGACTTTTTAATGCGGGAAAATCTATGTCTTCATATCAATTTGATTTATCCATAATTACCAATGGTAAGTTTGCTCAAATGTTACTTGATGGTTTAATAACCACAATCCAGTTATCAAGTGTATCTTGTGTTCTGGCATTTATTATAGGGTTGAATATTGCTGTAATGCGATTGACTTCTTTCACACCCATTCGTATTTTTGCGCAATGTTATCTTGAGTTTTTTAGAAATACACCCTTAATTGTTCAACTTTTCTTTTGGTACTTTGGATCTTTCCAAATATTGCCTACTTTTATAAATGATTGGTTAAATAATTTAAATTTTGAATTTGCAGCTGCTGTCATTGCCCTTACTTTTTATACTTCTGCATTTATTGCCGAAGATATTCGATCCGGTATTTTAGCAATCCCAAAAGAACAAATGGAAGCTTCCCGAAGCAGTGGTTTTTCATATATTAGATCAATGCATTATATTATTTTACCACAAGCTGTTCGGCTTACCATTCCTCCATTAATAAATCAATTTTTAAACTTAGCTAAAAACTCATCAATGGCAATGGTAATTGGAGTGGGTGAATTAACCTACCAAGCAAGACAAATTGAGAGCCAATCTTTTAAAAGTTTTGAAGCCTTTTTTGCCGCAACTTTTATTTATGTTTGTATTTCCTTTATTATATCGGGAATTATAAATATTTATGATAAAAAAGTTCTAAATCCAATGGGCAAAGGAACTCACTAAAATGGAAAGTATTTTCGATTTTTCTGTTATATCCAATAATTTTCTTCAATTTATGATCGGTCGTTACCCTAATGGACCTTTAGGTGGCTTAGCGCTTACTCTCATTCTTGCTTTTATTTCTGTTATTTTATCAATTATTTTTGGACTTATATTAGGGCTTTTATGCATTTCAAGAAATTCATTTATTCGTATTCCTGTTAGCTTTTTTGTAAACTTAATAAGAGCAATGCCTTTATTAATGGTTATTTTTTGGATGTTTTTTTTACTTCCAGCTTTAACTGGAGGAAAGTTTCCTGAAAATGGAACCGTTGTTTTTGCATTAACTATTTTTACTTCTTGTTATATTTCTCAAATTGTAAAAGCAGGAATTGCTAGTATTCCTAAGGGACAAACAGAAGCATCCCTTTCTAGTGGCTTAACTTATTGGCAGACAATGCGTTATGTCGTTTTGCCACAAGGTTTAAGAAATATGATTCCTTCATTTGTGAATCAGTTTGTTTCTTTAATCAAAGATACATCACTTGGATATATTGTTGGGGTTTCTGAACTAACCCAAGTAGCACAACAAATTAACAATAGAACTCAAAACTATGCTGCTGAAATTTTTATTTTCTTAGCAATCATTTATTTTATCATCTGTTTTGCATTTACTACACTCAGTAGATGGCTTGAAAAAAACTTAGCATGGCGAAAATCTATTTAAAATTTAAATTAAAAAAGAGCGAATCTAAATAATTCGCTCTTTTTATTTGTAAATAATATAAACTTTATTTAGATTCTGGAGTTAAAAACTTTGTAATTTCAAAATTATCTTCCACAAGATTCCATTTATGATTTATTTTTACCCATTTTTCCAATGTAATGATTCCTTGAAATAAATTCATAGACCAAGTTGCACTTAAAAGAGCTGTTTTATCATCTAAAACAAGGATATTTTTAGAATGATAAATCATATCACTTGCGCCACCATCCAATGCAGATTGCCAAAATTTTCTAATGTTATTTTTACCCTGAAATGTTCCAAAGGAGGCAGGCATAGCTTGAAGTAAAGCATTTTCTGCATAAACATCGACGATCTTTTTTGCTTTTTTATTTTTAGCCTCTAAAGAAAAATCTTTTTCCCATTTTGAAGTTATTAAATTAATTTCTTTAGTTACTTTTTGCTTAACTTTATTTGTTAATTTATTATTTTCAATTTTTTGGATCATGACTAAAATATCGGCTACTTTAGTTGGATTTGACAAATTTGGAGCATGACTTGAATCAATTGTAAATACCTGCTTTACGGGAGTTTCTGTGTACATTTTTCTTTGTAAACTTTGAGGAATAGCTTTATCTTTTAAAGCTTGAATATAATAGCGCGGTATTTTTCCAAAATTTTCATTAGTTAAATTAATTTTATAACTTAATGGATCAAGAGGTTCTGGAACAACATATTTTTCAGCCCCTTTGAAAACATCTAAAGGAATATCTTCAACATAAGCTTCATATGTTTTGTCGTTACCAATGGTAACAAAACCTTTTTCTTTATCTATTACTAAATTCTCTGTTAAAATAGATTTCACGTCTTTTAAATTATCCATAAAAGAAGTTCCATTTGGAATTAAGGCACCTGCTAAATAAACAAGTGACTTTACTTTTTCTGGTCTTTGTTCTGCAACTTCACTAATAATTGTTCCTCCAAAGCTATGCCCTAATAAAATTACTTTACCATTTTGTTTATCTAATTCATTAATAATCGTAATAACATAATCAGAAAAATGAACATCTTTTGCTGGTGTTTTATCATTACCATGAGCAGGTAATTCAGGTATTATAACGTTAAAGCCTTTTTTACGTAAATTTTGTGCAACACTTTCCATAGCCCATGGACCAGTAAATGCTGAATGGACAAGAACATAAGTAGATTTATTTAATTCATCTTTTTTTATTTCTTGTGGTTTTGCTATTGCCACGACTGAAGAAGTAGTTAAGAATAAAGATAAACCGTTTCTGATAGATGCTTTAATTGCTTTTTTCATAAAAAAGAACTCCAAGTGAATGTTTCAAAAATACCGAACCGAACGATCGGTTTATTTTTTCTATAAAAAAAATCACAGAGAGTCAAGCTTTTTTGTACCAATCATTCGGTACAAATTTAGTTTTATTTTTTATATATTATTTCAATTAGTTAAAAAGAAGTAAAAATAACTAAATTTATACAGGAATCCCTGTCTCTCTCAGAATATGGTTTAAACTTACTTTCGTATCTGTTTTTGGGCTTCTAAAAGCGATAATATAGGCGCATTGAATAGGAACCTCTCCACCAGCAAATTCCTTCATTCTAGTTCCTGCAACCACAACAGCATTTGGAGGTACAATTCCTCTATATTCTTTTTTATCTTGTGTAGTTACATCATATATTGGCGTTGAAGAAGTTAAAGAAACATTGGCAGCAAGAATAGCACCCTCACCTACAATAGTCCCTTCAACAACGATTACACGACTTCCCAAAAAGGCATTATCACCAATGATAACGGGTCTTGCATTTTCAGGTTCAAGCACACCACCAATGCCAACACCTCCTGCCACATGCACATTTTTTCCAATTTGTGCACAACTTCCCGCAGTTGCCCAAGTATCAATCATGGTTCCTAAACCTACCCAAGCACCTATATTTACAAAACTAGGCATTAAAATAACACCCTTAGATATAAAAGCACCCTCACGTACAACAGAACCATAAACAGAACGAACACCGAATGATGCTAAATCTTTTCTTACGTCTAATTTATCGTGATATCCTAAAACCCCAGCATGGATACGATCTTGAAAAGAGCTTGTTACATTTCCATTTAATTCCCATTTAAATGTCTCGGCTGTTCTCATTCTCATTGCTAAAAGGATTGCTTGTTTCACCCAAACATGGACTTCCCAATTTTGGAGATCTTTCATTTCTACTTCACCACAATTAGGACCTTCTCCTTCAGGAGAAGAAACTCTTAAAGTACCATCTTCTAAATACCTTAAGCATTGAGTAATACATTCTTGTGATTCTTTTCTTTTTAACAACTCTGGAGTTGAAAAAATTTCAGAAATATTATCTTGTAAATTATTTAAGTCTTGCAAAGAAATTGATTTCATAATTTAAATTCTCCTGAATCTATTTTTAATTGCCATTTTTGAAGACATTCTTGTATTTTTTCAACAGTAGGTACCAATGCCATTCTAAAGTTTCTGTTACAAGACTCTCCAAAAATGGAACCAGGTGTAACCATAATACCAGTAGCATTTAATAAAGCATCTGAAAATTCTTTATCTGTTTTATAGGAATTTGGTACATCACCCCAAACATAAAAAGTAGCATTGCTTGGTAAAGCAGAAATTTTATTTTTTTCAAAAAATTGATCGATTACTTTTCTTTTATTTGCAAATATACGACTTCTCTCAACAACATGTTCTGTATCATCCCAGGCAGCAACAGCTGCTTTTTGAATAAAATCAGGAGTTCCTAATCCTACATTGAGACGGTATTTTGCAAAAAGAGAGATTACTTCTTTTTCTCCGGCAACAAAACCAGAGCGATAACCTGTCATTCCACTTCGTTTACTTAGTGAAAAAAAGCTCAAAACATTTTTAAAATTATTTTTATATGAAATTTCTAAAAAAGAAGGAGGAATTTCTTGTCCTTCATAGTACATATCTAAGTAACATTCATCAGAAAGAATAAAAATATTATATTTAAGAGCCCAGTCGTATATTTTTTCCATTTGATTTTTAGAGATAATAGCGCCCGTTGGATTATGTGGATAACATAACCAAACAGCAGCAATTTTATTTGCAATTTCATTAGGAATTTCTGCAGGATCAAAGACATAATTTTTCGATTTTTTTAATGGATTTGCATAAGGAATTCCACCTGCTAAAATAGTTCCCGCTTTATAAACGGGATAACCAGGTTCTGGAAAAATGACAATACGCTTATCAGATGCCGAATTTAACAATACCTGGGGTATATGAAATACAGCTTCTTTGCTTCCATTTGAAGAAATAATATGTTGATCTGGATTTAATTCAATTGCTAGTCTTTTTTTTGCCCAATTTGAACATGACTTTCTTAATAAAGCAGAACCCATATTTGAAGGATATTGACTAATATCATCAATATTTTCAATTAATGCTTTCTTGATAAAAGAAGGAGTTGGCTCTTTAGGATCTCCTAATGTAAAATCAAATACTTCAATTTTTTGAGCCTCTAATTTACTTTTAATCTCTTCATTTTTTGTTAAACCAAAAGGATTTAAGGATAATAACCAAGAATTAAATTCATTTAAATTTGCCATAATCACCTCAAAAATGATAACTCCAATTAAGAGATATATCTTGAGGAGAGATATTCAGCAAGTAAAGGATTCAAATCGCTGTTTTTTTCTTATTTGATAAATTACTTAAAAAAAAGAGATAACTATCGGGGTTGTGATCAAATTCCATTTTTTGTTTGCAATTTGGGCATAATCTTTCAGGGCCATCAGTATAATTTTTTTCACCTGCTTGTATATCAAATCCTACAACTAGAGTTACAGTTTGAGAAGTATTGCAGTTTTCACATACATATCTTGCATCAAAAGATTCTACAAAACATTTTTTATTCAAAAACTCTGGAACCATAGACAATTGATCTACAACTGAAAAAGAACAGTTGATATAATGAATTTCAACATCTTTTAATTTATCTAAAGCTAAAACCCACTTGCGAACGCCACTACTATTAATTCTATGAATATTTTTTAAATCCAAAAATAGAACTTCATGATTTTTTTTAAATAATTCACTAAAATCAGAACTTTCGTCGATCATTCCACTTATCGTAACATAATCTTCTTTTTTCCATTCAAAAGACAACACATTTGTCATGCAGGCTCACCTGTATTGCGATTAGAATTCATTCTTTCAATAATATGAGCACAAAATTTTGATAATTCTTCAGGATTATCACAACAAGATATTAAGGTACCAAGTCTATGTGCTAAAATAGTCGAAATTTCATCGGGAGGAAGAGAGTCGTCTAAAACTCCTTTTTTAATTAAATCATCAATTTCCATTGATAATCGCCACAATCTAACCGTTTGCGCATCGGGAGCCTTCTTTTTAGATTTTGATAATTTTTTCTCTTTTTCTATTTTCTTTTGCGATAGATGAACAATTTCTCCCATGTACACCCCTTTTTTTATCAAAAGCCCATAGATCCCATCTTACCATAATAATTTATCGGCTTCTTCTGGGATATTCTTTTTAATCCACATCCCTGCCGCTTCTTTGACAAGTGGTTCTTTCGCTTCTTTCAATAACTTACGGTAAATTGCCTGAACTTCTTGATCTTTATTTCCTCTTTCCTTTTCAATACGTTGCACATATTGAAGCCAATCTTCTGCCCCTTTATCTATTCCTTGTTTTTCTAAAAAGGGTAATAAAATTTGACTATCTAAATAAACAGTTGGATTTCTTAAGGAAACAGTAAATAAGGCTTTAGCAAATGCCGTTTCACATGGCATTTTTTGTTCATTTTTTTTATCTGTTAATAAGTTTAACCATTCCTTTTTATCTTTTGTCTTAGCTATGGATTCCCATTTTTCCGAATTAAATTGAGAAGATGATCTTAACATCCAATAACAAAAAGTATTAGATGAATAAATTAATTTTGGTTCATTAAATAAATCTTGAGAAACAGCATTGTTCAATAAATTATTTGCTGATTTTGAGGTTAATAAATCAAATTTCATTAGCTCTCTTAAAGTTAACATTTCCCAAAAATCTTCTTTTAATATAGCTTCAAAACTAGATTTTTCTATTGTTTTTACTTTTTTTACCCAATTATCGCTCGATTTTTTCAAAGAGCTATATGCTAACAGAGCATTTTCAACAGAAGGTTTCTGAGATAAATTATAAAAAAATGTATGCAACGGCTCTCCATCTTTACCTATTTCCGTTTTTCTCATTTCTTTCCATAAAGAAACATTATTAATAAAAGCACTACATCTTAATAGCTTTAAATTTTCATCGTTCCCCCATTTTAATCCATTTACATAATGATGATTGCTATTTTTTAATTTTACAAGGGAGTCTTTATTTTTCAAATAATATTCAATTAATTTATTACAAGCATTTTCTGATGCTAAAAAAGTTCCAACAGAAAGTTCCAGCTCTTTTATTCTGTCTGTAAATAAAACTAAAAATTCACTATCTGGAAATTCTTTGGCATATTTATCAATAGCTTCTTTTTGTTTTAATGACTTTTCGACAACAGTCGTTTTAGTATCTTTAGCTGAATCTTCTTGTAAATTTTCTAAATCAACCTTTAACATACATGCTTTTGCTTGCTTTTTTAAGACATCTCTTGAATTTTTAATTTTTTCAACAACTTTTTGATATTCAACTTTTTTTGTGTTTTTAGTTAAGCCATTTTGGTATAAACAAAATAATCTAACTTGTGCATCTGCTGCAACAAAATGACTATTAAATTTTCTTAAAATTACTTCATAATAATTCTTTGCATTATTACTGTTACCTTTTCTTTCTTCAATCTCAGCTAAACGAAGATACGCCCAAGGACTAAATTCAGGATCTCCAATTAATTTTAAGAATCTTTCGTATGATTTTTGAGCTACATCATATTTACCATACCAATAAGCACTTTCACCGCCATAAATTAATGAACTTGGTACTTTTTCAGCAAAAGATTTTGAAAATAACTCTGCCCAAGAATAGGATCTTCTTGCCCACCTTAATAAGTCAAGATCAAAATAAGCATTTCCTGATAAATTAAACATAAGGGCAGATATTTCGGGATGCCCTTTTCTTAAAATACCACTTGAAATATATTCTAAGGATTTAGCAGGATCTTTTGCAATTAACATGGCTGTTGCTCTAAATAAATCGGTTGCTGCTAAAAAATCGGTATTATTTTTAGGCGCTATAAAAATTTCATTTTTTACTAATGAAGGTGATTTAACAATAAGCGGTGAGTCTTCTGACATTTTTGGGTAGTTAAAGTTTTGAAAATAATTTTCAATTTTTTGAGCAGAATTAAACGCTCTCTGCCAAAGCATTATTCCTTGATTCATAGCCATTGTATTAGCATATGCCAAAGGCATTACAGTTTGAACCCATTTTAATGGATCGATTGGATCTTTTAGTAAAGTAACAGAAGTTTTATTTCCCCATACTTTTGCTGTTACTCTAAAATAAACAGGAGATTCAAAAATATTTTTATAAATAGGTTCAATTATATCTGTTTTTTGTTTTGGTAAATAGATTGTATCATCTACTTGGGTAGAAATGTATGAAAAAAGTACTCTTGAAATAGCATAATGATCACCTTCAGTAAAATCTTGGGGAATTGGAGGAGCTGTTTTAGGGTTCCATATGTGAACATTTGTTACATCATTCGTTGCTAAATGTAACAAAAAAAAGGCATGTAATAAATTCACTTGAAGACGCTCTAAAGAATTTATCGGAATTTTATCATTTGCTAATTCAAGCTGTAGAAAGAAAAAACAGTCATAAGCAAATTGGAGTCTATTTTCAGCCCAAAATCCCTGACAAACGTTTAGTTTTGAAATATATGGATTTTCAGTAACAAAATAGGCTAATTTTGTTAAGTTATAAGCTGGGTAATAAATAGTAAGAGGAGGTCTTTTTAATTCTGGTGGAAATCCATATTTCAGTGAGTTATCTGGATTTTTATGTGAATCAAACCAATTTTTAGGCTCTTCTTGTTTTGTACTACTAATAAAATCAGCGATAAAGTAAAATGAGTTTAGTATTTTTTCTCGAATCTTTTCTTGTGGCATTTTTTGTATATCTTTAGTTTGTAACTTCTTAATTTGTTTTAACTCAGATTTATTTTGAGGAATGATATCTTCATTGATAAATAAACTAGGCCATTCTTGAGCAAATACTATGCCATTGTTTAAACTGAATAATAAGAAGATAAAATAAATTAATTTTAATATTTGTAATAAATATCTTATTTTTAACATTTTACCCTCCTAACTGAAAATCATCGGTTAAATCATCTTCAGTTCGAATAGGGAAAATTTGTTTATATATTTTCTGCCATCTGAGAATAAATTTCATGCCTATCTAATAGGGACTCTTCTTTTTCTTTCAAGTTAAGAGAATTCTCATACTTTATTCTTTCATCCATTTTATTCAAAATATCTTCTATTTTTTCACGGACTATAATACGAGCTCCACTTAATATGGTTATGGTAGTATCAGGAAGTGTTTCTATCCATTGAATGTTAGCTGTATTAAGAAATATCGCTTTTCCATCTAATCTCGTTAATTGGATCATAATAAACCCCCTCCTCCTTTTATATTTGCCAAATTGTTTGTTTTTATCCTAACGTACATTCTATAGAAATAGGTTAGCACTTTCTTTTCTAAGATAAAAATAATTTAAGAAAGAGCCTCCAAAGGAGTTTGTTTTGCAGCATGAAAAAATTCAAAATAAAATATTAAAAATTATCTTCTTTACCATTTTTATTGATCTAATTGGCTTTGGAATGTTTCTCCCTATCCTCCCGCAAATTGCCCGAGAATTCCATGTTTCTGACTCTCAAATTGCCTTGTTAGCTACTTGGTTTGCATTTGCATCTTTTATTTCAGGAGGACTTTTAGGATACACTTCTGATGTTTTTGGGCGTAAAAAAATTTTGTTGGCTACTATTCTTATATCTTGTCTTTCGCAATTTTTAACAGGTGTTGCGAATTCTTATTTATTTTTAGTCCTAGCAAAAATATTATCAGGAATAGGATATGGAAATATTGCGACCGCTCAAGCATGTATTTCTGACATCACAAGCTTTAAAGATAGAGGACGTTATATGTCAATTATCGGATTGGCATTTGGAGGAGGTTTTACGGTTGGCCCCATTTTCGGGACAATTGTTGTTTTATCAATTGATAAATTTCAATTATTTCATGGTAGTTACATATTCGGAATAGCTATGCTTGCTGTTTTTTTAAATGTATTAAATTTGATTTTTGTTGCTTATTATCTTCCCGAAACGCACTTTAAATTCGCTAATGTATTTTATAGAGGTATTTTCGAAAAAATAAATCCAGAGTATCTCCCAAAGAATACCACATTTAATTTAAATAAACAAAGTATAATGTATGCGATAAGGGATATTCTAAAAATAAAAATATTTATCGCATTTATGGTAATTTTATTTATACAAATTCTTGCATTTAGTGGTGTAGAAACTTTATTGCCTTTTATTTTAAAAGATGCCTACTTTTTTGGGAATTTAGATATCTACAAAAGTTATATTATCATTGGAGTATTTTCTATTATTGCCAATGCATTTATTGCTAAAAAAATTCTCAAAAATTTTAAGGAATCATTGGTATTAAAATGGGGGTACATTCTTTTAATTTTAAGTATGATTGGAATTCCCTTTTATGCACCTCATCCTTATTTTTTGTTTTTGAGTCTATCTTTTTTATGCGTTGGCATTGCTATTGCAAATCCATCCATAAATACATTAATAAGCATTTCCACCCCTCATAAATATCAGGGTTTCGGATTTGGATTAGCTCAAGCCGTTTCTTCCTTAGCAAGAATGATTGGCCCTGCTTTACTAGGTCTCACCTATCAAAATGGGATCGGGAACTCATACTTTATAAAAGAAAAATCTCTTTACATCTCAGCTATTATTCTTTTTACTGGTCTCTTAATTGGCATGGCCTTTTTAAAAGGCTCTCGCAAAAACAGTTAAATTATTATAATTATTAAATTTATTTCAAGGATTCTTTTAGAATGAACAAAAACATCTCTATTCCCCTAGTAAAAATTGGCAGTGAAATGATAGTTACTTTTGGTAAGTCGAACTCAAATCTTAAAAATGTATATCATATAGACACAATTTTATCGGAGTGGACAAAATCTTTTTTAAACGAATATTCTTTAATTTCGGATGACAAGGACTATCAGGAATTATCTGGAATTTTAAAATTGATTAAGGAACAAGGAGTTTATCGTATAGAAGGAAATATTGAGTTTGAACCTTTATTAGAATGTGTCCGCTCCCTTACCTTATTTAGAGAAAAAATTAGCGCCGAAGTTAAAGGTTTTTTTGTCCCAATAAACTCCCAAAAGTACCAACAATCTGGAATATCTAAATTTTCTAATGCAAATGAGAATGATGAAATAGAGCTTTCTGAAAGTGATTTAGAATCCTATGCTTTTCAAGGAAACTCAATTCAATTAGATGAATTACTACTTGATACTATGTTTTGTGCCTTACCAGAGCTCCCATTATGCAGAGAAGATTGCAAAGGTCTTTGTTCTGAATGCGGAACCGACTTAAACGAAACAGATATGGCTGGAAAGATAGTTATTGTTGAACATAATAAAAAATGCTCACACCACAAACCATTGAAAATACAGTAATAATTATTATTTTAAAAAATCTTTAAATATAATTTTAATAACAAAAGTAACTAAATAATAATTTTAAAATAATTTTATAATATTAATATAATCACAAATTAAATCCGAATACATATATAGTTTTTGCCCTGAATTTACAAGGGAGTTGTTCATTATGTTTCTTTTAAAAGTCATCAATATATTAAAAATACTAAAATACGTATTTATTATTAGTATTTTTATCGTATCTAGAGATGCAATGGCTTCCGATGATTTATTAGAATATAAGGTAATGCCAAAAGATACAATTACAACAATATTGCAAACACTTTCCTTAAAACCAATTTATGGTAAAAATGGTTCTCTAGCAGAAGTATTAAAATTAAATCCTAAAAAACAAGAAAGTTTAGGAAATTGTATTTACGTTGGTGAAATTTTATTATTGCCTAAAAAAATTGTTAAAATAGAAGCAAATAAATTAAATGAAAATATTAAAAAAGAAAAAGTTTTAACAAAAAATAAAGAAAAAGAAAGTGAAATCAAAATAATTCAACCTGAAAAAAAGGTTCTTATTCAAAAAGAAATTGTAAAAAATCCAGTTCCAATAAAACCTACAGAAAAACCTAAAGAGAAACCTGTCGTGATTAGTAATCCACCAGCACAAAGTAACAATGTAAATAAACCTGTTATTGCTAACATTCCACCCGTTCAAAATAACACTGTAAACAAACCTGTCGTGATTAGTAATCCACCAGTGCAAAGTAACAATCTAAATAAACCTGTTATTGCTAACAATCCAGCTGTTCAAAGCAACAATGTTAACAAACCTGTCATTATTAATAATTCAAATTCACTTGAAAAAAAATCAAATGAAATTTTTATAGCAAATCAGAATGGAAATTATTCAAACAAGAATAATATCAATTTAATAAATCCTCAAAATCAATCTTCCATCAAGAATGAAGGTTTCTTCTTTTCAAAAACTGCATTGCCTGCATTACCATTAAGAACTGAAAAAATTCCAGTTAATAATGAAGTTTTAAATAGAAACTCAAATACAAATAAAATGAGTCCCGAAAGTGAATATGAATTTAATTTGGACACAAAAAATAGCTGTAATATCAATCAAAGCTGCAAATCATGGTTATGGGAACCATCTATAAAATGCTGCAAACCTACTAAAAGATATTTTCTATACTATGAAAATAACTCACTTTAAAAAGTACTAATAAAGTCTTTGCAATAAAAAATTGATCCAGCCTTTAAGTTGCTGCCACATGGTAAGTGAATTTTCTTTTGATGTAATATGAAGTCCAATATAAATAGCAATAAATATAAAACACCAAAATAATAAAAAATTAAAGTATTTTTTTAGCAATGATAATAAAAACTTTTTTCTTACTTTTTTAAATTCTTTTTCAAGAGCGAATTGAGCATCAATCCATCCCGTTACATATTCTTCAAAAATGCGCTTTTCTAAATGACTAAAATAAAAATGAGAACTTTTTGAGTCTAAACCAGATAATTCAGTCACATTACATTGCATTAATAACCAATTAGAGCGTGTCTTTTTTATTTCTTCTAGAGCCGTAACTATAAATTTCTTTTTAAAATAATGATATGACAAAAAAGAGAACAATCTATAAGGAGAAATTTTTGAATTTGCGGCTAATGATTTTTTTAATAAAGATAGAAAAACATCTGAAATATCTTCGGAACCCGATTTGATATTTGAAAAAAGTGCAGCCTTAAATAACGCATTTGTGCCAATATCAAAAGCTTCTATTTCGCTTCCGATCACATCGGCTAAAATTAAATTCCGATTATTGCGCCCTTTTTTGCTATAGATGCTGGAAGTTGTATTCACAAAAGATCAATCTCACTAAAATTACTTAAACCACTCACTTCTGGCAAATACTCTATATCGTTCTTTGGTACAAGTACTTGACGTTCAGCACCTCTAATATGAGCAACATAACGAGAACATTCTTTATGAGAGTTTTCTTTGAAAGGAGCAAATGGACACTGCGCGCCACATGCCGATTTTACCCCACAAACATCACTAAGCACTAATTTCCCTTCCGTATCGACTAGACCTTGCTTAACATGATATGGGCATCTGCTTTCCTTCATATTTCACCCCATGGTTATTAATTTGGAACAAAATATTTCATGCGCAAAAATTTACGCATTTCTTATTTTGACACATTTTTAAGCTTGTATTGCTTTAAACTGAGTAAAGCATATTGGTTTTACCTAGTCAAATTTTTTTCAATTCAAATTAATAAACAAGACTTAATTTTACATGTCATTTTTTTGATTTAGTAAGAATATGGACAACCAGAATAAAATTCTACTCAAATTTTAAAAATCTATCTTTAATAAAACGAATAAAATAAATATTATTTTGATTTCTCTTTGAGTTTTCAACATATTTTTTAATAGAAAGAAATAAAATGATTAATTATAACAAATATACTAATATAACAAAAGAAGAACTTTGGCTTCTTCAATCAAAACTAAAAAACAATGAAATTAGAAAAGTAACAACTTATCTTACAAATAAAAAGGATAATTCCAATTTTAAATTTTCAGAAATTTTAGACATATGTAATATAGATAATAAATATGACTTATTAAATTTTTACAATGACTTAAAAAGAAAAGAAACTTCTATAGATAATAAATTCATAGATCGTTTTTATCTTGAATCCATATTACAAAAAAAACTACAACATCCTTCCTTACTCGCTTTTCAATATTTAGGAAATCCTAAAATTTTATCAAAACCTGTTGTTGCTATAATTGGATCACGAAAACCAACTTATTATGGAAGACAACAAGCGCAATATTTTAGTAAAGAACTCGCTATAGCCGGTTGCACCATTTTATCTGGTGGCGCAATTGGAATTGATGCCATTGCAAATGCCGTAGGCTACGAATATGGTTCCACTTGCGCAATTATAGGGAGCGGAATAAGAAATTTTTACCCCTCTTCTAATTTGAGCCTTTTTCAAAAAATAGGAAATTCAACAAATGGTTTAATTCTAAGTGAATTTAATTCGTTTGAAAAACCACAAAAATGGAATTTTCCAAGAAGAAATCTTTCTATTGCTGCTATTGCTCATTTTGTTTTAGTTATAGAAGCTGCAGTTACAAGTGGGAGTTTAATTACGGCTAATGCAGCGGCCGAATTTGGGATTGATGTAGGCGCTCTCCCAGGAGCGGTTAATCATGCAAATAGTTTAGGTGCTATTGAGCTCATAAAAAATGGAGCATTTTGTATTCAATCTCCAAGAGATGTATTAGAAAGAATTTCGTTTCTGAAACAATATAAAACTCTTGATTAGGGCTATAAAATTGAAAAAAGAATATGTTGAAAATTCTATGTTTCTTTGCAATTATAAATCATTGCAATTATTTGTTGATGAATTTATAAAACATTATAAAAATGATTTAAACACTCAATGGTCAATTGTTTGTGAAAGAAAAGAAGATTTAGTCACAATTCGAAATCAAGTTTTGTTTGAAATTGAAAAAAGACTATTTGATAATAAAACAAATACAAAATCTTTTTTTGGAATTTCAATGTATACTTTAGACAACCTTGCTCGTAATTTTTGTGCTTCTTTATCTTCTACATCTTCATTAAAAATTAAAAATGAAATTCCTAAATTTATTTCCTTACCTTATCTTGATGTTATAAATCAAGAACTATTAATTGAAAATATTTTAAAATTATATGGCTATAATAGTAATGACTCACTACCAATAGCAAAACAAATTTTATCCTTAATTGATATAAATTGGCCTGAAGATTATAGTTTTGCAAAACTATTAATCAGTACACAAAATAAAGAAAATATTAAAACAGTTCAAGAAATAAATGAAATTGCTTTAAGACAAATACTTGGAAGTTTTCAGTATGGCACATATGAATTAGCAAATTATAGTAGACTCCAAAGTTTGGTCAAAGACTATTTACAAGGAATATTTATCGATCACTTATCTGAATATTCAGATAAAATTGTATTACCTTATCAATTTTTGAATGGAAATATTTTATGGATTTCTGCTCCTGAGCTTTTAAATGAATTACCTATAATTGCCGAATCAAAAAAAGATTATAATTCATGCAATACGATAAAACCTGGTAATTTTCAAAGTTTTTATGTTGATGAATTTAAAAAATCTATATTAAAAGCTCGAAATATATTAAATATAAATAATTTATTTATTTCTTCGAGAACAATTTTAAAAGAAGCACAAAATGAAATTGAGCTTAAACATGATCATATAAGTTATTATATATCAGAAAATAGGCATTGTTTTTCAGAAAATTCCAAAAATATATTAAATGATCAAAATACATTTTGTATTTTAGCCGATTTTGATCCTGGTAAATTTAAAGAATCACAACCAGATGCCGCTGGTAATTATCAAATTACGAAACAAATGATATCAAATTGGGAAATGAATAATACAAACTATACAGATGCAAAAGAAATTTTTCCTCAAATTGATAACTTATTTGAAAAATTTATTGAACAATTATCTTTAATTGGAAATGAAAAAAAACTAAATGAAATTGGAAAAATTTATGATTTAGATGTCAAACAAAAAAATGATGAATTCATAAAACATCTCTTTTATAAATCTATTGAAAATGAAAAAATTCAAATTGGAAAACCACACCCTATTTCATTATATCCTAAAGCTCTATCTTATTTTTCAACAAATAAATTACCGCAAAAAATAGTCTCTATTGGCAGAGCGCATGCGCCAACAGGTTCAAGCTTTCATGTTAAAGTTTTAAATAATGCGATTTCAATTTTAAGAAAACAAGGAATTTCAATTGATCTTCCGGCAAGTGAAATTATGTATCGTGGTTTTTGGAAAAATATAGCTAATCTTGGCATTCCTCTTGAGTTTTGGCTAGAGAATCTTTCAGAAATAAATGATTTCCCAAAATATTTAATCCCCAAAAAAAATATTTTTAAATTTGGAATTTCTTTTCCAGAATCATCTGAAAGTCATTTAATAGAATTATTAACTCAAAAAACAGAAAATAATAATAATATTTTTCCTATTTGGAATGAATATCTTATTCAATGCAATTATAAAATTTCAATAACAAGTTTTGAAAAATATGTAAATTGTCCACTCCAGTTTTTATTGCAAGATGTTTTAGGAATTAAACAAAATGATAATAGCATTCTTAAAACAGATCATTTAGAAATTGGTAGTAAAATGCACCTCATTGCGGAACAATTTATAACACGAATTGTTACAACTTTAGGCAATAGTAATTATAGTAAAACTATGCTTCCCATCTATGAAGATATCATTTTTAATTTAAAAAATGAAAATATATTTTTAAGCAATAATAAATCAGATTGGATAAAAATATTTTGCAATGCTATTGAAAAACATGGATTTTTATTTGAAGTATTTCTCAAAGAAGCATCTATAGAAGCAATTGATAATTTATGGAATATAAATAAAAATAATGAAAAATCTAAATTCATACTTATACAGGAACGGGAGATATTAAAAAGAACATTTTATCGTTTTATCCAAATAGAGAAAAAATTTGCTGAAGATATTGATGAAAAACTGACAGGAATTGAACGAGAAAGACCAATATCGCTTTCGCTAGGGGGGCTCGTTTTTTCTGGTAAAATTGATAGAATAGATGCTACTCAATTTGGTTTAAGAATAATTGATTACAAGACATCAAATATTCCTAAAACAGAAAAAAAACTTTCTATACTACCATCTGAATTAATTGAAATGAAAAGCTCTAAATTAAGTGTCCAAGGTGCATTATATTGTTTAGCTTGGTCTCAAACAAAATTAGTAGAAGAAGATGATTTATTTCGCAATCAAATCAGGTCATTTTCATTATATCATTTAAAAAACCTAGATGAAAAAGCGAATCCTATATTAAATTATGAATTTGGCGGCGATGGATTAAAAAAAGATAATATACATTATCAAAAACTTTACAATGAATATTTAGTCTATGCAAATAACTTAAAATCTGGTAATTTTTATCCAAAACCAATCAAAAAAAATACATGTGAATTTTGTGATTTTAAATCAATATGTCCTATATCGAAAAAACAAAATGATGAAGATAATACAGATAATAATACGAATTAATTATTATGAGTTATTTTTAAAGGTAATTAAAATGAAAAAATTTACCATAGAGCAAGATAAATGCATCCATTTTTACCCAAATAAATTGGATTTAAAACAAAATTTATTGATAGAAGCAGGTGCTGGTGCTGGTAAAACAGCTGTATTAACCGAACGAACAAAATGGTTATTATCATATAAAAAATTAAATATAAGCCCATCACAATTATTTATAGTAACATTTTCTAAAGATGCCGCTTCTCAAATTCAAGAAAGAATTGAAAAAGAACTTTCACAAATAGATCAACTTTCTGATGCTATTTCTTTTATACATATTTCTACAATAGATAGCTTTTTTTCAGAACTTGTAAATTGCATTTATCCAACATGGTGGGAATTAAATCAAAAAAGAAAAAACTTTTATTCTATGCCACCTCGCCTGCAACTCATTGATGAAGAAATAATTTGTAATGAAGTATACAAAGCCATTCAAAATTATTTAATTAATAATAATTATAGCGAGTATCAGTTATCTTTAACAATTGATTTTATATTATCGGGAGCGCTAAAAAAGGGTTTTAATAACAATCGCGGAACACTAGATTCTATTTTAAAAACTTTATGTGACGCTACTTTTTTAGCTGCAAGTTCTGAAGAATTAAGAATCGCTGCTAAAAAAATACATCCTTCTACCCAAATATTAATTCATGATTTCCATAAAATTGCGCGTTTAGAATATGAAAAAAGAATTATTAAAGGTGAATTTACCTATTCAGACAGAACTTTATTTTTAAAAGAAAATTTAAAGAATCACGTACCAATTCAGCTTCAAGAATTGATTGTGGATGAATATCAAGACACAAACCAAATTCAACATGACATTTTATTTGATATGGTTCAGGAATGCAATGGACGCATGGTTGTTGTCGGTGACCCAAAACAAAGTATATACGGTTTTAGAAATGCGAGTGTCGATGTTTTTCAAAATTTAAAAAATAATAAATCTTGGGAACACATTGAACTAAAGAAAAACTTTCGCTCTAATCCAAATTTACTAAATGAAATTAACCAACTTTCAAAATTGGCATTTCAATGGGATAATCCTAACTTTCCCGATGAATTTAAAAATTCGTATTTTTATGAAGAAGCAATTAAAAAATATACCCCAGAAAATGCTCTTGAAGCAGGTAAAACAAATAATTCTTTAAATAATGAAAAATACATTCATCTGGTAACAGCATCACTGAATGCAGATCGTTTTACTTCAGAAAATCAAAATGACATCATAATAGAAAATGGTTTAAAATTAGAAAGATATTCAATAGAATGCTACGTTAATTTTATAAAAAACTATCAAAAAACAAATGACTTAAAATGGAAAGATATGGTTATTTTATGTGAAGAAAATAACGATGCATTTAAAGTTGTTCAATCTTTGAAAAAATCTTCTATCCCTGTTTTATATATATCAAAAAATGAAAAAGACATTGAATCTAATTTAGAATTTTTAGTTGCCCTTGCACTGGCTAAATCTCTTTTAAATGAAGAAGATGATTTAGATATATATCATATTTTGCATAGTCCTTTATCTTTTATGAGTCATTCAGAAATTGAAAATTATTTTTTTCATCGAAAAAATAATAAAATTATTTTTAATGAAATAATACAAAAAATTGAAGAACATAAAATAATAGCAAAAGATAATTTTTTTAAAGCATGGCAGTTATTACGATGGGGCTTAGTAAAAATACATAAAAAGATAAACTCAAAAACAAACGCAAGTTTATTTTGCGCAAGAATGGATTTATTTTCTTATACTTTAGCTCAAAAACTTGAATCCCCGACATTCAGAGATTCATTAGAAGATAAAGTCAAAACGAACTTAGACAATTCAATCCTTAAAAAAAATACAAATCCATTATTTCCTACCGCACTTTCACAATGGCGCTTAGATTCTTGGGAGAGTGAATCGACTGAGACGGACGATCTACTTGAAGTAAAAACAGTACATAAAGCTAAAGGCTTAGAATGGAAACATGTCATTTTTTATCCAAAGCATGGAAGGGCTAAAAATTTAGGAAAATTTGTGAGCTCTAATTCAGGTAAATATTTAGATATAACTTGGCTTCAAGATGATACTGAAAATCTTTCTGTAGTCCATCGAATTGAGAACAAGTACTTTGCTGAAACAGATTCATTTACCGAATATAAAACAAATGGAGATGTTAAAACGACCTTCTTTTTTCCTGAATTAAGGAAACAAGCTGAACAAGACTTTGAAAGACAGCGTGTTTTTTATACAGCATTTACTAGAGCAGAAAATGCATTTATCTTACTTCAGCCCAAAAGATTAAAAAAAGATGGTATAAGAGATGATTTAGGAAAAACGACACACAGAGATCCTCTTCCTTTTCAAAAATATATAGAAGAAGATATTTTTCTTAAATATTTAGATTTTCATTTTGACTTAAGAGGTTTTCCAAAGCCAAAAGGAAAACTTGCCAAAACAAACGAAACCAAACCACCTCCAGAGCCTTGGTTTCAAAATGATGAAACATATCCTAAACCCTATTTGAGTGAAAATAAGTTTGTTTCTTATTATGAATATGGACCTCATTTTTTAGAAAATATAATTTTAAAAGAAGCAAAATCAGAGCACTTTAATAATGAAAATTATTCCATTAAAAATTCAATTTCTTTAAATTATTTTTTAAATAAATACCCTTTTTTGGAAGATTCTAACTTAGAAAATGATTTGATTAAATCTGAAAATGTTGAAAATAATGAAATTCTAGAATTAAATGAAAGTAACAATTTACCAAAATATTCTAATTTAAAAAGTAAAATAGAAAATGCTAAAAAAACCAGAGATCTTGTAAATAAAGGCATATTATACCATGCTGCTGCAGAAAATAAAAAAGCTTCAAAAAAATCTTTACAATATTTAATAGAATCCTCTTCAATTCAAGTATTTCATGAGTTTGAAATTTGGTCAAAAAAAGATGATAAAAATCATTTTATAAATACTTCAAGACATATCATAGATTTCTTAGCTATTATTAAGATTGAAAATTTTTTAAAGCTCCCTTTTCAATCTCTCTTTTCCATAAAAGAAGAATGTTATTTTCCATTTCAAACCGCTTTAAACAATTATAAACCAAGCACTCATATCTTATTTGTAATTGATTACAAAACAGGTAAAAAAGAAAATCAACATATAGACCAGATTTTAGAATATATGGATTTAACAAAATCTTTAAGTAATTTAGAGTATTTTTATGGAGATAAACTTAAGGAAACAGAATTTATAACACTTGGGGGTCTTTGTTATAACAAAAAATCGGAGGCATCAAGCCCCCTAAAATACATGGGGAAAGATTTACCTCCAAACCTAATTTTTGAAGAAGAACAGGTCTATCTTTTTGTATAAAAATATTCCTAGCAGAAATCCGACGTATTTCTTTGACCAAAACGTTAAAAAAAGTAAGAATTTTATAAAATCATTATTATAAGGACAATGATGTCTTCACTTTGTTTTTATATAACAGAAAATCTTAGGAAAAATATTAACCAGAATCAGCTGGATGCGATTCAGCATGCCTGTCAATCGACCTCTACGACTCTGAGTAATGAATCCTTAAATACAGAAATTATTTCGAGCATAAAAAAAGATACCGAATATTTTATTTTATCTGACGCAATTGATTTTGTTTATTTCGTTTCAAAAGCTAAAAATCTTATTAGCTCAAATTTTATTATCATGCCTAACGATAAAGAGCTTTCTCTTTTTGAAAAATACAAAGAAGAGATGAAAAGTATAAGGTATTTAATAGGAATCATTCATATTGATTTATTAAAAACAATTTTAGTTCAAATAATAACTTATAAATCTAATGCAAGTAAACCACTTATTCATAATTTAAATTTGTTGAATCCAACTATATTTACTCATAAAGTAATGCATTCTTCTGAAAGATCTGAGCTTCAATCAAAAGTAACAGATTTTTTCCACAATGAAATTCAAAAAAATAAAGATAAACTTGTTGCGGGATCTAATTCATATTCTAAAATACTAGGTGATATTGTTGATGAATTTTTAATGAATGCCATTTGGGATGCTTGTCCTACGAGAAATAATATTGATCGAACCATACCTGTTGCCTTAAAAGATGAAGAAAGCATAGAATTAAATTGCTTTTTCGAGGGTGTTAGTTTTGTTATGAGTGTTTGTGATAAATTTGGCACTTTTCAAGGCGATGGTATTACGAAATATATTCGATTTGGAGTCGGATATAAAGAAACAGAAGCCGTTAAAGAAGGAACCCCTGGGGCTGGTCTCGGCATTTTTATGATATTGCAAAAAATAGGTGTTTTAGTTTTTGAAGTTGAAAAAGGCAAATTAACGAGAGCGATTGCCATAGCAAGAGGTGATCAGTCTATCCGAGATGTTCAAAAGAAGCCGAAAACTGTATTGTTTTTTGAGAAATAATCAAATTTAATGACTACATCCTGAGCGACAAATATGTCTCATTGCCATTTGCGCAGCTTTAGCAGATGGAGAATCCTTATTTTTATGAAAACTTTGATATAAATCATTTTCACTTAATGAGGAGTCTTTTGTTTTATTTGTTACACTAAACGAAGTAACAGCACGGTGAATTTTATGTCCGCACGTTGGGCAGGCTTGAAGAGGCTCGTCCTTAAATGATTGAATTATTTCAAAAAAACAACATTCTTTTACTTCTTCATTTTCAGACCATAATGTAGGTTCATAGAGATAAATTGGCAAAATAAAGCCTCACTTAATAAAGTAAACAAATTGTACAATAATAAAGAATATTTTATAAGTCAATCTTCTAAATTAAAGAACTCCATATTGATCTTTTAGATATTCAAATTTATGTTCATTTGTCTTTAAAATTTGTTTTATTCTAAGACAACAAAGAAAAAGGAATTTATTTTGGAAAAATATCAAGAAAAAGTAGCATACTATTTAAATGAATTCCAAAAATATGAAAAAAAATATGGCAATGGAATTCCTTATTCCATAACTATAAATAAGGGAAAACATTCTGGTCATATTATTTTTTCTTCTCTTGTTCATGGCAATGAAGTTGGCTCTTTGCCTGGTATTCTAAAATGCATTGATGATATTATATCAAATAAAATTAAATTTTTTGGAAAAGTTTCATTTTTTCTTGGAAATATTGAAGCGTGCCTTAAAAATTTACGTTTTGTTGAATCCGATTTAAATCGGAGTTTTGGAGAAAATTATAAAGGCGCATTAAGTAAAGAAAGAAAAAGAGCTCTTGAAATCATGCCTCTGTTAAAACAAGCTGATGTTTATTTCGATTTTCATCAAACCATTATGCCCTGTTTAAAACCATTCTATATTTTTGAAATGAATAAACAAAGCTATTATTGGGCAAGAGCAGCTGGAGTTGCAAATACTTTAGTCACAAGGAAAAAAGGTGTTTCTTTTTCTTCTGCAGGAATGTGCACCGATGAATTTGTAAGATCTCTTCATAAAGCAGGTATTACGATAGAGTTAGGTGAAAAAGGCTTTCATAAAGAATCGGAAATTATGTCGTATGAAATTATGAAACGCTCTCTAAAATGTTTAGATAAAGTCTTTCTAAACCATAGCTCAATTATAAAACTTTCTCGCAAAAATATAGATTTTGAATTTTTGAATATTGTTTACAGAGAACCTTTTCATCATGCTAAAATGCAACTGAATGAAGGAATTATAAATTTTAAATCCATAACGACAGAGACAAAATTAGGCGTGAATCAATTTGGTAAGGACATATTTTCTAAATATTCTGGTTATATTTTATTTCCAAAATACCCCAAAAGAACTGAAAATGGTGAAGCAATACCTCCATTACCTGGAGAAATATTTGTTGTCGCAGATAAAACAAAAGAACACCCCTTAGTTTGGAAAGAATAATATTTCTAAATAAAAACTTTATAAATCTAAATAAAAACCTAGTCGAACTCCATATTCTTGATACTGCAAATTTATTGGTGTTGTTTTTAAATTTAGAGAATTATAATAAAATTTACTTTTTATACCCCAATCATTTCTTTCGTAAGTAAAAAGAAGTGCTGTTTCAAATCCATTACCACTTATGTTACCATAATTCGAATCGTTATTAGGAAATACAAGATCATATGCTCCCTCTGCATGTATTCCAAAGGATGAATAATTTAAAAATGTAATCCCGCCACCCATATTTAATTTTGATATAAATATACTTTCAATTTTAACAGATTGAAGATTTAAAGCACGAAAAACAAGGATTCCTCCATAACTATATTCTGTTTGTAAATATAAAAAAGAGAAGAGATTATATTTAGCGCCAGCAACAAAATTTATTTCTCTATTAACACTATTATTTATAGTAATTCCTGCATTGGAGTCTGAAACTTGTAAAATTGAATAGTTTACTCCTAAATAGGATTTAAAATCTTTATGCCAATTTTGAATAAATCCTACTTCTTCAAGAGAAGCAGCTCTAAATGTTAACTTTTGTGAAACATTATAAAGCTGATCTGTACCAGATATAGAAAAATAACGAAACTCACCATCTAAATAAAATGAATTAAATGGTTTGTCATTCTCTTTTTTTTCTTTCTCTGAATTATTACTTGGGTTATTTAATTTTTCATTATTTAATTCTGATTTTTGTTCCGTTTTTTCAGTTTCTATTGCGGCAGCTGTTGTTGTCAGCTCTTCCGCATGCAAATCGTATGATAAATAATATGAAATTAAAATAAGTATAAGTAATTTAATATATCTTATTTTTCTATTAAACAATATGAATCCTCCTTATAATTCATATTAATTACCAATACTTAAGGGAACGCTAAATTCACCTATGATACCAAAATCATTTATATTTGATTTCACTTGAGGTGTATTTACATTTCTATTTAAATAATATAACCTGCTACCAAATTCAAAAATGGAAAATTGTTTGTTTATTTTAAAAGACAATTCATATCCATTTCCTACACTTACAGGATTATATCCAAAAGGTAATGTGAATATATAACCAGCTTCTGTTGCAATTTTTAATGAATCTGTCTTAAGAAAATAAACACCTCCAGATATTTTATTATTAAAAGTAAATATTTTTTGTAATGAATTATTGTTACTATAAGGTTTATAAATGACATCTTGTGAAAAAGATAAGTCATTTATTACATACAAATTTTTATAAAAATTATAAAATAAGCCTAAATGGAAATTAAATAAATAATTTGGATTATTTGCAATGTTATAAAAAGATGAATTTAATAAATCTATATAAATAAAACCTAATGAAGAGTAAGTGGAAAATTCTTTTGTCCAATCTAATGAATATTTAAAATCGAAACTAGGACTTACAGATGAATTTAAAACGACATCAGTATTATTCTGTGTATTATACTCATGATAAGAAAGATAAGAAGTACCTAATGAATATTTAAATGCTGAGGGAATATCAAAGCCTTTATATGAAGTAACACTAATTTCATTAGAATTAGCAATTTCAACTCCGGAAGATTTTGCAGTTATCATGTAGGTATATGTTTTATTTGGAGCAATAGATTCATCTGTGAAATTAAGTGAATCTAAATTATCAGCAATAACTCTATATTCTTCGCCTTTTACAGTTGCTCGTTTAACCTCATATGTTGCTTTATTATTTTTATCATATTCCTCCCATTTCAATTCTATTTTTTTCTCATTTAATTTACCTGAAAGACTTTTAAAAAATATGGGGCTGTATAAAATTGAAACTTCATTTGAAGTAATTGTTTTTCCAGATGAATCAACTCCATTTACAATATAATAATAAGTATTATTTAAAACCAAATCCATGTCTTTAAATTCATTTTCTTTGATATTTTGTGAAAGGATCCTATACTGAGTTCCACTAAATAATGATCTTTGGATTTCAAATGTAAGAGGTTGTTGTTGATCTTTTACATCCCAGTTCAAAATAACATCTCTTGAATCCAATTTAGATTTTAATTCAATAGTCGTTTTTACTTCGGGTGGTGGAGGTTGTAATTCTTCATTTTTTTGTTGAATTGTTTTTGCAGGTAATTTTTTATTCACTAATATTGGAATTTTTATTTTTTCTCTTGGGTAAATTAAATTACCTTTTGTTTTCTTTTTATTAGGGTTTAATTCAAGAGTCTTTTTTAAGTAACCCTTTTTACCAAATATAGGAAATAATTTATATTTTTTAAGAATTTTATATAGGGTATCGTGTTTTTTTACGTTATAAATTAAATAATTTTTTTCAGCCGCATTTGTAATATCGTGTATAAAGGATAAGGCAACTAATAATATTATAAATATTTTATTTAAAAATCCTTTAAAACGATTCAAAATTAGTCTCTCCAAAAAATTTAATCTTTTATAAATTTCGGAAAGGATCTGAATGTAATAAATTCCTAGATGTTAAATTATTGACACATAAAATAAATTTTATTTTATATGCGATTGTAAGTCCGTTAAAGCAGTTACGGAATCACCAACTTTTAAGTGATTTAAAATTTCCCAAACAACATAAAATTCATGAAATTTAGCTTGTTCAAGAGGATATATAGCTGCTGGATTGTCTGTATCTTTATTTTCATTAAATTTATTTATGTTTTTATAATTCATAACAGGACGCAAAAGAAGAACATCCCCGTTGCCATAGGATTGAATTTCATTGTTTTGGTCAATAGACATGAGGTGCAACAGGTTTCGGATAATACCACCATGGGTAGACCATATATAAATATTGTTTGAGGTATTTTCTATTAATTTTTTTGATAATTTATTTTGCTCTTTCTCAAATGAAATAAAATTATCATTTAATTTTTTTAAATTTTTTGAAATTCTTTTTGAAA
This sequence comes from Silvanigrella paludirubra, assembly GCF_009208775.1. NCBI lineage: Bacteria > Pseudomonadati > Bdellovibrionota > Oligoflexia > Silvanigrellales > Silvanigrellaceae > Silvanigrella > Silvanigrella paludirubra. The sequence goes on along the minus strand of NZ_WFLM01000001.1, from coordinate 445,246 downwards.
CCATATGCCAAGACTCAGCTTCTTTTCCAGGGAATTTCGTGTTCCAAGGATCTTCTTTATAGGATTTAAAATATTCTTCTATTACTTTAGGATATTTTTCTGAATATTCATCTATGGTATAATTTGTTAATTCACCAGAATGGTATTCACGTAAAGAAACAGTTTCTATAAAACTTAATTTGATATTTAAATTTTTTTCTATCAGTTTAGACACAGTTTGCGATGTTTCTTTTGATCTTTGAAGATCAGATGTTAAACATTCTATTATTTTAGAATTGCTATTTTTAGTTAAAAGCAATTTTAGCAATTCAGTAATATGTTCAGCGGTTTTATGAGCTTGTTCAATGCCATTTGGGTTAAGTGAGCAATTTATTTGTCCTTGAAAACGCTTTTGTGCATTGTAATCAGTCTGCCCATGACGAAACAAAATTAATATTGGTAAACGATGTGATTCCTCAATTTGCATTTTTATTCCATAGTTAATTCATTAATATTCTCAAAAAAAAGTAAAGAATCAGGATTTGCCATAGACTCTTTATTTTTTACTTCATTTTTATTTACAATATTTTTTACTGCAATTTCTACAATTTTACCCGATTTTGTTTTAGGGATATCTGGTACAGCAATAATTTTAGCTGGAATATGTCTTGGCGAACAATTTATTTTTAATTTTAATTTTATATCCTGAATAAGCAAATCACTCAAATTTTTTCCTTCTTTCATCTTAACGAAAAGAATAATTCGAGAATCATTACCCCATTTTTGATCTATGGCTAGAGATTCTATTATTTCGTCAAACTGTTCTACTTGCCGATATATTTCAGCAGTTCCAATACGAACTCCACCAGGATTTAATGTGGAGTCAGATCTTCCATAAATAATGATACCACCATGATCATTTATTTCCATCCAGTCACCATGGTGCCAAACATTTTTATATTTATTAAAGTAACTTGCTTTATATTTTGAATTATCTTTGTCATTCCAAAAATATATTGGTTGAGATGGAAATGGCAATGAGCAGACAAGTTCTCCTTTATCACTATAAATCTTTTTGCCCTCATCTGAAAAAACTTCAACTTTCATTCCTAATCCACATGACTGTATTTCACCACGATAGACTTTTCCTATAGGGTTTCCAAGAACAAAACAGGAAATAATATCTGTACCACCTGATAAAGACGATAAACAAATATTTTGTTTTATATTTAAATAAACATAATCAAAACTTTCAGCAACCAAAGGCGACCCAGTAGAGCCAATCGTATCTAAATATTGAAATGAATACTTTTCTTTAGGAATTAAATTAATTTTTCGAATGGAATCTATAAACTTAGCAGAAGTACCAAAAAATCGAGCTTGTTCCTTATCAATATATTCAAATAAAACATCTGGTGATGGATAAAAAGGAGAACCATCATAAAGCAAAACAGTACATTCTGAAGCTAAACTTGATACAAGCCATTGCCACATCATCCAACCACATGTTGTATAATAAAATACCTTATCTCCAGATTTAAAATCACAATGCAATTGATGTTCTTTTAAATGTTGTAATAAAGTACCACCTGCCCCATGAACAATACATTTTGGAATTCCCGTTGTTCCTGAAGAATACATGATGTATAAGGGATGATTAAATGGCAATTGTTTAAATGAAATTTCTTTACTAGAGTATTCATTTAAAATAGAATGGTAAAATTTAAAATTTTCTTTTAAATTTTTAGAAAGCAAAAATTCACTATTTTTCTCTGAAAAATAGGATATCTCAACAATTTTTTTAATTGTAGGAAGCCTTTTTAAGGATTCATTTACTTTTTCAATAGTAGATATTTTTTTTCCATTGTATAAATAATAATCTGAATATACAAATACAGTAGGTTCTACTTGACTAAAACGATCGATAATACCCTGCACCCCAAAATCTGGAGAACAAAAAGTACAAATAGCACCAATACTTGATGCCGCAAGAAGAAAGACAATAGCCTCTGGTATATTTGGAATAAATAAAGCAATACGATCTTCTGTTTTTATATTATTTTCAATTAAAAATTGCTGAATTTTTGAAACATTTTGATTTAACTCCAGCCAAGTTAAATTACGTGAAAGAATATTTTCACCTTTAAAAAGGATGGCATTATCGTTATTTTTTTTCCTTAAAATATTTTCAGCGAAATTTAGCTTTGCTTCTGGAAACCATTTAACATTTTCAAAAGAAGTTAAATTTTCTGCTATTATATTTCCTTTTATAGTCGATTTTATATTCGTATAATCCCATAAAAAGCTCCAAAAATTTTCTACATTTTTTAAATGATCTGTCCCAATTGACCAGCGATAAAGCTCTTCAAAATTAGTAATATTTAAATTAAATTTTAAGTTAACAGCTTTTATAAAATGATACAAATTGGAAGAATAAACTTTTTCTTGTGAGGGTTCCCATTGACATTCGGCAGAACTTGTAAAAAATGTTTTAAATTGTTGAGCTTTAAACATAAATTAGCTTTCCTCTAATACAAAATTATGGTGGGTAGATCGGCCAAATTTATCTATTTTCACAAACACGAGATCGCAGTTTAAGATAGTACGTAGTCTATCTTCTGTGTCAATCTGTTTTGCTCTTGTTACGCATTCTACCGTGATCGATGTTTTGCCAACAGATTTAACGCAGCACAAAAACTCTAGAACGTCACCTAGTTTAGCGGGCTCATTAAAAAGAACTTCCGATATTTTTTTTGTTACAACATGATGCGTTTTTAAAATTTCCATGACATAAATACCAGCACACTCATCAGCCCATTGAACAAGAAGACCACCAAAAAGATTATTCGCTGCATTTAGATGCGCACTTAAAACTAAATGAGAAGTGACTCGAATATAAACCTTATTATTAATCACTACTTCGCTTGGGCTTACGACCCTAATTGGATTATTTGTTGACATTAATGTGCCTCAAAAGTTTAGGTTGGCTAACTTAAAATGATAAAATAATGTTTAGTACGTAAAAAATCAAATTACTAAGGAAAAAACAAAATGACGCCTGCACAAAAAGCAGCAGCTATTCTTGCTTTAGCTGGAGAAGAAAATGCTAGTAAATTAATACAAAATATTCCTGAATTTGAAGTCAAAAAAATATTAAGATCTTTTTCAAGAATACCAATGCTAACAGAAACTGATATTGAAAATATTGCAAAAGAATTCTTAAAAATAATTAAAAATTTAAACTCAGATTCTGCTAAATTCTCAATAGAACATGCAAAAAAAATATTATACGCTGCTAATAATACAATAAAAGACCCCAAATGGATTGATAGTATTTCAGATTCTTTTTTAATTGATGAAATTAGAAAAATATTAGATGAACTAGATGAAAAAATTCTTTTTAACTGGCTTAAATTAGAACTTCCACAAACAATATCTCTTGTTCTATCTATTTCAAATCCAGAAAAATCAAGCTCCCTATTTAAACGTTTTGAAGATTTTATTCGCTGTGAACTTATTTTACGTATCAGCCAAATGAATCATGTCGATACTCCCGAATTAGAAAATTTATATGAGGAGCTTGATAAACTAAAAAGAAATGTAAATCCTAGAGAAATCAATGCGGGTGGTTTTGAAAAAATTAAAAGTGTTTTGCAAGTTTCTTCAAAAGATCAAAGAGAAAAACTCCTTGAAGGGATAAAATTAAGAGACCCTGAACTAGCAAAAAAACTCATAGAAGATCTCCTCTCTTTAAGCAGACTTGCCGATCTGGATCAAATTCATTTATCTTACTTATGCTCTAGTTTAACAGATCAAATTCTTTCGATGGGACTTAGGCTAGAAAGCCCTGAAATAAAAGAAAAATTCTTAAGAGGTGTATCAAAAAAAAGAAGACATCTTATTGAAGAGTCATGGGAAGGACACAAACAACCCAAAAAAGAAGCGGAAGAGGCCGCTGCTTTTATTGTTAAAAAAGCATTAGAGTTAAAGGATTCTGGAAAAATTGTATTTCCCTGGGAAGAAACTTTGGTATAAACAAAGGTGCAAAGCTTATGGCATTTAGCCTTTTTCCCTTTCAAGGAGAGTTCCCAAATGAGCAGTAATAAAGAATATCCCGTTACCGTTGTTACCGGTTTTTTAGGATCAGGAAAAACAACTCTATTAAACAGAATGCTTCAAGAAAATCACGGTAAAAAAATTGCTGTTATTTTAAATGAAATTGGGGATGTTAATTTAGATTCCGAACTTGTTGTTCAAAGCATAGGCGAAGAGCTTAAAATCATGAATAACGGTTGTGTTTGTTGCACAGTTAGAGGAGATCTTACAAAAATTTGTCTCGATCTTATTAAAAAGAAAATTGATTTTGATCATGTTGTTATTGAAACAACGGGAATGGCAGACCCTAGCCCTGTTGCACAAACTTTTTTTATGGACGAAAACTTACGTAAATTCTTTTATCTTGATGCTGTTGTTACTGTAGTTGATGCAAAACATATTGATATCAATTTAGCTGAAATAAAAGAAACTCAAGACCAAATTGGTTTTGCTGATGTCATTTTATTAAATAAAATAGATACAATTAGTGAAGATAAAGTAAAAGAAGTAGAAACAAAAATAAAATCTATCAACTCAATAGCTAAAATTTTTAAAACAGTAAATTCAAATATTCAAATTGGAGAAGTTTTAGGAATTAATGCTTTTGATTTACAAGCAAGAAGCGAACTCGATCCTGAGATAACAAAAGAATACCACGAACATAATCACGATGATTCCATTCAAAGTATTTACCTTGAAGAAACACGTCCACTAGACATGGAACGTTTAAATCGATTTATGCAACTTGTCATTAGTGAATTAGGCAACCAAGTGTTACGTTATAAAGGCATTTTATATATTAAAGATGAACCTAAACGCATCGTGTTTCAAGGTGTACACACCACAATGGGAAGCAATGAAGACAGAGCTTGGGAAGAAAATGAAACGAAAAAAACAAGAATTGTTTTTATTGGACGCCATCTTCCAAAAGATGTTTTAGAAGAAGGCCTTTCTCTTTGTGTTGCTAAATAAACAGAAAATTATTTTATTCTTTTAAAAACATTTTTTTAGCTACATTGCCAATGATGTTGGTGGTCACACCATCAAAAGTGCCACCAACTAAAGCTCCTACTAAAGGAACAGCCTTTCCAAAATTAATCACTCCCGTCCCACCAAATCTTGATAATAAACGAAATCCAACCGCTTTATTGATTTTTATAATTGTTTCTTGGCTAATTTTATGAAGAATATTATTCAAAAACTTTGTACTCAATTCTATTCCTACATTTTTCAAAATATCACTTCCAGCAGAGCCACACATACAAGCAAAAATCATGGTTTTTACACGGTCGTCTCGAACATCATATCCATTCATGATTGCAATGGCAGCAATCATACGAACCTGAACAAATAAAACACTTGCAAGATTTGCCGGAATAGTAACCGGAATAGCAATGATTCCGCCAAGCCCAGCAGCAAAACCTAAAGCAGCTGCTTTTGTATTTTGCCAACGGATTAAGGAATCAATTCTATTTTCCAATGAGCCTTCTTCTCTTAAATAGCTTTCTGCAAGAGTATGAGAGCTTTCAATACCAATTAAAGCATTTGAAGTTGCTTTTTCATAAGCCCAATCAAGGGCTTTCATTATTAAAGATTCACTCAGTTTTTCTGACATTTTATAAACCATTCTTTATTGATAAAACAATATAAATATTTCCTAACTTTTTTATGTAGGAAAATAATTTACCTCTATCAAAATTTTGAATAAATAAAAACTAAAAATATAAAAAAATTGTAACTTTCCGAATACCTATGGATGTTTTCTAGACAGAAAGAATTGTAAATTGAAAAGCTTGCATCCTATAAAATTGAAAATTTTTATTTTTATTACAATCATTCTATCTTTGTATTGCTCAAAATCTATAAAATCAGAAGTATTAATAAGTGAAAATAATTGTCAAAAATATACAGTATTAGAAAATGAAAATATAGTTTTTATCCTTAAAAAACACTCTTTATATCCTATTTTTGGAAAAGAAGGATCTCTTGCTAAAACTTATAAATTGCAAAGTAAAAATAAAAATGAAAATAAAAATTTAGTATACAAAGGAGATGTCATCTGCCTTCCTCAAAAAAACAATATTACTATAAACATTAAAACAATTGAGAATAAAAAAATAGACAATGTAATTCCTAAAATTGAAAATAATCCAAAAGAAAATATTGAGCAAAAAAATATTTCGACAAAAATATGTCAAGACTATACAATTCATAAAGGAGATACTTTATTTACAATACTAAGGGAAAAAAAATTATTTCCAATTTTTGGAAAAATGGGTTCATTAGAAGAAACATTAAAGTTAAATACTTTATCAGATAAAGATATTAAAAATTTAAAAATAAATAGTAATTTATGCCTTCCATTTAAAAACAACATAATAGCTAATAAGATCAATGAAGAAAATCATATTATTGAAAACACAGAAAAAATAAATGAAAATGAAAATTTAAAAATAAGTTATGAATTTAATCCAATTTTAAACAAAGAAAAAAAAGAGAAATATTTATCCACAGAGAAAAAAGAAATCCCTCATAATAAAATTATTACTGAAAATAAAAACAAAAATATAAAAACAAAAAAAATAAATGAAAACAAAAAAACAGATGATAAAATTAAACAAAACCTGCAAAGCGAACCCGTTGCAAATTTAAAATGCATGGAATATAAAACAAAAGAAGGAGAAAGCCTAATTGAAATTTTAAGATCCCAAAAAAGAATACCTATTTATGGAATAAATGGTTCTTTTAATCAAACTCTTTCATTAAATCCAAACATAAAAAAAAATAATCCTAAATTTAAAGAAGGAGAAGTGATTTGTTTAGAAAGTATTCAAAAAAGTCAAACTCTAGAAAATAGTTTAGTTCAAGAAAAACAAGAAGACAAAGATAACAGCAATCATATGGTTTATTTTGAAGGCGGAGGAAAATACCTAAGACTTATCGAAAAGGATAATGATAATGGAACATCTGCAAAGCTTCTCTCAAGATTAATGATAAGCGTAGAAGGCGGCCTAATTCAAAAATGGACACCAAGTTTATATTCCTATTTTGGAATTAATTTTGGGGTAACACAAATAATGCAATCAGATACTTCTGTGGTAATTGGTGATGATATCATTCGACTTACAAATTATTTTTTAGGTATTAAATATTATTTTTTTCCAGATTTTTATGGAAACATGGAGTATGGATATGGTGATGCGCTTTTATTTAGAGCTATCAATTCAAATACAATGCAAGTAGAAAAAATGGCAACAGCAAAAATAAAGATTTTAGGGGGATATACATTTCTAAATTTTGAAAAATTAAAATTTAATGGAGAAGCCGCTTTTTTAATAAATACCCCTTTTAATAATGAAATATATGCTTCTCAAATTGGAACCGGTTATGAAGCCGCTTTTGTCTCTAGTTATGAAACAAAAGATTGGGAAGTAAGAGCACGTCTACATTATTCAAGATATATTACAAATATTCCACCAGTTACTTTTGATTATACTGAGATAGGAATTCTTTTGAGATTATCTGCTTATTTACCTCAATAAATTATTTACCATCCAATACCTATAGCACCACTAAAACCATTTCCTGTTGCTGCACAAGAGCTTAATGAGCCATCTGTTAAAGAAATATTGCATTTAACCACAGAGCTATTTCCCCAATTTGCAATATATAAATAATTATTAATCACACTTACTCCCTCTGTACTGCTATAAAGACCTCCACTTGCTGCAATCGAACAGGCACTTAAAGTACCATCTGTTTTACTTACAGTACACAAAGTAACAGACGCATTACCTGCATTTGGAATATAAGCATAACCATTATTAATCACAATTCCGGTAGGACCATTAAATGCACTTCCCGTTGAAGTGCAACCACTTAATGTTCCATTAGAAGAATTTACATTGCATTTATAGACGCTACTAGAACTTCTATTTGTAAAATAAAGGTAGGGTGCATTATAATAATTAAATGTTACACCAGATGTATTTGAATATCCTGTTGCTTGATTTGAACATCCACTTAAAGATCCATCTGTTGTATTTATAGTGCACATTTGTACTATTCCATTTTGCACTTCGTATAAATAAGCTCCGGATAAACCATTACTCACTGCCAAACCATAGGGTTTAAATGAATTTACAGAACCACATGAAGATAGCTGACCCGTAACCGTATTAATTGTGCACCTCGAAGTATTTGATCCTGAATTTGCAACATAAAGAAAATTATTATATCGAGCCAAGCCAATAGGAGTAGAATAACCCGATCCCGTTGCCCCACAACCACTAAGCGCTCCCGTAGATTGATTCACATTACAAACACTAACGCTTTGTCCGGAATTCGCATTTCCAACATAAAGAAAAGATGGAAAATTATTTACAGAAGATGCAACAGTTGTTTGTGTAATTCTTCTTATGGTTTCTAATTGTAATGCAGTAAATGTGGTTCCGTTCCATGCAGAAACAAAAGTTAAGTAATCTTGCAATCCCGTATTTGCGGTATTATCTAAACTCCCAAGAATTAATCCACCTGTTTTTACAGTATCTATTGTATCTATATGCTGAAATTCATTAAATTGAGAAACAGCGGCTGTTCCATTAAGTGACAATCCCCAAAAATCAAATCTTCCCTGAGCTAAAGGAGTTAATAATGTCATATTAGTAAATTTTTCAAATAAAAGAGATGATGTATTTGCGCCATATCCAAAACTATTAATCGCTCCACCTGCTGTATAACCAAATACTCCTTTTCCTTGCGCTCCAACTGAAGGGCTTTTATTAACGGCTACTATTGTTGAATTGTTACTTGTAAAAATATTCGATATTGTACCTAATCCATTCGCATTTGAAATAACACCACCTGTATTATCCCATGTATTAATGGAAGTAGGAGTTGCATTATGTCCATTACAATAAAGATCATATATAACAGTTCCTGTACCCATATTTTGGCTTGATAACATACCATATAAAACATTTGGCAAAGGAAAACTATTTAAAATTAATTGATCTAAATAACTTTTAATTTGTGATTTTCCTGTTGCATTTGCATTTGTAGCTCTTAATGCATAATCACTTATTATTGAAGTTGTATTTATACCAACTGAATTATCTGGTGAAGAATTATAAACCGTACTTGTTCCTAATCCATTTGTACAGGTAACACTAAAAGATAATATTCCACAAACGTCAGATGACTGGGTTGTGTATGTTAAATTTGTCGCACCTGAAATTTGAATGTTATTTAAATACCATTTATAAGAACAACTATTTGAATCTGTCCAAGTTCCAATTGATCCTGTTACTGCAGTCCCTGCACTTGATACAATAGCAGATGTAGAGATCCCACTTATTGAAGGAATTGTTATATTTGTGGGAGCAGAAAATTTTATGCTAATAGGAGTTAAATTATTAGATGCAATAGATGTTCCAGATGAATTTTTTACAACAAGAATAAAATAATACGTAGTTCCAACGACAAGATTTGTCCCAGCAACCAGCGAAGTAGAGCAACTTAAAATAGAAATATTAGAACAGACTAAAGACCCTGTTCCAGTTGTTATAGAAGAACTTGTCGAAGCGTAAACATAATAAGTAACAGGGGCAGATCCATAACTATATGCACTCCAACTCAAACTTATTGATGTTGTATTTGGAATAGACGCCTTTAAACCAGTTGGCGCAGTTACTGGAACTGTAATTACTGTTAAAATATTTGAATTAATTGATGAACTATTAGCATTAGTAGCAACAACTTGAAAATTATATGATGTATTTTCAGTCAATCCCGTTATCGAACAAGAAACTGCTGTAGAAGGAGAAACAGAAGTTAATGTACATGTCGGAGATATTTGATTACCAGATTGATAAACAGTATAATTCACATTTGAAGAACCAACACTCAAAGTCCAATTTAAAGTTAAACTTGTTCCAGTTGTGTTGTTACTTTGTGTAATGGAAAAAGAAGTTCCTGATGTAAATTTAGTTGTCACAGACAATGAATTAGAAGTTATACTAGATGAACCACCAGTTGCATTATTAGTTGCAGAAATAGAAAATGAATAATCTGTATTTTGTATCAATCCATTTACAGTACATGAAACTTGAGTTAAAGTGGGAGTTTTAGCTGTCAATGAGCAAGTTGAAATATTAGATGCAGAGAGCGCACTTCCAGAAGATAAAACTGAATAATTGACTGAAGCATTTCCAACGTTCATAACCCAATTTAATGTAACAGATGTATCTGCTACGCTTCCAGATGATAAAACAAAAGAAGTACCCGCTGTAAATTGAGTTATGACTGTTATAGGTAAAGTGGTGACAGTATTACCACCTCCAGTAGCATTATTTGTTGCCTGAACTTTAAATATATAATTTGTATTTTGTGCCAATCCTGTTACCTGACAACTCACAGCAGTTGAAGAAACTGAAACATTTGATAATGTGCATCCAAGAATTTGTGATGCAGAGACGGGGCTTCCATTAATTAATATGGTATAATTCATAGAAGAATTTCCATAATTAAATACCCAATTTAAAGTAGCTGTTAAATCGGTAACTGGGGTTGCCGATACCGAAAATGTTGTTGAAGCAGAAATTTGTGTAATAACATTTAAAGTATTTGAAACAATACTTGTACTTCCTCCCGTTGCCGAATTTGTTGCCTGAATAGAAAATGCATAACTGGTATTCTGTGTTAATCCTGTTACTGTACAAGAAACTTGAGTTGATGATGGTGTTTTTCCAGTTAAGAGACATCCTGATATACTTGAAGCCGATACAGAAGTACCAGAAGATAAAACTGAAAAATTAACAGAAGATGTTCCTACATTCATAATCCAAGTTAAAGTGGCCGTTGTATCAGAAGCTGATCCTGCTGATAAAACAAAAGTAGTTGCTAAAGTAAACTGAGTAATAATACTTACTGAATTTGAGGTAATTGTAGATGTAGCTAAAGAAACGTTTGTTACTTTAACAGAAAATGCGTAAGAAGTGTTCTGACTAATTCCAGTAACATTACAACTTACTTGTGTACTTGAAGGAGTTTTATTTGACAAAGTACATGTAGATACTTGACCAGAAGTAACAGCTACACCATTTTGTAAAATTGTATAATTAACATTTGAGTTTCCATAATTAAATACCCAACTTAAAGTAACAGAAGTATCTGAAACATTTGAAGCAATAGGTGTAAAAGTTGTATTTGATGCAATTGGCGTTACAACAGCTAGATCATTTGATATCAATGTTGTTGAACCAAGAGGAGCATTATTAGATGCTTTTACAGCAAAATAATATTGTTGATTTTGAGACAAGCCTGATACATTACAAACGTTTGTTGCCGTTGGCAAGGAACTTGAAACAGCAGGAGAACAATTAATAACAACACCAGTTGATGCTGCTGATGCAGAATTTGATTGAAATACAGCATAAGAAATAGACTCACTACCTACATTTAAATTCCAGGTCAGTGTTAAAGAAGTAGAAGTTAAATTCGAAACACTTAAACTGTAACTATTTGTTGGATTAAATTGAGTTGTAACAGAAATGGCGCTTGAAGAACTTGAAGAAAGAGATGAAATAGAAACTACCGCATCTGTAACTGCGATAATTTTATAATAATACTTTGTATTCTCAGTTAATGTTGGTGTTGTATTATCAACACAACTTAATTGTGATGGAGATGATGAAGCTGTATAAAACCAACAAGCAAAAACAACACCAGAATCTGTTATATTAAAACTACTTTGAGAGGAACGATATACTTTATATGTAATTCCTAAATTTGTTACGTTATTATTCCACTGCAAAGTTGAAGTATTATTTGAAGCTCCTAAAATAGAAAATCCAGAAGGCGAAATAGGAGTTGTCACAGTAATATATTCAGCATTAGCATTAACCGAGCCATTTGAATTTTTTGCTCGAACCATAAAATAATACGTTGTGCCTGCACTTAAAGATGCAATCGTAGCTGACTGACTAGATCCAGCGACAGCAACAATATTTGAAGTATTTGTATAAGTTCCAGAAACAGTTCCATAAGTCACATCATAACTCGTTGCTCCAGAAGAGGTTGTCCACGTTACATTAGCCGTGTTTGTTGCAGAGAGAATAGAAGTTATGGATAAACTTCCAATTGGTACACCAGATGCTTCCGTTCCAATAAAAGTTCCACCAATACTTCTTGTTACAGAAAGAGCAAAATAATATGTTTGACCATTTGTTAATCCAGAAATTGTGCAAGACAAAGTTAACAAGGCATCACATCCCAATACATTTCCGCTGATTGCTTGGCCTGATGTTGAAGAATAATAAATTTTATAATTCGTTGCGTTTGTTACTGAAGACCAACTCACAGTAATTTGAGAATTTTGCGCTGTTACTTGTAATAACGGAGAATTTAAAGGAGTCGCCGAAGCTTCTGCAGATTGAGTTGTTGCTGTTGTATTTGTTCCTGAGTTTGAAGCAACAATAGTATAATAAATCGTTTGACCAAGAGTTCCTACCGTAAAATTGCATGGAGAAGAAGAACAAGCCGTTAATGTTCCTGTGGCTGGAACAGAGCCTCCAACCGTTGTTGAACTATATACCTTGTAAGAAGAAGCACCCGTTGCGCCACTCCAACTTAAAATAATATTTGTTGATGATGTTACTGTTGTAACAGAAGTAATTGGTGTTATTGGTGTTACCGTAGTTGCAGAACTCGCAGCTAAAGAATCTCCGCCAGGAGTAAATGCTGTTACTTTATAATAATAAGGACTTCCATCAACTGTAGGAACAATATCAATACAAGAGCGACTTGAATCTGAAATATTTGTACATCCATTTACATTTTGATATCCAGAACCTAATACTCTAGATCTTTGAACATAATATGATGTAATTGCCGATGTTCCAGATCCTACACTGGAAGCCCATGTTATCGTAACAGAACCATCTGTTGCACTTGTTGTGGGTGCTGTTGGTGTATTTGGTTTTGTTGTTACTGTAATAACAGTGGAGGTAACTGTATTTTGTGAGTTTGTTGCCGTAACAACATAATAATAAACTGAACTTGATACCATTGTACTATCTGTGCAAGTATTACTAGCAGGATTTGTACAAATAGCCCCTCCTGAAGTACTGACTGGTAAAGAAGTCGAACGATACAAAGAATAATTTACAGATCCATTTCCAGAGACTGCATTCCATTGAAATGTTCCCGTTGTTGTTGAATAAGCAATATTAGTTAATACAGGAGGAGTTGCTAATGCTGTTGTATTTGTTTGAGTTGTAGAATTTTTTGTTGTTGGCGTAATTGTTGAGTTGGAAGCTGTTACCATATAATAATAAATATTATTTTCACTTAATCCCGAATCTGTAAATGTTGTTAAAGCGGATGGGGTATTTATAGGTGATCCCCAGCTTCCTACAGCACCGGTTAAAGATCGATATAATTTATAAGTAACTGTTCCATTATTAGCAAAAGAATTCCAATTCAGAGTAATGGAGCTTGATGTAATATTTGTTGCTGAATTAAATGTTGGCAACGATTGTAAGTCTGTTGTTACTGAATAAGTTGTAGAATTAAGAGGCGTTGCCCCTGGAGCATTATTGCTTACTGTTAATAAATAATAATAAATCGTATTTTCATTTAATCCTGTATCTGAATAACTTGTCCCACTCGTTGTGGTGTTAATTGCAGTGCCCCATGTACCTGCAATTCCTGTTGTAGAGCGATACAAACTGTAAGTAACAGTTCCATTATTCGGAATTGTACTCCATGTCAGTTGTATAGAAGTTGCAGTGGCCGTTGTCGATGATATAATAAATGATGGTAAAGTTGCTATTGCTGTCGTAACTAAATATGAATTTGAATTTATATTTGTTGCACCAGAATTATTTGTTGCAGAGACCATATAATAATAATTTGTATTTTCACTTAAACCAGAATCATTATAAAAATTTGCACTTGAAGTAGAATAAATAGCTGTACCCCAACTTCCCGCACTCCCCGTTAAGGAACGGTATAAATTATAGGTAACAGAACCATTACTTGGTGCTGAGCTCCAACTTATTTTCAAAGCAGAAGAAGTAACATTTGTAACTGAAATGATAACTGGAGTTGTGACAAGAGCTGTAGTTACTAAAAATGTCGATGATGTTATTGTTTGAGCACTCGGTGCATTATTCGTAACAGTTAGTTGATAATAATAATTTGTATTTTCACTCAATGCGGAATCAGAATAAGAAGTTGCTGAATTTGTGGTAAAAATAGCAGAACCAAAACTTCCCAAGGCCCCTGTTGTTGATCGATATAATTTATAAGTAACTGTTCCATTATTTGGAATTGAATTCCAATTCAATTTTAAACTAGAAGTTGTTATACTAGTTGCAGGTGTAATAAAAGTAGGAGTTGTCGAAATCGCTGTAGTTACCTGAGTTACCGCAGAGTTTATAGCGGCAGCTCCTGATAAAGAATTAGATGCTGAAACATAATAATAATAATTTGTGTTTTCAGATAAACCTGTATCTGAAAATGAAGTTAAACTAGATGGTGTATTAATAGGACCTATCCAAGGGCCTGTTGCGCTTGTTGAGCGATATAATTTATAAGTAACGATTCCATTATTTGGTGCTGAATTCCAATTTAAAGTGAGACTATTGTCTGTTACGTTAGTAGCTGGAGTTATAAATGTCGGAATAGTAGATAAAGCAGTAGATATAGAAAGAACCGAAGAACTTAATGGAACAGCACTTGGAGCTGTATTTGTTGCAGAAACATAATAATAATAGTTTGTATTTTCAGATAAACCAGTATCTGAATAAGTTAATGCAGTTGAAGATGAGTTTATTGGCCCTGTCCATGGACCAGTTGCACTTGATGTAGAACGATAAAGTTTATACGCAACTGCGCCATTATTAGGGGCAGAATTCCAATTTAATGTCATAGCAGATGGAGTAATATTTGTTGTTGTATTAAATGATGGAATTGTACTTAATGCTGTAGTTGTAGAAACTATACTTGATTGAGCCGATTCTCCTAGTGAATTAGATGAAGTAATTACATAATAATAATTTGTATTTTCGCTTAAACCTGAATCCGTACACACATTATTTGGCGAACTTGTTGAAACGATAGAACAAGCAGCGGCTGATGGATTTGCAACAAATGGGGAAGAGTTGCTATTTGAACGATAAATATTATATGTTACATTAGGATTTCCTGAAAATATATTCCAAAATAATGAAGAAGAAGATGAAGTCACACTAGAAACAGAAAGGCCCGTTGGCGTACCAACTTGCATTTGTAATTGCTGTTCTGCATTTGCATTAACCGAGCCATAGGCATTTTTTGCAACTACCATCACATAATATAAATTTCCTGCAGAAAGCCCAGAAAAAGAATACGGCAAGGTAACTGAAGAACTCACCGTGGGCAAAGTAACAGTATAATTTCCAGAACTTGTTCCATAAATAATATCATAGCTAGTTGCACCTAAAGAAGTACTCCAATTAATATTTGCGGTTGTTGCACTTGTGGGAGATATAGATGTAATATCAAAATTGCCTATAGGAATACCAAGCTCTTCTGTTCCATTAAACGTACCACCAATTGATTTTGTAATAACGATAGCAAAATAATAGGTTTGCCCATTTGTTAATCCTGTAATTGAACATGATAGAGATAAATTTGCATCGCAGCCTACAACACCTCCACTAATTGCAGTCCCAGATGTTGAAGAATAATAAACTGTATAATTTGTTGCATTTGCTACAGAACTCCAAGTTAAAGAAACTTGATTAGGTTGAGTTATTAAAGTTCCTATTGGAGAAGAGTGAACAACAGCAGAATATTCATTTGATGTTGTAGATGCAGAAGAGTTCGTTGCTGAATTACTTGCAACAATTGTGTAATAAATTTCTTGCCCAGAAGAAACACTAAAGGAACAAGGTGAGCTGGTACAACCCGTATTTATTCCACCATTACTAGGAGCAGATCCTGCTGCTGTTGTTGATTTATAAACTGCAAAATTACTTGCTCCTGTTCCTCCACTCCAACTTAAAGTGACATTACTTACCGTTACAATTACACTCACGGATGAAATATTAGTTATAGGAGTCACTGTTGTTGCCGAACTTGCAGCAGGAGAAGAACCACCTGCAGTCATTGCTGTTACTTTATAGTAATAAGGATTTCCATCAACTACAGGAACAATATCTGTACATGTTAAACTTGAATTAGAAACACTTGAACAGCCACTTACATCTTGATAACCCGTTGCAAGAGATCGAGAACGCTGAACTAAATAAGTCATTAATGACGGAGTTGCTGCACCCGAACTTTGCGCCCAATTTAAAACGACTGTTCCATTTGTAGCAACTATTGTTGGAGCTAAAGGTGTATTAGGTAAAGTAGTGACCGTTATAGGAGAATTTGCGGTTATGGTATTCTGTGAATTTGTTGCTGTAATTAAATAATAATAAATATTACTTGCGCTTACTGTAGAATCAGTACAAGACGTTAATGTTACATTAGAACAAATCGCTCCAGAAGCTGTACTTACTGGCAAAGAGGTAGAACGATAAATATTGTATTGAACAGCTCCATTTCCATTTGAAGCATTCCATTGTAAGGTAACAGAAGCTGTAGAAACTGTACTTGCATATAAAGTAGGGGCATACAATAAAGCAGTTGTTACGTTTGTTGAAGAAGAACTTCTCGTTGTTGGTGTTGGTGAAGAATTTGATGCTGAGACCATATAATAATATTTTGTGTTTTCACTAAGTCCAGAATCACTAAATGAAGTTGCACTTGAAGAGGAATTAATAGGACCGCTCCAAGTTCCTGCTACGCCCGTTGTAGAACGGTATAAACTATAATAAACAGTTCCATTATTAGGAACGGGGTTCCAACTAATTGTGAGTGAATTGTCTGTCACACTTGTTGCAGGCAAAATAAAACTTGGTGAAGAAAGCAAATCTGTAGTTACCGTAAAGTTATTTGAACTCAATGTAACAGCGCTTGGTGATAAGTTTGTTTCTGTAAGCATATAATAATAATTTTTATTTTCTATTAATCCAGTGCTATCTGTATATGTCAGTGCTGAAGTTGTTGTAAAAATAGCGGATCCCCAGCTACCAGCCAAACCGGTTGTTGATCTAAATAATTTATAAGTAACTGTTCCGTTATTTGGCGCAATATTCCAATTTAAAGTTATAGAACTAGATGTGACATTTGTTGCAGGAGAAATAAACGATGGTATTGTTTGTAAAGCAGAGGTAACTTGTAAAGTAGTTGAATTAACTGCTGTTACTCCTGGTGAATTATTTATTGCTGAAACATAATAATAATAATTTGTATTTTCTGATAATCCAAGACCATTATTATTATCAATGTAAGTTAATGATGAACCTGTATAAATAGGATTTCCCCAGGTTCCTGAAATCCCACTCGTTGATCGATATAAATTATATGTTACAGCTCCATTATTTGGTGATGCATTCCAATTTAAAGTAATTGAAGATGAAGTTACATTTGTTGCCGTATTAAATGTGGGAATAGTATTTATAGCCGTGGCTACCGAAATTATATTTGAACTCAATGCCGTTGCACCAGTAGCATTATTTATAGCCGTTAACATATAATAATAATTTTTATTTTCTAATAAACCTGTACTGTCTGTATACGTAAGTGCTGAAGTTGTCGTAAAAATAGCAGATCCCCAACTTCCTGCTAAACCCGTAGTAGATCTAAATAATTGATAAGTAACTGTTCCATTATTTGGTAAACTATTCCAATTTAATGTAATTGAATTATAAGTTACATTTGTAGGTGATAGTAATGAAGGAGGCGTTTGTAAAGCAGTTAAAGTACTAAATACTGATGAAACCTGTTCCGTTGCATTTGGCCTTGAATTTAATGCGCCAACTTTGTAATAATAATTCGTATTTTCCGATAATGAACTATCTATAAACGAAGAAGATGTTCCAGAATAAATAGGACTACCCCAACTAGCTGGCGAACTTGTCAATGATCTATAAACATTAAAAGTTAATGGAGCGTTTCCAACACTTAATGTCCAATTTAATGTTAGTGAATTTGAAGATACAGATGAAGAAGACAATAAAGAAGGCGCTGTTAATAAAGAAGAGGGTATACTTTGTTCAATTGAATTTGAAGAAGTTCCACTTATGTCCGTTGCTGTCAAAGTATAATAATATATTTTATTTTCTAAAAATGAAGTGATATCTAAATAATTTAAATTAGGTGAAATATATGTTGAACTTGAAGTTCCAATTTTATTTCCAATTATAATCCCAACAGGTGATGATATTGATCTATATATATTAAACGTAATATTAGCATTTCCATATAAAGATGACCAACTTAATAAATTACTAGATGCAGAAGCAGCTGAGACAAGTAAAGTATTTGGTATTGCAGGATATGTAGTGATGTTTATTTCTGAAGAAGAAGGAGAGTTTCCTCCTTCATTTGTCGCAATTAATATATAATAATATAAATTTGCAGGAATTAAATTTACTGCATCATCAGTACAAGTTAAAGCACTAATAGATGAACAACTAGGGACAATTTCATATTGACTTCCAGAAACTAAACTACGATATAATGAATATGTTATTGTTCCCGATCCGGCTGCGGCATTCCAATTTAAAGTAACTAAATTTGAAGTAATGCTTGGTGATCCATTCCAAGTAGGAGTAGATGGAGGATTTATGATAAGCGCTGATACTGTGTTACTTGCTACATTTCCAGAGTCATTGCTTGCAATAATCTGAAAATAATAAGTAAACCCATCAATGAGACCTGTTACCAAATAAGAACTTGTCACTCCAGAAATACTTTGAGACACACTTCCTGGTGAAGTTCCATATTGAAGTGTATAGGTTGTATTTCCTAATCCACCATCAATATTGCCCCAAGTTATCAAAGCAGTTTGAGAACTTGGTTTAACAATAATTGAAAAAATTGAAGGCGTTAATGAAACTTCATTTGTTGAATTAATAGAGCCATATTTATTTGTAGCTATGATACTAAAATAATAAGTAACACCATTTGATAAATTATCGACTAAACATTTTTTTAACTTTATTGAACTGCAAGATTTAACTTTATTCGGATAATTTCCGCTAGAACTTCCGTAAACTACAGAATAATTATCAGCTCGAAGTGAATCGGACCAGTTTAAATAAACTTTGCTATCATCCGCTAAAGCTGATGTGATATAAAACGATGCTGGTGTATTTAAAAATGGAGTATTTCCAATATCCACATGTGAATTGGAACCCCCTAAAGGATTATAGTTACAAGAAAGACAAAACATATTAATTAATATCATAAATATATAAAATTTTGATATAATATTAATTTTCAATAATCTTCCTCATGATAAATTAAACTTAATGAATTATATTATGATTTAAATATTTTAATTTTATTTGTTCAAAATTTTAACTAGATAATTAATGAACAGTCCTTCTTAAAGCCTGCTCTATTTCTTCTTGTGAATATAATTTCGAATTTTTATTTATATAAAAATTTGGTGAGTTTTTAATTATGAATGAGTTGCTTAATTGATGTTGTATCAATTGATTTTCAATTAATGTTTTTTGAGAGTCTAAGCAAGATTGAAAGATCTCTGAATTTAAATTTGATGACTTTGCAATTTCTATTACTTTATTCTTAATATCTTTTATGTTAGATAAATTTTTTTCTTTCCATAAAGAAAGTTGAAAGATCATCTTATTATATTTTAAAAATGAAGTGGTCCCTTGTTTTTGAGCACAATAAGCTCCGTTTATTAAAATTTCATTCATTTTATTATTATTTGACGAATAATGTATTGAAACAAAATTAACCTTGTCTCCATATTTTTTGAATATTTTTTCAAATTTTTCCTCTTTTTCTTTACTTTTTAATTCATTATAATCATAAATATTTAATAAGGTTATTTCAGATTGCTTTTTTCCTGAGGAAGGAAAAGATGAAATATCAATATTTAATGGAGGATTTTCTAAGTCAGGGATTAGAATTTTAATTCTATTATTTTTAAGAAGTTCAGTTATTTTTTTCTCAGAAATTTCTATCATTTTTTGATTTATCAACTGATTTTTCAATTGTATTTTGAGATTTTCAAATGTTTTTCCTTGGAAAACACCAACTCCTTCTTTTTTTAAAATATCATCATAATAGTTTTTCACAATTTTATCATCAATATAATCTAACTTAATCAAGTCTTTCAAAGTTAAAAAATCTTCCTGTTTTGCATTTTTTTTATTAAAATCATTTGTTAATGCAATTCTTAAAGCTGTCTGGTTTAAGAAATTTTTTTCAGCATGATAAATATTATTTTTTAGGTTATAATAATCATAAATGGATTCTTTTGGTAATGAGGTTGAAGTAAAACGAATCCCATCTACTTCAATTAGTTTTTTCCCAAATATATCATCAATGTCAATTTCTTTATTAAAAATGGGCAAAATTTTATTTGAAAAACCAACACCTAAAATAAACCCAGCCAATAAAATTAAAAATAGGGTAAATATTTTTTTAATATTCATAAATAGCTCCTCTTTTTTTAATTATAACAAAAAAGAAGTTAATTTATAAAATAGATTCATCAAATTGACATAAAAATATCATATTTTAGAGATAGCAAAAAACTGATTTTTTTCGGTTATGGATATCATAACGAATTTAATTTAAATTTTTGATTTCAATTCATTTGTTTGACTCCGAAAATTTTGCTTATTCATTTCAACTATAATTAAAAAAAAACAATAAATGAATAATATTTTCCCAATCATAATAAAGACATATTTAATAATATATTCAAAACTAAAAGCAAACATACCGAAATATATATGATTTTTTAAGTTTTATAAGGACAAGGTTTGCTTGAGTAAAAATAAATTAATATATTATTTATATTTAATCATATATTTTATTAGCAATTGTATTATCATATCAAAAACTGAAGCCGAAGAAAATAATTATGAATCATACATTATTCAAAAATATGATACTATAGAATCTATTTTAATTAAAAAAAATTTAAGACCAATTTATGGTAAAAATGGGAATATTGAAGAATTTATAAAATTAAACAAGAATAAAAGAAAAAAAAATAGCCATCTAATTTATCCAGGAGAAGTCGTAATTTTGCCCAAAAAAGCAAATTATGAAGTGAAAAAAGATGAATTTGCAATTAATTTAAAAAAATATGAGTTTAGCACATCAATTCATTATAAAGAAGCTTCCCTTGAAACATTAACTCAATTACCTGAAGGTTATGTTTACATAGAACATACTGTAAAAAAAGGAGATATGATAAGTATATTACTTAAAAAATACGGCGCTTCTCCAATTTATGGAAAGAATGGGAATTTATTTAAAACTCTAGAATTAAATCCTAACAAAAAACCATCAAAAGGCGATTTAATATATCCTAAAGAGATTATAATTATCCCTATTCTAATTTCAAAGCTAAAAGAAATTAATGAAATAGATAGAGAAAATTTAATTATATTAAGTTCATCAAATTCAGAAAAAACGGATCTTAAAAAACTTTCTTTCAAAGAATTTTTTGAAATTTATGATAAAAATAAAACTAATATACCAGATGATAAAAAAGAAATCATAACAAAAAATAAGACAAATAGTAATAAAATAGAAAATTCTGAAATTATACTTAAACTTAAATATGACAAAAATCATATTATATTGAATTGGAAAAAAAGAACAACTAGAAAAAATTACACCTATGAAATTTTAAAATCTTCTTATGATGAAGATAATTATCAGATCATTGAAAAAAATATACAATCTCATTTTTATGAAGATTTATCTATTAAAGATGGCATGAGCTATTACTACAAAATCATTGGTTATGATAAAGAAAAAAATAAAATAGAATCTAATATAGAAATCATTCATACAAGACCCACTCCTGCTCTCAATTTAATATCAAAACTAGAAAAAAATAAAATTATTTTAAAATGGGATGAGGCAAAATCATATCTACCAATTACTTATGAAGTCAAACGATCTTTACATAGTCAAAAAGGTTATTATTCAATAAAAAAAGGTCTAACTAATTTATTTTTTGAAGACAATACGGCAAAACCCGGTGTAAAATATTATTATATCATTAAAACATTTGATACAAATGATAATTATTCTCTATCAAATGAAGTATTTATTAATACATCACCAAATAAAATAGAATTAAATGGCTATTCAAAAAAGGAATATATTTATTTGGATTGGAAAGATGGAAAATCTAAAATACCAATTAAATATGATGTATTAAGATCTACATCACTAAATGATGAATTTAAAACAATTGCTTCTAATTTGAAAATGAAACTATTCAGAGACAGAGGAATTAAACATGATAGTAATTACTTTTATCAGATTATTGGTAAAAATGAAGATGGCGTCGAAATATATTCTAATATTTTTTCAACAAAAACAGAACATAGTAAAATTAAACTAAATATTTCTTATGAAAACTCAGAAGTCCATTTAAATTGGAACAAAAATTTAGGAAATATACCATTAAAATATTCTGTGTTAAGATCGCCAAATAATTTTAATACTTATGAAGTTATAACTGAAAATTTAAATGAAACCGATTTCATTGATAAATCCGCTTTAAATGGTTTTCAATATTTTTATAAAATCATTGCTGAAAATGAATATAATAAAAAAATAGAATCAAATATCGTTCGCATTTTAACAAAATCAAATTCTGTCAATAATATTAAATTGAATCTAATTGAAAAATATGATGTTGAAATAAATTGGGACAAATTAATAACAAACTCAAATTATTTATATTCTATTAAACGTTCCTATGAAAAAGAAAATAACTATGAAACTATCGCAAAAAACATTAAAGACAACCATTTTATAGACAAAAAAGTAAAACCCGGAAATGAAGTATTTTATATTATTTCAGCAATAAATAAAGAAAATATAGAAGTGAATTCTGATATCGTCTCAATTATAACAACGCCAAAAGAGCCTATTGATTTAATAGCATATTCAAAAGATAACTCTATATTTCTAAGCTGGAAAAAATTAGAAAGTAATATCAAAATGGAATACGAAATTTTTCGTTCAGAATCTCCAAATTTTGATGATTTTATCTTAATTCATTCTTCTGAATTAGATGGACAATTTGAAGATAAATCCATTTTATATGAAGAAAAATATATTTACAAAATTTTAGTTAAATGTGAAAATTTAAAATCTAATTTTTCTGAAAAAGTTACTATTATGAGTCATAATGGGAGACATACTCCTCATACTTTAGATATGAATCTAGGAGTAAGATACTTAACTTTTAATGAGTATAATAATAATTCTAACTCACATGCTGCTCTCTATTCTGCAGCAAGTCCAAGCTTATCTGCCGCTTTAAACCAAAACTGGGAAGACAACTTGTATAGTTATTTTGGCTCAGAAGTTTTATATGTAGATTTATTAAAATCGCCTATTTACGATATTATTAATCGCCAAAAATATTTATTTAGTACTTTTTTTGGGGTCAATTATAAAACAAATTATGATGTAATTTATAATGCAGAAAGCTCAATTTCACAAGATATTGTATATGAATCCCAGGGTTTTAATACGATGCAAGATAAATTAGTTTATATTATAAATAATAAACTTTCTCTTGGATATCAATTTTTTGAGAAAGAAAATATAAAAGCCCTAATTGAAGGAAGTTATATTTTGACATTTCCAATTAATTATGGATTTAAATATATTGGAAATGGTTATAAAGGTGAGTTAAAAATAAATCATCAAAGTTCTGCTTTTGGTTTCGGAGCAAAGTTATTTTATTTAAGTAGATATACAAATACAGATTCCATTAAATCGAATATAATTGAAACAGGTATTATTGGTGAATTTTCATTAGAACTAGGATATAATTAATTGTTAAATTTTTTATTTATAAAAAAGTTTTCCATAAATAAGCACCAATAATACCGCCAAGAACTGGCCCCAAAACAGGGATCCAAGAATAAGTCCAATCCGATTTTCCTTTGCCTGCTATAGGTAACAAAGCATGTGCAATTCTTGGTCCTAAATCTCTTGCTGGGTTTATTGCATAACCAGTTGAGCCCCCTAATGAAAGGCCAATGGCCCAAACTAATATACCGACAAGATAAGGTCCCATTGCAGGAGATATAGCACCGTTATTTGTGGCCTTACCAAAAATAGCACCAATTCCAAAAACCAAAATAGTTGTTCCAATCACTTCGGTCATTAAATTTGAAGGTGAGTGTCTTATTGCTGGGCCTGTTGAAAAAACAGCTAATTTAAGAGAGGGATCTCTTGTTTCTTTCCAATGTGGTAAATAAGTTAACCAAACTAAAGTAGCACCTAAAAAACATCCAGATATTTGGGCAAGCATGATAGGAAATAAATCGGATAAAGAATAAATTCCACCCAATAAATATTTTGCTAAAGTAACAGCAGGGTTTAAGTCCGCTTGAATGGATCCAACCGATTTAGCAACAAAAACGCCTCCCATTACAGCAAATCCCCAACCTGTCGAAATGGCAAGCCAACCCGCATTTAATCCTTTTGACTTTGAAAGCAATGTATTTGCAACAACACCACCACCAAATAAAATTAAAAAAACGCAACCTAAAAATTCGCCTAATATTCTATCATCCATAATGATTCCCCAACAGAATAAATTATTTATCCACACAGTAGTGATAACGAACACGATTTTTAAGTTTTTGTCTATAAAACATTTATTTTTTTTAATTTGACAAAAAAGAGGAAGCACTTTAAATAACCAAAAAATGTGTTCAAATTTTAAACATATTTTAAATCAGGTTTCATTTTTAATTTTTTATTTTCCTAGCAAAAGCTTGTTTAAATCAAAATATGTTATGATCTGATATCTAATTTAAGACTCTTGTTTTATAGATAACTTGATTCATATGTAAAGGATTCGTTCATGATTGGATTTTTAAGAGGAATCTTGATAGAAAAAAACCCCGAAAATATAGTTATAGATGTAGGTGGTGTTGGCTATGAAATTGAAGTTCCTGCTACTACATTATGTCAATTGCCGACACTTTTAAATGAGGTTCAATTGAGTATTTTAACTCATGTACGTGAAGACGCCATTCGATTATTTGGTTTTTCATCTTCATTTGATAAAAAAGTTTTTCAAGAATTGATTCAGGTTTCTGGTGTAGGACCTAAAGCGGCATTAGCTTTATTAGGACCAGTAGATGGTTATGATTTATGTGAAATTATTACAACAGCTCAAATAACGAAACTAACATCTATTCCAGGAGTGGGTCCTAAAACTGCAGAAAGACTTGTCTTAGAATTAAAAGATAAATTACAAAAGAAATTAGCGCGAAAACGGGATGATATTGAAATTCAAAAAACTAAAATTTCTGAAAATATGGCAGGATCTATTTTAAATAGCAATAAAGCATCTCAAAAAATTGAACAAAAACTTATAAGAAAACAAATAGTAGAAGATTTAAAAAGCGCATTATTTCATTTAGGTTATAAAGACAAACAATATTTTGAAGTAGTAAACAGCGTTGAACAACGCTTACAACATGGAGAAAATATTTCTTTTGAACTTGCATTAAAAGAATCGCTTTCAAAGCTTTCTGAAAGAATGATCTTAAAACATTAAGGTTACAAAATATGGATACCAGTGTACATACCAAATTTGATAATTCAATTGTTTTACCTGAATTAGCAAATGATACGATAGAACCACATTTAAATTTGAGACCCAAAAATTTTGATGAATATCCTGGTCAAGAAAGGGTTTGTGAAAATTTAAAAGTTTATACACAGGCTGCAAAGTTACGTGGAAAAATGTTAGATCATTGTTTATTTCATGGACCACCCGGTTTAGGTAAAACAACTTTAGCTGGCATTGTTGCCGAAACAATGGGCTATCAAATTAAAGTAACATCTGGTCCCGTCATAGAACGCGCCGCAGATCTAATGGGTATTCTTGCAAGCATTGAATCAAAAACAATCCTATTTATAGATGAAATTCATAGATTACCCTCTAATGTTGAAGAAATATTATATTCAGCAATGGAAGATATGAGATTAGATATTTTAATTGGACAAGGACCTACAGCAAGAACGGTAAAATTTGATTTACCTCCATTTTGTATCATAGGAGCAACAACAAAAGCAGGTGCCATTTCCGCTCCCTTAAGAGATAGATTTGGAATTCAAGAACACCTTGACTTTTATTCGCCTGAATCATTAACAAAAATATTAATGCGAAGCGCGAAAATAATGAATGCGCAACTTGAAAATGAAGCAGCCTTTCTTTTATCAACCCGATGCCGTGGAACGCCACGTATCGCAAATCAATTATTAAAAAGAATATTAGATTTTGCTTTAGTTTCTAATAAAATCTCAATTGATTGTGATGTTGTTAATTTAGCACTAAAAAGATTAGGTGTTGATAGTGAAGGTCTATGTATTATGGATAGAGATTTTTTAAAAATAATGAAAGATCGATACCAAGGAGGACCCGTTGGTCTAGATGCCATAGCTGCTGCATTAAATGAAGAAAAATCCACATTGGAAGATGTTTATGAACCTTATTTAGTTTATAGGGGATTTGTGTTAAGAACAGCAAGAGGACGCATGCTTTCAGATTTAGGCAAAAACCATTTAGATAATTAATGTAAAGTTATCTTCTATTTTTAAAGAGATTTTCATATTTTTCAATAATATCATTATATTCTTTTGAATTTATGATTTCATTTAATTTTCTCTCAAAATATAATCCTCTATGTTTACTTTTTTTTGCAAAAGCAATATATCTTGGTACTTTTTTAATTGAAGAAGGTAAAAAGCGAATTTTATCATTCAAATTATTCTTATTTGATATAAATAAAATTGTATTAAAATCACCTATAATAAAATCGACTTTGTTATTTATAAGGCCATTTAAAAGATCATTCATATTATTAAATTGAACTTTAGTAAAATTTTTTGCGGTATCAAATTTGTGATCATAACTATAAGTTTTTATAACACCTGCTTTCATTCCATCAAAATCTCGCATATTTTTCCAATTCGTAATATTTGAAGTACTTTTTACAACAAATACATCTAGTCCATAACGAATAGGTCCAACAAAATAGAAATACTTTCGTCTAGCAGGAGTATCAACAAATTGCCAAGCAAAATCATATTTATTTTCTTTTAGATTATGAAAAACATTATCCCAGGTATCCGTATGAATCGAAAAATTAATTTTTAATTTTTTCATGACTAATGTTACTATTTCTGTATCTATTCCTATATATTTTCCATTTTCAATATAATTATAAGGGGGAAAATCTCTTTCACACGCACCAACCCATTCTAATGCAAATAGATTCTGCGGTATTAAAAATAAAATATAAATTATAGTCTGACAATATTTAAGCAAATTATTTCACCTAATGAAAACCAATTTCGTAAATCGTTTTCCCTTAATTCAATATTATTTTTTAATTTATGAATTCCAATATATTTTAAGTTACTGACAATTCTTGCTATTGCACGAAACTCTGTTCCTTTACAAGTAGGAAGCTGATCATCTAAGTCATCTGATTCTGTTGTTTCTTTAAAAGGCAAATAAATATTTGTTTTTCTAAATGAAATGCCATTACTTTCTTGAAAATCAAAAGTAACGGATTCATTTATATTAGGATTATCTAATACAATGATTTCTATTGGCATATAATCAAAAATCCACAGTGAAGATAAAGATTGCATATTTTTACCGTCAATATAATCAATTTGTTGAGTTATAAAACGCCACTTTTTTTTGTCGTAATAATCAAATAATACTCTTTTAATAGGAATATATACATACTCTTGAGAAGAAACAAGTGGAGATAAATGAGTGATATCATCTTCTTCAACGGATTGGCAGGAAATAAAAAAAGAAGGTAGCATGAAACAGATAAATTTTGTTAAAGGTTCATATTGAAAACGTAAGAGCATAACAGTCCTTGCGAATTACAAACTATTGAGTATGTTTCCTTGGGTTATGCTATCGGCAGAAATTGATTTTTATTTTAACTAAGGTAGAAAAGAATGAGCAAAACAACAAATGCTGAACCAGATCTAATAAGAAACTTTTGTATTATTGCCCATATAGATCACGGTAAGTCTACTCTAGCCGATCGCTTATTGGAACTTACGGGGGCTGTGGCTGATCGCGATAAACAAGCGCAAATACTTGATAGTATGGACTTAGAGCGCGAACGTGGGATTACCATCAAAGCTCAAACAGCAACTGTAGATTATAAAGCAAAAGATGGAAAAATTTATACATTAAATTTAATTGATACTCCTGGTCATGTGGATTTTACTTATGAAGTAAGTCGAAGCCTAACTGCTTGTGAAGGAGCACTCCTAGTTGTCGACGCCACGCAAGGTGTTGAAGCACAAACAGTGGCAAATGTTTATTTAGCAGGTGATAATAATGTTGAAATTATTCCTGTCATAAACAAAGCCGATCTTCCCAGTGCAGACTATGATCGAGTTTGTTTTCAAATTGAAGAAGAGCTCGCCATAGACACCTCTAACGCAATAAAATGTAGCGCTAAGACGGGTATGGGTGTTGCTGACGTTCTGGAAGCCATTATTCATTACGTCCCCGCCCCAGAAGACACACGCAGTAAAGATCTCCGTGCACTTATTTTTGATAGCTGGTTTGACCCATATCAAGGCGTAATTGTATTAGTGAGAGTAGTAGATGGTATTGTAAAAATAGGTGATCAAATTAAAATGATGCACTCTGGCAAAACATTTGAGGTCCAAAAAGTGGGCATTATGTGTGTTAAAGCTTATCAACGTGACAGTTTAAGCGCCGGCGAAGTGGGTTATATTATAGCAAATGTAAAAGACGTTAAAGATTCCCGCGTTGGTGATACCATTTGTATGGCAAATTCAAATGTTGAGCCATTACCTGGTTTTAAAAAAGCAAAACAAATGGTTTTTGCAGGAATTTTTCCTGTTGAAACCAATCAATTTGAAAACTTAAAAGATGCTCTTGCTAAACTTACTTTAAACGACAGTTCGTTAAGTTATGAGCCTGAGACTTCTGTTGCACTTGGTTTTGGATTTCGTTGTGGCTTTTTAGGTCTTTTGCATATGGAAATTATTCAAGAACGTTTAGAGCGCGAATATAATATGAATGTTATTTTTACGGCTCCTACTTGTGTTTACATTGTAGAAACCACAAAAGGGGAAGAACTTCGCGTCGATAACCCATCCAATTTACCACCACCCGCAAATATTGCTAAATTTTCGGAGCCCGTTGTAAAAGCAACATTCCATATGCCTCAAGAACATCTTGGTGGAGTTATGGCTTTATTAGCAGAGCGCCGTGGTCTTCAAACAAAAATGGAATACCTCTCGCAAAGTCGTGTCATGCTTCAATATGAACTTCCTTTAAACGAAATGGTTTTTGACTTTTTTGATAGAATTAAAAGTATATCTCGTGGCTATGCAAGCATGGATTATGAATTTCATGATTATAAAGAAAGTGACCTCGTGCGTCTTGATATTTTAGTAAATGGAGAACCTCTCGATGCTCTTTCTTGTATTGTGCACCGAAGCAATTCCTATGAAAGAGGCCGTTTACTTGTTAAAAAACTAAGAGAAGTTATTCCAAGACAACAATTTGAAGTCCCTTTACAAGCAGCAATTGGTTCAAAAGTCATTGCACGTGAAACGTTAAGTGCCATGCGTAAAGATGTTACGGCAAAATGTTATGGAGGCGATATTTCACGTAAACGTAAATTACTTGATAAACAAAAAGAAGGTAAAAAGCGTATGAAACAAGTTGGAAGTGTCGAAATACCTCAAGAGGCATTTATGGCAATACTAAATTTATCCGACGTGGAATAATGGCTAAAAGTAACAAAAATATTTATTTTTTGATTTTTCTCGTTTTATTTGAATTTGCTGTATACATGTCCAATGACATGATTTTACCTGCATTAATAGATGTTGTAAAAGAATTTCAAGTTTCGGAAAGTCTTGTTCCTTTATCATTATCCATATTTTTATTAGGATCCCTTTCAATTCAACTTTTTGTTGGACCTATTTCTGACAGATATGGTAGGCGCTCTACCATGTTTGTTGGAGGCGTCATTGTATTAATTGGAAATATAATTGGAATTCTTGCTTCTAATATGCCTAATTTTTTTGTTGCACG
The DNA here is from genome assembly GCF_009208775.1 of Silvanigrella paludirubra. Taxonomy (NCBI): domain Bacteria; kingdom Pseudomonadati; phylum Bdellovibrionota; class Oligoflexia; order Silvanigrellales; family Silvanigrellaceae; genus Silvanigrella; species Silvanigrella paludirubra. The sequence goes on along the minus strand of NZ_WFLM01000001.1, from coordinate 414,915 downwards.
CATTCTTCAAGGTATGGGTCCCTGTTTTATAGGTGTTGCAGGTTACGCTTGCGTCCATGAACTCTATAAAGAAAAAGAAGCCATCAATGTGATTTCTTGGATGGCTTCCGTTGCTTTATTTGCTCCTATGATAGGCCCTCTTGCAGGTAGTACTGTTATGCTTTTTGCAGGCTGGCGCTACATTTTTGTTACGACATTTTTATTGTCATTGATAGGACTGATTGGTTTATGGTTTTTTATGCCAGAAACACTCACAAATGACAAAAAAATAAAAATAAGATTGAAACCTATTCTTACTATATATTTAGATTTAATTAAAAATAAAAATTTTATATTTGGCAGCATTAGTTTTGCTCTATCATTTGGTTCTGTAATTGTATGGATTTCAAGCTCGCCTATTGTTTTAATGAATCTTTATCATTTAAATAAAAGCGAATTTAGTCTTGTTCAAATTCCCATATTTATGGCATTTATATTAGGCACATTTACTTTAAGATATTTATCAAAATTTATGAACTCCTTTAAATCATTATCCATTGGATTTATGATTACATTTATTTCATCAATCGTAACAGTTTTATTTTCTTACATTGCTCCTAATAATTTGTATTTAATTATAGCTGCATTTACATGTTTTAATTTCGGTTATGGTATTCTTTCGGCTCCTTTTACCAGACTTATTCTAGATTCAACGACACAGTCTAAAGGCATGGCTTCTGCGTTACTTTATTTTATGTTTTTTATAATTGGTTCTTTATTTTCTGCCATGTTTGGAATTTTTTATAATGAGACTATTTTCTCATTTACATTATATATTGCAATTATTTTATTCTTATCTTTAATAATTGGGTATAAATCTAAAATGATAAAATTTAATTTTAAAGAATTAAATTAAATTTAAAGGTTTTTATCCACTCTATTGTATATTTTATAGCAACAACGAGAACCTTTTTTAACTTCCGATTTTTTTTCAATATCATTCAATATATTTTCATATATTGATGTCCCTTTTTTTTCATCATTATCATCGCTTGAACTTTTAGAGCTCTGAGCCTCCTCTGTTTCTTTATTTTCATTAAAATTATCTAATGAATCAATTTGTCCACCACTTAATGAAGCCATTTTCACTTTTACTTTAAAACTTTTAAATTTTTTATAAATTTTTGTATTCGATTTGATTTCAATTGAATTTAAAGTTTCTAAAGCACTTTTAAGATCTTTATTTCGAGCGTGAGCAAGAGCTAAATTATATGTGATTAATCCTTTATAGTCATTTAAATCTTCTGTTAAACTTTCTAATGCATTTTTATAAAGTTTAATACCATCTTCAAAATTTCCCGAACGAATTCTTGCAACGGCATCATTATTTATCAAGCCAATAACGCCTGTTAATGAATTCAAATTTTTTAGAATTTGAGACGCTTTTTGATTTTCTGAATTTTTAATTGCGATTCGATAGTCCGTTTCAATCACTTCTGTATTCGTTGGGTCAATCTTTTTAGCATCGTCCAATAATGATTTTGCTTCTGCAACCTTTCCAGATTCTTGTTTTAAGTCAACAAGAGTAAGGATACGATCCATGTTTGTAGGTGAAAGTTCATGAGCTTTTTCAAAACATTTTAATGCCGTTTTAAAATCTTTTAATTTTATAAAACATTTTCCTAATAAAGAGAAAAGAAGAACAGATCCACCCGTAGATTTAAGAACACTGAGTGCGTGGTTACTTGCAACCCCATAGTTTCCCGTTCCATATTCAAATTCTGCTTGCATTTGAAGTTTAGAAACTTTTGAAATTTGAGGACGTTGCATATATTCCATCAATGATTTTTTTGCATCATTGAATTTTTTAGAAGCTAATAAAATTCGAATTTTTCTTTCTAGTGGTCCTTGTTCTAAGGGCTTACGAGCTCGTTGTGTCACACCAATAAGTTCTTTTGAAAGTTTAGCCCCATCAAAAGGTTTTTCGATCACAGCTTCAATACCAAGTTCTTGCAAAAGTGGATGTTCCGTTGCTTTAACAAGGGAACTTATTATAACAATAAAACACCGATTAAAACCTAACTTTCGTATTCTTTGAACTAATGCAACCCCACTCAGTTTTGGAATTTTCCATTCCATTATAATTAGATCTGGTTCTTTATTTTTACTTAAATATTTATAAGCATCTTCGCCATCCATTATACTTTGATATTCATTAACTCCAAGTTTTTTCAATGTTTCACACACATAAAATTGAACATCTGAATCGGGATCTATAATAATACAATTTTCAATACCTAAAATATTTTGATTCGCATTATTTGAAATTTCTTTTAAATTTTTTAAATATTTATCATAAATAATATTACTTAATTTTTCAGACTCAGGATCAATAAATTTAGCTTGTGCTATTGTTTTCACAGCAGAGGAAAAGTTTTTATTTAAACATTCAGCCTCGGCAAGATGAATTAAACACCTTGAGGAACCAGGAAAAAACTCTAAAACAGATTTTTCAAACTGCAATAGTTCTTTAAACATTTTATTATTCTTTAATAATTCTCTTATAAAATTTGAACATACTAAAGTATAATTTCCTTTAAGAAGATCAACTTGTTCTAATATTTTCTTTAATTGTTCTTCAAAGTCGTCTAATGAGGATGGCTTAATAAAATTCGAAAATAATCCTATTTCAAATAAAGATAATATAGTATTTAAATTTTCATTTTCTTTACTTATAATACTAATGAGCAAAGATTGATTTTTAGAGGATTTAAATAAATTATCAAATAGATCTAAAAGATTTACATTAATTAAATGATCTAAACTTAAAAGACACCAATCAACATGAGTATCTTTTATATGTTTTATAATATCGTTAAGTTCAGTAAATGGTGTTGTTAATTTATAATCAAGATCTATAAAAGAAGAAATATAAATATTTTGCATTGGTGTAATAGTTTCTAATATTACTATGGCACACTTCTCTTTATCTAAAAGCGAAATGTTCGTCATTTTATATTCTCCAATTACTTTCCATTTGGAATCACTTCAATTTTTTCTATATTTTTTAAATTATTTATCCAAGACTTCATTGTATCTGGACTAAGATATTCAAAATAAAGACCATATTCATCCGATTTCCCATCTGGATTTTCTTTTTTCCAAACAATATTACCACTTCCTTCAAACTTTTTAATATCTCCATTACTAAATTCAAACTTAAATGAAATAGAATCGCCAATTTCAAAGGCTAGTTTTTCAATCCCTAAATACATCCCTCCCCGTCCAAAAGAAATTTCTCGAAGATTTTGATCATCATAAGAACATGAAAAATTTTTCGAAATATGATGAACAGGAGCATTTTTTGGAGGAGCAGACCAACGCTTTTCTAAAGGAAGACATATTTTTTCAAGAATGATTTCTAATTTTTCAGGATTTAATGGTTTCCCTAAAAAACCATCCGCTCCCATTGAATAAGCATCTTGAATTGAAAGATCCGCAAAACCAGTCATAAATATAAAGGGAGGAAAACACTTTTGAGTTTTTCTAAGTTCCGATAAAAACCATTGACCATCTTTATTTGGCATACGAATATCTGAGAGAATAAGATCAAATTTAGATTTATTTGCTTGCTCTAAACCTTCAAGCCCGTTTTTTGCCGTCATGGCCTCAAATCCATGAAATTGAATTTCATCAACAACCGCTTGAAGAAATGCATCTTGATCATCAACAACAAGCACAAGTAGCTTATTTTGTGTGTTATTCATAAAAGACCTCAAATTAAATAAATGAACTTACATTTAAGAATACATTTTTAATGAATGAGTTTCTATAACTATCCTGAATTGATTTAAAATTAAATTTGAATTTTCTATTTTGAAACAAAAAATAAATGACGCCATGTAATGTTTGCTGGGTATGTAATAAGACCTAATGTTAAATTTTGATAGTCTTCACCGATAGTATCTGAAATAATCATTTTATTGAAAAGGGCTGGAGAATGATGCTAAAACTACCATTTATTAAAATTTCCATCGCAATTTCAATAATATTTTTGATGTTTACAAAAATCGCATTTGCAGAAGATCTTTCTCTTGTTAAGCAAGGAGTTCTTACGATTTCACATGATGATTCTTTTGCTCCGTTCGGTTATGCAGAAAAAAATGCGCAAGGTAAATATAATGTATCCCAAGGTTTTGAAATTGATTTATTGAAAAATGTGGTTCAAAAAATGGGACTTAAATCAGAGTTTATTCCTAACGCTTGGGCAAAAGTTCTTGTTTCTGTAAAAGTAAACACCGCAGATGCAATAGCAACGATTGGTATTAATGAAGAAAGAAAAAAGAGCTATGATTATTCAGAACCATATGCAAATTATGCTGCTATTCTTTTTGTTCCTAAAGAAAAAAATATTTCAAATTTAAGCGATTTAAATGGCAAAAAAATGGGAATACAAAAAAATCATTTCTCAGTTCCTTGGATAAGGGATCATTATCCAAAAATTGAGATGGTTACTTTTGAAAATGCAAAAGATTGTTTTATGGCTGCACTTAATGGCAAAGTAGAAGGAGCTGTAGCAGATAAACTTGTAGGTCTTTACACGATAAAACAAAATTCAGAATTGACAGACAAATTAAAACTAGTCGGAGAAGAATTTGCAAGTACTCCTGTCGCATTAGCATTTGCAAAAGGTCAAAAAAAACAACTACGTATAAAATTTAATGAAGCATTAGTTACCTTTCAAAAATCAAATGACTATACAGAAATATTCAATAAATGGTTTGGTATTAAAACTAAATAAAATTTAAAATGACTAAAATCAATTCATCACCAAATACTCTTGCAAAATTAATCTATTTAATTATTTTAATATTTTGTTTTTCAATTTGTCTCTTGAGTTTTTTTATATATAATACCTCATCAAATTTAGTAACTCTTCGTGCTGAAAAAGAAACTTTAAATATATCACATCAGGTTGCTGAGCAGCTAAATGATTTTATTATACGAGATATTAGTATTTTAAAAAGTATTTCTCAAATGATACAAACTGCTACCAATATTAATGATGCGATTGTAGAACAATTAAAAGTTTTAAATCAATTTGAACATATATTTATCGTAAATGACAATGGAAGAATTGCTAATATAGGACCATATAAATTTAATAAAATTGGATTAAATATTAAAAATACTTCCTATATTAAATATGTAATGAAAGAAAAAAAACCTTTTGTTTCAACACCTCAAGAAGGATTTTGGGGATACAAAGCAATTGTAATTGCAATTCCCATTTTTTTAGATGTTGGCTCTGGAAAATGGGAATTTTCAGGCGTGATCTGTGGTACTCTAAAACTTGAAAATATGTTTAAACCTCTTAATGAATTTAAAGCAGAAAATTATGGTTTTGCATTAATTATGGATGCAAATGGAAATATACTGAATAATTTGGAAAAAAAGTTTTCCTCAGTTCATAAATTTAGAGATTTAGATAACGATAGTTCAAACATAAAAAACACTGAAAAATATATAATAAATAATAAAAGTGGGATAAGCCATTTTTTTATGAAAAATATAGAATATATTGTTGGTTTTAAAAAAATGGAAATTCAAAATTGGAGTGTATTAGTTTCTCTTCCCGTGAATGAAGTATTAATTGACGTTTATCAATTAAGAAGAAATACGTTTATTTTAACTTCTATTTTTCTTTTAATATCAATAATATTTACCGTTATTATTCAAAATCGAGCTCAAAAACTACATCTATTAGTTAGCCAAGCTCTGATTTCGCTTCGTAATTTACAAACAAAATTAGTAAGCTCATCTAAAATGTCTGCTCTTGGTGAAATGGCTGGCGGTGTTGCTCACGAAATAAATACTCCTTTAGGTGTCATAACGTTACGAGCATCACAAATAAAAAGAGTTTTAGATAAAGAGCCTATTAATATTGATACTATAAAAAATTACATAGATATTATAGAAAAAGTTGCGCAACAAATTGCAAAAATTGTATTAGGATTAAGATCCTTTTCCCGCTCAGGTGATCAAGATAAATTTATTTTAACTTCTTTACGTTCAATTTTTGATAATACTTTTATTCTTTGTTCTGAAAGACTCATACAAAGAGAAGTCAAATTAATTGACGAATTAAACGATAATAATTTATCTATAAATTGCCGTTCTGTTCAAATTTCTCAAGTACTTTTAAATTTAATAAATAACGCATGTGATGCTATTATGAATCAAAATGATAAATGGATAAAAATATTTGTGGATCAAACAGAATCCGTTATAAAAATCAATGTCATGAATAGCGGTGAAAAAATTTCAAAAGATATTCAAGACAAAATAATGCAACCCTTTTTTACAACAAAAGACATTGGCCAAGGAACAGGTTTAGGATTAAGTATTTCTAAGGGGATTATAGAATCTCATGGAGGAAAATTGTATTTAGACACTTTATCTAAGCACACCGTTTTTATAATAGAAATTCCAAAAAAATAACTGTTAACTTCATTTTATTTTACCGAAACAAGACATTATCAAATCTACTTTGGAGTTTGATAATGCAATTTAAAAAGACAAATAAATTGTTTTTTTACAAAGTCGGAAAATTTTGACTCTTTTATGAGATAATTTTATTATAATATTTATACCATCTAAGATCACAATTCTAGCTTGAGGGATTCCATGCCTGCTCATCATTGCCAAGATATAATGCGTATCTTATCAGAATACTCTTTAAAGTCTGAATTTAAGCAAGAGAGGCAAATTGCCAGAGAACTTTTTTCTATTTCAACGGGTAAAGTGAATGATGATGATCCTTTTTTTGAACAAAGAATGTTTTCTTTCCAAGAGTTTTTTATTTTTGAATATCGACTATCTGAAGGCTTTTCAGGTTCAACAGTTTTTGAAACATTTTTGTATAATGGGCAGTCCTGCTTTTCTCTTAAAGAAATAGCAAAATATGAACAATTTAGAAACTTCAGACATTCTCTATTTCAGGTTGAATATCATAAAGATGATTGTTTAATTGTAAAAGATTTAATTTCTGAGAGAGTAGATACTGTTTATCCCTTACCTGAATATTCTTTTGCTGGATTTGATTTAAAACAAATATTTGATGGCAGATTGATAAATTATGAAGGTAAGAATTATTTTACTAAAACATTTATATTACATTCTAAATTGGTTAGACATATCATTGAAAAATGTGTAGATGAATTTTTAAAAGGAAGTATATATTGTCAAGCACAAAAAATGATTGATTGGAGAGAAGAACTTGGTAGACGTAACAATTTATTATCATCAGTTACAAACCAAAAATTACAAATTCAAAATGCGGGGAGAAAAAAATCAATAGATTTACTTAACGTAACAAAAAAACTTGCTGAAATGCCAAGAATTATTAGTTCAAGAAATTTAATCATGTCCCTTGGCATGAAAGACGAAGCATCCCCGTTTGTTCCTGAAACCCCATTTTACGATATTTTACCTCTTCTCCATGGCCTCGCTTACTGTGAAATTAGAAGTTATCGTTACAAACATATAGATCCAATAAAAATTTATGAAATGGGTACAGACAAGCACCTTGATATTCCTGGAATACCTAAAGTACCAAAAAATATCATAGAAAGAGAAATAGATGACTATGGTGCTAAGCCTGCTTAAAAAAGATATGAGTAATTTCGGAATCAGAACCTAATCGTGAAGGCGGTCCCCAATAGCCTGTACCACGGCTAACATAAACCCACATTTTTTCATATAAAGTTAAACCTGGACGAAAATATTGAATAAAATGAATCATCCAAGTCATAGGCCACATTTGACCACCATGAGTATGACCGGAAATTTGTAAGTCATAAAAATTGAGTTTTGCAGCTTCAAATGCACTATTTGGTTGGTGGGCTAATAATATTTTTAAGTCAGATTTTATGGAAGCATTTTCTATAGATTTTATATAGTCTGTTTTCTCATTTTCATTAAATTTTATTGCAGCTAAATCTGTTAGTCCTGCAATAACAACATTTGCATTTCCAATAGAAATTGTTTTATTTGAATTTCCTAAATAAACACAACCAATGGATTGCATAAATTGAATCCATCCCGTTGCATCCCAATAATATTCATGATTTCCTGTAACATAATAAATGCCATATTTTGCTTTTAATGTTGATAGTGGTTCTACCCATTCTTTAATTTGATGAACAAAACCATCTACAAGGTCACCTGTGATTACAATGATATCTGGATTAAGAGAATTCACCCTTTCAACCACAGCATGAACATAACTTAAACCGATCGTTTGACCTATATGAAAATCAGTTAATTGAACAATATTAAAATCTTTTAAATCAGAATGTAAATTTAAAATGGGAACAAAAACTTTTTTTACCTCTGGCGTTTTTCTTGCATTATAAAAAGCAATTCCTGTTAAAATAGACGCACAGCCTACTGAAATCATGTGTAAAAAGCTTCGACGTTGGGAATGAATTTTATTTTTTTTAATTTCTTTTTCAAGAAAACTTTTTCTTTTAAAAAAATATATTACTTTATTTAAAAGAAAAAATAAATCTGCTATAAAAAAACATATTAAGAAAAAAAGCATGAGTCCTAAACAAGTATAACTTACCCATTCTAAATAATAGAAATAGTTAGGTAAATGTCCTTGCCAACGAAAAAATCTAGACCCCCAAAATCCTATGTTTAAAAGAAACATAAATATAAGAACAAGAATATAAACGTTTCTTTTTTTTTGAGGTTGAATAACTAAAAGAAAACACCTAACTAAATAGAAATAAGTAAAAATTAAAAACAAAATAAGAATAGTTATTCTTATTAAATCCATTATAAACCTCTTAATAGATTATTTTTTGTAAAAATCATTCAAAATATTTTCTATCCTTCTTGGAATAGGAATATCATCATCATAAGGCACCCAGTTTTTAGTTGCTGAACCTTCATAATTTAAAACGTTATAGCTTAAATAATTTTCATTTACAATTAAGGAGTCTTTTTTGATATTTAAATATTTTATAAAATTTTGAGCTAAAGCTTCTTGAACCGTGTCAGAAACAATCGCAATTCCGATTCTATCATAATATGTTACTTTAGAAGGCACTACAAATTTAAGATCTGGCACAACTTTTTTTAACCTAAAATAATCGGAACGAAAAATAACAGCTGCTTCAATTTTGTTACCTAAAAAAGCAAGCTCTAAAGGATAGTCAATATTTGCACTTTGAAGTTTTAAATTTTGTAACCATTTTAATGTGGGTTCGGGTATAAACCACGAAGCTGTTGTAATTTCTTTACCAGTAGCGAGTAATGCTAGCAGTAATTGATGTTTTGGAAAGTTAGAAACATATATTCTTTGTCTCCAATATGGAATTTCATCTGGAGATATTATCCAATCCCATGATGGTTGTGTTTGTTTTAAAATAAAATTCTTTTTATTATAAGCAATCCCCATTGGATCTGCCAAAAAAGTAAAATAGGAACGGCCATCTGAATTTAACCTTGATTTAACTTGCAATGGATACTTTCCCGCTACGTTAGCTGAAAAAGTAACATCTTCATTTAGAGATCTTAATTGGCGTTGTAAAAACAATCTTTGTAAGATTCGTTCATCGGATATCACAAGATCATAGTTTCTTAATCCAGCCCGTAACCTCGATTCATATTCATAACGACTTCCTACAAATTCAATCCTTACATTGCATTGGTTATCTTCTTCAAATTGCGAAATGATTTTTGGTGACATTACACCTATGGGAGCAAGAATATTTAAAATAGGCTTATAGGTAGCGGAATGAGCGATAAAAGGAAATAATAGGGTGATTGCAAAAATAAAAAATTGAGACAACTTCTGACTCCTTCCTTAACAATTGATCTTATATTCACATTATGGCACAAAAGCTTACGTAATGCTTGGCGCATATGTTAAAGCAAACAATAAGGACAAATCAGCAATGGCAAAATTTAGGTACATTGATAAAGAAGAAAACGCACGTGACCCTTTCGCTTCAGAAGCAGAAGAATCTAATGAATTTGAACAGCTACTACAGGATGATAAACACACGCCAACTTCACGTAGATACCGCATGGGTGAATCTGTTGAAGGAAGCGTTGTTTCCATTAGCTCAGAGTTTGTTTTTATTGACCTTGGTGGAAAAAGTTCCGCAACTTTATCCATAGAAGAATTTACAAGCGCTTCTCAATCTGTGCCTAAAGTAGGAGATACAATTTCTGCATTTGTCAGAACGGATAATGGCTCTGAAATCCTTTTAACACGCACACTTCGTCGCAATGAAGTGGATGATTCTTTATTAAGAAACGCTTTTGAAGCTAAAATACCTGTTGAAGCAAAAGTAGAAAAAGTGATTAAAGGTGGATTTGAAGCTACTGTTGGTGCAAAAAGATGCTTTGTTCCTTTAGGACAAATGGATCTAACACATTTTGATAATCCTGAAGTTTATGTTGGAAATACTTTTAAGTTTACAATTACTGAATTAAAAGGAAGAAACGTTGTTTTATCTCGTAAATCTATTTTACGCCAAGAATTAGACAGCAAAATTTCTTCTGCTCTCGAAAAACTTGAAGTTGGACAAAGTCATTTAGCAACCATTACGCGCTTAGTAGACTTTGGCGCCTTTGCCTCAATTGATGGAATTGAAGGACTTATTCCATTAAGCGAAATGGCATGGAAAAGACTTAAAAAAGCCGATGAAGCTGTTCGTTTAGGCGAACAAGTTAACGTTAAAATTATAAAAATCGAACGTACTCCAAAATTAAAAATAGCATTTACAATGAAAGAAGCTGGCGAAGATCCTTGGATATCCAATGCAACTCGTTTGCATCCAGGTGCCGTTCTTCAAGGAACAGTCGTTCGCATGATCGACTCAGGTGCTTTTGTAAATGTAGCAGATGGTGTTGATGGGCTTGTACCTATTCACCAAATTACATGGGAAAAAAGAATAAACCATCCTAAAGATATTTTAGCAGAAGGACAATCTGTTAAAGTTCATGTGTTAGCAGCTGATCTAGGCGCTCACCGCTTAAGTTTATCTATTAAAGGCCCTATGCCTGAAGAACTCATTAATAAATTCAAAGGTAAAAAACGCGATGAATTTTCAAATATGAGCGATGAAGACAAAGCTTTAATGAAACAGTGGGAAGAATATAAGTCAAACGAAGCTAAGGTGCTAATTCCAACAAATCGTGACGACACAAGTATCTTCGCTTCTGCTTTCAAACACGCAAAAAAGAAGAAATAATAATAACTATACAAGATAATTCAAATGTGCTACGTTCGTCCCGACTTACGCAATATTTTGCGTATCTATATTTAACGTAGCTATATCATTAGCTTTTTCCCGCAAAACAGCTCTTTCTTATACAAAATGTTTTACGGCTATTTAGAAAGGTATTCCGCTCATATGGCAAGTCTCCACTCCGATATTTCCAAGAAAAAAGTAAATTACAACTCCCTTGAATGGTTAGACGAAGACGTCGACTTCTTATCCCAAGAAGAAATTCCAGACGGATTTGCTGCTTTATTTAAAGCGCAAGAAGAATCCCAAAGCGTGATCAAAGAAGGTCAAGTTGTTAAGGGTCGCGTTATCGAAATTAAAGATGACAGCGTTGTAATTGATATCGGCCACAAATCTGCTGGCGAAATTCCAAAAAGCGAATTCACATCTGAAAACGGCATTTTCTCACTTAAAGTTGGTGATGTTATTGACGTTTTTGTTGACGTTTTTGAAGATGACGAAGGCGAACTTGTACTTTCTAAAGACAAAGCAGACATGCTTAAAGCTTGGGATCGTATTTCTGACGCATTCGAAAAAGACGAACTCGTTGAAGGTAAAATCGTTGGCCGCGTAAAAGGTGGTCTTTCTGTTGATATCGGCGTGAAGGCATTCTTACCTGGCTCCCAAGTAGATCTTCGCCCTGTGCGCAACCTTGAAAAACTTCTTGGCCAAGTTCTTCAATTCAAAATTATTAAATTCAACAAAAAACGTGGAAACATTGTTCTTTCACGTCGCGTACTTTTAGAGCAAGACCGTGAGCGTATGCGCAGCGAAACTCTAAAGGGACTACAAGTTGGTTCTTCCATGATCGGTATTGTTAAAAATATCACAGATTATGGTGCATTTATTGATCTAGGCGGCATTGATGGCCTTCTACATATCACAGATATGTCTTGGGGACGCCTCAATAGCCCATCTGAAGTTTTAAATGTTGGTGACGAAATCAATGTTAAAGTTCTTAGCTTTGATCCTTCCAGCAACCGCGTTTCTCTCGGCTTAAAACAACTTCAAAATGATCCTTGGGTTTCTGTAGCTGAAAAATACGCTTCCGCTCAACGCCTACGTGGTAAAGTAGTTAGTTTAACTGACTACGGCGCTTTTGTTGAATTAGAGCCAGGCGTAGAAGGCTTAATCCACGTTACTGAAATGACATGGAACCGCCGCATTAAACACCCAAGCAAAATTGTAAACATCGGTGACGAAGTTGAAGTTGTTGTTCTTGCTGTTGATCTTGAAAACCACCGCATTTCTCTTGGAATGAAACAAACAGAACCAAATCCATGGGAAATTGTTACTCAAAAATACCAAGTAAATGACGTTATTCGCGGTAAAATTCGCAATATCACAGACTTTGGTATCTTTGTTGGTATCGAAGAAGGTGTTGACGGTTTAATCCATGTATCTGACATCAGCTACACAGAACGCATTAAACACCCACAAGATCTTTACAAAAAAGGTGACGAAGTAGAAGCAAAAGTTCTTCAAATTGATGTTGAAAACATGCGCTTTTCACTTGGCATTAAACAATTAGGCGAAGATCCATATGAAGTTGCTGCGAAAAAACTAATGCCTGGAACAAAAGGCAAAGGTAAAATTACTCGCATGGCTGAATTTGGTGCCTTTGTTGAAATCGCTCCAGGTGTTGAAGGTCTTGTTCACACAACTGAACTTGAAAACCCAAATATAGCTATTGATACAGACATTGATTACATTATCCTAAGTGTAGATTATGCTGAACGTCGTTTTGAACTTTCACAAAAAGCAGCAACTCGCGGTCTAGATGAAACTCATAACAAAGCCATTCAAGCGGCTTTAAATAATGAAGCATCTCCACAAAATAGCTTTGCTGAAGCATTTGCTAGAGCAAAAGCAACAAAAGATAATATCTAATCTTTATATTATTTTTGATTCCCGAAAATTTTAGACTCTTGAATTTTGTGATACTGTAGCAAAGCTCAAGAGTTTATTTATTTTGGTATATAAATTCAATTCATTTTGAAAGGTATTTATGAGTTCTCATCAAGAAGATCAAAACACAATTTCAACAAAACGCTCTCATTCTTTTCTTACAGCAATCAAATCTGTTTTTGCTACTATTGGAGTTATTTCCGTAGTTTTATTTGTCATATTTGTTGGTATTATTTCTATTTCTATTTATAGCTTTTCAAGTGGAATAAAAACATTTTCCTCTTCAATGGGCGGAGCTTCAAGCTCAGCAAAAACAGGCCTCACTTTTACAACACCAAACACCTCTTCTCCTTATATCGCTGGGATTCGGCTTTATGGAGAAATTACTCCTGAAAATTCAGCATTAGTCATTGAAAAATTAGAAACAGCACGAGACGATAAACATGTTGTAGGTATTTTATTTGATGTGAATAGTCCAGGAGGCTCTGTTGTCCCAAGCCAAGAAATTTATGACACCATAAAAGAAATCACAAAGGTAAAACCTGTTGTTACTTATGTTAGAGAAGTTGCTGCAAGTGGAGCTTATTACTCAAGCGCATCCTCCAGTAAAATTATTGCAAATCGGGGCAGTATTATTGGAAGCATTGGTGTAATTATGAACGGATTTGAAGCAGATAAACTCATTCAATTTTTAAAAATAAATCCCTTTGTAATTAAAACAGGAGCCTTAAAAGACACAGGATCTCCAACGCGACCCATGAATGAAAAAGATAAACAATATCTTCAAGAATTAATTGAAGAAACAAGAATGCAATTTGTTGATGATGTAAAACAAGGCAGAAAAACAAGTGATGCTACTATGAAATTTATGTCTGATGGACGAGTTGTATTAGGGCCACAAGCATTAAACTTAAAATTAATTGATATCATAGGCACAAAACAAACTGCCATTTCCGAATTAGTTACTTTAGCAAAAGTAAAAATCACTCCAGATGTTTTTTATTATGATGATATACAATCATTTTCAGAATTATTTGCTCAAAAATTTGCAGGAAGCACAAACAATATAATTAGAGATTCTTTTTCTGAAAACTTCAAAAACACAAAATTACAAAATAAAATACCTAAAGCAGAATATTAATTAACTAAACGTAAAAGCCAAGATGATTTGCCACCGTTTGTACAATAATCATAAGACAACCAACAATTAATATTAAAACAATAGGTGACAAATCGTAAAATCCGTGTTGACTTCTAACAATAAGTTTTGGAAATTTTCTAGTTATGAATCGACAAGGTGGAGAAGTGAGAGCATTCAAAAATCCAACTAATGGATTTGATGGATTAGCCCCTACCAAACTTAAAATCCCAGTAATAATTAAACACAACATATAAAAATATAATAAATAATAAGCAATTTTAAATACAATCTCAATTAATAGCATGCCTCTCTCCTTGAGGAATCAAAAAATAGTTAAGAATAAATAAACATTTGATATTCTACCAAATGTTTATTTATTCTTAAAGCAAAACAGAATTTCGTCAATTTCACTTTAATATAGATTTTATCTTAAATTCCGAAAAGAATCCTAGGCTGATAATTCTTTTCATTGAAAATGGAAATCATAAGTGAAAAACGCAAGCATTGTGCTTCCACCTAAAACTATAGTTGTACAAGAAGGAGATGAAACAAAAGGAATTTATGTTATTCAAGAAGGAAAAGTAGAGCTTTTTAAAACTATTGAAGGACATGAGTATCCACTAGGAGAAATTGCAAGAGGTCAAATAATTGGCCTATCCACACTTCTTTCTAAAGAAAGACATGTTGTTACGGCAAGAACGGTTGTACAAACGGTTGCATTATTTTATCCATTAGAAGCCATAAACCCCTATTTTAACGAAGTGAATCCCATTATTAATATATTTATTAAATCAGCAACGGAAAGAATAAAGTTTTTTAGCCAACAGCTCATAGAAGTTAGAGTTAATGAAAAAAAACTCATTAAAAGTACGGGTTCTCCTCATCAACACGGCTCACAACTAGCCTATTTGCTTGCTGCCTTTGTAAGACAAGGAACAATCGAACATGATGATAACAAAATATATCCTTTAAAATCTTTTTTAGTAAACGGTGAATTAATTTTAAATAAAAAATTTGATTATTTAGAAAAAATATTTAATTTGTATTCTACTGGCGGTCTCATAAAAACCATATTTGATAAAAAATATGGTAACATCATATTATCTCCAAATGTTCAATTAATAGAAGATTTTGCTGTATTCTCAGCTAATATTGCAAAAAAAGGCCTCACTGGATTTATTCCCATTAAATGCCATAAATGGGTTAGTGGCTTAATTCGTATACATAAAAGATTCAAAGAAAATAGTGGATCATTTTTGAAAGTCGATTTTGCAAATTTAATAAATAAAGAATTGGGAAGAGAAGATGGCGATGATATTTTAGTACAGTTGCTATCTCTAAAACTTTTATCTGAAAAAGGCGCCGATCAAGCAAGCATGAGAATATTATTAAATGCATCTATGCTGCAAAAAAGAGTCATTTTTGAAAGTATTTCCCGTGGCATTAATGACATTGATAAAATAAAACCTGATGAAAAAAAGACAGTAGCCTAAATCCTTACCTCTAGAAATAAGCCATAATACCGATATAAGAAAAAGACTTATCCTTTTTTAGGAGATTGTGTGGTTAGCATCGGTAGACCCATGTTTCAAGTGGGTAGTAATATCTTTGAGCTAATTGAATTTACTGCAACCAAAACAAGTGCAGTAACATCTTCTGATAGAAAAACACCTATTTTATATGGAGTTAACGTTGCTAAAGTAAGAGAAGTCATTCGGCTTCCCACTATTGTTCCCTGCTTAACAAATGCCCCTGAAGTATTAGGCGTATTTAATTTAAGAGGCGCTCCCATTCCTGCAATTCATTTAGCTAAAGCTTTAGGTTATGACGATGAAGTCGTTACACCCACAAGTCAAGTTATCGTAACAGAGTTTTCAAGTAGAAAAGCGGGATTTGTCGTTGCAGGAACAAGAAGAATTAGAAGAGTTAGTTGGGATAAAGTTCTTCCTCCTTCAAGCGATGCTTTTAATACAATTACGGGAATGATGTTAATTGAAAATCAAGACTTTATTTTCATTTTAGATTTTGAACGTATTTTACTTGATATTGAAAGCAGAAGTGGAGGACAAGGAACTTCTTCATTTGCTATTGATAATCCCATGAATTCAAATCAAAATACAGGGATGGCTAATTCAGCTACTGCAAATAATAATAACTCACAAAATAATTCAAAAAGGCCTTTAATTTTAGTTGTTGATGACTCACCAACAGCAAGAAGAGCAATCTGTGAATTATTAAGAGGAATGCAGCTCGATATTATTGAGTATACCAACGCAGAGGCCGCATGGCAGGATCTTAGCAATTCAGAACCAGGATCTGATTTAAGCAAAGTACAACTTATTGTAAGCGATGTAGAAATGCCGAAGTTAGATGGATACTCCTTTGTGAAACGAATCAGAGGTAGTGAAAAATTAAAGAAAATGCCCATCATACTTCATTCCAGTCTTACGGGTGATGTAAACAAAGAACGTGCTAAACAAGCAGGAGCTGATGCTTACGTCGGAAAATTAAACCGCAAAGAAATAGTAGAAGCCTTAAAAGCAGCTTTACCACCTTCCTGGACAGGTGCATCGTGAAACCAGAAACCCTCACATTTGCTCCTAAACAAATCATTTTTAATGAAGGTGATCAAACAAATGGCATTTATCACGTTCAAGAAGGTGAAATTGAGATTTTCCGTATAAGAGAAAATACAGAAGTCATTTTAGGTACCTTGAAAGCAGGTGATGTTTTAGGTACGATCACACTTTTCTCTAGAGAACCAAGAACAGCAACGGCTCGTGCTGTTACTCAAACTGTGGCTATTTTTTATCAGAATGATGGTCTTGCCGAAGCCTTTAAAACTCTGCCTGGTTGGAGCCAAGCAGTCATGAAAGACGCCATTAATAGATTAAAACATGTAAATGATTTACTGATTGCTACAAAATTAAATGAAAAAAATTTACTTCGAAATATTGGAACATCTCATCATCATTCTGCTCAATTGGCTAGTTTACTTGCTTCTTTTGCACGTAAGTCCTGCATTATGAATGATCTTAACATTCCAATATTACAAATGAATGATTTTTTAACTTTAGCTGAAAATATTTTAATGAAAAAATTTAGCTATCTAGAAAATATTTATAAAGCTTTTATTGATTGTGGATTAATAAAAGAAATTGAAGATAAAAAATATGGGAAGATTTTATCGAATCCTAATCCTCAAATTCTCGAAGATTATTCTTTGTTTTCAATTAATGTTGTAAAAAAAGGAACAAATTTATTTACTCCAAAAAAATACCATCCATGGATGTCCTCTTTAGCAAGAATTAGTCGTAAAAATAATAATCAAAATAAGTTTAAAAAAAGTGAAATTGCAATTCTTCTCCAAACTGATTTAGGAAGACAAGATGGCGAAGTTATGATTGCCGATTTAGTTCAAAATGAAATAATAGAAGAAGCAAATGATTTTATTCAATTTGTCCCAACAAAACTTCAAAAAACAGTTGTATTTGAAAGTTTATCCCGAATCATTAAAGATATAAAACCTTAATTTAAATATTTTAAATTATAATCCAAATTTTCTTTTAATTAATTAAAAATATAGTAGTAAAAAAAACAACGAATATTTTATCTAAAATTAAAAAATATTTTCGTTAATAAAAATAATTTACATGAGGAAAACATGAAATATTTCAGTAATTTATTATTATTTTTTATTATAATTTCAAATACAATACACTCTTGCAATAAAAAAGAGAATGAGTCTATTAAATCAAATAAATACTGCGAAAATATAGACTCTTTATCCTATTCTAATAGCAACAAAATTGTAAATGGATGTGAGTTTAATGAAAATATATTAAATATTTTTCCAGAATCAAAAAGCGTTGTTTCTATTGTTTCTGGTTCAGGATTATGCTCTGGTACATTTATAGCAGAAAATATTATTTTAACAGCAGCACATTGTTTTGACATAAACAAATTATCTGAAAATAAAAAAACAATAGACAATGAAATTAAAAATATAACTATATATTCAGACTTATCTCATGAAATTTACCCTTTGAATAAAAATGAGTTAAATACTTCATCTATTTCATCTATAACCATACATCCTTTTTTCCAAAAATATTGTTCAAATAAAAACAATATTTCAAATGGATTTCATAAATGCAATTTTGCTGATTTAGCCTTATTAAAAACAACAAAAAAAGCCAGTGAAATAGGAGCAAAAGTATCTAAATTAACAACTAATGATTCTAAAGACGAAACCATTATTATTGTTGGATATGGAAAAAATAATGACATAGAAATACCTACTAAAAGAATAAAAAAATGGGCTTTTTCTAGAATTTATGAGTTTAATTTTATTCAATTTAGCTTAAGTAACATAACAGTTGACAATAATTCATATATTTCTTTAGGAGAATTTTATAAAACGATTATGTCACCGTTCATAACGCCCTCCTATTTAGATGATCCTAGAAAAGCATTTCTTTTTATTGAAGATGATAATTATGGAATTTGCCAAGGCGATTCGGGAGGACCTCTTTTTGTAAAAAAAGGAAATGAATTTTTAGCCGTTGGAGTAGTTCATGCAAATATTGGAAAAGCCCCTCAAATATGTGAATATAAAAAGAGCATAAATATTAATATTGGAGCTTATAGAGAATGGTTAATAAATGAAACTAAGTTATTAGGAGAAAATATTACTTTTTATTAATCTATTTTAACCAAATTTACCATGAACATAGTCAAGCGACTGTTTATCTTTAGGATTTGAGAAAAATGTTTTTGTATCTGATGCTTCTACAATTTCTCCGTTTGTCATAAACACAGTATCATCACTAGCGCGCATCGCTTGTTGCATATTGTGTGTTACCATAACAATTGTAAAATCTTTTTTAAGTTCCATTAAAAGATGTTCAATTTTTTGTGTAGAAATAGGATCGAGAGCAGAACAAGGTTCATCTAATAATAAAATATCAGGCTTTACAGCAATAGTTCTTGCAATACATAAACGTTGTTGCTGTCCACCAGAAAGTCCTAACCCTGAAGCATTTAAGTGATCCTTCACTTCGTCCCATAAAGCAGCAGCCCTTAAAGCCCATTCTACTCTATGTTGTAGATCTTTTTTACTTAGTTTTTCATGCATCTTAACAGCAAATGCAATATTTTCATAAATTGACATTGGAAATGGGGTCGGCTTTTGAAAAACCATTCCAATTTTTGTACGCAATTCATTTAAATCTACATTAGATTCAAGAATATTTTTTCCATGTACAAGGATGCTACCATAAGCTTTTTGCTCTGGATATAAACTATAAATTCGATTTATTGTTCTTAATAATGTTGATTTTCCAGATCCTGATGGACCAATTAGAGCCGTAATTTTATTTTTGCGAAAAGAGATATTGATATTTTTTAGACGATGTTTGTTACCATAATAAAAGTTAAGATCTTGAATAGAAATTTGTGAACTATCTCTTAATACAACCAAATTATCTAACCCCCCTTCTGTTTCGGGAATTCCTGATGAAGATTGACCTGAAAAAGCAGGATTTTTAGTAGAATTTAGAAAAAAGTTCATGAGCGTTTTCCCCCAGACTTAGCAAAATAGCGAGTTAAAATATTTAAAAATAAAACTACGACTGTAATAAGGAGCGCCCCACCCCAAGCAAGATCTTGCCAATTATGATATGGGCTCATGGCAAATTGATAAATAGTAACTGGTAGGTTCGCAATTGGTTGTGAAAGACTTGTACTCCAAAACTGATTGTTTAATGAAGTAAAAAGTAACGGAGCCGTCTCCCCCGAAATGCGAGCTATAGCTAATAATATTCCTGTTAGAATACCTTGTTTTGAAGCTCTCCAAGCAATGTAAACAATCACTCGCCACTTTGGTAAACCAAGAGCAATGGCTGCTTCTCTTAGCTCATTTGGCACTAAATTAAGCATGTCTTCGGCACTACGTGTAATGATAGGACAAGCAATCATAGCGAGAGAAATAGCGCCCGCAAATGCAGAGTAATTACCCATGGGATGAACAACAACCGTATACACAAATAGACCAACAATAATAGATGGTGCACTTAGCCAAACATCATTCACAAAACGAATCACAGAAGCAATTTTTTTGCCTCGTGCATATTCTGATAAAAAAGTTGCAGCAAAAATACCAACCGGAGTAGCAACTAAAACAGCAGCAACTGTTATAATAAAACTTCCCACAATTGCATTTCTTAATCCTCCTCCAATGGAATCGGGAGCAGGAGTATCCATAAAAAAGAAATTTAGACTTAATGCAGGAAAACCGTGAATAATTAAAGCATAAAAAATAGAACTTAATATTGTAATTCCAAATAAAACAGAACCAATACAAAGGGAAGTAAATATTTTATTATTAAGTTTACGAGTAACTTGATTTCTTTTCATGAATGCGCTCCTGCTTTCTTTCTATTGATACGTAACATAAGCAAACGAGCAAACGCTAATATTAAAAAAGAAAGTACAAAAAGAATCATTCCAAGCTCAAGCAATGAAGCTGGATATAAATGTCCGGTGGCTTCATTAAATTCATTCGCAATAGATGCTGAAATTGTTGTTCCAGGCATAAATAAAGATGAAGTTAATTCTTTTGAGTTACCAATAACAAAGGTAACAGCCATTGTTTCGCCCAGAGCTCTTCCAAGGCCTAACATAAGACTTCCAATCATTCCTTTACGAACATAAGGAACAATCACTTTGCGAACAACTTCAAAACGGGTTGCCCCAATTCCATAAGCGGCTTCTTTTAAAACTGCGGGAACAGAACGGAACATATCAATTAATGTTGAAGAAATATAGGGAATAATCATAATGGCAAGTATTAGTCCCGCTGTAAAAATACCAATACCTAATGGAGGCCCACCAAATAAGGTATTTAAAAAAGGGATATCTTCTACAGCTTCAGATACAACAGGTTGGATATGGTTAGATAAAAATGGCGCAAGAACTAATAAACCCCACATTCCATAAATAATACTTGGAATTCCTGCCATGAGATCAATTAATGTACGAACTATTTTGGAAATTTTTCCTTGAGAAATTTCAGAAATAAATACAGCAATGCCAAGGCTTAAAGGAACACCTATAATCATTGCTATAAGAGAAGTCATTAAGGTACCACAAATTGCACTCAATGCTCCAAAGTGCCCCTGAACAGGATCCCAAACATCACTAATTAAAAAATGAAATCCGAAGGCATGAATTGCGGGCGCACTTGCCACACACAAAGAAAATAGAACACACATGAGAAGCAAAAATGCAAACCATGCAAAAATCCGAGTTAAGTTTGAAAATAAAAAATCTCCCAAAACCATTCTCCAAATAAAAAGCTCAACATCAATTAAATAAGTGAATTCAAAACTCTGTTTTTATTATTTCCACAATGGTGATTTGTCTTTGTCTGATTTAATATCAGACGCCCATTTTTTTTGTATTAATTTATAAGTGTTTTCAGGAATAGGTATGTAATCTAAAGATTTTGCCGAGCCAGAGCCTTTTGTAAAAGCATAATGGAAAAACTTTAAAACTTCAGAACCTATTTTAGGATTCAATTGATTTTTATGGATAAGAATAAAAGTAGATGCTGTGATTGGCCAAGATTGAGCCCCTTTTTGATTTGCTAAAAGAACAAACATTCCAGGCGCTTTTTCCCAATCTGCATGTAAAGCGGCAGCTTGAAATGATTGTTGAAAAGCTTCGCTTACCTTCTTTTCATCTTTGAAATCTTTCGCATCAATTTGGGGAACGATATTGCCATCTGCGTTTTGGAGGCGAGCCCATGCTAATTTATTCTGCATAGCATATGCATATTCAACGTATCCAATAGAACCAGGTGCACGTTTCACCATAGTTGTAATACCTTCGTTTCCTTTTCCGCCAACCCCTGTAATTCCAGATGGCCAAGAAACGGCTGTACCTGTTCCCGCTTTCCAAATACCTGTAGTTGCTTTTTCAAGAAAATACGTAAAATTATATGTAGTTCCCGAAGCATCAGAGCGATAAACAACAATAATATTTTTATTTGGTAAAGTAACATGAGGATTTAGTTCAGCAATACGCTTATCATTCCAATTTTTAATTTGTCCGCTGTAAATTTCAGCAATTGTTTTTGCATTTAAAATAAGCTGACCTTGGCTAATACCCTGGATATTTGTAATTATAACAATACCGCCAATGATAGCTGGAAATTGGAATAATCCTTTTGAATCGAGATCGGAAAGTTTTAAAGGCATATCAGAAGCGCCAAAGTCTACAATTTTGCCTTCTATTTGTTTAATTCCAGCGCCTGAACCTGTAGACTGGTAATTAATTTTTGTACCATTTTCAGCATTATAGGAAGCAGACCATTTATAAAGTACCGGTGCAATAAAACTTGAACCCGCTCCAGTGACTAATTCGTTAGCGCTAGCAAATGAGCCGCTAGCAAAAGCAATCGAAATTGCCCAAAGTTGAGTAAAAGACTTTATTCGAAACTTCATAAATCTAACCCTCTAATATAACTCAAGAAAGAAAAGAGTCAATATTTTTGCCCTCAATTCTCAAACTTAGGGAGGGTTATTCTATTTTTATAGGAATTTATATTCCTATGTTGTTAAAAGAATTTGGCTATTAAGTGGCATTTGGCAAATTTCGAAATATTTTTGACACAAATTTGTCACATAAATTTTAATAGCTAGTATTCCTCTAGGTTTATTGTAAAAAAATAAATTTTTGAATATAGTTTGTCTGCTCTTCTGGCCTTATGGCCTATCTTTTTTTATTAAAATAAAGGAAAACTCGTCTTGGAACAAAATAACCTTTTTTGTGCTTGGAGTGGCGGTCATGATAGCTGCTTAAGTCTTTACCATGCACTAAAGACAAATCAAGTTAAATGCTTAATTGCACCTTTAATTGATACAGGAATGACACATAAGACAAATCACTTATCCCCTTCTCTTTTACGTGCACAAGCTGACCTTTTAAAAATTCCACTCCTTATATTTAATACTTCAATGGACGATTTTAATGAAAATTATAAACAAACAATAAATAGCCTAAAAAAATATAAAATATATTGCGGAGTATTTCCTTTTATTACAAATGAAGAACAAAAAGAACTTATGGAAAATATTTGCTCATCACAAAATATAGGGACTTTAACTCCTTTATGGCGTCGCGATAAGGAAGGAATTTTATCAGAATTTCTTGAATTAGGTTTTAAAGCTAAAATAATTTCAGTAAATGAAAAATATTTAACTAGAGACTTTTTATCACGTGATTTAGATAAAGAAATCATTGAAGAATTCAGAGCAAAAAAAGTAGATCTTTTTGGAGAAAATGGTGAATTTCAAACAATAATTTATCAAGCACCTTATTTTTCAGATCAATTGCATTTAAAAGATGGAGATATTAATCTTAAAAATGGGCATTGGATTTTGGATATAAATTTAGTTCATTCCTAAAAATGATTTTTTAGGGAATAAAAGAATTATTAATATAATTTTTTGTATTTGGAACCTTATCTATCAACTCTACTTTTTGCATCCAATTTGCATAATTTTCAAATTTTTTCTCATTTAAATTTCCCCATTTTTTAGAATCTGCTTTATATAATGGAGCTAAAAATTTAGCTGAAGCAGATACTAATTTTGTATCTAATTCTGGGACTTGTTTTATAAATAGTTTTGCGGCTTCTTCAGGATGATGGATTGCAAATTCATAACCCAAAGAAGTAGCTTTCATAAATTTTTTGATTAATTCAGGATTATTTTTTATCCTATTTTCGCTTGTTATGATTAAAGGAGATGGTTTATTTAATTCAGAAAAATGTTCTGAGGGACAATAAGTATCCACAAGAACATGATTTAATTCCGCTGCAAGAATATTCCAACCTTTATACTCCCAAGTAAAATCTACATTTTTTAAAGTTGCTGGTAAAAAATCTTGCGTGCCTGTTGTCATAATCTTAATTTTAGAAAAATCAGCTCCATTTTTCTGCATAATAAACTTTAATGTAGCATTTTCTTCAGGGCTTCCCCATCCTCCGTATCTCTTTCCTTCTAAATCTTTTACATTTTTTATGAGTGAGGACTTTCTCCACACAAAACAAGAGGTATCATTTTGAATTATGCCTGCTATCGCAACAATTGGCACATTTGCATTTCTAGCATAAAGTAAATTGTTCGCATAACTTATTCCAAAATCTGCTTTACCTGTTCCTACAAGAGCAGTCCCAGTAGTTTGAGAAGGATTTAAAATTTTAATTTGAATGCCTTCATCATTATAATAACCTTTTGATTTTGCAACGTAGAATCCTAAATGATTTGTATTCGGCTTCCAATCAAGTAATAATGTTACTGTTTTTAATTCATCGTGATAATCATGTTGTTTTATAACTGCATATGCATTTAATATAAATAAATAATTGAAAAAAAAGACCAATACAATTTTAAATATTTGTTTCATTTTCGATACCTTTCCAAATAAGACTTCATCTCTTTACTATTATAAAATTTTGTATTCAAGATATTTTTTAATGATTTTAATAAATCAAAATATTTATTAATCTTGATAATAATTAATTTGAAAGACAAAATTTTGACTTTTGCATCAAAAAACAATTTTTATAACTTTAAATATATAATATTGATTATTAATATTGAAATAAAGGATATTTTTTTAATGATCGTAATTTATATAAAAAATAATTTAATTTATAAATTTATAAAATTTTTTATATTATTATTATTTCAATTTATTTTTATTTTTAAAGTATTTGCTATTAAAAACACTTATGAAATTGAATTAGATAATAACCCCCCCTACTCAATTTTAGACTCTTCCTCAAAGCAAAAAGGAATTTTTTATGAAATAATAAATGCTGCATTTAAAGCAGCAAATATAAAATTTAAATTTTCTTTAAAAGAAAATTTAATTCATAGAACAAAAGAAGAAATAAATTCACAATTTGTTATTTATTATTTATTTAGAACTCCTGAAAGAGAATATAAATATCACTGGATACATCCATTAATAGAAGAGCAGACTTGTGTTTTTAATATGAGAACATCTAAAGAAATTACAAGTATAAATAATTTAAAAAATCTTCGGATAATAGGAACCCTTGCAGGCGGATCAGGAGAAAGTATATTAAGATCGTTTGGACTAGAGAATAAGATGTATTTTTGCCCAAGCGAAGAAATTTGCATTAATAGACTAAAATCACATGAAATTGAGGCCTGGATTGCACCCAAAGTAAAGGCTTTGTATTTTATAAATAAATACCATATTCAAAATGAATTAAATCATTTTTTCCAGATTTATGAAAGCCAAATTTGGCTTGCAAGCACTCTGAATTTGAGCACCAAAGACGAAGAAGAATTAAGGATAGCAATTCAAAAATTTATAAAAACAACACAATATTCTGCGATTATGAAAAAATACGATATGAGCTCATATCAGAACAACATTACTCATTAGACAACGAAACAACTCTTTTGGCCTTTAAAAATTTTAAAATCTTTTGTTTCCAAATCCTTTTAATTTATGTTACCTGCAATTCCTCGGTACTAGAGATTCATATTCTCTCGGCTTTCTCCTTCTGGAAATAAATTAGGAGTTTTTATGATGATTAGCGCAACAGGTGCTTATATTTCTATAAAGAATTTATCAAAAAGACATGGAAATCTTGAGGTACTTCGTAATATAAATCTTGAAGTGACTCCAGGAGAACTTACTGTTTTAATTGGACCATCAGGTTGTGGTAAATCCACTTTATTGCGCTGCCTCAATGGATTAGAAACTCTAGATTCAGGTACTATTGTAATTAATGGTGTCGTTCTTGAAAAAAATAAAAACTCTTCTCATTCTCAATCTGATTTTGATAAAAAAGCCCGTGCCATCCGTGAAAATGTTGGAATGGTTTTTCAAAATTTTAACTTATTTCCGCATCTAACTTTGCTTGAAAATATTACCAAAGCTCCTATCGTTGTAAAAAAAATGACTCAAAAAGAAGCCAAAGAAAAAGCAAAGGATCTCCTCGCTAAGGTTGGTCTTTCCACTCATGCCGATCACTACCCTTGCCAGCTTTCAGGAGGGCAACAGCAGCGAGCTGCTATCGCTCGTGCATTAGCCATGTCACCAAAGGCTATTTTATATGATGAGCCTACATCCGCACTCGATCCTGGCCTTGTTCACGAAGTACTACAGGTGATGAGAACGTTAGATAATGAAGGAATGACCCAAATCGTTGTCACTCATGAAATGAGATTTGCACGCGATGTTGCAGACCATATTGTCCATATGCAAGATGGAAAAATAGTTGAAATTGGGACTCCAGAACAAATTTTTACCTCACCAAGTGATGATAGAACTCGTCATTTTTTAAGAAATTTCAACTAAAAGAATGGAGAAAACTCAATAATGTTTAACTTCCGTTACCTCATTGTTTCTTTATTTTGTTTATTTATTCCTATTCTTTCTTACAGTAACGAAGATAAAAAAATATTAAAATGGGGAAGCGATGCAAATAGCGGCGCTCCTTATGTTTTTCGCGATGCAAAAGACCCAAATAAGGTAATAGGTCTCGATGCTGATATTATAAATGCCATTGCAAATCATTTAGGGATGAAAGCCGAATTTGTCCAAAATCAATGGGAAGGGCTGATTCCTGGCCTTCTTGCAGGAAATTATGACCTTGTAATTGATGGCCTTGAAATTATTGATGAAAGAAAACAAACGATCAGTTTTTCTGATCCTTATTACATAACTAGTGAACAAATTGTAGTAAATAAACAAAATTACGATATCAATAAATTAACTGATTTAAGAGGAAAACGAGTCGCAACTTTACCCGCTTCATTAGCTTATAAAATATTGGAAGATGTCGGTGAGGTTAAGATTGCCAAATATGATGTTGAGGTTAATGCTTATGCAGACCTCGCCATTGGTGACAGACTCGATGCCGTTTTACTTGATCTACCTATTGCTCAATATTATGCAAAACATAATCCTAAACTCAAATTTGTTGGTCCACCAGTTGGAAGAATGGAATATGGAATTGCTTTTCGCCAGAAAGATAAAGAATTACGTTTAAAAATAAATAAAGCCATAGACGAGCTTATTAAAAATGGAGAAATGCAAAATATCCTTGAAAAATGGGGTCTATGGAATAAAACCACTGCAGAAGAATGGGGTGTTTCCCCTGAATATAAAACCCAACCCGTTGCCTATCAAGATTATTTAAAACAAATTGGAATTGAGCACACTTGGGTTGATAAAGTAAAACAATATGCCAGTTTTTTACCCTTATTAGGTAAAGGAGCTATTGTTACCTTACAAATTTCAATATTAGCTATGATTCTAGCTGTAACTTTAGGTTTATTTATTGCAATTGTCCGTTTACATGCACCCCCATTTTTCTCTAAAATGGCTCTTATGTACGTCGAAATAATTCGCGGAACTCCATTATTAATTCAACTTTATATTATCTTTTATGGATTGCCTCATTTAGGGCTAAAATTAAGTCCTTTTTTTGCCGCAGTTATTGGATTAGGTTTAAATTATGCTGCAAGCGAAGCCGAAAATTATAGAGCCGGTATGACCTCCATTCCGCCAAGTCAACTAGATGCCGCTTACGCATTAGGGATGTCACGTTTTGAATCATTACGTCATATTATTATTCCGCAAGCTGTCCGTGTTGTAATTCCCCCAGTAACAAATGATTTTATTGCTCTTATAAAAGATTCATCTCTCGTTTCCGTTATTACATTAATTGAATTAACTACAATTTATAGCCAACTTGCCAGTACTTATTTTGATTATCTTGGCATTGGTTTACTTGCAGCAGCTGTATACTTTTTGATAGGATTGCCATTTGCACGATTATCAAGAATGGCTGAAAGACATTTTTCTGTAACAAACAGAAAAAAATTCAATAAAAACTTTGAATCACAAGGCGATTTTAAATGAAAACAAAAATTAATATCGAATTGCTTCCTTGTTTACCTAATCATAAAGAATCCTATTTTTCTTTAATTGCCGAAAATGCATTTGATCCCTCAAACATTACAAAATTTGCAAGCGATTTAAAAGAAGAAGGTTTTCTTGGAACTTCTAAAGAAAAAAAAATTTTTACCAGTAATAATAAAATCATCATTGCTTACGGAACTGATTCTACTAATGATAATTTAAATTTAAGTGGATTTCGAAAAGCAATTGGAAAAGTGATTTCCGAAGCCAAAGATCAAAATTTATCCTCTATTAACGTTGAAATTTATCCAACTCAAAACTCTGATATTGAATATATTTCATTTGTATTTGCGGAAACAGTTACTTTAGCATTATATTCTTTTGAACATATTTATTCTAACCAAATTTTTCCTCAGAAAAGACCTATTTGTGTGGAAGAGATAAAATTATTTATTCAAAACACAAATCAAAACTTAGAAAGTTTATCTAAAAATATTAGCAATGGAATTGATAGAGGACAAAGTTTAAACTTTGCTCGTTACCTAAGTGATTTACCATCGAATCAATTAAGACCTAAAGATCTCTCATTACTTACAAAAGAAAAGTTCACACAATTAAAACATACAAATTCAACAATTTTAGATAAAATTGAATTAGAAAAACAAGGATTTGGTGGAATTATTGCCGTAGGTAAAGGAAGCATTTACGAACCTCACTTAGCCATATTTGAATACAATCCTCCCTCTGCAAAAGATACAATTGTTCTAATTGGAAAAGGTGTTACCTTTGATACAGGCGGTTATTCCATAAAATCAAAAAAGCACCATAATGAAATGAAATATGACATGTGTGGTGCTGCTAATGTTTTTTCTGCTGCTTATATTGCTGCAAAAGAAGAATTTCCCATTCGAATCGTTTGTATGCTTGCCTGTGTAGAAAACACAATTGGAGATTATGCACAAAGACCTAGCGACGTATATAAAGCGTGGAATGGAAAATTGGTTGATGTCTATAATACAGATGCAGAAGGACGATTAATATTAGCCGATGTTATCGCTTTCGCAGCTTCTTTTTCACCTAAAATAATTATAGACATTGCAACACTGACTGGTGGAGCAAGTCAAATTGCCAGTAATATGGCTGGCATTTTATGTGTAAATAACGACTCTTTAATTTCAGATGTAAAAAAAGCGGGCGCTCTTGCAGGTGAAAAATTTATAAATTTAGAAATTTTGCCTGAAGCAACAGAAAATATTAAAGGAACAGTCTCTGATTACACAAATATGAATAATAAATGGAATGACGGTGCTGCAACAATGCACGCTGCTGCATTTTTAAAAGAATTTGTTCCTCAGAATGTAGATTGGATCCATATGGATATTGCAAGCATGTCCTATAATGGAAGAAATAATGGTTATCTTTCTTCTGAAGGTGCTAATTCTTTTGGCTCAAGAACAATAGTAAATTTGCTAAAAAAATATTCTGAATTAAATTAGAAAAATATTAGGATTATTAATAAAAATATTAAATAACTCAAGCAACATTTTATTTCCATTAACTTGGATTTTAAGTATTGTTCTTATTATTTTTTTTATATTCGGAATTTTTACAAGTGATATTCAAAAAGCATTATCTATTTTAATATTAATTTTTTTTTAACTAAAATAAATATTTCTAATCAAAGAATATTAAATATACATGAGAAAATAAATGACAAATTCTTTCTTTTTATAAATTGGATTTTTCAAAATCCTTGGAAAGTTGGAATGATAATATTTTTATTGCTTACTTTCTCGTATGGATTAAAAGGTTTTTATCTTACCGAAAGTGGTTATGATGTAGGTTTTTTCCTTCAAGCTCTTTCAAATCCTTACTATAATGGAATATTTCAATTTAAAACAATTTCTGGTATAAATTCTTTCTTTTTAAATCATTTTGAGCCTTTTCTTTTTCTATTATATCCAATTAAGTTTCTCCCCTACCCAAGTTTTTTTCTTTACTGTCTTATTTTCTTTTTTATTGCTTTAACTTTTATTTTTGGAATTAAATTTATAAACAAAGAAACTAATTTCCCTATTGAAATAAAATTTTCTTTGTTATTAACATGTGCCACCTCTCCATTTTGGATAGGTGTTATATCCTATGAATTTCATGAGTTTTCATTTATTCCATTTTTATACTTAATGTTATTTATTTTTTGGTATAAAAAATCTTACTACAAATTTTTATTTTTTGCCTTACTGTCGCTTTGTTTTAAAGAAACCATCTCAATTACTTTTATATGGTCAGGTCTTTTGCTCATTTTATTTTCAATTAAAAAAGATAAAAAATTTGGATTTACTTTATTTATTTTAGGGGTTATTTTTTATTATATTTATTTTAAAATAATCCTAGTAAATTTAAAAGAAAGCTCAGACACAAATTTTATAGGCTATTATGCTAAACTTGGTAATTCCATGTTTGAAGTGGCATTATCTCCCATTTTAAAACCTCATGTTTTTATTCAATCTGTAATGCAATTTAAAAATTTAAGCTATTTATTTTGTTATTACTACCTATTTTGTTATATATTAAAAAAGGATGGAAATCATTGCTGTTTGCTATTCCAACCATTTTTATAGTGATTTTAGCTGAATATAGAAATCAATATGGAGCTGAAGTTCTCATTCCTCTTTGTTTATGCGCTTTTTATAGTTTAAATAATAGTTTTAACAATAATCAATTAAATGATTTAAAATCATATTACAATAGATTAATTATAGGTTCATCTATATGTCTATTTATCTATTTTATTAATATAAATCCAATAAGAGAAATTAAACATTTTTTAAGAGAACCTCAAAATATTATTTTTACATATAAACTTCAATCTATCCCTTTAAATGAAAAAGTTATTACGAATACAGATAATACGTATCCATTTATTGCAAACAGACCCGATTTAATATTAGTTGAAAATTTGTCTAAGTATTCTGAAGAAGAAATTAAAAAAATAAAATATTTTGCATATAAAATAGATGAAAATCAAACTCAAAAAATTTTTTTACCAGATAATGCGAAACTTATATCTCAATTTAAAAACTTTTATCTTTATAAAATTGAATCAAATTAATCTTTTTATGAAAAGACCTTAGTTGCATTTTGTCTAGCATTTAAAAATCCAATATTTTCTTTATAATATATTTCATTTAAGCTTTTAATTGTTTTAAACTCGTTATCTGAATGATTTAAAGCATCATTATTAACTGTAGCTCTTGCTGAATGAAGATAAATACCGGAGTCAATGTCTTTTTGTTTACTAAAATTAAAATAAACAGCCATTCTTAAATTATATCTTTTTAAATTTTCCTTGTTAGATAACCATTTAAATGTGTCTTCAAGCCAAAGTGATTTTTTACTTGCATTAAAAGTATTTTTTATTTTAGCAGATGTTCCAAATTCGCAGATTCCCAAGGGCTTATTAGATAAAGCATTCATTCTTGACATGGGCTCATCAAATATTTCAAAAAAGGATTTCCAAGAACCGTGCCCTCCCCAATTATAACCATCTAGACCTAACCATTCCGTATAATCATCACCAGGATAATAATTTTCAAATGGTTGTGTATTTAAATCTACACAATTCGGTGAAAAAATAAATAAGACTTGTTCTTTATTTAATCCATAATTACGTAAATAATTATAAACATAATGCCACATTTTTATAAATTCTTCTGGGTTTGAATACACTCTATAGTGAATATTCATTTCATGTGCAAAACGAATAAATATTTTTGGACTTCCATAAATAGGACTTGCTTTCGCAATGTTTAAATATTCTTTAATAGACTGACAACAACGAGCTAAATAATTATCAAATAAACCTGTATAAATTCTTTTACACATATCTTCAGGTGTTTTTTCAATTGCTCCTGTTGAAGGATACCAACTTAACAAAGGAATTCTTCCTGAATTCCAGAGATTTAAAGGTATTGTATAAAAAAGAGGTATGACCATATCGTATGGAGTTGATCTATAGTCAAACATGGAAAAAAAATGAAAGATATCATGTTTATGTCCAACATAATCTTCAAATTTGTTCAACTCATTAAGATATTTAATTTTATAACTTATTTCATTACAAATGCCTGTTAATAAATTTATATTTTGATCATCTAATGAATTTGCATTCAAATTCATAAACTTTAAAGCAGGATAAGAAGCCCCAAAAAGTAGCATGGATTTTAATATTTTTCTTCTATTCATTATAAATTCCAATTTAATATTTATGAATACAATTAAAGTAAAATAATAAAAATAAATTATTATTTTGTAACAAAAATATGAAATGACATAATTTATTTATTTTATCAATCAATCATATAAATTAATTTTATTTTAATAATAAAGTTAGTTATTTATTGGTTTAAAGTTACAAAGATGTTTTTTAAGCTTTTTAAAAAAGCAATTATCTAAAATTTAAATAATTATGATTTGAATTTTATTTTTATAGATATATTCATTTCATAAAAATTATTATTTATTTTAAAATAATCAATTTACTATTGTATATCCTATAATTTTTTAATATTAATTTAATCATTTCTTAATTATCTTTATTTTACAATAACAAATCTAAAAGTCTCTTTCGGTTGCTATTTTTTATTTTTTTATTAAATAAAAAAATATCAATATAATTAAATACATAATTACTAATTAGGAGTTCAAATATGACAATTTTAATTTCAGCAATTGCCGGTTTAAATTTAGCATCTTCTAATGTTTCAACTCAAGGTAGTGAGTTTCATGTAATTACGGAGCAAGAAAGAAAGACTTTTCAAATAAATGATATTCAATTAAAAAATGCTGTTTCAAGGGCATTTGGACAAGCTCCAACGGATGCTTTTGTAAAAAGCTCTGATTCGTGGCCAAACAAAAATTGGGCTGATTTATATTCAAGATATAACTGGCCTCAAGTAACAACAGTACTTCAAGTAGAAAATGCAAAAATAATAGATATTTCTTCTAAACCTGTCATCATTGCATCTCGATTTTTTCAAAATAAATCAACAAAACCTGCTACATTTACAGCAAATATTACTGAAAACGTAGCAAATACAATAGAAAGTAATTGGAATTCTTCGCAATCAATTACAACAGGCTTGTCTTTCACAGAAAAAGTTGAAATTGGCATTGAAGGCATAGGTAAAGGAGGATTTGAATCAACACAATCTTTCAGTATGTCAGATACTTGGGGTAAAGGCGGTTCCTCTAGCCAAACGACAACAGTGGGCTCATCATCAGGACTTTCAATTCCTTTAAATCCCGGAGAAGCTGTTACTGCTCAGCTCATAGCTACCCGCGGATCTATGAAAGTAAGAGTTCAATATAAAGTTTACTTAACTGGAGCAACTGCAATTAACTATGAAAGAACCTATCAAGGACACCACTTTTGGGCTCTTCCAATCCAAAATGTAATGGGTTCTGCAGGAATTCCAAATTATCAAATTGTAACACAAGATATTGAAGTGGGTTATTATTCAGACGCATCTGTTATTGTACAAGATAGCTATGGAGTAACAAAAGCATTTGTTCCTGCTGTTGTTACTCAATAATTTCTTAAATAAGCTGGTATTTCTATATCCATTTCAAAATGAAATTTTAATTTAAATTTACATTCATAATTATGTTCACCTTTAACAAGGATATCAAACTCATCATTTGATATTTCTTTTATAGAGTGAACATAATCATTTAATTGACAATGCACTTCAACATATAATTGAGCAGCACTCGCTACATCTCTTGAAAAGACAGTGACATCTTCAATCCAAAGATCTTTTTTTAATAAATCTTGTTTAAATACTTGAAAGTAAAAACCTCTATCCATACTGCCCTTATTCATAATCTTTGATCTTCGACCCCTTACGAACGCTGAAAGGTAAATTTCATTTTTTAAATGTGAAGTTTATCCTTAAGCAAAAGAATTTGTCTTCTTTCAGAGGAGTATACGGGCCACCTCTTATTTTGCAACTAAGACAATGATTTCTATCGTTGCCAAAGGAATACAACCTGAGGTAAAGCCTAATGTCATGGGATAATGATCCCCAATTACTCTAGGAGCCTTTCCATGTTGCAAACAAATAAAGAAGTAAGAGTTCGAATTGCCCCAAGCCCAACAGGCGATCCCCATATTGGAACTGCTTATATCGCCTTATTCAATTATGTATTTACTAAAAAAAATAATGGAAAATTTATTATCCGCATTGAAGATACCGATCAAAAAAGATACCGCTCCGATAGTGAAGCGATGATCCTTGATGCCCTAAAATGGGTGGGTATTCAATGGGACGAAGGCCCTGATATTGGTGGTCCCTATGCTCCTTATAAACAAAGTGAAAGAAAAGAAATATATAGAGAATATGCAGAATCTCTCATTCATAAAGGGCATGCTTACCGTTGTTTTTGTACAACACAAAGATTAGATATTTTAAGAAAATCACAACAAGCACAAAAATTACCGCCTGGTTATGATCGCTTATGTCGTGACCTACCTCAACAAGATGTCGAACAAAAACTTGCTGAAGGCATCCCTCATGTCATTCGCATGAAAATGCCGACAATTGGCAAAACATCTTTTAGAGATACATTACGCGGCAATATTGAATTTGATAATGATGGTGTTGACGATCAAGTTCTTCTAAAAACAGATGGATTTCCAACGTATCATCTTGCCGTTGTTGTAGATGATAATTTAATGAAAATCACTCATGTTATTCGTGGAGAAGAATGGATTTCTTCTACTCCAAAACACATTATGCTTTATGAAATGTTTGGCTGGGATAAACCAGAGTTTTGTCACCTTCCTTTGTTACGTAATGCAGATAAATCAAAAATATCAAAACGGAAAAATCCTACTTCAATAAATTATTATAGACGTAAAGGAATTTTACCTGAAACCCTTAGAAACTTTTTAGCGCTAATGGGATGGAACTTTGGGGATAATGTTGAAAAATTTACCACACAAGAAATGATTGAAGGATTTACTTGGGAAAGAATGACTCTTGGTGGTCCTGTATTTGATCTTAAAAAATTATCTTGGTTAAACGGACAATATTTAAAACTAGAAAGTAACGAAAAATGGCTTTCTAATTTAAAAAATGTTGTTTTTAATGATGAATATTTATTAAAAATAATTCCACTTATTAAAGAGCGCGTTGAAAAATTTGAAGATTTTATAGATAATACGGCTTTCTTTTTTCAAGGAGATTTAAATTACACAAATGCTCCTCTTGTTCCAAAAGGAAGAACTGCTACAGAAATCGCAGGTTATTTAAATGACCTTGTCCTTAAACTTGATATTTGTGAGAATTGGAATCACAATGAAATACATCAAATTTTTAATCAGTATTTAACTGAAAAGGAATTAAAGCCTAAAGATGTATTTATGCCTATGAGAGTTGCTGTAACAGGAAGTAAAGAAACACCACCACTTTTTGAATGCATCGAAGTTTTAGGAAAAGATATTGTACAAAGAAGAGTACGACTTGCAATTGATTTTTTAAAAACAATGAAAGAGTAAATTGAGAATGCACAACCTTAAAAGTCAAATTATCCATCGTTACCTTCCTAATGGAATGGAGGTTTATCTTCATCCATCGGATTTTGCTCCTATTGTTTCCATTCAAGTTTTAGTGAAAGCAGGCTCTATCGACGAAGATGATAAAGAAGTTCAAGAGGGCGGTATTGCTCACGTTTTGGAACATATGCTTTTTAAAGGTACAAAAAAATATCCGAATACAGGACAAATAGCTTCTACAGTTGAATTTGAAGGCGGTGATATCAACGCCTATACCACATTTGATCACACAAATTATCATCTAACAGCACCTTCTTCTTTTGCCTTAAAAGGAGCGGAATTATTGTTGGATGTCGTTCAAAATAGTTTATTGGACAAAGAAGAGCTTGAAAGAGAGCTCGAAGTTATTATTGAAGAAATTAAGCGTAGTCGTGACAATCCTAATGCCGTCGTATCACATAATTTGTTTTCCCTCTTTTATGAGGGCACAAGAATGGCAAAACCTGTCATAGGTGATCAAGCTATCGTTGAAAATTTTAAAAGAGAAGAAGTTTATCATTTTTATAAAAAATGGTATATTCCTAATAATATTATTTTTATTGCCACTGGTGATTTTAATAACGAAGAAATGTGGGAACATCTTTTAAAACTTTCAGAAGATTTTTTACCCCAAACAGTACCTCAACGGGAAAGACCACCTCTTCCAATTAATGAATCCCAAAAACAACCAACAGCAAAAATTGAACGAGGCGCTTGGCAAGAAGCAAGAGTTCAAATTGCAACGACTGCTCCTACTTTAGAGAGCCACGACATGCCTGTTTGGGATGTTTTTGCTTCCATTCTTGGCGAAGCTGATTCTTCTCGCTTAACTCGTATTTTACGAGACGAACTTCAACTGATTACAAGCATTGATTGTTCTTGTTATACTCCAAAATACCCAACTGGCCTTTTAGGAATTGGATTTTTTGGAATGGCAAAAAATGCCATGCACGCTTTAAAAATTATTGTTCAAGAAATTCGCCGCCTGGCTGAAGTTCCTCCTACAAGAGAAGAATTAACTCGTGTGCTAAATACCTTAAAAGCCCAACGTATTTATTCGCGTGAAAGCATGGACGGTATTTCGCGTTGTGCGGGAATGAGTTTACAAACATCTCAAAAATTAGAATTTGAAAATTTGTATATGGAATCTGTCTCTAAAGTAACTACAGAACAAATCCGCTTAACTGCACAAAAAGTAATGAGTCAACTTGAAGCAGGTAACTTTCATATTTCCGTTGCTCTTGCAAAAGAATCTTTACCAGAAATAACAGAAAAAGATTTTATTGATTCTGTTTTTCATGCTGTAAAAATGACTCATCATAATGAAGAGCCTCTAGAAGCAAGTTTACAAAAAAGCAATAGCCCAAATTATTCTAAAGAAAGTTGGATTGCTCTATATGACAGAAAAACATCTGAACTAAATGCCGATGTAAAACAAATTAAAATTCAACTTCCTTTTGGTAAAACATTAAAAATTAATTATCGACTTTCAAAAAGACTTCCCGTAACAAGCGGTATGCTTTTATTAAAGGGTGGTCTCATGAATGAGCCAAAAAATAAAAATGGTGTTAGCGGTCTTATGGCTAGCATGTTAACAAGAGGAACTCAAAGACAAAATTATCGAAAATTTATTGAAGAACTTGAAGATAACGCTTCTAGTATTAGTGCATTTTCTTCTCGTGATCTCTTTGGAATGCGATTTGATTCCATTAGTGAAAATAGTTTAAGAACCGCTCAAATGCTTTTGGATTGTTTCTTTAGACCTGAGTTTTCACAATCTGAATGGCAAAGAACATATAAAGAAACAATTGAAGTTTTAATTGCTCAAAAAGATAGCCCTGCAGCGCGTCTTGCTAGAGTTTCACAGCCTTTATTATTTCCAAATCACCCTTATGCACTTTCGGGTATAGGTTCTGAAAAATCTTTAGAAAACGTAACAAAAGAAGATGCTCAAGAATTTTGGTCGCAACTTTTTCATGCAAAAGAATTTGTTTTTTCTGTTGCTGGTGATTTTGATTTACGTTCCTTTGTGAATTTAATTGAATCTGAATTTAAAACTTTCTTTGATTCTGAATATGAAAATAAATTACTTGAAAAACAATTTGAACCTCAATTTCCTGTTCAAAATGATCCTCTTGTTGGATTTGATGAACTTGAAAGGGAACAGGCACATATTACAGTTTCATTTCGATCCTACCCAATTTCAGATTCCAGAAGAACGGCGCTAGAACTTGGTGCGAATATTCTAGCAGGTCAAGGAGGTAGATTATTTCTTGATTTAAGAGATAAAAAATCCCTTGCCTATACTGTAAGTGCTTCACAATCTCCTAATGTTTTAGCAGGTGTTTTTACCGCCTATATTGCGACAGCTTCACACAAAGCAAAAGAGGCCATTGAAGGAATTAAGCTTCATATAGAACGTTTAGCCACAGAACCACCTACAGAAGATGAATTAAAGCGCGCACAAAGATCGGTCCTTGGATCTCAAAGCATAGAGTCTCAGCACCATAACTACCAAGCTTCTCAGTTAGCAATGAGTGATGTTTATGGTCTTGAATTTGATAATTTTCTTCGTTTTTCCGAACGTGTCAATGCAGTTACTCCTGAAATGATAAGTAACGTGCTAAAATCTTTATTAAGTGAAAATCCTCCTATTATTTCGATTGTAGGCCCTCGGGAAACTTGGACTCCAAAAAACGACGATCCTGTTTTAAAATGGGATATAAATTAAGGAGTCCCTTAGATTTATGAATTAAAAATAGAACTGTTTCCTACTTTTGCATTAAAGGAAAATTAAAAGTATGGATTTTAAGTTTTTCTTCGATCATTCTAAAGACGCTTTATTTTTAATTGATAGATCTGGCAAAATAAATTCTTCTAATCTCGTTTCACAAAAACATCATTTGACTGAAGGAAAAGATTTATTTTCACTTTTAGTTCCAAGTGAACGAGATAAAGTAACAGAAATAGTTCATAATTTAATAGATAAAAATTCAAATGAAACTGTGTTAATAGAATTATCTTGTTTCCCAGAAATGCTCTCAAGGTCTCGCTGGAAAATAACATTTATTCCTGAATTAAATCAAACTGCATTTTGTTGTGAAGAATTATCTCAATATTCACCCGAAGATTTTTTATTACATACAGGATTAATGAAAATTATTTTTGATAATGATCCTAACTTAATAGCTATTATAAATAGGGTAGGACAATACTTATTTGCTAATAAAGCAATATATGAATTTGCAAATATTCAGACTCCTCATAACATAGAAGTCCTTAATCGTATGTTAGAAGATAAAGAATTATGGCTTCCCGGTAGTGAAGAAACATCTGAAGCATCCGAACTAAAAATATCTGAGATTGAATTAACAACAGATCCCGCCGGAAATGCGACATGGTTTGAAAATATTAAAGTGCCCATAAAAATGACTTTTGGTGAAGAGGTTACATTAATTATTTCTAAAAATGTAACAAATTGGAAAATGTCTGAAAAAAGACTTGTTGATCACCAACAAGCACTTTTTCATTCCAATCGGTTATCTTATTTAGGTGAAATGGCAGGGCAAATTGCTCATGAAATTAATAACCCCTTGACTATTATTCTTGGCAACTCACAAATTATGAAAAAAAGCATAAAGGGTGAAGTGAGTGAAGAAAATGAAATGTTATTAAAATCAATTCAAAAAATTGAGTTTATGGTTGAAAGAATAACAAAATTAATTAAAATGATGAGAACTTTATCAAAACAAAATAATATACTTCCTCAATCTAAATCCAAAGTTTTTGATCTTGTTAGTTCCGTCATAAGTACTTTAAATGATAAATTTAATGCATATGAAATAGAAATTTCAACAAATACAAATAATTTAGAAAGAACAGAAATTCTTTGTTATCCAACAGAATTATCCCAGGTTATTTTAAATATTTTGTTAAATTCAATTGATGCAATTATTTTAAGTAAAAGAACAGAAGCTAGAAAAATATCTGTTAACTTAGAACAGAAAAAAAATGAAATATTAATTAAAATAACAAATAATGGAGATGAAATTTCAAAAGACATTGCGGATAGAGTTTTTGAACCCTTTTTTACAACAAAGCCTGTTGGACATGGAACAGGGCTCGGTTTAAGTATTTCAAAAAGAATTATTGAACAGCATCAAGGCAATATTAGTTTTGAAAGTAGTATAGAAAAGACAACCTTTATTATAACTCTTCCTATTAGTGACTAATATTACTTAACTCTTGCAATAACACAACTTGTTGTTCCACCTAACCCCATACTTAATTTACCACAAATTAATCCATCTTCCGGTGCAGGAATTTCAACAACCTTATCTAATAATAAATTTCGATTTAAAGATGAAATTTTAGGATTCACATTTGCTGGATTGATTCCAGAAGGTAACAATTGATAAGTGTTTTTATCTGTCTTTTTTGTTCCTAAAAGTTGAGCTGTTAGTTCCCAACCACCGCCAACAGACATGCCGTGACCAAATATTCCTTTACGCGCCGAAATATAGGCAGATTTTGGAGCAAATTCTTCTATTAAATTAAATTCATTCCAATCTCCAGGAGTTCCTGTAGCATGCATATCCCAGAGATTAATTTTAGAAGGACTGATATCTGCATTTTCAAATGCTCTACGGATAGCAAGCTTTGGACCTTCTTTTGAAGGTGTAATGATATGTTCAGCATCACTACTAACTCCCGCTCCTAAAATTTCAACGGAAAGAGGTTCAATCTCAAATTTTTTCATAGCGTCTTCAGCTGCAATAATCCAAGTACATGCCCCACCAGAAATATGAGTGCCTCTCAAATCGCAAAAGGGAACTCCGTGAGATTCTCCTAAAACAGCCAAACGTCCATTATAGAAAGCAGAAATTAATTCATTAGAAGGATTGGCATCGGTAGCACCAATAATGGCGAGATCCGTTCTTCCAGATTGAATTTCTAGTAAAGCATTGTCAATCATGGTTCCAAAAGAAGCACATGCTCCTGCAAAACCTGTCGAAGTCCCATGTAAATTTAATACCATAGATGCTTGGGCTGCTGAAACGTTAGGAACATTCCACAATAAATTTGGAGATGTACTTTCCCAAGGAGGCGTAGGGGCATGGTATTTATCTAAAAGTAATTTACGAGCTTTTGTTTTGGATCGAATTAAAGCCAATTTTGCGGCATCGATATCAACGCCAACAACAGGAAGAACTTCAATTTCTTTTAATTCTGTTAAATATTTCTGATATAAGTCAGATTGATCTATCCAATAAGCATTCCAAACTTTTAAAGACTCATATCTTTCAAAAGAATCTACCGGAAAGGTATTTGGATTGATAGGTGCTTTATTATCTATGGATTCGCCATTTAAATGGGCTTTGCATTTTTCATTCCGAACGGGATCTGCCCAGAATGAATTCCATTGAAAAAATCCAGCATCGGTTTCTCTTGCTGCTTTGCAAATTACAGGCAAATCGGCAAGACCATTTGCATATTGAATTGTAAGACGCGGATCTAGAAGTTTAATCGCTCTCTCTAAGCCAGGCCTTGAGTTAATGGCATCAATTAAACTCCCCATTGAATACTTTACAAGATCACCACTTTTTTCGTTTAATAGAGTGTACCTTTTGGGGCCATGACGCTCTTCAAGCCAATTTTTATATTTAGAAAAATCAAATTTAGGAATTCCAGCTAAAAATACACTTGAAAGAGATTTTTTCAAAGATAAGGAGGATTCTCCTTTTTCAACAACAGAAAGAAATTCATCCAAATTTGAAGCGCCAGGAGCGACTACTGATGCAGCATAAAGAAAAACTTTCCTACGCTTAGAAGGAGAACTTGAATTTATAGTCATGCGACACTTCCTCTTTGGTTTAATAACAACCAGAAGTAAATAAATCAATATAACCTAGTTTAAAAGGGGAACACAAGGTATTTAACAATAACGAGCATTAAGTGACAAGGCTCCCTTTAAAAATCAAAATAATTTTGCATATTAAAATAACTTACACAAGTCAGTTTATTTTTTTGTAATGCTAAATTTAATGTCATTTTTAAATGGGAATCTATTTAAAAACAAGGTTACGAAAGGTATATTGACGATTATCTAGTCGTTTCTTTTTTTACTTGTATCATTAATCACGGCAAGCTCAGATTTGCCTTTTGGTGTAGCATACCATTTTTCAGCAATAATTTTATATTCATTTCCTTCTTTACGCAAATAAAGATATTTTCTACCAAAATCTTCTTTATCTGGAGAGGAATACTTTTGCAAAAATTCAACGAGTAATTGATTTCTAAAAGAAAGGATTTTAGGTTGACTTATTTCTACTTTAATTTCACCTTTACGCAATTTTGAAAGCTTTTGTTTTAATTCATACCAACCTTCTTTATTTTTGCCTAAAGATTGAAAATTTTCTGAATAATAGCTTAAGTATTTTTCAAACTCAGAATCTTCCCAACTTTTTCTCCAAGATTGAATCATATCATTTACCTTACTTCTCTCTTTTAATAAGGAATCATGTGAAACAACTTGCATTTCATCAACAATTACCACTGGTGTTTGGTATTCGGAAACATATTGAGTTATGTCTAAGACGTCTTCATTTTTTAAAGCAACACATCCTTCTGTATCGAATGGACGTTGCATTCTATCATCACTATCCACACCATGAATCCAAATTCCTGATCCTGTCTTACGTTGTCTTTTATCGAAAATATTAGGGTAATCTAGAACAAAGGCTCTTGGACCATATTTTTTAGCCTGATTTCCCCATTTTTGAACTAAATGAGAACCTTCTTTTTGACCAACGATAAAATAGATGCCTTCAGGTGTACGATTGTCACCTCTAAATTTTTTATCGCCCTGCTCTTTTCCTGTAATTGCTAAATAAGATTTCACAATCACATAACTTCCGTTTGCAAGAATTTTAAATACGCTTAATTTATGGAGATTTTTTTCTACAACGATGGCATGAGTAGGCAAATAAGCCCCTAAACTTATGAAAGCAGAAGGAACTTCATTTAAGGCTACAACTTTATTATCATTTGAAAGGTTTACGTTAAGAGGTTTATTTAAATTTAAAGGCTTATCAAGATAAACCTCTGATAATGCTGATTTTGTCAATCCCAAAAGAAGTGCAGCTGTTAAAATAAATTTTATATTTTTGATAATACAGAA
Source organism: Silvanigrella paludirubra (assembly GCF_009208775.1). Taxonomy (NCBI): domain Bacteria; kingdom Pseudomonadati; phylum Bdellovibrionota; class Oligoflexia; order Silvanigrellales; family Silvanigrellaceae; genus Silvanigrella; species Silvanigrella paludirubra. Next base: position 371,824 of record NZ_WFLM01000001.1, on the reverse strand, counting down.
TTTTAACTTCACCGCACAACATCTCCATTCGAAATAGAAATGAACTATTATCTAAGAATAGCTTCCACTTGCGAGCGAATGTTTGAAGATAGGCGCACTCCCATATACGAAACGGTATCTGAAGCCAAAAGTGTTGCAATTTGCCCAGATTGTTGAAGGGTTAGGCCACTACATAGACCAAACATAAACCCACCTGCAAACATATCACCCGCTCCTGTTGTATCGGCAACTTCAACTTTTTTTGCAGGAATAAAGATTACATTTTCATCATGGGCAATATATGCCCCTTTTTCACCATCTTTTACAACAGCTATTTGAATTGTTTTACATAGTTCCAAAGCGGCAGCTTCAGGTTCTAATTCCATTAAAATTCTTGCTTCTTCTGCATTTAAAAAGACTAAGTGGGTTTTTTCTAAAAGGGTACGAATTGTTTTTTGCCCGTGTCTTTTTATGACAAAAGGATCTGCGACATCAAAAGCAACTTTAACATCATTTAATAAAGCATAATCAATGGCTGCATGAAGAGCATCGATCTGATTTTGAGTGTCTAACATATACCCTGTTGTAAATAATATTTTTGATTTTGCAATATCTTCAAACGGAACAAAGCTTGATTTATAGCTACGACATGCTCCTAAATAAGTATTTAAAGTTCTTTCTCCATCTGGGGTAACAACAACTAAACAAGTTCCAGAATGAACATCATCTATAATTGATAAACGATTTATAATCCCAAGTTCAGCCATACGACTTGCAAATGCTTTTCCATATTCATCATTACCAACACAGCTACTATAACTTGTTTTTAATCCTAAAATAGCCATACCACGAATGGCATTAGAAGCGCTGCCACCCAATTCAACTTCAGGTTTTACATTACCTAAATTTTGCAAAACTTTTTTTTGAGTTTCTTCGTCGACAAGTTGCATGACTCCTTTTGTCATGCCAAACGTTTTTAAATCAGCATCATTTGCACGCACAAGAAGATCAATTAATGCATTTTCAATGGAAACAACGTCAAGGGAATGTCTCATTTGTTCTAATGAGAAAAAAGAATTTTGAATCATGTCAACCTCTATTATAACTTTGTCAAAACAATTCTATGACAAGTAAACCTGTCATATGAAAATTGTTACTGTGTTGTAAAGGGGCCGAGAATTTTAAAGTCAACTCCACCCAATAAGTCTCTTACAATAACAAAACCACCAGCGCTATTCCCTGAACCTACACTAGGATTCCATGTTGTAGAAGCAGACGTATCTAAATTTAAATTTCCGCTAGTAACGTACCATTGCACTCTGCTTTTCGCGGAAAAAATAGAATTTGAAGAATCTCTTGGTGATGGAATGGAAGGAATTGTAATATTTGCGTTAATTGAATTATCATTTCCACCTGAAATAGTTGAACCTGTTGGTGATATACTTGAAATTTGGATTGGATTATTTGTTACAGCTAAACCATTTTGTATTGAAGTTTTTTTAGAGGAAGAAACAGCCGAAGGAAACGATGTCGAAGACCACCAAGATGCTGTTGGATCAGGTAAAAAGTAAAAAGAATAAAACCCCTGATCACTTGAAGAGCCTGTGTTTACCGTATAACTTAATTGGAATCCAGGAATATCTCCCACTTGGTTCATATATGATGTTAAATTTGTTTCTGTTAAGTTAGAGCAATTAACGGTGTAATCAAATAATGTAACACGAAATGGTGTTGTTTGAATAGCAGTTGATGTTGAAGAAGAAAAAAAGAACGATGATGCAATATTTGTTCCTGTAGTACCAGCAGATACACCTCTTGCTCCAGCTCCTCCGCTTAAATAATTAGCTCCAATTGCAAATAAAACGATTCCATTTATTGTAATTGTTGGAGTTTCTGAGGTTGGAGAAATAGCAACAATATAAAAATGAGTAGTTGCACATGATGTAGAAGAATTTGTTAACCGCAAAGGAAATTGTTGAGTAGAAGTATTAGAAGTTATTCCAGACGGAAAGACAGTACTATTTTGAAATAAAGAAGCAACTACCCTAACTTTATTAATTTTATAATAACTATTATCTGTATCACTACAAGAGTTCATTAATAAGATTACAAAAATCGAAAAAAAGTAAAAATAATTCGTTTTTTTAAACATTTTTATTCCTTAATTATATATTAAAATTTAGCTATAACTCCAATTGATGGTATTATTGGCAAACCTGTAACAGAAACTGTTTTAGAATAATCACGATTAAATGTTGTATTTGTTACGTTACTTCTGTTAAATAAATTTAAAATGTTTAAATAAGATGTTAATGTCCAATCTTTAAATAAAAAGTCATACTCTGTTCTAAAATCAACTTCCATATAATAAGGATTTCTAACATCATTTTTATTTACTAAATAAGTGTTTCCATCGGGAGAAGGAGAATAAACACCTGTATTTTGATTATATGTTCCTCCTGAAACAGAAGAATATGGAGACCCAGTCATATACTGAAAACGAGCTCCTGCATTCCATCTACTTGTAATTTTTTGTCCATAAACAATATTTAATGAATGTGTTCTATCATAATCTGAGTTTCTCCAGATTCCAGAACCAGGATCTCTTACCTCTGCTAAACTCAAACCATAACTAATCCATCCAAACCAAAAATCTGAAGGTTTCTTCTTTAGAAAAACCTCTACCCCTTTTGCTCGAGATTGAATTGAATTTTCGTACTTATTATTTGAATTATTTATTGCTGGTCCAGTTAAGTTATCACTTGTTTTATACCAGAGTTGAAGATCAGTAGAATAATTATCTAAAAATTTTGATTCATGTCCAACAACATATTGAATATTTTTCTCTAATTGTAAATCTGGATTTCCATAGCCGGGAATTGTATATTGAATTGCTGGAAGCTGACTATAATATCCAACTGCTGCTTTTAATGTTTGGCTCTCCGTTACGTCAAAACGAACACCAACTCTTGGATCTACAGATAATTGTTTCGTACTTGGTCCTTTTAATACGTTTACTCCAGGATTTATTTTAATTTCTTTAATAGGTGAATAAATAATATCTAAATATGTATCTCCATAAAATTGATCTGTACTTATGGTATTTTTTACTCTAGGAGCAAGCTCTGGATCAAAATAAATAGTAGGATCGCCACTTGGATACTGAACAACATCAATCCCAACAGAGTTATGAACATACTTAGGTCTAATTCCAATCGAATATGTGAGTAGTTCATTTATTTTTTTATCAAGTGAAACTCCAAAAACAAATAAATGGCTTCGAGCATCTATTTGGTCCCCAAAAATATCTTGTTGAAAAACTAAGTAACGTTGTTCAAATGTAAAATGTAAACCATATCCATCTTTTAAATTTAAATTATACCTTACACCAGATACTTCTGTGTAGTTATAAATGCTAAAACTATCTTTTCCAGATGCAGTATCGCTGTTACCAAGATTTCCAGATAAAGAAGCTCTATCAGCAGCTCCTAATAAATAAGCTTGCCATGTTCCGTTAGAGTGATTTCCATTAAAAACAAATTGATAATCTGTTGCTTGTGGTATGGTAACAAAACTCGAATTATTTGCTAATTTTTGAATTAGTGGTTTATATAATTCTAAATAAGTTCTTCTCACTCCTAAACGATAACCAATAGCATCATTGTCTTTTTCTGATGTTGTCGTTTTTGTTGCTTCTTGATTATTATTTGTTTCTGATTCATTTGTTTTCACATCTGAGTTTTTTGAAAATGCATTTCCTTCTAAATAAATTCCACTTTGAATCATTCCTAATTCAAATTCCCCAGAAGTGCGTTGTGGAATATTTCCTGGACTTTTTAATTGAATAACGCCACCAAGAGTATCTGTATACTTTGCACTAAATGCTCCAGGATAAAAATCCATGGACTCAATCATTCGTGAGGGAATGATGGTTTGAGCACCGCCAAAATGAAATACAAAAGGTAACAATAAATCATCATAATAATATGAATTATCGCCAGGAAGACCACCTCTCACAACAATATCTGCACTACCTGGACTTGCAGGCAAAACAGAAGGTAATGTTTGAAGTGTTTTTACTGCATCTCCTGCCACACCCGCAGTATGTGCAATCTCATCTCCATTAAACGAATTTTGTGATATTTCGTTTTTTCTTTTTGCACGAATAATTCCGTAACCACTGTACTCTGGCGCTGGCTCTAAAGAATATGGAGATTCGCTTTCTAATTTTCCATTTTCTATTTTTATAATTAAGTCCTGATAATTATCCGCTCGAATGACGACACCTTTAGAAGTTTTACTTACTAAAATCGAAAAATTTCCATTTTTATCCGATCTAGTTGTCACTTCTTTATTACTTTGGTCAAAAATCAAAGCGTCTCCAATAGGACTTACACTTCCTAAAGGTCTAATAATTCCTTTCACTAAAATTTTATTCTCTTGTGCACTATTTTGAGGCATTGTTTGTGACAAGGCCAAAAATGGAGTAGAAGAAATTAAAATCACAATGGGCAAACACTTTTTAAGCATAATTTCAAACCTATAATATTTAAATGAAGCTATCATTTTAATGTTCTGTCAGTAACTTTACATAATTTTATTATGAATTTCAAAATCTTCAAAAATAAGAGCTTGAAAAATGGCGCATTGAATTGCTTAAAATTTAATCAATTTTTATTTTAACTGATTTTGTAAGGACACAATTTACAAATTGTTATTTAAAATATAAAAAATAGTTCTCAGATATGAAATAATATTTGAATTTTTTATATTTGATTTGGTTTTTAAGAATTTTAATTTCATAATATAACTACTAAAGGATTCTTTGTGATAAAAAAAGAAGCTCTAAAAAATCTTCTAACCCCAATTTATTTGAAACAACCTTTTCAATTAAAAAACTTTTATTTATGGTTAACACTTTCTCTTTTTTTAATATTAAGGCTAATATGGTCTGCTTATTTTCCAATGGCAAATGACGAAGTATATTATTGGGATTGGTCTCGACATATTCAATTAAGTTACATCGATGCGCCTCCTTTTGTCTCTTGGATTTCCTATTTAGGAGGACTTTTATTTCAGGGATCTTTTGGAGCGCGGTTTTTTCTTCCCTTTTTACACTTATTCTCTTCTATTTTTATATTATTGAGTTCTAAGACAATTGCGGAAATAAATCAAAAAAATTTCACAAATGAAAATGCATTATGCGCTTTAATTCTGTTCCAATTAGCACCAGTATTTAATTTGGAAGGTATCATTTTATTGCCTGATGCATCACTTTTATTCGCAATTTCTGGTGCTTTATATTTTATTTTAAAAGCATTTTTAATATCAAATAAAAATCAAACTTCTCTTTCTATAAAATATGGTTTCTTTTTTGGTATTTTTCTTGGCATCGCTGCTTTATCAAAATATCATGCCCTACCCATAGCTGTGGGCTTTTTTCTTGCATCACTTATATTGCGTGGAGTAAGAAATTCTTTTCATGATTTTTCATTTTGGTTTGTAACCGCTATTGCAGCTGTAGTTGTGTCGAGCCCTGTTTTTATTTGGAATTATTTAAATAATTATGCATCATTTCATTTTCAAAGCCAACACGGTTTTTCTGGATTTTCTTTTCACTATAAACCTTTTTTAAAATATATTTTTGGAACTATTTTTTATTTATTACCTTGGTTTTTTATTCCTTTATTTTATTTTTCGATAAAAGGAATTTTAAAGAAATCTTATTATAAATCAATAAATCTTTTAACAACTATCCCATTTTTAATTTTATTTACGATTATTTTAAGCTCTGCTTTAGGTAAACAGGCATTACCCCATTGGACTATGCCTGGATTTTTATTATTAATCCCTTCATTTGTTCTTATTTGGAATCCACTGACAGGGAAAAATAGAAGTACATGGATTCGATTATTTAAAGTTACTTTATTTCTATCCGTAGTGATCCCAAGTATTTTATGTTTTCCAAAGTTTAATCTATTGCTTATTAAGGGATATACTTTTGTCAAAGGAAATGCGGACGACCTTTTTCAAGCTTATGCATGGATTGATTTACAAAAACAACTTTTAAATCAAGAAAATATAGAAATAAAAAGCGCTCCCTATTATGAAACCATTGAAAGTCAAAACTGCACAAATCAATATCAAATTGCTTCTTTAAAATGGTATTGGGCCGCACAGCTCGCTTTTCATTTTGAAAATAAACCGCGTGTTTATAATTTTGACTTTGTGAATACTTCTTTTTACTCTTGGCGTGACAAGCTATATGATTTAGCAAATTGTAAGTTTATCATTATTGGTAGCAGAGACCATTACAATAAAAACGATATATTAAAAATAATGAATATCGAAGAGACTAAAGAATTTAATATTTCTCCATATAATGGAGAAAATATTATATTTATAAGAGGAACTATGAAAGATAAGTTCACATTAAAAGAAATATACGATAACAAAATAAAAGAAGTAAAGTATTAAATGAATTTTTGAAGTTTTTCTAAAACATCATGAAGGGCACAACGAACGATTTCTATTTCCCAAGTATGGCCTTTTGCCGATTGTTCTAGTTCAGTAACCCATGCAATAAGTGTTTTGGTTATTTCCGTAAAAGACTGACCTTCTTTTAATTCAAAGTCATCATCTGATATTTGTTCTAAATAGGCTTTCCAAGAGGATTGAGGGGCATCTAGCATATTTACTAAACGATTCAAACGTTTTGTTTGATCTTGTCCTTCCCAGTCGCCACTAACTTGAAAGGGATACCAATCCAGTTCATGTCTGTGAAGCCATAGATGAGCTCCATTACTCAACGCAATTCTACGAAAGTCGTCAGGCAAGGCATTTTGAAAACCATCAGGCCTTTTCCAGATTACATGCATGATACTATCCTCATTTGCTCTAATAAATAAAAACACACCCTTTGGTGCATAATTTTAAACCCTGATAATACAACTCAAAAAAAAATACACAAGCTTAAAAAATAAATTACCGAAATCACAAGAAAGGATGACAACACGTATCACTTAGTATTACTATTCGCAATAAACTCTGTTTTATTTCTAATAGGGTTTAATTGTTTAATAAAAGGAGTATCCCATTTGAATAGAGTCAAAATTTACACCACAAAAGTTTGTCCTTATTGTAATGCAGCGAAAAATCTATTTAAAAAACTAAATGTAGATTTTGAAGAAATCAACTTAGATGATGATCCCGATCTCCGTGCAAAATTATCTATGGAGAATAATGGATGGCGTACTGTTCCTATGATATTTATTAATGATAAATTTATAGGCGGTTTTGATGACACCAATAAACTTTATAAAGAAGGAACTCTTTTAAAGTTACTTGGGCTTAGCGAATAAATAATATTTTAAGATTAAATACAAAAATTAATTCACTCAAAAAGTAACAAATATGAAACACTTTGTATTTTCAATATCAATTATTTCTTTAATATTGAATAGCTGCGCAGTAGGCTTCAGCAATAAACAAAATTATATTCCAGAAGAATTTTCCAAAGTTTATATTCCCTCTGCCAAAGATTCATCTATTTATTCTGGTAATTCTAGCAGATTATCGCAGTCTGTTAGACAAAAAATGGCATTGAGAACAGATATTCAAATGACGGATCTTGAAAATGCAAGATGGGCTTTACAAATTAAAATTCTTGATAGAAAACAAAGCATTGTCGCCATTGAAGATTGCAAAAATCCCTCTACAGCCAGTGTTGCCAGCGGCGCCTATAAATGCTCCCTTATTCATCCTGAACTTAACAATTCAAATACAACTTCACCAACATCTTATAATCAACCCACAAAATCTCCTTCACAAGAGAAAATCTCTTTGGTTGTTCAAGTGAAAGCGATTGACCTAAATAGTGGTGCTACAATGTGGGCAAAACAATATGCTGCAAACAATATTCCTGAAGTTGTTTTTAATGAAATTGGAGATACGGACGGTAATACGCTAAAGTACATGCAATGGACGCCCGATTTGCATGTTTTACGTTACCAAGAAGCAATTAATAATGCCGTAAAAAGTTTCTCTGAAGCCATCTCTTCCGATGTCCAATCTATGATTTTTGAATCTATGCCTAAAAAAGGGACTGTAGAAAAAAAATAATTTACAAAATCATCCCATAATAAAAACAACCTAATTCTTGTTGATAAAATAGATATCTAATTGTAGTTTTGGCACGTTTTATAGAGAATAACCCATGCAGGAGAACTCCAGCTATGTTTATGAAATTTGTTTCAGATCATAAAAAAGACTTAGAAAATATTGCCGTTGCCGTGCGTATTTTAGGAATGGATGCTGTTTTAAAAGCAAAATCAGGACATGTTGGATTGCCTTTGGGGGGTGCTGAAATGGGCACCCTTCTTTATTTTGCAGCAATGAATCACAATCCAAGTAACCCAAATTGGATTGATCGCGATCGTTTTGTTTTATCAGCGGGTCATGGAAGCATGCTTCAATACGCCCTTCTCCATTTATCAGGATATTCCCTATCAAAAGAAGAAATTATCCAGTTCCGTCAACTTGGAAGCAGCACGGCAGGCCATCCAGAATATGGCCACACACCTGGAATAGAATGCACAACAGGTCCTTTAGGACAAGGTATTTCACACGCTGTTGGTATGGCGCTAGCAGAACGCATGCTTGCTTCTCGTTTTAATGAAAAAGATTCTTCTTTAATTGATCACAGGACATTTGTTATTGCAGGAGACGGTTGCTTAATGGAGGGAGTCAGTTCAGAAGCTTGTAGTTTTGCTGGCCACCATAAGTTAAATCGTTTAATTACTCTTTATGATGCCAATAATATTACAATTGACGGAACAATTGATATTTCATTTACGGAAAATGTCGCTAAAAGATATGAATCTTATGGATGGAATGTTTTACATGCCGACGGAAATGACTTTTTATCCTTAGCAAAAGCTATGGAAAAAGCATTCGAAAACTCCAATTTACCAAATGGAGAAACAGGACCAACATTAATTGTTTGCAAAGGAATTCCTGGGAAAGGTTCACCTAAATGGGAAGGAAAACCTAAAATTCATGGAAACCCCATGACTGCAGAAGATGTCATTGATGCCAAAAAACATCTTGGCATTGAAAATACAACTCCATTTTATATCCCAGATTCCCTTATAGAATCAGCTCATAAGCTTATTCATTTCCGCAAAGAAAAATACAATAAATGGGAAGTTTCATTTAAAGAAACAGAACAAAAATGGCAAAAATCAAATAGCAATAAATTAGAATTATGGAAAACTCATTTTAATGATCAATTTGTTGTTTCTTTAAAATCAGAATCTTGGGCTTTAGCAAAAGGAAAAATGGCAACTCGAGTTGCTAGTGGAAAAGCATTATGTGAATTGGCAGCAGAAAATCCAAGACTTGTTGGCGGATCAGCAGATTTAGCGGGTAGTAACTTAACAACCTTACCAAATACCTCTTTTATCAATAGCAAAGATTTTTCAGGTAGAAATATACACTTTGGTGTAAGGGAACATGGAATGGCAGCTATTTGTAACGGAATTACATTGCATGGCGGATTTCAAGCTTATTGCGCTACCTTTGCTGTCTTTTCTGATTATATGAGACCAGCCATTCGACTTGCTGCCATAATGAAAACGCCAACACTATTTATATTAACTCATGATAGTTATGCCGTTGGTGAAGACGGGCCTACACACCAACCAATCGAACATGCTGCTTCATTAAGAGCAATTCCTGACCTACAAGTTTATCGCCCTGCAGATACTCTAGAAACATTTGTAGCTTGGGAAAATGCAGTTGCAACTTATAATAAACCAACTGCTCTTTTATTAACAAGACAAGATCTTGAAGATTTAGACAATCATTTACAAGCTCCTAGAAAAATGGAAAATGTAAAAGAAGGTTTAGTTAAAGGAGCTTACATGCTGAAAGATTTTTCTGAAAATGAAAAATCTGAAAAAATTGTTTTAATTGCTTCAGGAAGTGAAGTTTCTTTAGCATTACAAACAGCTCGCGAGCTAGAGAATAAATCTCTTGAAAATGCCTCAGGAAATAAAGTAACACTTTCAATCCGTGTCATCAGTTCTTGTGCTCCTCAATTGCTTGTTGAAAACCCTGTTACATTAAATAATTTGTTACCTAAAGAGCTTCCTATTATTGCTATAGAAGCGGGTTCTACTCAAAGTTGGGGCGAAATTGTTGGAAGAAATGGAGCTATCTTTGGAATGAAATCATTCGGAGCTTCTGCACCAGCGCAAGATCTAGCAAAACATTTCGGATTTACTCCTGAGAAATTTGGATTATTTATTTTAAACCATCTTAAATTAAGGTAATAAGAATGACTGCTATAAAAACGAAGTCATTACAAATTTTGCAAAAAGCAACAATAAAAAATACAAACTTAATTTATTTTTTATGTTTATCATTTGTTTTTATTATTAATATTATAATAAATTCAAAAGAATCGTATAATACATGGATAGAAATAATTGGTACAATTCTGCAAATTGCAATTCCCATGTATGTCTTAGTTCCTGTTATTTGGAAAAAAGATAAAGAGGGAACAATTCAAATGCTACGTTTGCTACTGGTTGTAGTAGGAATTACTTGGGCCTTTAAATTAGGCTTAAGTCAAGTATTTGGAATCAATGATATGAGACCTAGAGGAGGCTCCATGAGCTTCCCTAGTGGCCATACTACAGGAGCTTTTTCAGGGGCAATATTTTTATCATTAAGATATGGCTGGAAATACGCTGCTTTTACCTTACCTCTCGCTTTTTTTGTTGGGTACACTCGTATTTATGCTCTTGCACACTGGCCAATAGATGTTATAGCGGCTATCATATTATGCTCTGTAAGTGGTTTTTTACTTGTAAAAAAATATCAAAAAACAGAGGCTTAAATTTTTAACTAACTAATATAACTAGGAAACACGGATGTTGCCTCAGTTCTTGAATGATTTTATCAATCAATTTTCACAAGTTTTTCTAGTTACCTTATTAATATGTTATATTATTACCTATATTTCTATTTTTTTTCTTCTAAAAAATGAAAACTTAAAAATTAAATTTATTAATTTTCTTGCAAACATCTTTTTTATATCTGGGTATTTATATTTAAACAAAAATAACATTCATTTTTTAAGTGTAACTTTATATCTAAGTTCTTCCATATTTTTTTTCTTTTTAACAACAAAGTTATTTTTAATAATTCACTATATTTTTCAAAAAATAACCCATTTTTTTAGCAAATCAAAAAAGAAAAAAATAAATTTAAAAGCAACTCGTATAACAAAAGAAAAATCTAGTATTCATAGTCCACAAAGAAGATCGTCTCCCTTTGGAACACCTCAAGTTATGACTTCTTTTGGTCTTAAAGTAAGAAGTAAAAGTGAAGTATTTATTGCTGAAAAGCTTTTTGAAAAAAAAATTGAATTTAAATATGAAATTCCTCTTTCTGCAGGAGGAAAAACGTATTATCCTGATTTTACTTTATATGTAGGAAATAATGAAATTTATTGGGAACATTTTGGAATGATGAGTGATGAAACTTATGCGGAAAAGACAGAAATTAAAATAAAATGGTATAAAAAAAACTTTCCTAATAAACTAATTTGGACAGAAGAAAGCTCTCAACTTATGCCACAAGTTCATGATATTGTAGAAAAAATAGCGAAGTCTAAGCGGCACCCTCAGATTCATCAGATTCTGAAGCAGATGCATGATTCAAAGGGACATGCATCTCAACATCGCCGTATTTAATTTGCATTTTACCATTGCTATTTTCAATAATAAATGTTTCGTCTTCAATTTGCATTTCAAACGTTTTTCCATCTGCAATTGTCTTAAATGGAATTCTAAAATCAGAGCCATCCGATAAAATAACCATAAAATATTTACCACGTACTTGAATAGATATTTTATTTCCAGAATTTACATTCTCTGATTTAACATCCTCATCGAGACCCATCGGTGCGGCAGAATCTTCACTTATAACTTCTTCTGCTGGAGGTGGAATTTCTCCAGCCTGAATAGTTGTATCTTCTCCTAATCCATGATCAATGGGCTCTGGTGTACTTTCTTCTCCTCCCGGTGCAGCCGCTTCTTCTGCAGGGGATTCTGAAGGCGCGTCCGTAGGAGGAGCTTCAGAAGTTGCCGTATCATCAACAATATCAAGATCTTTTACTTCTACTGAAGGTTTTTCTTCGCTAGTGGCATCTGCGGGAGGCTCACTTCCCGCCGCTTCGATTGCAGGCTCTTCTCCAACCGCAATTTCTTCTTCTTTCATAGTTTCCTCCCCTACTGGGACTTCTCCTTCAGCGGTATCTGTCGCAACAGCATCGTCCGATGGAGGAGAAATTTCTTCAGTAACAGACTCGTTTTCTTTAGGAACTTCTTCTACACCTGCTACTTCTAAAGGAGCCTCTTCCGCAGGAGCGGTTTCTTCTCCAACCTCTAAAGGAGCTTCTTCTACCGAAGCTGTTTCTACAGGTACTGTTTCTGCTCCTGCAACCTCTAAAGGAGGTTCTTCAGGTGTAATTTCGGAAGGAGTAGCCTCTACAGCCGCTATTTCTAAAGGCGCTTCTTCTTCAGCTGGTGATGCATCGCTTGCTATCGCTTCTTCTGCTGCGGGTGATGCATCGCTTGCTATCGCTTCTTCTGCTGCGGGTGGTGCATCGCTTGCTATCGCTTCTTCTTCAGCTGGCGGTGCATCGCTTGCTATCGCTTCTTCTGCTGCTGGCGGTGCATCGCTTGCTATCGCTTCTTCTGCTGCTGGCGGTGCATCGCTTGCTATCGCTTCTTCTGCTGCTGGCGGTGCATCGCTTGCTATCGCTTCTTCTGCTGCGGGTGGAATTTCTTCATTTTGTTTATTTAATGGTTCTTCTAAAGGAGATTCTGTTAAAGGAACAGCTGCGGTATCTTCTGTTAATTCTTCTGGCTCTGCGCTTTTAGATTCTTCAACCTGAGCAGGTTCCCCATTTTGATTTGAAAATCCTGCTTTTTGAATAGATTCTTTAAATGTATTTAAACCTATTCTTGCAACAACATCTGCTAAAGATTCATTTTCTTGTTTATTTTGTGAATAGGTGTCGAGCATGATCGAAATAGCTTCACCAATTTTTGGTCTAGGTATTCCTTCTGCAACATATTCAGCTAATTTTGGTTTATCTGAAATTCTTCCACCAATAAATAAACGGTAACCACCCTTTTCACCAATAACATGAATATCATCTGTTGCAGATGCCACGCATGCGGTTGCACAACCGTTCATACCAATATTTAAAGCTTGAAAAGATTCTTTAAATTTTTCATTCAACATAGGTGAAATTTCTATAGCATCTCCTAAAGCATCTTGCTCGCATTTTGAGCAAAGCTCACCTAAACAAGCCTTAGGAGATAAAATAGAATGGTTGCGATAATGTTTTAATAAAATCCCTGATTTTGATAATTTTGCATGCAACTCCAAAAGCTTCTCTTTTGGTACCATAAAACCAATTCGTTGATCTTCTGTCACTTTAAGAAAGACAGAAACATCATCTGCAACATCACAAATAAGTCGGAGTTGACTGCCATTATAAACGCCGCCAGCAGCTTCAGCGAGAACAAATAAATTTCCATTTTTTAGCTCAAACTGCCCAGAAGACAAAATCCAACCCCCATACAATACGACAGTTAAGGTATCGTTTACTTGCCATAGAACTTGAGTGGGCTTACATTGTGTTGAAATATAAATTTATTTTGGTTACTAAAGCATTTCAGGCTTTGAACCGATAAAGTTCCGTCCGTGAATTTGCTTGTTCCTGCTGTCCTGTTACTTTTTAGGAAGGAGTTTCCAACTATGTCCACCTCCTCTGCGTCTTCCATGCGAGAATTAATTGAATATGTAGCTAAATCACTTGTAGATAATGCAGACAAGGTTGAAATTAACGAAATTAATGGCGCTCAAACAAATGTAATTGAATTAAAAGTGGCAAAAGAAGATGTAGGAAAAATAATTGGTAAAAGCGGTAGAACAGCTGATGCCATTAGAACTATATTAAATTGCGGAGCTGCTAAACAAAATAAAAGATATATTCTTCACATTATCGACGAATAAAATTTTCATTATGTATTAATTTATTGACATTATTGGCGATAACTCATTTGAAAAAAATAACCAATATTATTTTAATTTGAGATGAGTTATGAAAATTTTTCAGCTTTTTCTTATTTCTTTTTTTTGCTGTTTGTTGCTTGGATGTAGTCATAAGCTAGGATCGACAACAACAGTAAATATAGATTTACTTTCGCTGCATAATTCAAATGGTTTATCAGAAGATTCTTCTATAATTCCTATTTTAATTCCTATCAAAATTACAAATTTATCTGGTGTTATTTTACAAAAAAATTTAAATTCAGAAACAAACTCAATAGAACTACCAAATGGAAAATTTCATATACAGGTCGGATTTTTTGCTAAAATAATCCAAAACGAATCATCTGATATTTGTGATAATAACGAAACTGAAACAAATTCTTTTATTTCTAAATCATTTTATTATACAGAATTTAATAGCGATTTTGAAAACATAATAAATAATGATTCTATAAAAATTCAATTTCAAAATCCACTTCAATCTATTTCTTTTGGACATTTTGGATTTAAAATTTATGATATGCAAGGAAATCCTGCACGCTATGCAAAAATTTTTTATGTAGACTCCATTAGTGGTGAAAAAATAAAAGACCCCTGTTCTCATATTCCATTAAGTGATATTAGCGATGATGAAGGTAGAATCGCAGTTGATCTTCCGATTTATAATTATTCTTCACAATTAAAGTTACAGGTAATACTAGAAGAAGATGAAGTTTCTAAAGAGTTTTTATTTTCTTTTAACCCCCAAAAAAACCAAGCACAATTTTATAAGTTGAATATGTCAAATAATTTGATCTCTTCTTATGACGAACAAACAGAAAGTTTTCTAGAAGATGGAACTAGTATTTCTTATAGAAGAGATATTTTAAATAAAAATCCTCGATTTCCAGATATTCCTAATTTCAAAATTCAAATACCAAATCAAGAAGATGGTAATTTATCTTTACTAGATAACTTAACAGATAATATTGTAATAAATAGCTATGATTTAATCACAAAAAGAAGTTTTATAGTTTATTGCCAATTTTCAAAAATAAATCACGATGATCAAAAAATTATTCTTTTGCCAATTCAAAACTGTAATAAACCAGTCGCAAATATTTTTGAATTTTTAAATAAATTTGATAAAAAATTAATAATTGAAGCAAAACTTATGGACTCTGAAAATTTTATCGCTTCAAATAATTTAGAGGATGTTAAAATCATTCTTAAAAACTGAAGCTAATTTGACATTATTTTTTATAAAAAGTGAATTTATATAAAAATAACGAATAAATTCATATATGAAATATAAAAAAATCTAAACATCATGAAAAATCAACTAAAAACCATGAAAACCGATAAAAAATTTGAATAATATTAACAAACTTTTTCGGAAAGGAGTTCAATGAATACCATAAAAATATTTCAAAAATATTTGTTTTTATGTTTATTTATAATCCTTTCAAACAATTTTATTTCTTGCCATCATTATAGTGGGCAATCCATAAACTTTCAGGTAAATGCTCCAAGCTTAAATAATCATAACCGCTCTTCTAGCTATACTTCTTTTATAACTAGACAAATTCCTATTCAAATTACAAATTCAAGTGGATTTAATCTACAAACAACTTTAAACTCAGGCTCAAATAGTGTTCAATTGCCAACAGGATCAATTCATATTAAAATTGGATATTTAGCTGATGGTTTAAAATCATCTCAAACTACATGTGATAATAGTGGCTCAAATAATAGTTCTGGAGATGATAATAAGGTATTGTATACTGAATTTGAATCCGATTTCACCATAAATAGCAGTACAAGTTCAATAAATATAAATTTTCCAAATCCATTTACAGAATTTTCATTTGATCATTTTGGATTTATAATAATCGATGCTTCTGGAAACCCTGCTGTAAACGCTCAAGTATATTATGTCGATCCCATTAGTAATCAAAAAATATATAATCCATGCAAAGGGATCCCTGAAAATGGCACTACCGACTCTTTAGGAAGATTTGCTGTCGATCTTCCTGTTTATAACAATTCAAAACAATTTTATTTTAATGTAGTATTAAGTGATGGTACCACACAAAATTTTAAACCTACTTTAGCAAGAGGTGCTTCAAAGGCACAGTTTTATTTTATGAAAATGGCTAGCGGATCATTGACTGCAATGAACGATCAAACAGATAGCTTCTTAGGAGATGGTTTTACAATTGCCCAAAGAAGAGATACTTTACTAAAAAATCCAAGATTCCCAGATATTACTTCTGCTACTTTAAATTCTCCAGACTACGATACAGGTTTCGCAAGCTTATACCCTAATTATACACAAACCGAAAATCAGTATGATTTAATTTACAGAAGAAAATTAGTTATCATGTGCCAAATTCTAGATAGTAATAATAATCCAATTTCACCATTTTCGAACTATCAAATATGCAATAATTATTACCCTGATATTGGATTAATTACTTCGCCAAATCTTTCTTCTGGCTCAAGTTATAATTTAAATGTTTATTATTATGATACGGAAGGTTATTGCCCCTTATCCTCAACTTCTGGTTGCACTGCTTCAATTCCACTATCTAAAAATTTTATGTATAAATAGCAAATGTAATCATATATTTAAATTGTCAAGTACCCTAAAATTAAATAAATTATAAATTTTATTAATTGAAAAAGCTTTACAAACAATTTTATCGATTATGTTTACTTATGTGGAGGAAGAAAAACTCCATTAAATTAAAAATATTTCTAGGAGAAATATCATGTATTATAATAGCATTAGAAGACATTGTTCTAATAAAAATAATTCGTTACCTTTTTTTGGATTTCACAATGAAGTTGGTACTTTATTACATTCTATTCTTAAAGACCATATTAAAAATACGGAAACAGAAGAAAAAGGAGAAGTTTGGTTTAAACCTAATATAGATATTTTTGAGACAAAAACACATTATATAGTTACAACCGAATTAGCAGGAGTTGAACAAAAAGATATTCAAATTTTGATTGAAAAAAATATATTAACAATTTATGGTGAAAAGAAAAAAGCGGAAATAAATAACGAAACAACCGTATTTAGAAATGAAAGGAGTTTTGGAAAATTTAGTCGTTCGATTGAGTTTCCTGAAAAAGCAAATCCTGAGGTTACAGATGCTCAATTTAAAGACGGTATTCTAACTATTAAAATAGAAAAATATATTCAAACTGAAGCTAAAAAAATTGAAATTCGTACCGCTTAATTGCTTTTTTTCTGATTCTCTCTATATGAATCACACTCTTCATTAGAGTGAATCAGAAATTTCAACAAACGTATTAAAAACATTACTGGTTTCTAATTCCTATTTAATTGATTTGGTAATTGGTAATTGAACAAATTCTAATAGGTGTCTTATATCGAATGCCCAAGCTAATGAAAATTATAATTTACAGCCATTTGCCCTGATAAAGTAACAGTATATTCAATTTCCGCTTTTATTTTTGCTAATTTTCCATACATGGATACTTTCATACACGTGTTTGGTGGAACAAAAAAATCCCACCTGCTTCAGGCGAAAATTTCTCTGCGGTTGATTTTGATTCATCTCTCCCAAAAGTATAGGTGTCTGTAAATGAATAAATTGCAGAAACCTCTGAACCTAATTTATCCATTCCAAAATTAATCCCAACCAACACCTAGCATTGTTGCTTAGAAGCATCCTTAAGTCCACTTTATGGAAAAGGGAATTCTCAATACAGCGAGAAGATCTTGGAGCCATTATTTGAGTTATATTTGTCCTATTGTCAAAAATATCTTCCACAATTAATTCTAAATTAACGTTAGATTTAACAATTGTACTTTTGAACTTTAAATAGTAATTTTGACATCATCTCATTCATATTTTTTGTATAAATTACAAATATTTACATAGACAATTCAGGTACAATAATCACAAAAATATATTTTACAAATTTAACACCAGTAAATATTTAAAAAAAGCTTATAATTAAATTATGATGATAAGAAATCCTTTAGACTCATAAAATTAAGAACATTTTATAATAAAAATATTAATTTCATAAGTATATATTGATATTTTTATTTAATGAAAATTTATTCTAAAATAAATAATAAATTGATAAATCAAAATTATAAATAAAATATAAACCTGAATTTCCAGTAAAATTATACCCATTAGAGTTATCCTCACTATAATCAAGATATCCTATAGCAGAATAAATACTTCCACCTAAGCCAAAATTATCAAAAATATTATAAATCCCAATTAAAGTAATACCTAAATTCATATTTTTATTAACTTTAGGATTATTATTAATCGATATGCCAGAAATTGAATAATTATTACTATACATTGTTAAAGGTGAATAATTAAATGAAGATAATATAAATCCTGTAAATTCAGTTACTGGCTTATATTTTAAACCATTTTCAATTCCGAACTCTAAAGAATTTAATTTACTTTCTAATTTATAATTTCCAATTAATGAATTTCTCTTAGTCTCCTCTAACCGAGTATTAACTCCTAAAACATATTTAACAGAATTATATAAATCTAACAAAGGTATTAAGATGCTAATTTTTGCGTTATATCCTGTATAAGTTGTTTCAAAAATTCGAATATTTGAATAACCTATATTTAAAATAATATCAAATAAATTTTTATTATTTTTATAATCAATATTTCTTGATAAATTTTCGAATATTATCGGCAATGTTGTTAATGCATATATATTTTCTATTTTAGAACTATCTGGTTTTCTTTGATAATTTAAATAACTATTTTTATAAATTGTATATTCAATTCCAGGATTAAGATTTATTTGATTTTTTATTACTTTTACGTTTCCACAAAAAAGTATTATTTTAGTATAAAACTTGTTTTCTTTATTCTCTCTTTCTATATATATATCAGAACCAGGTTCAATAAGTATTCGAATTTCATTTGTTTCTAAGACTATACTATTTTTTTTAAAATCATGATTATAATTAATTTTAAATGTTTTAATTCTTACACTTCCAAAATTTAATTTGGCATATTTAGCATAATTATTTTTTTCTGATGAACCTTGAACTACAAGATCTGAAGAAGGCAATAAATACCAAACTCCAAAATTTTGTTTTGATATTTTCAAAAGGCCAAGATTATCTGTAATAAAGTTAGCGTATCCTAGATTAAAATAATATGGTAATGTGTAAATATTAAATCTTTCATTATTATTCTGAAATATTGTCCCTCCTAAATACACAGGTAAAATCTCATGAGTGTAGGTTAATACTGGTAAGCTGGTATTTTCAACTTTCCATTGCTGTAATTCACGATCTTCATTCTGTAGTTTAATCTCTTTTGCAAAGCTGCAAACTTGAGAATCTAAAACTTCATCAGCTAAGCTAAATTGGGGAAAAAATATTGTTAGTAATAACAATTCAAAATAAATTAAAATTTGTTTAAACATTTTGTTCCTTATCAAAATATTTACTTTACTTCGTAATTTTTTTTAATATTCAATCCGTTGTTATAATTTTATCATATTTTAAAAATATTTAATCTATTATTAAAAATTAAATAACGTAATATTATTTTTATTTTTTGATAGAAACTACAAAAGTGAAATATTTGCCGTAATTATAATTTGACGATGAAAAATTATTAAATTATAAGATATGGAATTTAATAACAATTAATCAAGTAAATTCAGATACTTATTTGCGCTTAATAATAATTCCAATAAGTTATTAATTTTAAAAATCATTTAGATTTTTTAAGCTTAATTTTTTTAATGTATATTTTTCCTATTAATTTATAATTAAATATTTTTAACTTTTAATTTCAAAATATATTAAAATAAATAAAGTAATAAGATTTATCTGAGTAAAATATGAAACGAATAAAAATTCTTATAGCATTATCATTTCAATTATTTATATTAGTTGTTAGTTGTTTCCCAATTATACCAGAACCTAAACCTCCCTTACAGCATCCTAATATTAATGAATTTTCAATTCCTTCTCAAATCTCTAGCTCAATCTCTGGAAATAATGTCAATGTTGTCATGCCTTTTGGGACAAATCTAACCAGCTTAGTTGCTACATTCTCTCTCTCTGCTGGCGCTTCTGCTAAAATTAATGGAACTACACAAGTTAGCACCACTACCGCTAATGATTTTACCAACCCTGTTACCTATACAATTACTGCTCAAGATGGAGTTTCTAACAACAGCTACACTGTTACTGTTACAAACGCCTCAAACTCAGCCGCTCAATTGACTGCATTTTCAATTCCTTCTCAAATCTCTAGCTCAATCTCTGGAAATAATGTCAATGTTGTCATGCCTTTTGGGACAAATCTAACCAGCTTAGTTGCTACATTCTCTCTCTCTGCTGGCGCTTCTGCTAAAA